>JAXMBN010000009.1:0-164880 GCA_046349875.1 Pirellulales bacterium
CGAAGTGATGCTCTATATCGGACGACTGGAACAAGACAACGCGAAGTATCGTCGACAGGGCGTGATCGACGTTCTGATGGGACGCGACCGCGATTTAGCATACTACAAATCGCAACCCAACGCCTGGGATCCGGTGGAAGGCAAGATCGAAGGCGATAAGTACAAGATCCTCGGCACCATTACCGATCAAGGCAAGCCCGACGTCGCTCAAACTAAGGCCGAAGATTCGATCAACACCTACCCAGAGCTCGACGCTATGGTTGGATTGTTCGAGTACAACCCACCCGCTTGCTACCAAGCCATCGAAAAGGCCGGAAAGCTGGGCAAAATCAAGCTCGTTGGATTCGATGAAAACGACGTCACCTTGCAGGCCATCAAAGATGGAACGTGTACCGGAACGGTCGTCCAAAACCCTTACGAATACGGCTACGCTTCGGTAAGCACGCTCAAGAAGATCCTTGGCAAAGAAGCCAACGCCATTCCTGAATCGAAGTATGTCGACATTGCGCCGCGCGCGATCACCAAGGCCAATGTGGATGACTATTGGGCCGATCTCAAGGCGAAGAAAGGCAAGTAAGCCGACGATGTCGCAATCGCCTCAGCCCTATCTTGAAGTCCGGAATGTCTCGAAACAGTTTCCGGGTGTTCGAGCGCTGACCGGAGTGAATCTTCAAGTGTTTCCCGGTGAAGTTCTCGCCTTAATCGGCGAGAACGGAGCAGGCAAAAGCACGTTGATGAAGATTTTAGCGGGCGTTCAAATGCCGGATGCTGGCGAGATTCTCGTCGAAGGCAACCCCGTGAAGCTTGACTCGGTCCAAGCATCGATGGATGCGGGAATATCGCTCATCCATCAAGAGCTCAACCTTGCCGACAACCTCCAAGTTGGGGCTAATATCTTTCTGGGACGGGAACCTCGCCAATGGGGCTTCATTCGGAAAGCAGAACTCAACCGTCGCGCAGCGGAAGTGCTCGAAAAGATAGGACTACAAGTTGCCCCCAAGACGCCTCTTTCCGATTTGACCATCGGCAAGCAGCAGATGGTCGAAATCGCTAAGGCGATGTCGGTTAATGCTCGAGTGCTCATCATGGATGAACCGACTTCGAGCCTCTCGAGCCATGAGACCGAGCAGCTCATTGCTGCGGTCAAAGATCTGCGAGCCAAAGGAATTGCAGTTATCTACATATCGCATCGATTGGGTGAAGTCCGCGAACTTGCAGATCGCGTGGTCGTACTGCGAGATGGTGCCAACGCTGGAAATCTCGACCGGAACTCCATCACGCATGACAACATGGTTCGATTGATGGTAGGTCGTGATATCTCGCAGTACTACGATCGCAAGCCTCATGCCAAAGGTGACGTCATTCTCGAGGTGAGTCAACTCGTCACTCGCACCTGGCCTAAGCACGCATTGAACTTTGCAGTCCGCTCGGGCGAAATGGTTGGAATCGCAGGTTTGGTTGGCGCAGGACGCACGGAAATGATACGAACCCTTTTCGGGATCGATCAACCGTTGTCGGGTCAAATCAAAATCGCTGGTAAGCCAGTCAAGATCGCGTCACCACGCGATGCCATCGAAGCTGGAATCGCTTTGGTCCCCGAAGATCGAAAGCAGCACGGTCTCGTTGTCGATATGCCGGTTTGGTCGAATGTGGGTCTTGCAGGTCTGTGGGCCAATCGCCTTCCGGGTGGCTTTGCGCGGAAATCCAAAGAGCTCAGCGATACTCGCGAGATGATTCAAAAGCTACGTATCAAGACGCCGCACGAAAGGCAAATTGCGAGATTCCTTTCTGGTGGCAATCAACAGAAAGTGGTCCTCGGGAAATGGTTGGCTCTTGGCCCCAAAATCCTTCTTCTCGATGAACCCACGCGTGGCATCGATGTCGGTGCCAAGCAGGAAATCTATCGGCTTATGGAAGAGCTTGCCAAACAAGGGATGGCCATCCTCTTTGTATCGAGCGAGCTCGAAGAAATCATTGGTATGAGTGATCGCACGCTGGTCATGCACGAAGGCAGGCTTACCGGCGAACTTCCTCGCGAAAAATTATCCGAGGAAGCGATTATGCGACTAGCGACAGGACAAACTTCATGAATCGGAAGTCAATCGGGATTTTCGGACTCTTCTGCGGTCTATTTCTATTCTTGTCCTTCATGACTTCGAGTTCATGGTTGGATCCATTTCATGGGACCTTTCTTCAACCCAACAACATCGAAAATCTATTGCGACGGACTTCGATGTTTGGATTGTTGGGAATCGGTGTTGCCTTCGTGATCATGACGAGTGGCATCGATCTTTCGATCGGTTCCATCGTTTGCCTTTCAGGCTGCCTGTTAGCGATCTTTCTTCAGGTCGACTATCGCGCCATGGATCGCAAGGAAGTGCTTCAAATCCAGGCCAGCGATCATACGATTCTGATACCTGGCGAACGAGTGTATTTGCAAAGGGAGACACGATTCGTCTCTTTGGAGCACGTCGCGCCGGGAATGCCTTCGCTGATCGAAGGTGGAGACCGTTCAGATCGAGAATGGTGGCGGAAGCCATTGAGCCAAAGCCAGCCTTTGACCGTCACCGGAGATCTATCGAACAATGATGACTCAGGGCAAATCCTTGATGATTCTGGTCGCATCGTTCAACGATCCGCCGATGGCAAGGAATCGAATGACGCTTGATGCATCGATTCCAACTTGCGTCTCGAGATCAGGAAGTGATGCTCGTCATCCGGCAGGACAGAAGCAAAGCGAGAAATCAAGTCGTCGATCGTTGAAGGATCGCGAGAACGCAACTCGATCTGCGGCGATCCTGGTTCCGACTTTGCCGATGGCTGGTTTGCCATTCAAATGTTTCGCCATCGTATGAATTCAGCTGGCTCTGTTGAGCGTGCTTGTGATTGCAGCAGGGCTGGGTGCCGTTCACGGTTGCTCATTACACGCGTTCGCTTGCAGCCTTTTATCGTGACCCCATCTGCGGTCTCTTGATTTATCGAAAGCTGTCTCGATGGACGGATAGCGATCAGCCGGTTACGGGTTCGGGATGGAATATGCTCAAAGCCTCAGTCACTGGGAAGTGGTAAGTGGGTTCTCTATCAATGGGACGCCAACGGCGACACCGCGCCCGACCTTCATCCCCTACCTGTTCATATTGGTGGGGATGGCCATTGCCGCGGCCAGTGTTTTCTCAATTTGACGGTTTGGGGACGCTATCTGTGGCGGTGGTCGCAATGAAGAAGCAGCCCGCGTCCGGTGGCATCAATACTGCTCGCGTACGTGTTGAAGCACGTTCTCTGCACGACGGCAGCCGCAGCAGGCGGAATGTTATTCGCGCTTTCGACGCAAACTCGATTCTCTCTCATCGAGCTTTGGGAACATTTTCGAACTCTATGCAATCGCTGCAGCGAAGTGGGCGGATGCAGTTTGCGAGGTGGGGAAGGAACGATCGTCGGCGTCATTATCGTGCACATCCGTTATGCAGATGCTCAACAATCTCACCTCACATGAAGATCTCGGACAAGTGGGAAGGAACCATCATCGGTGCGATAATCTTGATTGGAGTCATGACCGATGAGCTCGTCCGACAGTATCGCGCAAACGGCGAGGCCCTCAAGAAGCGAGCGATCTTGCCCGGCGAATAATCCGCAACAGCACACTGCGTTTCGTCCCAATCTCTGTAGAACCCGCTGCGGCCTGCTCGTAGCGGCAATTTCGGGAATCGCTCCAAGAGATGTGGACACTGCAATTGCACTAAACATGCAGGAACTTTGGAAGTGGTGTTCGCAAGAAATGCGGGGAGGAATCACGTGAAGAGCCTATCCATTGAAAATCTCTGGGTTTTGGCCATGGGGCTTTTTGGGTGACCTGCTGCACGACTAGTGTACAAGCGGAAACCTAAAGATCCATTGCCGTTGCCGCCGCAAGTCGAAATGATCGACAAGCAAATCGAGCAAACCTGGAAGGATTTTCAAATCACCGCTTCCAAGAGCGAGGATGATCTTCTTTGGTGCCGTCGCGTTTTCTTGATCTTTTGAGACATCCCAACCTTAAAGGATTTAAAAGTTTCGCCAAGAACGATGCGCTGGACAAGCGGCACCACGGCTCATCAACACGCTTCTCTTCGACAACCGACAAATACACCAGAATATGCAGCCCGTTTTGCAAACATTTGGACCAACGTTCTGATCAGATATAATGGTGGCATGGAGCGAAATACTCTGATCAATCGCGAAGCCTTGAAAAATACCTTCGCGACCATTTCGCTCGCAACAACCCATACGACGACATGGTGTATCAACTGGTGCTACCGCTGGTACGACCAAACCGGGAGCAATTTTAACGGTGCCACCAATTTCTTGGCGATGAAAGTCAATGAGGAGAATGGTGTGCCAGCGACGGCCGCAGTCTCTCGAATCTTTCTCGGCCTTCAAGTTCAATGCACCCAATGCCACAACCATCCATTCAATCAATGGAAGCAACAAAAGTTTTGGGAATTCAATGCGTTCTTTCGACAAACGCGCGCTCTTCGCCGTTACGTCTCGGGTACACGCGATATCGATCACTGCGAATTGGTCGATCAAGACTTCGCTGGAGAAAGCAATCGCACGCAAGAAGCTGACTTGTTCTTCCAACTTCGCAACGGGGTCACCAAAGTTGCCTATCCAGTATTTGTGGATGGAACAGAGATTGGGCGAAGCGGCTACGTTAGCGATGTGAACCGAAGACTAGAGCTCGGCAAACTCATTCTCCAAAGCGATTATCTCGACAAGATGATCGTCAACCGCATGTGGGCTCATTTCTTTGGATACGGATTCACCAAACCGATCGACGACCTCGGTCCGCACAATGCTCCCTCGCACCCCGAACTTCTAGAGAGCCTTGGAAAAGAGTTTCGCAATACGAGTTACGACACCAAGCAACTCATCAAGTGGATCGTTCTTTCGAAGCCCTATCAGCTTTCCTCTCGAATTTCGAAAGGCAATGAAAAGGATGATCCCCAACTTGGAGAAAGCCCAAAATTCTCGCACTATTATTCGAGACAAATGGGACCTGAAGAGCTCTATCAATCATTAGTGGCAGCAACCCAAGCGGATCGCAAGGGTTCGCTCGAACAGCAGCAACGCCAGCGAGACGACTGGTTAAAACAATTCGTCGTCGCATTCGGTACCGATGATGGCGGGGAAACCACGACCTTCAATGGATCGATTCCGCAGTCGTTGATGATGTTCAATGGGGCCTTGATCAAGGAAGCAACCAGCATCGAATCTGGTTCTTGGCTCGATCAGTTGGCAAAGAACAATGCGAAGCCACAAGACAAATTGAATTATCTTTTCATCGCTGGATTGGGACGACGCGTTTCCAATGATGAAGTGACGGTGGGCACGAACCTATTGAGTGCCCGCAAAGGAAACCAAGCCCAAATGCTCCAGGACATGTGGTGGGCAATTCTGAATAGCAACGAGTTCATTATCAAGCACTAGGGGACTACCAAATGTGGAATCGATTTTTGACACCTCGAGGCATGAATCGCCGCCACTTCATGTCGCACATGGCGGGTGCCGGGGCATTGGTGGGCTCTTCCTTGGCGATGGGCCATTCGCTTCGCGTTCACGCGGATACTCTTAAGAAGAATCGCAAGAGCGCTATTCTTCTTTGGATGGGTGGTGGACCGGCGACGATCGATATCTGGGACTTGAAGCCTGGCGCTGCAACCGGTGGGCCTTTCAAACCGATTTCCACCTCGGGTGACGCCCAGATCTGCGAGCATATGCCGTTGATGGCCAAGCAGATGCACCACATGGCGATCATTCGCTCGATGAGCACTCGTGAAGCCGATCACGATCGTGGTCGCTATTACATGCACACCGGATACGTGCCCAATCCAAACATTGAACATCCAAGCTACGGAGCCGTATTGGCTCACGAACTTATGGATCAGCGACCCGACTTGGCGATTCCGCCCTTCGTTGCGGTTGGCGGAGCCAGCGAAGGCCCTGGTTTCTTGGGCATGGCCTGGTCACCCTTCAATGTTAGCAGCAACGGTCGCATCCGAAACCTCGATATGAATCTTGACAATCAACGATTGCTTCAACGCGCAGCTGCGTTGGAAGTGATCGAGCAAGGTTTTATCAAACAGCAACGTGGATCTTCTTCCGAAGAACACCGCAAGATTCTCGGCAAGACGATGGACTTGCTTACCAGTGCCCAGATGGAAGCCTTCAATGTCGAGAAAGAACCCGACAACGTGAAGGAACAATACGGCAAGAACAATTTTGGTGAAGGATGCCTCCTCGCACGTCGCTTGGTCGAGTCAGGTGTGCCCTTCGTCGAGGTCGACCTCGGCGGGTGGGATAACCATCAAAACATCCACCGCACTCTCGAAACAGATAAGCTTCCTGGTACTCGATAAAGGCGAGCGTTTGGTAAGCGACCTCGACCAACGAGGTCTGCTGCAAGATACAGCCATCATTTGGATGGGCGAGTTTGGTCGTACACCGCGCATCAACGGAGATGCAGGACGTGATCACTTTGCTCGCGCTTGGAGCTGCGTCGTTGGTGGAGCAGGAATCAAGGGCGGCATTGCTGTTGGAGAAACCAATGAAGATGGGATGGAAGTAACAAGCACCCCGCATTCTTCAGAAGATTTGATGGCTTCCGTCTGCAAGGCACTCGGAATTTCACTTGAGACGACCTACACCAGTCGCAACGGTCGTCCCATGAAGATTGCAGGGGGCGGTGCTCCCATCAAAGAACTGTTTGCATAACGGCTTGAACGTTGATTCTTTCCCGGAAGGGGCGTTTCTCGAGGACGTGTCGATCGCAAATGGAGGAAACATCGCAGGAGCCCGCTCCGATCGATGTGGAAGAACTGATTCATAAGCATCAGACAGGCATTTGGAGATATCTACGTGCCCTCGGCTGCGATCGCGCACTTGCAGATGACCTAACACAAGAAACGTTTCTGGCCGTTTTGAAGAAGCCGTTTGAACAAATCAACTTTGCAGCAACCAATGCATACCTTCGTCGCGTTGCCTACCACCTATTGATTTCTCACCGACGAAGAACGGGCAAAGTCGTTTTGACCGATCAAGCTGAAAGCCTGGAAGTGGATTGGATGCGATGGGCTGGCTTTGATGGCGGCGATGGTGCTCTCGATTTGCTTGCCGATTGCTTTCACCGATTAACTGAACGAGCTCAATTATCCTGCAAATGCGGTTTCGCGACAACGCGGCCCGTGAAGAAATAGCTGCAGCGTTAGGTGTTTCTGAGCATGGAGCGAAGAACCTCATGCAGCGAGCTAAGACACAACTCAAGGAATGTGTCGAAAGTAGATTACAATGAAAGACCAACCCCATCCTATCATCGACGCTTTTCTCGAAGAGCTCTTATCCGATAAGAGCCCTCCCGATTTATCGTGCAGATCGATTTTGCACCGGTTCTTCACGAAGAGAATGCCACCAAGCATTTGGCATGGGAAGAAGCAGTCCGTTTGGCCCATTCCCCGCGCCAACGCAGCATCGTGAAGCCGACGCTACCTCCGTTGGTCTGCATGCGTTTCAGCCAGAGATCGCAGTAGAAAATCCCAGTCCCGTTGTCAACGTTTCGCGGCATCGCAAGTCAGTGTTCCAAGGATCGCATGACCATGCGTTGGGTATGGGTCGGTCTGAGCGCTGCAGCAGCTTCCATTCTCTGGTTGCTCTGAATTGGTAAGGTTTTCAGAATACAAATCCATCGATTGCCAAGTCACCCAATACCGATGCCCGAAGAAACTTTCAGTAGCCGCTCAGCTCGAGCTGAGTCGCCGGAAAAGAATGATCGAAAGACTCCTCTCAATCCGTTTCCGATCGATCGCACACCTTTCCATTCCAATGAATCAGTTGCATCGCAAACCACCGAATCCAAAGATATCACGGTTGCGAAGATGGATACCTGAGAAATCGTTCGGCACATCAATTCGCGGTTCAGTGAGATTTGGAATCAAAGTAACACGCAAGTAGCTCCTCTCGCTCCACGCGATCAATGGTTACAGCGAGTCAATATATTCGTCTTGGGGCAAGAGACTTCGACCGAAACCAATGCTTCCGAGTTTCCTTTGGAGAGCATCGAAGGGCGATTGGCCTATCTTCGAAAGATTACCGAAACGAAAGAGTTTGCTCAGTACTGGTCGAACAAGCTTGCCGACGGATGGCTTGGAAGCCGCGGAAAAGGGGATCGAAGCCCTGCTCGCCAAGCCTTCAATGCATGGCTAGCGCAGCAAATACTCAAAGGGACTCCATTGCATCAAGTACAACGCGAATTGCTGACAGCAAAGGGATCGGATCATCCCGAGGCCGAAGATTTCAATGCCGCATCGCATTGGTTGGCCGCTTCGTTTGAAGGAAATTCTGCCAAACTTGCAGAGCATCTTGCATCGGGCATTCTCGACACCAATCTGGCATGCAGCCGTTGCCATGAGAATGGTAATTCCAATCCTGCAACCTATTGGGGTGTTGCTGCAGTGTTGGGACAAGTGGGCATCGAGAACGTCAAGAAGGACGAACAAAACGTTCGCCGTGTTGTCTTCAAAAAGCCAAGTGACAAATTCTATGAGCGTAAAGATGGGACCATGGCGTTGGCCATTCCTCGGATGATCGATGGAAGCGTCTACATACCCGATGGAAATACTCTTGAACCATTAGCGGAATGGGTTGTCCAATCGTCGGAGCGAAAGAAAGCAGCCATCAATGCGGTCTGGAATAACTTGTTCGGACAGCGGCTCGTTCCCAATTATGGATTGGCTTCCAACGAAGGCGTCGAAGAACGATCGGAACTCCAACAGTTTCTAGCCAATCAATGGTCTGCTCATGGAGAAGATGTTCGAAGTTTAGTTGCATGGGTAGCTGCTAGCAAGCCATTTGCATTGAGTGAATCGTCAATGACGCTCGACGAATATTTCCTTGCCAGCGAACAAGAACTCGATGCATGGCGAATGGCCGATCGACAATTGGCCTTCTTCACACAACCTCGTGTCGATGCCAAAAACGAAAACGCGAACACACGTTTGATCGATCTCGCTCAAACCATTAAGAAGGATCGGGATGAAGTGCGTGCGCAGCCTCGCGAACAAAAGCCCTCCCTGAAACCGAACGCCACCATCGTCAAGAATGCGACGGCCGAGCATGTACGATTCTTTGTCCACGCACGGGGATTAAGTGCTCCTCTTCAAGACCAAGTGGCGCATTGGTTGGAATCGAATATGAGCTGGGAGTCGCTGGTCGACCATGTCGCGATGCTGACTCGCGGCCAGTCTGCGTCACCTAAGTTGCAGGAAATTTCGAAAGAGGTTCTGGCTCAAAGTGGCAATGACCGTCGAACCGCCCTCACCCGTATCTTGCTAACGGAGATCGGCTACTACTAACGATCGAGTCATGGACTATGATCGAAGCCTACTCGGCACCAACTCGCACAACGCATTTCCTCATAAGAAATGCGTTTTTTTACGCCCACTCACATCGCCCTGTGCGCCCACATTCCGGCTTCGGTAACTCCGCAATTGTCTCGGTCATTAGCCCATTTGGGTATGAATACGTACGATTGCGGGAATTCCGAACTTCGTTTTCCCTGGAAAAACCGGAGTCCCTATTCGGTACCTAGTACTTGGGGCGTTTGAGATATAATGGAGATAGCCCCCTAATTCCTTCCCACCTCAATGGACCCGCCTTATGTATCGATCGCGGCGGACGGCAGTGGCATTGGCATGGACTCTTTCAACATCCGTCAGTTCGGCTGACGAGCCCGTCGATTTCGGAAAACAAATTCTTCCCCTGCTCAAGAAGAACTGTGTCGCCTGTCACCACAAGAAAGAAGCCGAATCGGGTGTCAACTTGGAAACCCATTCGGCGTTGATGAAGGGTGGTGATGAAGGAGTCATTATTGTTCGGGTAAGCCTCAAGAAAGTAAGCTGATTGGACTGTTGACGGGCGAACGGGAACCGGTAATGCCCCCAGCAGACAATAAAGTCGACGCCAAGTCGTTCACTCCCGCAGAAATTGATCTGGTTCGAAAATGGATTGAGCAAGGTGCCAAGGGGAGCGATGCCTTAACGGCAGCGGGTCCTTCGTGGTCCAAGCTCCCAGCCAAACTCCAGCCATCCTATGCGATGTCGAGCACCGCTGAAGGTCAGTTCTTGGCCGTCGGTCGCGGCAACCAAGTTCGCGTTTATGAATGGCCCTCTTGGCAACGCGAACAAGCCAATCCCGAGCTGTTGCAGGATGAGTCCATTCGCAACATCCTTGGAAACGATTCGGAACCTGCGGCGCATTTGGATCTCGTGCAATCCTTGGCAGCATCTCCCGATGGGAACCGCATTGCATCTGGCGGTTATCGCGAAGTGAAGTTATGGTCTCGCATTCCATCCTGGATGGAAGCCTCACAAGATAATTTCGGATCCATCGAATGCTCGACCTTGGCTGGTACTTGGCTCATCGTTGCAAGGAAAAACCAGACCCTGGAAATCTATGAAGACGGACCTCTCAAAAAGGTTGGCAGCCAATCGCATACCTTGGGTTCCATTCGTAGCATCGCCGTATCGCCAAACCGATCAAAGATTGCGGTTGCGTCTGATAACGGTCACGTTTCGATTGGCCAACTGCAAACCAATGGCACCATAACTTTTTCGGCAGTCGATCGTTTCCCTGCAAAGCTACAATCCCTGTTCATACTCGATGATGGCCATATCGGTGGCATAACTTTAGAAGGTGCGCTTCGACTATGGACGACGGTTCCGAATGCATCCCAACAAGATGGACCTCCCGCACCGATTCAACAAGTAGTCGCTTCGATTCCCCCATTGCCCAAATTGCGTGAAGCGATCCTCTTTGGAGACGATGCCAAACGATTGGTTACAGCAGCGGAAGATGGCTCCATTCATATCCTTCAATTGCCCACCGCGCAAGTCCTCAAGACTTTGCAACATGGTGGAGGTCTCCGCCAAATATTGGTCTCTCCCGATCGAAAATCGCTACTCTCGATCGGAGTATCTGGGCAGTGCAAGGTTTGGGATATCGATAAAGGCGAAGTCAAAGCAACCACCACGCTTGATCATTCAGCACATATTGCCGAGCGTCGGTTGCAATCCGATATCGCGCGTCAGAAGGCCAAAGTAGCCAAACTGGAAGGGCGATTGCCGGAGCTGGAAAAGGCAAAGACGGGAGAAGTGGAAGCCAAAACGAAATTGCAAGCAACCAAAGACAAGGCCGTCGAAACCTTAACCGCAAAAACCACCGAAGTGGAAAAGGCAATGGCCGCGCATTCAGAAGCAGAAAAAGCCGTAGCTGCTGCCAAGGCTGCCATCGAAGAAGCGATGAAGAAATTGGAAGCGGCCGAAAAGATGGTTAAAAGGAGCCGTGATCGCCAAGGCAGAAACTGCAAAAATACTGCGAAAAAGAAGTTACCAAGCAAGAGCAGATTCTCGCTACAGCCGAAGAATCGGTTCGTGCCACTGCAGCCATTCCAACCTTCAAGCCGAAATCGACCAAGAAAAGAATTCGCTTACCTCGATTCAAGCTCGACACGATCAAACTGTCACCAATCCTCAATCGCTTCCTGACGTCGTTGTCACTTGTTGGAGTCGCGATTCAAAGCGAATATTCTCGGTCCATCAAGACCGTTTCGTTCGATCAATTCAGTTAGATGCACTCAAACCAGAAGTTCCTCAACGCCTTCCCGATTCCTTTGTGACCTCTTCCAAATCGGTTGCAATCGAAGATGCGAGTGGTGGATTGTGGTTCTTGGCCGACGAGCAGAAGCCGATGGGAATTCGTCCCGTTGCTAAATGGAAACTGGAACGTACCATCGGTGGAGCAGAGGACAGTACCTTTAGTGATCGAATTACCTCCCTCGATTTCTCGAGCGATGGAACTCAGTTACTCGTTGGAAGCGGACAACCGAGTCGTTTCGGCGATCTCAAGTTATTGGAAGTTGCGACCGGTAAAGTTCTTCGCGACTTTGGTGAAATCCATAGTGACTCGATTCTAGCAGCGCAGTTTTCACCCGATGGTCAATCGATTGCGACCGCAGGCGCAGATAAGATCATTCGCATTTTGAACATGGAAGGCAAGGTTCAAAAGACTCTTGAGGGGCATACGCACCACGTCCTGGCAATCGCATGGAGTCAAGATGGACAGTCGCTGGCTTCAGGCAGCGCTGATGCATCCGTGAAGGTATGGGACGTTGCGGCAGGAACGCAGCTCCGAACGATCACTGGGTTTGGAAAAGAGATCACGTCTATAAAGTATCTAGGACAAACCCAACAGATCCTTACCTGTGGTGTCGACAAGGTAGTTCGATTGCATGACGCAAGCAACGGAAAACTAATTCGAGCTTACGATGCGTCGGCAGACTCACTGTACGCCGCTACATCCTTCCAAGAAGATGGGTATGTGGCCGCTTCCGGACAAGATGGAACGATCACTCTTTGGAAGTTGGACGCTCCCAAACCTCTTCGCCAACTCCCATAAACGAATCTTAGCTTTTATCATGCGAATAAAAATTCCTTCGCTGCTCCAATGGTTGGAATGCAGCGAAGGACATTTTGGGGCATCCACCGATCCGTATACGGCTGCTTTACAGAGGCTCTGATCGCGATTCGGTCGAACGAACGCCTAGATTGCCATAGCGATGGTAATCGAAGCAAACACTTTGTTCTTCGACATACCATAACAACTCAATTCTTCCAAATGGAGTGACTGGCGAATCGACGATGTGGATGTGCGCATCGATGGCCGCTTTGCGGACTTCCATCGGTACCTGCTTGGAATCTGCATATCGCAATCGGTCAACTTGCCCATGTTGGATCGCCTGGCAAAGATGAGCATCAGTTTCTTCGATGAATTCGATGTCGCCCGCCCAATCATGGGTGAGCGTTTCAACACAATCCATCAAGGAATCATAAACTCCATCTTCCCGGCTGACGGTCACGCGCGCTCCGGCGGCGATGGCAGCTGCTGCACGCGCAAGAATCGTCCAACCTGGATCCGAAGCGACAACTCGAATGCGAACATGCTGCTTGGGAAGGTAACGACGAACGTTATCTTGGCCAATTAACTTGAAGGTGTCATGTTCACCTCGAATTTCGTCGCGAGCGAATCGGTCGAAGGATTCGAGGGAGGCTACCAACTGGCTCCAATCTTCATCGGACCATTGGCATTCTCGAACAAGCCGTTCTCGGTACTGAGAATCGTGCAAGTGCTCCCACAAGACCGCCAGGGGCCGCAACAGTGGCTTGGATGCACCTAAACTTCCATGGTCTGATGTCGTCTCCACTTCAACCAATGGAATTACATAGTTGGGACCGCCCGCTTTGATTCCGGGACCAAACGCACTTTTCCCCATACCACCAAATGGCTGCCGAAGAACAATGGCGCCTGTCGTGGAACGATTGATATACAGGTTGCCTGCGCGGATGCGATCGCGCCAATAGACTTGTTCGCGATCGTCCAGACTTTCCAGGCCACTTGTCAATCCAAATCCAGTGGCATTGACCATGTCGACAGCTTCCGCCAACTTGCGATACTTCATCACGCCCAACACCGGACCAAAGAGCTCGGTACAGTGAGTGAATGAACCTGACTGCACATTCCATTTGACCCCAGGCGAATAGAGACAAGGATTGTCTTCAAGGCATGTCGGCATCGCTGCCCAAACTTCACCATGTTCAAGTTCTTTGAGGCCACGCAGAAGAGCTCCTTCGGGTGGTCGAATCAATGGTCCCATTTTGGAGGAGAGGTTCCATGCCGAACCCACCTTCAAACTCGAAATGGCATCAAGCAATTGATCGCGGAAACCTTGATCGTGAAAGACTTCCTCTTCCAAGAGCAGAAGGGAAGTCGCACTGCACTTTTGACCTGCATGCGAGAACGCCGAATGCAACACATTCTTGATCACTTGATCGCGATCACTCAGACTGCTCACGATCGTTGCGTTCTTCCCGCCTGTCTCGGCGAGCAAATGCAACGGCGGATGTTGGCCTAGCATTCGAAGTGCGGTGTCGGTGCCACCCGTGAGAATTACCGAATGGACATCAGGATCCCCGATCAGATACTTACCGGCGAGCGAACCTGGGCAAGGGAGAAGCTGTAGTGCTTCGCGAGGAACCCCCGCATCCCAAAAACATTGGCATAGGACATAGGCAGGCAACACCGTATCCGATGCAGGTTTTAAGACAACGGTATTCCCAGCGGCCAATGCAGCAGCAATTCCACCGCATGGAATAGCGATTGGAAAATTCCATGGGCTAATGACGACGACCGTACCCTTCGGTTGGACTCGCATTCCTTCGGTTTGATAAAGATCCAAAGCACATCGCGCATAGAACTCGACGAAATCAACCGCTTCGGATACTTCCGGGTCGCTCTCCATCAGAGTCTTGCCACCATCGGCCAAGGCTGCCCCCATCAAATCAGCGCGACGGCATCGCAATAAATGCGCAACCGAACGCAAGACTGCGAATCGATCTGTGGGTGACATGTGTCGCCAGCCTTTGGCATCCGCTTTTGCGCATCGTACCGACTCCTGAATTTGCTCGACGCTCGCTTGCCGATACTTCGCAACTACAACTCCCGGACGCGAGGGATCCATCGAATGGTATTCGTCTCCCTTCCCTTCGCAATCGGCACCGCCAACCACGACAGGGATGACCGTTGCATTGGCATCGCAACGCCCCTTCCAAGAATCGACGATTCCATTAGCCCACACGCTATTCTGTGGCAATGCAAAATCGGTGTCGGGTTCATTTTGGAAATGTTGCCAATCCGGAGGTGCTGCAGGTTGGGTCGGTGGCACGTTACGATCTTGCTTTCGTCGCGAATCTTTCGAGACCGTCGCAGTCATGCGAGCCGACTCGCGGAAGCCTGTTTCCAGCCGCTGCCAAGTTGGCCCACCGACCTCAATTTTGAAGGCATGACGCAGAAAATTATCGGGGCCAGTATTCTCGTCCAAACGTCGAATCAAGTATCCGATGGCATTGATGAATTCTTCTCGATGGCAAGCAGGCGCATAGAGCAATACGCTTTGACACGCTTCAAACAAAGCTCGCCGTTGATGGTTCGCCATACCCTCGAGCATTTCGAATTGAACGTGGTGCATGACCTCGTGATGAGATGCAAGTATCAATGCATAAGCGACATCGAAGAGATTGTGGGATGCCACTCCCAAACGAACGGCTTCGATATGCTCGGGGCGCATGCCATACTCGACCATACGTTTGTAGTTGGCATCCGTTTCCATCTTGGACTTGTAGGGAGCCTGCGGCCAACCTCGAAGACTCGCTTCGACTCTCTCCATTTCCATGTTCGCACCTTTGACGATTCGAACCGTAATCGGAGAACCGCCCGAAGCCACGCGTTGCTTGGCCCACTCGGTCAACTCTTCTAGAACCAAGAAGGAATCGGGAATATAGGCTTGCAATGCGATCCCCGCGCGAACCTGCTCCATCCCAGGCTTCGACAGCGTCTGGATGAACAACTCGGTGGTTAAACGCATATCTCGATATTCTTCCATATCGAGATAGACAAACTTCGGGACCTCTTTTCCGTCTCTTCGGACGAAGTTCTCCTTATTGGCAGCACGATACAAGAGCTCCAATCGCTCGCTGAGAATCCGCAGGGTTGCTTTTCGAGCAATCGGTGCAATCTGCGAATACAGCGTTGAAATCTTCACCGATACGCATTCGATCTCAGGCATTTGAAGGGCTGCTAGATATCCGTCGAGGCGTCGTCGTGCCTCTTTCTCCCCAAGCATGGCTTCGCCCAGGAAGTTCACATTCATTCGCAGCCCTTCTTCCCTCCGCGCTTTGAGGTGTTCGCGCAACATCTCTTGCTCTGCAGGCAAGATCACGTTGGCGGTCTCTTTTCGCATTTTCTCCTTAACCAATGGAACAGCTACGCCCGGAAGGTAGCCGCCAAAGGATTGAAAACCTTTCAGCAATGTTCGATCCAAAGGACTAAAAAAGCGGGGCACTCCCTGAACGTCGAGAATGTGGACCATCTGATCCACCACGCGATCCGGCGAATTACTTCGAAAACTCTGGTCCGTCATCTGTGTGAGCGTCGCTTTGTCCTGCGGCAATTGAATCATGCGATCCAATTCGGCTTGCTGCCTTCGTTCCTGCGGCGTTTGCAGTTCCATCGCTCGCTTTTGGAGTACCTTTGCAAATTCCAAGGCAGCATCTACCAACTTGCTCTTGAGCGCATCGTCGTCCCCATGAGGAAGACCAAGCTCTTGCAGCCACGACTTAATATTCATCTCGGTTAACGACGCTTGTGCCGACATCTTGAACTCTACTCCTCATCCTCAATGCTGTGAACGAACTCGGTGACTTGCGTGACGCCACTAATATTGCGTGTTTTGTATTCCTGGATTTGTATTCCTGGATTTGTATTTCTGGATTTGTATTCCCTTTTGGTCACATGGCGATCAAAGGGGTCGCAATCCCTTGTTCGTCCACGTGCCAAGGTACCCATACCAAGGCAAGTAATTGAACGCGTGTATCGCTTTTGCGCAAAGGAACCTCGATCTCTTCAAGGGTGAGATTCTCAGCGCTGAATTGGCTCGACACTTCATCAATGTCTGCCTGGCATTCATCTTCAAGCTTCTGCTTGTCGAGCATCAGCTCTTCAAGTGATTCATTGGCCCTGGCAACATCGCCTCGCTCTGCAGCGGCCCTTCCAAGACCGCGAGCCGCCGTGGATGCTTTGGAAATCGTCGTCTTACTGGCGATCTTATTTCCCAAAAGTGCCCCCAGGACGGTCGCTCCAATCTGAAACATCGATTGCATGTTCTGCTGCTTGGATTGCTCACGCTCTTTTTCCAAGCGATGCTCGGCCGTAAGAATTCGTTTCTCCAAGGACTTGAACTTGTCCGCGTATTTGGTCTTAAGCTTTTCCGTCTGTGCATCGCGGAGTTCGCGAGCCGCTTGAGCAAGTTCAATCCGAGCATCCGCTTCGGTTTGCCCCGGATTACTGGCCTTCTTCAAGGCCTTGCTGTAATAGATTTTGACGGGGCGATTGCGGAACAAATAATCTCCGAGTTGTTTTTCCCATGCATTGAAATTACGGGCGGAGGATAGTTCAGCTGGTAGTTCGCTGAAGGTGTAGCCAGCATCCGGCGAGGATGACAACTGCAATTCATCGGCAGCGATATCGATCGACGAATCCCAAATCGGATCGGACAATCCTCCTTGGCAGTTGACCATTAAGCGAACATCCATCCAGTGATCTAGGCTCGATGTTGCCTTCACATAATGAACGCTGGCCTGCGCTAAGATCGCTGGACGATAAACGATCTTGCCAGTAGACCGCATGACTTTGGTAGGAATCAAGAACTTTTCCACGACGTCCGCTGGAACGATCGGTCGTGTCCCACTCTTGACCTCGACCGGAGATACGAGTTTTGCTGCGCCGGTTGATGCCGGTCCTGCTTTCTTTTCTCGCATCAATCTCTGTATCTGATCGCGCGAGAGAGGTCCTCGCAAGAATGACAGAGCCCATCGCGACTGAAACAATGTTGGCCCGTCATCATGAACATTGTTCATCAAGAAGACGCGGTTCCCCAATGCCGAAAGCTGTTGCTCCATTGCAGCGCGATCGAACTTCTGCCCTTGTTGAATGGCAGCCCCTTCCAACCCTTCAAGTACACGCTCTTTATCGCGAGCTGTTTGAAGTCTTCCAAGGAACCAAGTGCCCATGTTGGACAATCCTTTGTAGTCCAAGTCGACCGGGTTTTGAGTTGCTAAACAGATCCCCAATCCGAAGGCGCGAGCCTGCTTGAGCAAGGTCAACATTGGCTCTTTGGATGGCGGCTTGGCCGAGGGTGGAAAATATCCGAATACCTCATCCATATAAAAGAGAGCTCGCAGCGAACCCGTACCGGGCTGCGAACGCATCCATGTCAAAAGCTCTCCCAGCAACAGCGTGACAAAGAACATCCGCTCGGCGTCGTTGAGATGCGCAATCGACAAGATGCTCAATCGTGGCTTGCCATCTGCGGTATAAAGCAACTTCTTGATATCGAGCGACTCACCTTCGAGCCAACCCGCAAAGGCAGGCGATGCCAACAGGTTATTGAGGCTCATCGCCAACTTCACGCGCTGTTCGGTGGGCAGAAAAGTCTCGAGATCGACAACTCCCACGCGTTGAATGGGTGGCGTTTGGATCTGCCGAATCAACTCACCGAGGTCAAGGTTTTTACCTTCTGACCATGCATGATGCAGAATGTTCGAAATGAGGATGTGCTCGCGACTCGTCAGTGGATCTGCTTCCATTCCCAACAACGTGAGGAGGCCCGAGGCTGCACCAGAGACCTTTTCACGCATCGCTTCCGCATCTTGTCGAACTAACTCGGGTGGAGCATCAAAACTCTTCAACACCGTTAGCGGCAATCCGATTTTACTGCCCGGCGTATAGATGCTGATATCCACCGCATCCTTAAACTTCTTGATCCGCTCCGGAGCTTGATGCCATTTGGCCAAACCGTCCCGCCATCGCGATGCCGTTTCCTTTGCGAGTTCTTCTAGGGGCTTGTCTAACCGAGTGGCTTCACTGGGATCAATCCATTCTTGAAAATCCTGAGGTGCTAATTCGGGAAAGGTCAAAAGCAAATTGCCCAAGTCGCCTTTGGGGTCGATACAAATCGCAGGGATTCCATCGATGGCGGCCTCTTCCAACAACGCCAAGCACAATCCGGTCTTGCCACTACCCGTCATCCCGACACACATGGCGTGCGTGGTCAAATCTTTGGAATCGTAAAGGACGAGCTCATCAACGACCTGTCGATTGCCAAGGTCGTACTGTTTCCCCAAATAAAACTTTCCAATCTTTTCATAGTCTGGAATATCAGACATGGAGGGATTTCCTTTCCGACATCGTATTAGAAGAGGAGATAGTGCATCGTACCCGATCCATCGCGAAGCTACAGTCCCCATTCCACCTTGCCGCTGAGATTGCTGATTTGGAGGCGGAATAGTCGGGTTATGCGAAGTTCACTACGAACGGGATGCGCGACGTTTGAATGCCCGAAACTCTTCCGGCCAATCCGTTTTGAATTCGAGCTTCTCGCCGGATACGGGATGGGAGAATCCCAAAGACTCGGCATGTAGGGCAAGTCGATCTCTATTCCAAGCTGGATGCACGCGATCTCGGCCATATCGCGGATCACCCAAAATCGGATGCCCTAAATCGGCCATGTGCACACGGATCTGATTGCGTCGCCCGGTTTCCAATCGGACCTGCACCATCGTCGCATGGGCAAGTTCTAGGGTCTTACGAAAGTGTGTGATCGCTAGTTCACCCTGCGTTGGATCTTGCACCGAATAACGATTCAGTTGATCGTCGGTTGCAAGGTAGGAACGAATCTCGCCCTGATCCACTTCAACGCTGCCATGCACGATGGCGATGTATCGACGAGCGGGCTTGCGCGCTGCGAACTGATTCTTGAGTGCCAACGCAGCTTGTAAAGTTTTTCCAAATACGAGCACCCCGGATACACCACGATCCAACCGGTGAACGCAATAGGCTTGCCCGGTACGTTGTTCGCGCTGAATTCGCTTCGTCAAATAGGATTGAAGAGTATGCCTTTCGCGATAAGGTGTCGGTACCGTAAGTAAATTCGAAGGCTTATTGACGACCATGAGGTCATCGTCTTCATAAAGAATCTCGATCGACTCACTCTTCCCCTTCTTGGCTTTGGGAGTAGCGATCGATGGCGATCGAATGAACTCCACTTCAACATGATCCCCTATGCCCAAATGTCCATGGGAATGCAGTTGGACTCGACCGTTGACAACGACCTGCCCACCATGAACGAGCTTGAGGACTTCATGCCGCGAGAGACGTAGCATCGATTGCAAAATCGACACGATGTTGCGGGCTGGCAAAGGAAGATTGGCTGGTACCGTAAAGTCTTTTTTCAATCCAGGTCTCGTTATCGCAAAACGCTCAAATCCAATCCACCCGATGGAACCAGCCCATAACAACAACCATTCGAAAATCGGTTGGGCGATCGGCACCTTTCACGTCAGGCTCTTCAAGTTGGCGTTCACAACGAGCCAACGAGCTTTTCTTCAAACACTTACCAGTTTAGTTCGCAATCGTATTTGGTCGAGCCATCTTGGGCCTCGGTCTTTCGTTGGCATGCCAGTCACCTTGGAGTTAGCCGTCACATGAGTTTGCCAGTTACTTGGGGTGCCTGTTACTTGGGGTTATCCGGATCCGTATCCGCAACATGGTACTCGCGAGTAGGCTCGACTCCTGTATCCTCGGGCGTATACCCCTCAAGATCATTCAGAATGCGTTCCAGAGTGATTTGGGCCGAGACCATCGTTTTTGCCGGTCCAACATCAGGTTCGCCAAATTTGGAGACGATCACGGTCACATTATCTGAACCACCGCGGTAGTTCGCCAATTCAATCAAGGAACGACACGCGGCTTGCGGATCTTGCTCCAATTCAACGATGTTTTGAATTTCCTCGTCATCCACATGTTTATTGAGCCCATCGCTACAGAGGACAAGAATATCCCCCGGTTCGATCGTCGAAGATAACAACTCGGGAACCACATCGCGTCCTCCGCCCCCGAGAGCGTTCCACAAAACATTGGACCAAGGCGATCGCTCCACATCTTTGCGAGCCAAATTCCCTTGCTCAACCAATTGACTTGCCATGGTGTGATCGCGAGTCAAAAGTCGCATTTCTCCATCGCGAATCAAATAACATCGCGTGTCGCCAACATGGAGCACAAACATCTTGGGCCATGCCACATAGGCCATGGTAAGGGTTGTCCCCATCCCCTTGAGCGATGCACTCCGTTTCGATTCGCGATCGATCGTTTCGTGCGCAGACCGCACGAGGCTCTTCATCGCCTCGACAAAGTCGCTCTCATCGTCTCGATCGATGCGATGAAACCAATGCACATCATTGAGCAACTTATTTACGACATAGTCAACTGCCAATGCACTGGCGCGATTCCCACCTTGATGCCCTCCCATGCCATCAGCAACCAACATCACGCGGCTCTGCGGGTAACCGTAGAGCCGTGTTCGCGGCTCAAGATTCAGGCTAGTCGATTGCACCAACATGCTTTTGGAGAGATCGGCAATGAGAAATTGATCCTGGTTCATTTCGCGTTTGCGGCCGACGTCGGTTCGCCCCGCGACTTGAACCCTTGCATGCATCATTATCAAACTCTTCTGTACCGTAGTGATCGATGGGTATGGAACGGGTCAGGGATGGGATCGCGAAGTTGCAAACGTTGCAGCTTGATGGGAATCGTTCGTCCTTGCAGTTCCGTGAAATGAACTCCACACCCATTGGCTCTTTGACCTATCAGTCGAATTCTATCCGGTCGACCATCCTCAGAGGTAAGGGGACTGGCTACATTTACATTTTCTTCCAAGAATACACATCGCTCGCCTAACCCGATCCGTGTTTTTCACAACAGCCTTCTTGTTAGCCAGACCAAACGATGAAAGCCCTTTCCCTTCGAGCTCCTCGTCAATTTGAATTCACCGAAATTCCAGAACCTTCGCAACCGCAATCCGGTGAAGCATTGGTACGAGTCCATCGGGTTGGGATCTGTGGTACCGATTACGGCGGATTCCTGGGCAAAATGCCGTTCTATAGCTACCCGAGAATTCCAGGCCATGAATTGGGTGTTGAGGTTCTTGAGGTTGGTGCAGATGTCTCCAATGTGGCTCCCGGCGACCACTGCGCTGTCGAGCCCTACCTCAATTGCCAAACGTGCTATTCCTGCCGAAGAGGCTTAACGAATTGCTGCGAGCATCACAAGACACTTGGTGTGATGTGCGATGGCGGATTGTCGCGTTACTTCCTTTTGCCTGCGCGCAAGCTCCATAAATCCGCAAAGCTTTCGATGGAACAATTGGCTCTCGTTGAAACTTTGGCGATTGGATGCCATGCCATCGATCGCGGTAACCCTCAGAAACAAGAAACGGTATTGGTGATCGGCGCAGGCCCCATTGGCTTGTCCGTCATTGAGTTTGCCAAAGTCGCACAAGCGCGAACCATCGTGATGGATATCAGTCCTGAACGTTTGCAGTTTGTGCGAGACAAAATGGGAATCCATAACACCATTCTTGCCACGCCCGATAACCTCGAATTCTGCAAGCAACAAATCGAAACGATGACCAACCATCAACTTGCCGATGTGGTTGTCGATGCTACCGGTAACAACCAAAGCATGGCACGGGCGCTCGAGTTTTGCGCCTTTGGTGGACGGTTAGTGTATGTGGGAATTACTCAATCCGAGATATCGCTACCCCACGCTCCCATCCTTCATCGCCGAGAAGTTTCCATTCTAGCAAGCCGAAACGCGCTCTCACGCGACTTCCCTCGCATCATCGAACTGATCGAACAAGGGATCATCGACACCGTCCCTTGGATTACTCACCACGCTGCATTCGACGATGTCATTTCGGCGTTTCCAACATGGCTTCAGCCAGAATCGCGAGTCATCAAAGCCATCGTTGAGATCGACTAACCCATCGCTATATTCGAAATCGAATCGAAGCAATCGCAAGTGGGCCAGCGCCTCAGGAGGCCTGTTGCACGGCCCGCAATTGCCTGATTTGTTGCAAGCAAGCCGCAACGACTTCTTCCACGGTTACCTTACAAATCGATTCGTTCGTCTTCTGCTTCCGAAGTATTTTGACCTGCGTTTCCGATTCATTGCGCAAAGAAATATGAGCAGGCCCATAGGGGCCGCTCTTCGATGGTAGGGTAGGTCCGAAAATCCCAACGACTGGTGTTCCTAACGCTACAGCCAAGTGCATTGGCCCCGTGTCTCCGGTCACAACGACCGAAGCCCGTTTGAGCCAACCTGCAAGCTGTTGCAAGGTGGAACTCGGAGCTTTAATCGCACAACCATGCCGCGATGAATTCACGATGTTATCTGCAAGACCTTCCTCCTCGCGACCGCCCCATATCACCAACGAAGGTATGCCTTCCGCTTCGAAAACACGCTCGGCCACCTCCTTGAATCGTTCCGAAGGCCACCGACGTAACCAAGTACTTGCCCCCGGGTTGATGGCCAAGTAGGGGCGATCCATCAAGCCAAGCGATCCAAGTAGGCGTGTCGACTCC
The DNA here is from genome assembly GCA_046349875.1 of Pirellulales bacterium. Taxonomy (GTDB): domain Bacteria; phylum Planctomycetota; class Planctomycetia; order Pirellulales; family Pirellulaceae; genus JAXMBN01. The sequence continues at coordinate 23,118 of JAXMBN010000009.1, forward strand.
AGATCAGCATCTCGATCCACACTGAAATCAAAACGAATCGTAGGTGATTCGATCTTCAGTGGTCGCAACAAATCGATCTGACGATCCACTAAATGGGAATGCTCACTGTGCACCCGATGCGAATAAAACCACCAAGCACACTCCCGTGATCCTTGGGCATCGAAGCCGATCCGCATTTTTGCGCCCGATAGCCACGTAAGGATCGAGCTCTTAAATAATCCTTGCGGATCGATCGCTACGTCGATCTTCCAATTGCGGATTTGCTGGAGGAGCGCTCGACGCTCGGACGATCGAAACAGGAACCCTTTCTTGACGCGAAGGACTTGGTCGATTCCATGTTGATTGCGCAGCAACTGATCGCTTCCGCAATCGACAATCCAACCAATCCATGCTTTGGGATAGGCATCTTTGATCGCATGAACCACCGGAAGCGTTTCAAGGCAATCCCCAATGGCGCTCAAGCGAACGATCAGGAACCGTGGATCGCTAGAAATCATCTGAATCCTCCATCCTTGGCTTCAATTGCGTCTATCCCGCGAGGCTCTTCTGATACACCATTCCATGTTCGATGCATTGAAAGCCCAACCTCTGCAAGACGTGGGTGGCCGACGTATCGTCATTGAATAGATAAGTCCGAATCCGATCCACGCGGTCCAAATGCAGCTGTCGCAGCGACTCTGAGAGCAAGAAGACATATCGATCTCGCCCTTCCGATTCTTGGGGAACATTGGCTAAAGTCATCAAGTAGCCAGCCCCTTCCAAACCGCGGATCGTTGGATCAGGCTGCCAGTAGAGAACATCGAGCCGATCTCCTCCAGGCACTCGCGAACTCAACTGGAAGTATTGCTGCTCGGCGTGCCCGTAGGCCACAGCGCTGCACCAATCCAACACACAGCCATCGATCACGCGGTTCACTTGAAATTGCCGTCGAACCTGAATCTGAGTTCGATCCATGGGGGGACGAAATCCGAGAAGATCCAACTCCCACCTCGATGTCGCTTGCCAGGGCTGCATTCCAAATCCATGAAGCCACGCCTGCAGACGACGATCGTGCATCGATACGCCGAGCAATCCATCCGTAGGCCCAAGCCCAACATAAAAGGCAAATCGATTCGGAGAACTCGTTGCAATCAGTTGCTTGACCCCAACACGAAGCAATATGAGTTGTGCTTCCGCCAAAAGGGCCATCGCCACTTGGTCTTCATCGGCGTCTGCCGAAACACACATGGCATTGATGAGACCATGTTCCATTGCCAAATCGCTTCGATCGTCATTCGCTCCGAAAGCAATATGGATGAACCCAACGGGCTGGTCATTTCGACATGCGACCAGAAAATGCCCCGGATCGAAGTAGGGCTTACTGAAAACGCAACATTCCCATACCGTTGATGGACACGAAGATACCAGCCCAGCTCGCGCGTAATGCTGCTGCCAGACGCCGGCCAAATGCGTTACATCTGTATTCTGAAACTCGCGAATCCGAAACGACAAAATCTACCTCTGAATGCCACCTGGCATCGACCTGTCACCATGCCCTTCGAGGTGCCTCACCCCACACCGCGGGACGACGAGAGGATGGCCTGTAAGCCGGGTTCTGTCAAGGAAAATTCCCTGTGGCAATCATTTATCTAGAGCACCGATTGCTCGGCACTTCAAGCGATCTACCCGAATAGCAACCAGCCCGAGCCGAGCCAGGCAGCCGAAGCTGCGCCATTCTGCTTGATCTTGCTCCGGGTGGGGTTTACCTAGCAAGCCGAGTCACCTCGACCTCTGGTGAGCTCTTACCTCACCGTTTCACCCTTACCAGAAAGACCTGCATGCAAGCCTCCCTGGCGGTTTACTTTCTGTGGCACTATCCCTAGCCTTTCGACCGGTCGGCGTTACCGACCACCCTGCCCTATGGAGCCCGGACTTTCCTCTCGAGCGAATCAACGCTCCAGCGATCACCTAGCCATCCTCTCCGAGCTCGTCGCGATCTTCAAGTCTAGCGAAATACCGCCCAAGGAGATACTCGCAAAACCAATTTCCCTCGGGCATTGATTCACGGGCACATCGATTCACTACGAAGGATTGTTCATCCCATGATTGGTGACAACGCTCAGCGATGCACTTGGGGTCGGCGATCCTGGCTTGCGACCACGACGCTTTTGTTGCGATGTAGGGATCATGCGTTCATCAGACCGCTGCAAGAGCCGGCTAATGCATAGCTTGTTTACGCTGACATCCAAAGCGTTGGCCTCATCGCAAATATAGTCGTGAACACACTTGGGAATGCGGACCGTAATCATGCGTTGTGATTCGCTCGGATCATTCTCAGGCAACTCGCGAGAACGCAATGTAGTCAACATCTCCAACACTTCGCCATGCTCATCCGAGAGTTCATAGTCTTTGCGATCGGACTGCGAGAAAAGGGTCGAGATAATCCCTTCGCGAGCAAACACTTCACGGAAAAAGGCAACCCAAGTCGGCGCCACCCCAAACAACTCGGCAGCCGAGGCGACAACCTGCCGACGTCGCTCAGCTGCCGGTAAGCTAGCATTCAACTTCGACTTTACCTCGCAAGCAACCTTGTCGAACACCTCGAGCTCGGCCGCTAACTTTTCGCCCATAGCAGTCATCATAGCCTTGGTTGGCTTGGCGGATGCTTCAGGTGCATAGCTGGTGGTGGCGGACATATTGTTGTGATTGGGATTGGCTTCGAACTCCATTACTGCTTTCCTTCCGAGTTTGCTGATTGTCGATCCGAGCTATCCGGGCTCTGAGTTACTGACCTTGCCGGCCAAATCACCTTCCGGACGCTCGCAGGTGAAACGAGAACGCCCCAATGCTGCTATTCAGTCAACCCCATCTCCGTAAACGCTTGCATTCAAACGACTTAGAGCACTTGCCTGCACTACGCTCAAAAAAGATGCACGCATGCCCAATCCAGACACACGCGTGTGACTGCCTAAAAACTAGGCATCGGCACAAACTCCAAAAACCAAGTGTCCAATCAGCAGCCTTTAAGAAAAGCTGTCTTTTTCTGAAAAACTTGGCAGAATCCTCCCCCACCTGCTCGCCCCCACAACTCGTCAACAATAGGTGGCTGGCACCTATTATCTAGCCGCAAAGCTAGCAATACGCCGAGCAGGAACCACACGGGGACAGTCCCCATGTACGGGCCGCCGATGCGGACCAGCATGGGGACTGTCCCCGTGTATGCAGAAAGCTGACTAGGGCCTGCCCCGATCCACCAGCGCGGGGACTGTCCCCAGGTAGCCCAAAACGACATGTGAGGGAGCTAGAGAATGGCGGGGTCAACAATAGGTGGAAGGCACCTATTGTTGATGAGGCCTTGGCTAGCATTTCGGTAGATGCGTTTGCTAGCGACGGTCGCCGATGGCGAGGACGGCGGGACGATATGTGCGCACATCCCAGCTCCAATCCGTAGATAGCATTTCAAGCGGAGCAGGCTCGTCAAACTCGACGGCCACCAAACTTCCCGCAGGCGCTTTTTCACAAACGCAATGAAGCAATCGCTGACATGCTTCGCGATTCTCGACCCAAAGCCGATAAGGTGGACAGATAAACACGCACCATGGCGTTTCCTTTAGCTCGGCGAACCGGGTATCGAGCACCTCAGACACCGCAAAGGCATCCCCCTGAACGAACCTCGCATTTTGAACACCCAACAATTCCACCGTTTTCTGAAGATCCTGAAAAGCTCGCCGATCGAGCTCCACTCCCACCCCACCAACCGCTCCTCGGGAAATCGCCTCCAGTAACAGTACACCACTACCGGCAAACAAATCGACAGCGACGAAATCATCCAGCTTCCCGCCGAGCAAATTGAAAAGAGCCTCCCTTGTTCGATCCTTCATTGGGCGCGTTGTAGGATCGACGCGAAAGGGAATCGTGCGACCTCGCATACTACCGCCGATGATACGAAGCTTCGTCATCTCAAAGCCGCCCTTTGGCTTGCGGCCCATTTCTTCATGCTCGTCGGTTTGTGCGTTCCGCTTCGCCTTTGCCATTCCGATTACCCTAGTGCTTCCTCAGATCAAGGCATTAGAATTGCCTGTAGATTCTCAACAGGTTTTACGCACTTCCGAACCGCCTCGAAACTTTTTCGTAGTGATTCACGTTAGCGTAAGCGACCAAGCCGGCTAGGAAAGGGCTATTTTGAGCGAAAAACAAACTCTCACCTCCTATTATCGACCTGATTTCCTCCTTTTAGGCCGCAAGTCCACGCTCCTCCTGCTTTCAAGCCTTGCCGTTTTGGCATTCACGGCATCCTCGGCCCTTTCCCAAGGAACGCAAAAGGGAACTAAGTTCTCCCTCCCCTCTGATATCGGCACCCTCAGCGATGACGATCGCTCCCCTGCCGCTCAGAAATATCGCGAGAAAGTCGAACTCCTTCGCGACGCCATCAAAGAAGCCCGACAGGAAATGGTTCGCTTCCATACCGAACAATTACGGGAACGCCGATGGAGCCGCATTCAACTTTGGAGTGACATTACCACCAAGAGTTACGCAGCAAAACAAGAAACCATGGCTGCTGCAATCGACTTGTATCAATCCAATCCTGCCAATTATGCCAAGATTGGCGAGATGCTCTTTCTGCTTCTCAAGAATGAATCGGAAGGCGATCGCTTTGAAGGACTTTCTGAAATCGCAAAAGTCCTCATTGACCAACACTATCCAGATCCCTCGTTGTTTCGCCTTGCTAGCCAAGCCGCGCTAGCAGAAAACCGTTATGACCTCGCAATCGAATTTATCAAACAAGATCCGAGTCAATCGAATGAGCAAAAGAACCTCGGCATCGGTTTGGTAAATGAGCTTTTCGAGAAATGGAAAATCGAAGAGGCAATGCGAGAAAAAGAGCGACAAGCCGACGATCTTCCTCGTGTGGAACTGATGACATCGAAGGGACGAATCGTTCTCGAATTGTTCGAGAATGAAGCTCCACTAGCGGTGAATGCCTTTGTCTATTTGACGGAACGCGGATTCTATGATGACAAATCCTTCTTCCGGGTTCTTGAACATTTCGTTTTGCAAGCGGGTTGCGAACGTGGTGACGGTACCGGCTCGGCTGGCTTCACCATCCGCGGTGAAATGGGAAATCCAAACGCTCGTCGCCATTTTCGTGGTTCGGTTGGAATCGCGCTGGGGTCGGATGAACGGACCAAAAAATCGAGGTCGATTCAGGTTCGGCTCAGTTTTATATAACGCAACTTCCACAACCTCACATGGACGGAAACTTTTGCGTCTTCGGAAGAGTCATCGAAGGAATGGATAGGCTGGGAGAAATCAAAAGGTCCGATCCAAGCGCCAAGGAAGAGAAGAATAAAACTCCCGCCGACGCCCCTGATATCATCGTTTGGGCCAAGGTCCTGCGCAAACGGGACCACGAATACCGGGTAACTCCCCTCACCGGACAGGTCGATTTCTAACCCCCGGAATGGATTTTCGCCTTACCAAGGGGCTGGATTCGCTGGATTTTTCCGATTGTCGAACCTGCCGAGGCGAATTTCCGTCTATCCGCTTCGACCAACCCGCTTTAGTGGATGCGGGGAAGGTGTAGAATAGAGAGTCCGGTAAGCATGTAGGCTCTCCCCGGCATCTACCAGTGCTTGCATCCACCCAAAAAGAAGGCGCGACCGTGGATTCGACACAGACTGAAATCTTCACCGACCTGGGCACTCTCAAGTCGCGAAAACCCAATAACATGGCGATGCTTATCCTGCGCGTCATCTTTTTGTGCGTTTGCGCCGGTGTTTCGACATCGATCGTTCGAAGTTTTCAATCAGGTCCCGATTGGACACCCTACGCGGTCTTTGCAGGTGTGATGGCGATGGCCCTATTCGTCATCTCGATCGATGTGTTCACCCCTCGCAAACGGATTGAAATCGTATCGGCCATCTACTTCGGACTCTTTGTTGGAATCCTGCTCGCTTACCTCATGAGCTTGGCTCTGACGCCATTGATCCAAGATTGGTCGGCAAAAGGAAGCATCACTTTGCTGCTTACCTGCGTCCTTTGCTATGGTTGCATTAGCTTGCTCATCCAGACGAAAGACGATTTCCGATTCGTCATTCCCTATGTAGAATTCTCGCGCGATCTCAAAGGTGTTCGACCTTTGATTTTGGATACGAGTAGCATTATCGATGGACGATTGGCCGACCTGGCCGACACCTCTATCTTGGATAGCCAACTCGTAATGCCTCGCTTTGTGCTTGCCGAGCTTCAGGCGATCGCCGATAGTTCAGACCGATTGCGTCGGGTCCGTGGTCGCCGTGGGCTGGATATTTTGAATCGCTTGCGTTCCCATGAGAAAGTCGACTTTTCTCTCTATGATCGCGAACTACCGGAATTCGCTGGCCAATCGGTGGATATGAAACTGGTTCTTCTCGCCAAACAGTTGGATGGCAAGGTGGTGACCGGCGATTTCAATCTCAACAAAGTCGCCAAATTACATAACGTCGATGTGATTAACCTCAATGAAATCGCTGCATCCCTACGGCCGCAATTTTTACCGGGTGAAGGATTTCAAGTGCGGGTAGTGAAGCCGGGCGAAGGTCATGACCAAGGAATTGGCTATCTGGACGATGGTACCATGGTTGTCGTCGAAGGCGGACGCGATCGCATTGGTCAGACGGTAGGCGTTTTGGTAACAAGTACCTTGCAGACGCACGCTGGCCGAATGATCTTTACGAAGTTCGATGATTATTCGAAGTCTGATTCTCATTAGAATACGGTCGATTCTATTCCGTTTGATTCGAAGGACGCTTCGTTGGAACAACCTTTTGATGTGGTTGTCGTTGGGGCGCACCCTGACGATGTTGAAATCGCTTGTGGCGGAACATTGGCCTTGCTCGTGGATCAAGGGTATCGCGTGGCCATCGTCGATCTAACAGATGGTGAACCCACTCCTCATTCACCAGGTCCCGAGGTTCGAATCGCGGAAGCCCATGAAGCGGCTCGCGTTCTTGGGGTTCAAAAAAGGATCATTCTCGAACTTCCTAACCGACGATTGATGGACGGCTTCGAAGCTCGGGTCGCTCTTGCAAAGCAATTTCGGATCCTGCGCCCAAGGATTGTCATTGGCTTTGGGCAGAGGACGCCGTTAGCGTCACCCGATCATGAACAAGCCATGCATATCACGCATGCAGCGGTATTCTATTCACGGTTGACGAAGTGGGATGAGCACTTCGATCATCTTCCCGTTCATACCATCCAAAGTCAGCTCTATTTCCGACTAGGTTTCGATACACCTCCGCCGGGCTTCGTCGAGAATAGCTTTACCGTCGATATTAGTACCACTCTCGAACGTAAACTCGATTCAATTCGATGTTATCGCACGCAATTTCCAGAGAACAAGCAATCCATCTTTGAACGTGTTCAGGCCAATGCGATTTCGACCGGTGCTGCCGCTGGATTCCGTGCTGGCGAGGTCTTCTCGAACGCCAAAGCCCTAGGAGTCAAAGATCTTTATCATGTTGTCGCCAACGGAGGCCTTCGTTAGTCGCCATGGAACTCAACCCACTTGGAAAACCAGGCCTTCACCCTTTCCCAAATCTTGAAACGGCGCGATGGCTTTGGCGACTTCGGTGGGTCGCCGTCGTTGGGCAATTGCTGGCTATCACAATTGCTATATTCGTAGTCCAACTCCCGATCTCCCTGTGGCCCATTGTCTCCTTTGTAGGCATTACGGCCATTACCAATATGGTCCTGGGATTTGTTCTGGCGGTCGAACGCTCCTCGTCGATCGAAGATGTCGCATCCCCGAGGATTGCTTCGTTTGTCACAGGAGCATTGATTCTGGATCTCTTGTGTCTATCGGGACTATTGCATTTCTCTGGTGGCTTCGACAACCCATTTCTCTTCTTCTACTTTGTTAACATTGCCATTGCCGGCATCATTCTACGTCCGTTTTCTGCCTGGCTCATGACGGCAACTGCAATCGCTTGCCTCGTTTTTCTCCTTTACACTTCGATTCCGGTAGAAGGGATCAGCCTTCCCCATGACGAATCTGATTTTTGGTCGATACGAACACAGGGTTTCTTGATCGCCTTTGCAACGAGTACCTGCGTTGTCACTTACTTCGTAACGATGCTCACCGACGAACTCAATCGTCGCGAACGCCGACTCACCGAAATCGAAAAGCAACGCGCTAAGGGTCAGCGACTAGAGGCGATGGCGACGCTCGCAGCAGGAGCAGGCCACGAGTTAGCAACACCACTATCGACGATCGCCGTTGTATCGAAAGAGTTGTCTCGCAATCTCGGTAAGATCGATGCACCCGAGTCGATCAAGCGGGATGTCGAACTGCTTCGAAGTGAACTTGATCGATGCAGAGAGATCCTTGCACGAATGAAAAGCAGCGCAGGTGAGGCCGCGGCTGAACAGCTAGATCCAGTCTCGGTCGAAAATCTTATCGATGCGATCATCGAAGGACTTCGCGATACCCGACGCGTGGTTTTTGATTGCGACAAAACGTCGCGAGAAGCGACAGCTGTTCTTCCTCTGCAAGGCCTCGCATTGGCTCTTCGCAATATCATTCAGAATGCGCTCGATGCTAGCCCCGATTCCACCCTGGTTCACATTGCCATCGAATCGTCACCTCAAAAATGGACGATTCAGGTCAAAGATCATGGGCATGGCATGGATGAATCCACATTGCAGCGGATTGGTGAACCCTTCTTTACCACGAAGGAACCGGGACGCGGTATGGGAATGGGTGTATTCCTATCCCGCAATGTCATCAGTCGCTTATCGGGGACGATGCAATACAAGAGTGTTGCAGGTCAGGGCACAACCTGCACCATCGAGCTTCCCCTGAAATCGTAACCGTCATTCGACAAAGTTGGCGAATTTCTTGCCCGCCCCCCTTGAGCTACAGAAATCCCGCTATGGGCGGTGTATGCTAACGATATTACTTGAATGAATCGTTGCTCCGGCCGCAATCGCGACAGAACTAATCTATTGAACCCATGATGGACGAAGTCAGAATTTCTACTCAAGCACAACCCAGCATTCTTCTTGTTGATGACAGTTTTGTGCTTCGCGATCAGTTGAAAGCTCAAGCCTTTGAAGAACGAGGCTTCCGCGTCTGTGTAGCAGGAGATGGTGACGAAGGTCTCGCCGTCTATCGACGGGAAAAAACGGACTATGCCGTTTTGGATTTGCATGCCAGGCAAGTCGGGCCTATCGCTAATCGGGGAACTCCAAGAAGATTCGCGAAGATGTGAAGATCTTGATCTTGTCGGAGTTCGGTAGCATCTCAACGGCCATCGATGCCATTCGACTTGGTGCCACCAACTTCCTTCCCAAGCCCGCAGATGCCGACGACATTCTCAATGCATTTGCCCGTGGTGGCATTGATGTACCAGTCGATGCAGAGGAAACCGAAATTCCGGTCCCCACCTTGGCTCAAGCGGAATGGGAGCATATCCACCGTGTCTTATCGGACTGCAGTGGAAACATTTCGGAAGCGGCGCGAAGACTTGGTATTCATCGCCGATCCCTACAAAGAAAACTTCGCAAACGCGCCCCCTAATCTGTCGCACGCATACCACCCATTTCCGCTCCTTGTGAGACGAAAAGGGATCGCCGCCCCATCGTGCATCGCTGTGGCTATAATGAAGGACTCGCCTACCTCGCCACCTTCCTCGAGTCCATCTCATGCACGATCGAAGCCTTTTGCTTTTCTTCGTAGGTTGCCTCTCTGTTTTCGCAAACCTTGCTCAATGCCAAATCGATGATGCCAAATCGAAGAGCGACTACACATCATCGGTTCTTCCATTGCTGAAGACGTATTGCTTCGAGTGTCACTCGGGCGATCGCATTGAGGCGGAACTAGATTTTGGATTGGTTCAAGAGTGGAAGTCTGTTCCCAGCTTCACCAATCATTGGGTGCGTGGACTTGAGATGCTCGAGTCTCAACAGATGCCTCCTCGTGATGCCAAGACGATGCCTGCCCCAGATCGCCAAAAACTGGCGTCATGGATGCGCCAATATCTAGCTCGCGAGGCAGCGAGACGTGATGGAGATCCAGGTCCTATCCTACTTCGTCGACTCAACAATGCGGAATTCAATTATGTGGTACAGGATCTGACCCAAGTAGCGACCTTGCTTCCTTCTCAGGAATTTCCCGTTGATGGTGCTGCTGGTGAAGGATTTACGAATGCGTCCCAAGCCCTTTCCATGTCGCCCGCATTGGTATCGAAGTATCTCGACGCTTCCAAGAAAATGGCACAGCACGCTGTGTTGCTTCCCAGTGGATTTCGTTTCTCTCCATCGACTTCGCGGCGTGATTGGACGAATGAGATACTCGATCAGATTCGATCGTTTTACGCAAAATACAGCGACTCAACTGGCGGATCTCGCGTCAATCTGCAGGGCATTCAATTCGAAACCAACCGCGGTGGTCGATTGCCGGTCGAGGCATACCTTCAAACGCTTTTGCAACACCGCAATCAATCGATCGATTATGTGCAATTGGCTCATCAGAACCAATTGAATGCCAAATACTTGGAGACTCTATCGCGTAGTCTTCAAGACAAAGATCAATCATCTATTCCGATGACACATCTGCGAAACCTATTCCATGCGCAGCAAACTCGCGATGCTGCAGAACTCGTGAAGCTCGTCCAAGCCTATCAGAAGAGTCTTTGGAAATTTAATTCGATTGGCCACATCGGAAAGCACCTGGGGCGAAAAGATGGCCCACAAACCTGGATGGAAGCGACGACTCCCATCGTGGGAAGCAAAGAATTCCGAATCCCAATGGCTTCCCTTCCCATGCAAGAAAAAGTCGAACTGCGATTGATCGTAGGTGATGGAGGCGATGGGAGCGAAGGGGATATAGCCGTCTGGAAGCAACCTCGATTTCAAATCCCAGGCCATCCTGACATACTCCTCAAAGATCTTCAGCGATCCGTAAGTGCATTCGAGTCAGGTAAGAATGCAACCATCCAAAAGACGACGGCCTGCCTTGAAGCTTGGAGCGAGTGGCTCGACGCACCCCAACGCGATGCCTTGGACCATCTCGCCACGAAACATCAAGTACCTCTCCCTCTACTGATGGCATGGGGCGAAACACTCGGCCTTTCCTCTATGAATTCTCCGAGTATGGGAACCAAACTGACCAGCGCTTCTCGTGGAGTCGCTGGGTATGGTTTTATTCAAGGCTGGACCGGTAACGATGCTCTCAGCGTCCTTGGTAATCAATCCGATCAGGAAGTCCGCATTCCAGGTCGCATGAAACCCCATTCCGTGGCCGTTCACCCTGCCCCGTCGCAATCGATCGCCATCGGTTGGGAATGCAAAGCGCCCATGGTGCTGAGAATCTCCGGCAACCTTCAACATGCTCATCCCGAATGCGGCAATGGAGTGGAGTATTCCGTTGAACTTCGGCGCGGGAACACCAAATCGATTCTTGCGAAGGGAATAGCTCATGGTGGAAAGGTGGTTGAGTTTGGCCCCATCGAGAATATGCAGGAGCGCGGGTCGGTGACCTGTTCGTATTGGCAGTACATCCCTGCGATGGTGTTCCGCGCATGCGCGACCCAACGATGGTCGAGTGGACTATCCAATCAGGTCAGCATGAATGGAACTTAGCAAATGAGATTTCTGCCGATCCGGCACAAAAGCCAATCCACATCCAGGCTCGAAATCGGATCAAGCTCAATGGCACTTTTTCTCGGAGCCAACCAATTCCACAAACCTTGCGATGATTCCCGGTAATGTCACTCGTTCACGGCAAACCGCAGCCAACGCCGAACGAACGAAGCTAGCTACCTCCATTCAAGAATTGCTTGAAGGAAAACTTTCCGTACAGAAGGATAGTCCTGACTACAAGCTGGCGCGAGATCTTCTATCCCTACATGGTCCAATCTTCCGTTATACCTCGCAGCAATCTTTCACCGATGCGATTCAACCTGCGTCCATCGGCCTACCCTCGCAGAGCTTTGGCTCTTCATCGATCGCTTCCTCGTTGGCAGAAAAACGATATCGCCGTCCAGCTGCCATCCGAGCTGAAGCTTTTTGTGCCGCGAGAACTACTCGATAGTGCAACCTTTGTCACCACTTGCGAACTCCACGGCGATGCATCGAATGGAAGTATTCAATCGCCTGTTGCCTCTCAAGAGACAAACCCGCAAGCACTTCACCAAGAACCTTGATTGCCAAAGCCGGATCGGCTAAATATCAATCGCTTCTGAACGCGGTTTTGCAATCAGAGAACTTTTCCCTGCGCGTTTGCTACACGATGATCGTGCCAGTCGATGAAGTCGTAACCTTGACACTCTTTTATCGTGAAGATGATCATCTGAAACGCTTGATGCTCAATGATCATGAGATCCTCGAACTCGATCGATTGTGGGATGAACTGTTCTATGTTGCGCAAGAACCGATTCTCTTTGCGGCTGCCTCTGAACAGATTGCAGAATTTGCAACGCAGGACGCTTCTGAGCTTCTCAAATCCTCTGAGCCCATGCGTGGTCCCATCCAACAACGTGTGGTCGACTTTAAGAATCGTATGGTTGCAGATGAAACCAGACAACTTGATGCGCTCGTTGCTTTTGGGAAACGAGCTATGCGAGGGCATGCAGTACCCATCGAGAAAACTCTACATGGGCTTTATTCGAACCTACGAAAGCAAGAATTGGATCATGATTCGGCCTTTCGCTTGACGTTGGCAAGTGTATTTACATCGCCCGGGTTTCTCTATCGAATGGAAACGCCTAAAGAGGGCAAGGCCTTTCAAAAAGTTCAACCGGTAGAGCTCGCCAATCGTCACGGTTTCCTGCTTTGGTCCTCTTTACAGATGACCGGCTGCTAAAGTGCTCAAGATGGAACGCTGCAAAAGCCAGACGTGTTGCACCAGCAAATGCAGCGAATGCTCGCCGATCCTCGAGCGCATCGCTTTGCCAAAGAGTTTGGTTGCCAATGGTTGCACGTCTATGATTTTGCCAGCCATGATGAGAAAAGCGAGCAAGCGTTTCCTGAGTTTGCTGGATTGCGAGCGAGCATGGAACAAGAGACGGTTCAGTTTCTATTCCATTTGTTTCGCGATAACGAATCGGTGCTCGACGTCCTCGATTGCGATTACACCTATCTCAACCCATTGTTGGCCAAGCACTACGGCATAACCGGTCCAAACGGGGACACATGGCAAAAGGTACGTGGCGTTACAACTCAGGGACGTGGTGGAGTGCTAACTCAAGCATCTATTCTCTCCAAACAATCCGGCGCGTCGCGAACGAGCCCCATCCTTCGCGGAAACTGGCTTACGGAAGTCCTTCTGGGCGATAAGCTACCGAGGCCTCCCAAGAATGTTCCCACACTACCTGAAGGTGTTCCTGCCGGGTTGACGGAACGGCAACTTATCGAAAGGCATAGCAGCGATCCCGCCTGCGCCCGCTGTCACGAGAAGGTGGATCCATTGGGCTTTGCAATGGAACAATATGACGCGATTGGAAAGCTGCGAACACATGATGCACAGGGCTTTGCAATCGATACCAAAACCAAATTGCAAGATGGGCATGCCATCGACAACATGAGCGACTTGAAGCGATACCTATCGACAATTCGTCGCGATGCTTTCCTCCGTCAATTCAATCGAAAACTATTGGGTTATGCTCTAGGTCGTTCGGTGATACTTTCCGATGAGCCACTTATCGAACGAATGAATGAAGCATTGCGAGCGAATGACTATCGCGTTCAAGCAGCCTTGGAACAAGTACTGCATAGCGTTCAGTTTCAATCGATCCGCGATCTCCAATTCGACGAAGAGCGATTCGCTTCGGTCCCTTGAGGTTATGGGGCTTCGTCACCAGGTGTCTGATTTCGAAACTCCTGCGCTGACACTCCAAAGGCTCGCAGCATAGCATGATTGAGTGTACGTGAATCGCCGAATCCGCATTGTTCGGCCACATCGCGAATCGGCAGCTCGGTACGAGTCAGCAACTCGGTAGCTTTCTTGATCTTGAGCCGCAGGATTTCATCGGTAGGCACAATCCCCAAATGCTCTTTGAATCGCCGCTCTAGGGTGGATCGCGAGATACCAACATTACGTACTACATCCTTGATGGTGATCCCTGTCGTGTAATGTTCGCGGATATAGCGTAGAGCTCGATCAAAGATGGGATCGGGACCGGCGCTTCGTGTTGTGGTCCAACGCACGGCGACTCCTTGAGGAGGCAGATGTCGTTCATAGCGCGCCGAAGGTGCTGCATGAAGCAGAGCATCCATCACCCGAGCCGCCTCGGCTCCCAAAGATTCCATTGGAAGCTGGATGCTCGACAAGGAAGGATCGGAGAGATCGCAAATCGATTCGACGTTCCCCATCCCTAGAACGTAAAGATCACCGGGAACTCGGATCCCCAATTGCTTGGCGTGTTCAACCATTTGTACCGCTTGCCAATCGTCGCGAACAAAAATACCTGCAGGCTTGGAAAGCTTTCGAAACCAATCCATCATCGTTTGGGACAAGGGCTCGAGCAGCGGTCTGTGTTCCAAATGCCATGGAGATGTTAGCCTCTCTACGGGAATGGAGTTCTGCTTTCCTCCTCTGACCATCCCGTTCCGTTGCATCATCGTCATGCGTTCGACCACTCCGACGTAATAAAGTCGTTCGAGTCCATAGTCCTGAAAGTGATGCGCAGCCATTTGCCCAATCGCAACATCATCGATCGTCACTCGACTCGTTTGATCATCTTGCTTCCAGCGGCTTGTACTGACTATACACCCTTCAAATTGTTGCCATTCAGGAATCGATGGTGTGGTAGGGTGATGAACGATCAGTCCATGTGGGTTCCACGCTCGCAACGAATCCATCGCAGGGACCGTACATACGAGGATCTCCCATTGGGTGGCTTGGCGAGCAAACTGGAGAATTCCTCGCATCACGGAGAGACTATCTCCCCAATGGTCCTCAAATAAGAGAGCAACTCGACGGCGCATCGAACAGGGCAACTTTCTAACGCATCAATAGGATTTGACGTCCAACGATACTCCAATGGACGCTTCCATCAAATGCTAAGAGGCCGACCGTCGACGATTGTCCAAGACATCGAAGAAGAAATCGAAACGCAATCTTGCAATCACGACAGAGAAGATGCCGGGCTTCATCTCGTCTGTTCTGGAGAGGGGAAGGATTGGAGTTCGGATGAATTCGATCGCTTGAAATCGATGCGATCGCTTCGTGACCTTGCTTCGACCAATTCGCAATAGCGAATGAACGAAACTCGATGTTCCCCTATATTCCCAACCCTTCATTTTCCGTAGCTAAGGAGTGGGTGAATCCAAAGCACTTGTTTGATTTGACTCGCTTTCAAACGGTTCTTGGGAGCCCTCAAATCAAAATAAGGTTCCTTCACTTGAGGTCCACCTTGACTCAAATCGACCAAGGAAAATGGCGGCCGATCGATCCTCACAAGAGGACGTGTCGGCTCGCGTTCATTGCTCATCATGACCGTCGCTACGCGATCATCATCCAGTTGCACCTTCGTTCCCACAGGATAGATCGATGACACTGCTAACAAAGCCTGCATACAAGCTTTATCGAATTTTCCTTGAACCGTGTGGTGCAGGAGGTAAACCAACGCATCCGCCGGAACAATTGGAACCCTCATCGAATGTGGTTCGAGCATTGCCAGATAGGCATCAACCAAATTGAGGATGCGAGCCAACGGGTTGAGTTGATGCGAACGAAGATTGCGAGGATACCCCGAGCCATCCATTTGCTCGTGCACCTGTGTCACGATGACCCGTACCAAAGTAGGGACATTGGGTGATACCGAGAGCATTTCGGATGATCGTAAAGGGTGCATCATGATGCGATTCCGCGGATCGACATCGACCTTGGAGGCCTTCCGATTGAATTCATCCGCTATCCCATCAAACAACGATATGTCATGCAACATCCCCGCCAGAGCGACCGATTTGCACTCTTTGATCGGCATCCCCATCGAACAGGCAATCACCGATGAAAGGGTAGACAATTGAACGCAACGATTGATAAGCGTATCGTCACTAACACGACACTATCTCCGTGGTCGACGACCAATGTGCGATAGGACTGCTGAAACATCTTCGGTGATCTCGTCGATCACATCCCCAATGATGGTCTGCAAGGGATTGAGTTGTAGCGCTTGGTCGCCGTAGGCACTCTTGATTACTTGCTCCAACTCACGACGCGCAGCCTCGGTGGATTGCTGAAGCTTTTGGATGAGATTACCGCTGTAATACGGCTTTGGAACCAAAGGCTGCTCAACGTCCGAGCCTTGAGCAATCTTCTCTTTGGAACTAGCGTGTTCTCCAAGTACCCCCTTTTCATAGAGGGTCTGAACATCGCGTTCGGTAAGAATCGTTCCTTTAGGAATGACGACGGTGCCATCGTTCCCTTGAATATCAAAGGGAATCGGAACCCCGAGGGGTAACTTGCTGATGCGTTCGCGAGCCGACATCGTGCGATCCTGCGAGCTACGCTATCTCAATGACCGGTCATCCGGTACCCACCGCAATGTACCATGACTCGTTGCCTAGAGATACAGATGGTCTGTTCCCACGAATCAGCACATTGCGTTTTGCCTTGATGACTGGATGGTATAACGAGGCCCACTGCTAACCCCAAGTCGTGGCTTCGTCATCTCGTATCATTTATCCATCAAATGCGGATAAACGCAAATCTATGTTCCAACCATTGAAGATGTTTTCCTGGCCCAACGATCTGCGAGCCCCAGAGGCTTTCACGGGTGGCTCAAGCAAATCGCACGAGCACAAGGCTTGGCCTCTGGCCCTTCGTCAAGGATGATCGCACATCAGGTGTAGTTTGGGGTAGGAGGACGATAATGGTCCATATCGATCGATCGGAACCAGTCGATCGTCTTTTGAAGTCCATCGCGAAGGGGGATCTTGGGTTCCCATTGCAACTTTTCTTTGGCCAATCGAATATCGGGGCGGCGACGCGAGGGATCATCGGGAGGCAACGGCCTTTGGATAAGCTTCGATTTGGTGTTGGTCATTTGCATCACGAGATCAGCAAGCTCTCGAATCGTGAACTCACCCGGATTGCCTATATTCACAGGACCTACAAAATCGTCAGGGCTATTCATCATTCGCACAAAACCTTCCACGAGATCATCGCGATAGCAGAAGGATCGAGTCTGATTGCCCTCACCAAAAATGGTAATGTCTTCACCACAAAGAGCTTGGCGAATGAAGTTGGAGACGACTCGCCCATCGTATGGATGCATCCTTGGCCCGTAGGTGTTGAAGATACGGACGATTTTGATGCGAACCTTGTTCATGCGGTAATAATCCATGAACAGCGTTTCCGCGACGCGTTTTCCCTCGTCGTAACATGAACGTATACCGATCGTATTGACGTTTCCCCAATAGGATTCGGGTTGAGGGTGAACCTGAGGATCGCCATAAATCTCGCTCGTGCTCGCCAAAAGGATCTTGGCTCCACATCGCTTAGCCATCCCTAACATATTGATAGACCCCATAACCGAGGTCTTGATCGTCTTGATGGGGTTGAACTGGTAATGGCCTGGAGCGGCAGGGCAGGCCAAATGATAAACCTGATCAACCTCCAGAAAGATGGGCAAGGTTACGTCGTGTCGGATGAGTTCAAAGTTGGGTTTGCCGATAAGATGGACAACGTTTGATTTTTGGCTTGTGAAGAAGTTATCCAAGCAGATCACGTCGTGCCCTTCGGCCACCAAACGCTCACAAAGATGGGACCCAAGAAAACCGGCTCCACCGGTTACCAAAATTCGCTGGATGGATGCCATTCGATCTCACTACCTTTTTGTGTCGCGTATGCCAGTTCACAAGTTCTTGGGGACGAGTCCGCGGAGTACCCTCTACCCAATCAGGCTTTCCCCATTGGGTTCGAGCCACTTCATCCTCGGTCGGAAGAATAGCGTTTTCGACGGTTTGTCTCTAGCTCAAACCCCGGAAGTCGCGGCAAGCCCAAAATGCTCCTTTCCTGACCCGCCTAGACTCGCGAGAAAGCAAAAAAAAGGCAGGGCAAAAGCGAATCTTGGGGGCCAGTTCGAATCCCCAATTTCTGCGAAATCCGCTACAATGTTGGGCTCGGTCGGAGGACCGAAGAGGCCCCTTCGGGAATGGCTCAAATTTGCGAGCTGAACTCGGGCGGTTGACCTCCTGTTTCGACCTTTTGATGCACGGATTGGTCTCAGGATCAAAGATTCAAGAATGAGCACAGACACCCCCGAAAACAACGGATCGAACGACGAGAACAAGCCACTCCAAGAAGGATCCGATCAGCTCGGGCTGGACCGAAGTGATTACTCCGCCGAAGACCTCAAACACCTCAGCGACCTTGAACACGTTCGCGAGCGTCCGGGGATGTACATTGGCGACATCGACGCTCAAAGGGCTTCACCACCTCGTCTACGAAGTCGTGGACAATTCCATCGACGAGGCCATGGCAGAATTTGCCAAGACGGTCTCCGTCACCATCAACTCCGATGGTTCGGTAACAGTCGAGGACGATGGTCGTGGTATTCCAACGAGCAAGCACCCTCAGCTCTCCGAGATGATGGATCGCGAAGTGAGCACGCTCGAAGGTGTGATGACGGTCCTCAAATTCGGCGGGAAGTTTGAAAAGAAAGCCTATCAAACGTCCGGTGGTTTGCACGGTGTTGGTGTGACGGTCGTCAACTTCCTTTCCCAATGGTGCGAAGTCGAAGTCAGCCGCGAAGGGAAGGTTTGGACACAAAGCTATGAACGCGGTGTGCCAACAGGTCCAATCAAACAAGTGCGCACCACGACCAAGCGTGGCACCAAGACAACGTTTAAACCCGACTCTCAAATCTTCCCGAATACCAAATTCAATTTCGATACCCTTTACAAACGACTTCAGGAACTTGCCTTTCTCAACAGTGGCGTCCGCATTCGATTTCGCGATGAGCGCATCGGAGAAGGGGACGAGTTCTACTACGAACGTGGTATCGTAGAGTTTGTCGAGCACCTCAATCGCGCCAGTGAAAAACTGCACAATGATGTGGTGTTGATCGAAGGCTCGCGAGATGGCATCGGCTATGCCATCGCCTTTCAATATTCTTCGGAGTACACAGAAAACCTTCAATCGTATGTGAACAATATCCATACCATCGAAGGTGGAACGCACGTATCCGGCTTTCGTTCGGCACTCACCCGAACGCTTAACGCCTATGGGAAGAAGGAAAACCTTTTCAAAGATTTGACACCCACCGGCGACGACTTCCGTGAAGGGCTTGCTGCCGTTATCAGCATGCGGGTTGGGCATCCTCAGTTCGAAGGCCAAACCAAGACGAAACTCGGCAACAGCGAAGTCGAAGGAATCGTCAACACAGTGGTTGGCGAAGGTTTGGCGAAGTACCTAGAAGAGAATCCCAAGATCGCCAAGATCATGGCCAAGAAAGGCCTTCTCGCTGCCGAAGCTCGCGAAGCAGCCAAGAAGGCGAAAGACCTTCTTCGTCAACGCAAGAGTGCACTGGGAGGCGGAGGCCTTCCAGGAAAACTTCGCGATTGCATCAGCAACAAGATGGAGGAGTGTGAACTGTACTTAGTGGAAGGTGATTCGGCAGGTGGTTCTGCCGAAGGTGGGCGATTCCGCGATACGCAGGCTATCCTTCCACTGCGAGGTAAGATCATCAACGCCTATAAGAGTCGCGATGATAAAGTCTTGGCCAACGAAGAAGTACAAAGCATGATCCAAGCCATCGGAAGTGGAATTGGATCCGACCAAGATATCGCCAAACGTCGTTACAACCGCGTCATTATCATGACCGACGCCGACGTGGACGGTTCACACATTCGCACTCTGCTTTTGTGCTTCTTCTACCGTCAAATGTATCAGTTGGTTGCAGGTGGTCACGTCTATGTTGCACAACCACCTCTCTATCGCGTGGTGCGTGGAAAGAAAGAAAAGTACTACGTTCAGACCGAAGAAACGATGAAGAGCCAACTCTTGGAGAACGGCCTCCATAATAGTTGCTTCATCGATGATACGGGCCGCCGCGTCGATGGTCCCGAAATGCGAAAGCTCTGCGACATCTTGGCGGCCATGGAAGATGCCATTCTTACACTCGAACGTCGCGGTATTAGCCTTCGCACTCATGCCGAACGCATGGATGCCGAATCGCTTCGCATGCCCGTGTTCCACCTTACTTTCGCCAATGAAGATGCTTGGTTCATAACCCGCGATAAACTCGATGAGTTCATCGCCGCTCGCGGCTTAGTGCTCGATGCAAAAGAACCAGAGCCAACGGAAAGCAAGGATGCAAAAACGGAGTTGCCTGCAAGCACAGCTCCCCACATCGTCGAACTTTACGAAGTTCGTACGATCAACACCGGCCTCAAAGAATTGGCTGCAATGGGATATGGAGTCGTTCACTTGATTCCCAAGGAGCGAACCGGCGCTACCGATTCACGATTCCGCCTGGTTCGCGAAGAGTCCGAGGAAGGTCTTGAAGACCTACGGGGCCTGTTGCCTGCCATCCGTGCCGCAGGTGAAAAGGGACTTCAGATCACTCGCTTTAAAGGTCTTGGTGAAATGAACGCGGAAGAGCTCCGCGAAACAACGCTTGATCCAAGCAATCGAACGATGATCAAGGTTACCTTGGAAGATGCTGGTGCAGCCGATGAAATGTTCCGCGTCTTGATGGGCGATAAAGTCGAACCCCGACGTAAGTTCATCGAAACGCACGCTCTTGAAGTTCGAAACCTCGACGTTTAGGGGTCGAGATCGGCCGCAGTGACAACAAACACTAGGCGGCTCTTCGAATGTTCGGAGAGCTGCTCAGGAATGCATGAGGCTTGCACGACCACATCAGTGCGCCGTTGGGACCATACATCTTTAGCTGGTCTTCTTCCACAAACCAAACCAGCGTGTGACCTTCGGATTGGTATTTGCGGCCACAGTAATACCCGTTTTGAATCAGGATCGTTTCCCGCACGGGTTCGGCAATTTCGTGGCCACCTTCCGACAGGTAGGAAGAGAATCGATCGCGAATAGTGTCGGAAGCAATTGGCGGCATATCGTGCAACGGCTCTAGGAAAGAACGGAACTTCCTGCAATTGCTTGCCCGGATCTCGAGGCAATATGCCACCCGCGCACGAGGGCATCCATCCGGACTACAAGCACCGATTGCAACAATTTCGACACTTATACCCTGCTAGTCTAAAAATAACGCCACCGCCCGCACAAACCACCAGGACACCCCATCCTACCAACTACAAACCGGCATTCATCCTTATCAAAACCCTCGAACTTTCGCTCAACCACCCATCCTAAGGCGATGGGTGTCGGAGGTGTCGATTCCGACGCGAGAACTATGGCTTACCGTACGTCGAACATGGACTGCGATCGACTTAGGGTGATAGGGGTTCGATCCGATTGTTCATAGAGTTTGCGGAAAGAGCGAATATCGGGAGTATCTAGTTGAAACAACTCTTCGACATAACGATTCGACAGCGATTGAAAAACAAGCTTCGCTTCCACTCGATAGTTTCCAGCTGGGAGGTGCATTTCGTATTCGATGGAGTCCTCACCATCCCTGAAGTTCTTGTCGTCCATGACTCCATAAGGAAGAGTCGATTGAGCATCCGCGTGATCTCTTTTCCAACCGCGAGGTAGCAATCGATTATCCTTTTGAAATCGACTTCCACGCAATAGGGCAAAGGTCACTGTGTTCTTTTCATCCTCCATGATCGTCTCGTAAATCATGGCTTGGTGTGACCGTGTGATGCGATCAACGTGAGGTTGAATCGGGCCTCCCGCCAACTCGGATGCTAGTGGTAATCCATTACTCGTATCGAGTATCCTTCCTTGAGAATCAAAAGCTCCCGAAGCGAAAACGACCTCCCCGTTGGAAGACTTCACTTCCAAATGAATCCAAGCGCGGCGTGAAGGATAAGCTGTTGGAAATTTGTGTCCCGCTAGGTTCTTCAAGTGCACACGCACCAACGCAACTCCAGGTTGCGGAGAGTCTGCGTTTAGGGAAATCCTCACGGTTTGGTGTTCGAGCATCTGCATCGAATCGCTGATCACACGATCGAATGCGGCAACGGGCGTTGCAATACCAAGTTCAGTGCGATTGTCTCGGAGGAGCTTTGTCATGAACACATTCCCACCTGCAAAGGTATGACGTCCAACCGACTGTCTCGGCTGAAGAAATGGAAAATCCCGTCCTCCAGGATTGTGAGCTAACCGAGTCGAGATCCACTTTCCATCTTGATCCACAGTCGGAACGTGGCATTGCTGGCAAGTCTTTCCGCTGGAGGTAGCTCGCTCGCCTTCGGTGGAAAACTCTGAATTGCGCCATTCAAAGTAGGGTACCTGCTCGTGGAGGTGCAACTGGGTTGCAATTCCATCAGCCCGATAACTCTCCGTGATGACATTGTGACAAGTAGCGCATAACGCGCTTTCAAGGATGTGCTTACCTTGAGCGGGAGTGTATGCAACGTGCCGCTGCATTGGCATCGTGACTGGATTCGCATGCGGACCGTAAAGGATGCGTTGATCGCCAATCACAAAGCCTCCTGTATAGGACGACTCCGTGCCAAGCCCTTGCGAGCTGATTTGATGACAGACCGTACAAGATACGCCATCGACTCCAAGTCCATGGGGATCGGAGTTTGACTGCAGAAACGCTAGGCTCTTTCCGTCAGGACTCGATCGCGGCCCAACCACCATAGGAGCATGGCACCGTGTACACACTTCTTCGATGTGGGACTTCTGCTGAGGAGTGTGCACCATTTCGGCAGAAACCGCGGCCTTCCAGTAGGGATCGCGAGCCGATTGAGCCATCATGGAACCTTGCCAAAGATCGTAGGGCGCAACGTTCCGATTCTTCGAATCACGCATCGCCGTCGCGCGGATCGAAAAGGAGTGGCACAATGCACATTCACTACTAACCGCGAATCTGGAATGCACGTGCTCCGACGCATGCCCAGACGGCTCTTGCTTCGAGGGCAATGCTTGTTGCACCTCTTGAGCATGTAGCATGGTCAATCCACTCACCCATGCAATGAGCATTCCCCAAACCACCGAAAACAATGGGGGCGGATCGAGTTGCATAGCTAGACTCCTGTTGCAAAGCAAATATTACTTTGCAACTTGCTCGTTCGCGGATTCGTTCTCTGAAACAGATGTCGCTCCGTCTGCCGCATTCG
Organism: Pirellulales bacterium; assembly: GCA_046349875.1. Taxonomy (GTDB): domain Bacteria; phylum Planctomycetota; class Planctomycetia; order Pirellulales; family Pirellulaceae; genus JAXMBN01. The sequence goes on from JAXMBN010000009.1 coordinate 46,293, forward strand.
TTGCCTTTGTCTCTGACTGGGGCAATAGCCACGTTTGAACCAGCATGATGACCATCAAGACCCCGGCAAGCCACATCCCTGGACATACGCGGCATCCACTATCAACATTGCATGTCATCTCTCAACTCCTCGTTTCAATCCATCTCAATGGCAGCTCATCGAAATTCGACTCCTACTTGGTATAGAGCTAGCGGAAATGTATTCGTTACAAAAACGAACCTCGATTCGAAAGAATTTCTGATGCTCAATGCGGGACAGGAAACGGTATGTCCGCGATACCTAGCAATAATCCATCCCGATTTTGTAACTTCTCCAAACGCATCGACTCTGTACTTATGAGCCGCAAAAAGTACGGCAAAATGCGGGCGGAGTTGATTTCAGAGGATGATGTGGGAGAGCACCATGCACACGATTGGAGTCGAACAACTGTATAAGCTTCAAGGGCAAGTGGAACTGATCGACGTTCGCATTCCAACCGAATTTCGCGATTTCCACGTCGGTGTTGCGAAGAATGTGCCACTTGAATCGATGCAACCGAAGAAGCTTCTCCTTGAGCGAGATCCAGCCCAGCCTGTGTACGTCATTTGTCGCGGAGGAACTCGGTCCGCGATCGCTTGCCAAAAGCTTCGCGAGGCTGGTTTCAAAAACGTGATTGACGTCGAAGGTGGGACGTTGGCTTGGGAGAAAGCGGGGTATCCACTCGTACGTGGCAAGAAAGCCATTCCTCTCCAAAGACAGGTGCAAACAGTTGCGGGAACCATGGTCATCATTGGAATCCTCCTGTCAGCAACCGTTGATAAGAACTGGATGTTGCTTTCTCTTTTTGTAGGATGTGGCTTGCTATTTGCGGGCGTCACTGGTTATTGCCCCATGGCCTCACTATTGGCTCGCATGCCCTGGAATCAATGCTCGCCTAAAGAAGTGCAAGTGAAACCGAAAGCGAGTCTTGAATCATAGAGGGAGGCCTCTGCATAGGCCCACGATGCTGCAAAATACACTTACGCACTATGGAATCGTGGAGCCTTTTCAATTGCGGTAGAGCGTTTCCTCGCGTACGCATAGCACTTGCAAGAATTTCAGGAGTAAAGGAAAAACGACTCATTAGCCGAAGAAAAGTCTCGTTGATGGGGTAGGTTCTCCGTTATTGACTCCGCGAATGCACCGGAGATCTTCTCGAATTTGTTGTAGCAACGGATTGGCCTCTACGCTTCCAATCGTTGGCGGGGCGTGGCCTTGCGAATCCATACCAACAAGCTTGAGGAGACACCCATGAGTACTCGACGACCGCTTTTTGAAAATCTGGAATCCCGTCAATTGTTCGCCGCCGACATCACGGCAACTCTAAGCAGAGGCAACCTCTATATCAACGAAGTTGCCAACAACCAGAATGGCTTTGATCAAGCGGTTCAGATTAGCTCGCTGACCAATGGTAAAGTGCGAGTGGCGGGGATCACATCTCAGAATCCCGCTGACACACGAGCCTCTCGCATCAACGGACTAGCGTTTGCAGATTATTCCGTAAGCGGTGCCATCTATGTCAACTTCAAAGATGGCGGCGACGTCGTCAAACTGGTTAATCTCAATGCAAAAGACGTTGAAATCAGCACCGGCGGGGTCACTTGGCAATGGCCAGACAGCGATCGAGTGGAAGTCAGAGGTGGAAATCTTCGAACGCTTGTGATCAATACCGGGATCGGTAGTGACACAGTCAAAATGCAAGACACCATGATCGGTGTAGGAATGACGGGGTCGAGCTACTTGATCGTCAACACTGGCGATGGCGCAGATTCGATCGACGTCTCCAACTTGCGCAGTATGAGTCCCGTTGCTTTTCAAGCAGGAAATGATGCAGATACGCTTGCCGTCACCAATAGCACGATCCACAATGCATTGAAGGTCGATCTAGGGGAAGGGAACGATCAATTCCGTATTCAGAACACCGTCCCTCGATTCCTCGAAGTGAAAGCGGGCTTGGGATCCGACGTCGGAGCGCTCGATAGCGTCTATGCAACCTATCATTTGAACGTGGATATGGGTGAAGGGGATGACACCCTGGTTGCTCGAAGTATCGATGGTGCCTCGGGCCTTCTCGATGGCGGCCTAGGAAAGGACACCCTTCACCTGAACAATGCATCGAACAACTTAGGTAAACAAAACTGGGAGTTGCTTGACGATGCGCTGTCGGCTGTGATCGATGAGATTGCCGGGGCGATTACTCTTCGCAAAGGAAATCGGCTTGCCAGCTGAGGTGAATGAGGAACAGCGAACATCCCAACCTGGTAGTACCCAGCACTACCGTTGGGGCGTTCTCCATGCACTTCGAATCGCATCTTCTCTCCCGACTACGTTCGCTTCATCCAAAAGATCGCTTCCAGGAAGACGGGATGAGTCGGCGGTTGCTCTTTCGATTGGGCTTCAGTCTTTTTGAGGACGCCACCAATTTGGACACGTCCATCGAGCTCGATGTTCTTCTTTTGAGGCGCACACACGATCGCGCAGGGCTTAGTCTTCTTCTCATCGTCGAAGATCTCGAGCACTTGATACATGTCCTGAATCGGGATCATGATGGGAACAAAGACCTTTCCCACCATCACTGGAACCGTGATGAATCCAACGAGTTTAGTTTGCTTTCCAATCTCACGTGCAAACCCTGTAACGATGATCGAATCACCTGCCTTATACCCCGAGTCCACTTGTGATGGCTGAACGAAAGGCGGCCTCTTCTTGGCATAGTCTTTGCGAAGTTTTTCATCCAACATATTCAAAACAGATTGCAGATCCTTTTCGCCGAGATCCTGACTGCTCATTTGCAAATACATGAATGCTTGGATGTCGGCCGTAAAGACACCGGCAGCTTTGGCGAGTTCACCTCGCGTAACCACTTCATCACCAGCAGCCGCCCAAAAATTGTAAAACCGCCCTCCATTGTCGAGAGCTTTCTTCAACGGCCCCACGGTAGTAAATGGCTTCAATTGCTGCATAGTCAGAGAACTTTCAAGGAAGAGTCAATAAAGATTACCCGAACGTCTTACGAGCTCGATTTTATCGTGAAACCGGCATGCGAAGGAAAGGCGATGTGCTGCCACACCACAATGATTGAGATCAGTCAATGTTTCAATGGATCGCCTTGAAGGTACATTTGCTCCATCGTACGTAAAGACATGTTTCCTCGGATCTTCTCTTCTTCCACCTGAAACACAAAATCGAGGTACACTCTCTCCGTTTTCAGTGTCTTTGAAGCACTGTCCACGAGGAATCGATTGGTAGTCCTCCATTTTTGAATGGGAGTTTCTTCCTTCTGATGGTCAACCTCGCGTGACACACAAAAGTATCCGGCAAGAAACGTTGCTTGGTCTCTCCACTTCGATAAGAGCATTTGATTGGAGTGCCTGTTCACTGATTCATGCAATGGATCAAGCGAGGCCCTTTCAGGTAAAGCAGCCCTACGCATCCGAACTGAACGAAGACCATCCGATTGAACTTCCCAGATTCCGGATCAATGTTGGGGATTGCGTTTACAGGGCTGACCATAAGCCCCAGGACGCTTTCTTGCATCAAGTCGACGCACACTTGGGCCTCCGTTCGATCACTCAATTCACCGTGGTGGAAGTAGTCTCCCAAAGTGCTCGAGAATGCTTCAATCAGATGAATTGCTGACCGATTGAGTTACAAGCTTGTTGCCAACTCCACTTGGCTTTATACATGAAACGACCATCTGGAATCGTACTTCGCAACGCCTCAAGGCGATCCGCAAATGCGACTCGGTCTTGAGCGTACTCCTCCGAATGGACTTTGTGATTGTTGCCGTCTGCGGGAGACTTTTTGTGACTTAAAACCGCGTTCCATTCCAAACCTTGCTCAAGACTCCATTGCATATCAATTGCACATGCTTGGAGAGGATCGAAGACCTCAGCGACAAACAGGAACCAGTCGCCGGGCAAATTAGGGTTAGCTTCCAAATACATGTCGCTATTTCGAAGCACGGTATGCAGAATAGCGTACTAATGAATTCTCTTCAGGCCTTCGAGTTGCCGTGATGAAACTTTTCCAAAACGTTTGAAACGACGAAGCCTCATTCCTCTACCGACAGAAGCTTCGCGAATTCATCGGGAAATTGAGTTGCCCAAACGCGAGGCACCCGATAGACGATGAAGGCACATCATTCTCAATCACGCCGAGCAAGGCCATGCCTGATCCGCTAACTCCACAGCAAAGAGACCATTCGGCAAAGCTACGTCCTTGAGTTCGCCAGGCCAAACTCAGAGCAGCTGCTATTCCTCGGGCAACTTCTTTCCGGTTGATTCCGAATTTACAGCGAGCCCCACACAGGGCCATCACCAATCGATGGTAACTTGACATTCGCAATAAAGATACAACACTTTCGCGACAGTTCTCGCTGTTGTTGATCCCTTCGAGGTAGGACTCTTGAAGACTTTTCCATGTGGAATGGACCATCTTCTGTTCATCCGTAGCAGCTAGCCAGAGCTTAAAGCCGCTGACATTTTGGAGATCGACTTCAATCACCACTTGCGCATCAAAAGGGAGGAATTCAAACAGGTCGCGATCCTTCGCCATGCTCGAGACCATGGGAACGCCCAAGAATGCCCCAACGAGAAGACTTACCCAACCGATGGGCAGAAACACCCAACTCGTTCCTCGCATGAATCCATCCTTTCGGTTTCGATGTTTTATCCGTTCTGATTGCCGTGAAGACGAAGTCTAACAGAAGGAGCCGAGCCAATTCCGGGCTCATTCAGTGACGATTGTAGAAGGCCTCGAAACCCATACCAAAGGCCTATGATGAATGTTACTCGCTACGTGCTTACCAGTTCGGTGGATATTTCTCTGCGACAAAATCTCCGAAACAATCTTGTAAAGATTTGGAAATCGTTAGCAAACACCCAATAAAAAAGCGGCATTGCGCGCTTCCGCGGGTCGGTCGGTTGCTGGTTCGTAGATTCGGTGAGTTGCTCCGCGTTCACCTTTCGCCCTCAGAATGTATCGGCTTTTCGGGCGATTCGTCCTGGTATCATCAAACCCTGAAAAGTCTTTTACTCTAGCATCGTTACTCTTCGGTTTGGAGCTTATCACGAACCTTGAATGTCGTCGGCAAGTTTACAGCACTCCCGAAGATTCAGGCATGCTGGTTTGGTAGCGAGGGAGCCTCGTCAACACGCTACCGAAATAACTTCCCTAAGATGAATTTTTGCCTTTTACTCTTCGTCAAAACCTTCTGGATTCGGCCTCAATCTGCTCAATAGTCGGCAGCGATGATTTCAACTGTTCAGGCAAGTTCTCCGTGATCTAATACTCGCTCACACCGATTGGCTTATTCACGTCCTTGCCGCGGTATTCGACAATAATGTCAGCTCTTGGATTTGCAAGATGAGAATGCCGAGCGTTGGACCATCAACAAGCGTTCATTACCTGGCTGTCGACAGCGGAAACATAAAGGTCAACTTGCCTGCGTGCTCCGGGCTTGAACTTTTCGACTTTTAATTCGACCACAACATGGCAATGGTGCAGCCGCAGATGATAGAACAACAGATCGATGAAGTAATCTTCCTCGTCCACCCGCGATGTGGTATTGCCTGCCGACGTACGCAAAGCCTGCTCCTAGCTCAGGAATTTGGCAAGGTAGTCCGGTTAGAGCCCATCCTCTGGGTCACGCCGTTCGCTATGACGTTCGGTAGTGTCAGAAAGTCGAAGTATTTACGAGGTCACGAAGTAGTTGCTTGGCTAGATCGCTCGGGCATTGGCAAGGTGGCTGCAACGTTGTTGATGAAACTGGCCTTCGCGCACTAGATGCAGGCCGCTTTCGATTTGGTGCGCAGGACCGCTCGCGACCAGTTGTTTCGATCGTCTTTTGAACATAGAACAGGGCGTCAAGCGGGTCTCTTAGCATTTCAAGAATGATCGAATTGTGCCCCCACGGAATCTGCACTAGTAGTGATTGGGTCGCCGGAAAGGTTTCAGCCCCTGTTCGGTGGTATTGGCCACACTTGTGGCCAAATTGGCTCGTCTCCCAGAAGGTTCGCCACTGGCGAATTCGCCCGAAGGTTTCGGTAGGAAAATCCCTTGAGATGTATCGGTTGGAAGTACGTGCTCAGGTCCTTCTTCTTGCCCTGACCGAAATGTGACAACACGTGCGATCAATGTTGGTCAGGCGTCTCATCCCGATTTTCGTGATACCAGGGTTTCGGACTCACAGCTACAGAAAGATCCTTTACGGCAAAAGAAACACGAATGTACCGTGCAAGCCGAGGGGAGCCTTGCTGGGACGGGGTCCCAACTAACCACCAACAGAGATTTGGAGATTGATTCTTTACCAATCGCGGCAAGAATTGCCGCTTTAAAGAGCAAAGTACACCCAACATGATTCGAACATGTAACCTTCCGGTTCCGTAGACCGATGCTCTATCCAGTTGAGCTATGGGTGCATTCCACCGAGGAGGTGGATAAGGAAAAAGATCCACGAAAAGGCTTTTTCCTTTGGGAAGCTTTTTACTTGCCGAACTACCTTGTCGGGATCAGGGGCCCCCTCTGGGTCCACGATCGCCCAGCTCACCGCTTTAGTCCGATTCTTGCGAACATTCGATAAAATCCGAAGCCGTTGCAACGACTTCGGATTCCATTTGAATTCAAGCAAACAATGTTAACCGGCTCGAAAAGTCTCCAACGACGTTTTGACACCCGGGCCGACGTTCATCGCATTCGGAATACCTGTCGGCTCCCAAGGTGAGCCGTACCATGCCGCTTCAATCGACAATAGGATGCAAGCCGCCAACATCAATAGCATCGAAATGATCAGCATGACGCTGTAAACGGATAGTGGCTGGCGTGGAATATTTCCTGAACCCATCGATATTTCCGTAGAGAATAATGTTCAATGTTAACGTGATGCTGACCCTAACTGCAGCGACTAGTCCGCGAGGTAACTTTGTCACCTTGTTGAATCGCTCCCTTGCGAAATCCAGGGACGATGCTTCCGATCGCCTTATCATCTTCGGTACGAGACACCTCGATTCGACCTAAGTATTGGCTTCCACGATAAACTTCCAATTGGTCGCCTTGGCTTACGCCATCATCGCGACCAAGCGAAATCTCAACCATGCCTTTGTTTCCAACAGCCAAGACTTCTCCGCGGAGATCGTTAGGCAAGCCTCCTTGGTACTTACCTTGATGCCAGCATTCACCGAATATTCTGAGCGTGATCAGACGAGCTTCGGCAAGCGTAAAGCTGTCTGTCAGATCTTTGATTCGCTTTTCGAGCGTATCCAGTTAGAACGGTCTTCTCATTGACTTCATCGGTTAGCTTTCCAACCTTTCGCTGATTGGTATTTCGATCAGCGATAGTAGCATTCAATTGTCCAATGATCTTCTCGTTGGAGTCGGTGACTCGCTTCAACTCGGTTTGCGTTTGATTCAACGTTTGATTCATTTGGGTGTTGAGCTTGCAACTGTGTCAATTCCGCTGTCAAACGTTCCTTTTCGGTAAACACCTGCTGATACTGAGTTTGCAAGGCCGCCAAGGTTGCTCGGCGAGCCCCCTGCTCTAAAGCGATTTCTTGTTGAACGCGGGCTAGCTGATCTTTCAACTGTTGATTGCCCGACTTCAAGCGATCGATCTGGACCTTGTATCCATTCTTCGAGTCCATGACCGCATCTCTCCACTTATTGTGCGTGGCGTTTACCAACATGGCCACGGTGAAGAATGCTACGCTAAGGACCAAAATCAGGGCAGTGAAGACCTTGCCTAGGAGCGTCATAGGTCACAACCTCTCGTGGAAACCGTGCACGCATAACGTGCAACTAGAGCTGAGCGAACAGAAAAACGAAGAGCATACGCGGGTCCGACCCGGGTTGATAAGCTGGGAAGGAGTAGTTCATTAGGCCAAGAGGAATAGACCCATTCTCCAATCCAAACATACAACACGGAGGTTCAGTATAGTTAGCTAAACTTCGCAGTGTCAACGAATTGCTGCTAAAATGGGTCGTTTGAGTCGACCTGGCTGGTTATGATCGTAACAATTGGGTGGAACTTGCCGACAAGATTCATCGATAGCGGCATTGTCGAGAAACCCAGGATAGCTATTCTATCTTTAGCCAGACCGAAATGTGGGAAAATTCCGTGACGCGGTCCCTACACCAACTTGTTGGATCCCAATCCGCCTCCCAGGCTCCCTCTGATCAGGTGGCTCATCCGCTTCCTATTTTCTCCCCCAATCTCTGAAAGAAACAACTTGGATATGAGTTCGCAGTCCTCAGGGGCCTCCCTCAGCGGCGTTCTCCTTCGCAACGATTTCTTGATCCGCCGACTACATTCGCTAAGCGGAATCGTGCCTGTGGGAGCCTACATGGTTGTCCACTTGCTAACCAACGCCAGCATTCTCAATGGCGTAGGGGCTTTTCAGGCAAACGTGATGACCATTCATAGCTTGGGAGCGGCGCTTCCCGTCGTTGAGTGGGCGTTCATTTTCTTGCCATTGATCTTCCATGCCGTGGTGGGCGTTTGGATTGCTTTGAGTGGCCATCCCAACACGTCGACTTATCGACTGGCAGGGAATCGTCGGTATTCCTTACAACGCTGGACGGGCATGATCGCTTTCGTGTTTATCTTTGTGCACGTATTCCATTTGCACGGTTGGTTCCATACGGAATTTTGGTTGGAAAGCGTGGCCAAGCCTTTGGGCATGGCGCAGTTCAAGCCCTATAACGCGGGGAGCACACTCGCGATCGCTCTTCAAGGCGTGGTCTGGCCTATCTTTTACGCAGCGGGTGTGATTTCGTGCGTCTATCACTTGGCCAATGGAATCTGGACGGCGGGTATTACTTGGGGAATCTGGGTCAGTCCGGCCGCTCAAAAACGAGCCACGACTGCCTGTGTCGTCTTTGGTGTGTTGCTCGGCATCGTCGGGCTGAGCGCTCTCTACGGAGCGAAAACGGTCGATCCCAATGAAGCCAAGATCACCGAAGATCGCATGTACCACCATAAGGTCGATACGGGCGAGATGAAGCCCAACGAGGAAAAGCGGACCCACGTACCGGAATCCGAACCAGCCCCACCTGTTCGCGAAGTTCCCTAAATCGCTTTCCTGTGAACGATTAGGGTCGGCTGCAGTTCAATCAATGTCACTAACAAGCAAGTTCAGAATAAACAAACGATACGCGTTTGGGATCAATTGAAATGGCAAACAATCGAGTGGTTGTAGTGGGAGGCGGATTGGCCGGTCTGGCAGCGTCGATGAAGCTGGCAGAACTCGGGGTACCCGTCGATTTGATCAGCTTGACGCCAGTAAAACGTTCACACAGCGTGTGCGCTCAGGGTGGCATCAACAGTGTTAATGACCAAACGCGTCAGCTGGGTGACGATGAATGGAAACACTTTGACGAGACCGTCTATGGTGGTGACTTCCTTCAGAATCAACCTCCTGTCAAAGAAATGTCCTATTGGGCCCCCAAAGTGATCGATCTCATGGATCGCCTGGGTGTGACCTTCAACCGAACGCCTGAAGGTTACATCGATCGACGTCGCTTTGGTGGCACCTTGTTCAAACGAACCGCGTTTGCAGGTGCAACGACAGGCCAACAGTTGTTGTACGCTCTCGATGAGCAAGTGCGCCGTAGAGAGTCGGAAGGTCTGGTAAAGAAGTTCGAGTTCTGGGACTTCCTAGGCCCGATCCTCGATGATTCCGGACGTTGCGTTGGAGCCGTTGCGCAAGACATGGTGACGATGCAGATTCGCAGTTTCCCGGCCGATGCAGTGATCGTTGCGACCGGTGGTAACGGTTTGATCTATGGTCGTTCAACCATGTCGGTCTTCTGTACCGGAAGCCGCCGCTAGTCGTTGCTTCCAAGCAGGAGTCCATTATGGAAACGGCGAGTTCATTCAAGTTCACCCAACCGCCATTCCTGGTGCGGATAAACTTCGCTTGATGAGCGAATCGGCACGTGGAGAAGGTGGACGAGTCTGGGTTCCGCGGAAACCAAACGATGGCCGGGATCCGAAGAGCATCCCTGCCTCCGAACGATACTACTTCTTGGAAGAGCGATTTCCGAAGTACGGCAACTTGGTTCCGCGCGATATTGCGACTCGCGAAATCTTCAACATCTGCGTGAATGAAGGACTTTCGGTCGATCCTTCTCGCATGTGCGTCTATCTCGATCTCACACACATTGCTCGATCGGAACTCGATCGCAAGCTGGGTGGGATTCTCGAAATCTACGAGAAGTTCCAGGGAGTGGATCCACGCGATGAACCCATGAAGATTTTCCCTGCAGTGCACTATTCCATGGGTGGTCTTTGGGTCGACTATGAGAAAAGTGCGAACGGTGGATTGTTACCTGGCTCACCCAAGAATCAATCAACGAATATCCCAGGCCTCTATGCGATTGGCGAATGCGATTACCAATACCACGGTGCGAACCGCTTGGGTGCGAACTCGTTGTTGAGCTGCATCTTCAGTGGATTGTTCGTCGCTCCTGGCATCGTGAATTGGATGAAGAATCACAAGCCTGCAGCGGAAATGGGTTCGACTTTGTTCGAACAAGCCGTTGCTCGCGAGACCAAACGTCACAAAGAACTTTTGGATTGCAAGGGATCGGAAAATCCTTATCTCATCCACCAAGAGCTCGGCGATATTATGACTCGCGCAGCTACCGTGGTACGTTACAACAAGCCATTAACAGAAGCGCTCGATAAGGTTTCCGAGCTTCAAGATCGTGTCGCGCGATGTTCGCTGAGTGACCTTGGGTCGTGGTCCAACCAAAATGTGATCTTTACCAAGGCATTGCAGGACATGGTTCCGGTTGCCAAGTGCATCCTAAAAGGTGCCTTGATGCGGGATGAATGCCGTGGTGCTCACTTCAAACCTGACTATGCCATGCCTAGCTTGACGGCGACCGATCCTGTTTCTCGACGCAAGCAAGCCGAAGAATGGTGCGATCGATTCGAGGCCAACAACAAACGATTCCTCAAATCGTCGGTCGCATCGTGGAATGGACGCGATCCAGAGATTCGATATGAAGATGTCGATACATCGCTGATTGAGCCACGCCCTCGCCTCTACGGTTTGGTTGGCGCTGAAGCTATTGAGGAAGTATGGATTGAGCGAAGCGAAGCGAAAGCCAGGGCGGAAGGTCGGCAAGTTGTTAAGACCAAGTCACTGACGGCTTCAGCAGAATAAGACGTTTTTAGATCCACTCCATTCATTCACTTAACGATCAATCCCAACGAAGGCATATACGAAGATGACCGCAACAGGTTCCGAAGGTACTTCGAAGCGACGTCCTCAGAAGGTCAATGTCCGCATTCTGCGACAAGATGGTCCAGGGCTACCTCCCTATTGGGAACGCCATCAAGTCGACTATGAACCCGACATGAACGTGATTAGCGTGCTGCAAAAGGTTGCCGCACAAAGCACGACCATCGAAGGTAAAAAGGTCTGCCCTGTGACATGGGACTGTGGATGCTTGGAAGAAGTTTGCGGATCGTGCACCATGGTCATCAACGGCCGTGTGCGGCAAAGCTGTTCGGCTCTGGTCGACCGATTGCTCGAAGATCGTTCGGATGAAATCGAACTGCAGCCGATGACCAAGTTTCCCGTCATTCGAGACTTGATGGTCGATCGTTCGCGATTGTTCCGTTCCTTGCAACGTGTCAAAGCTTGGGTTCCTGTCGATAGCTATTATGACATGGGCGCTGGACCACGCATCAACCGTGAATTGCAAGAGCAAAACTATCCCTTGAGCCAATGCATGAGCTGCGGTTGCTGTTTGGATGCATGCCCGCAATTCGTCAAAATCGAGATCCAGCGCAATCCGGGCGAAACGGAAGAAGCCTTCCAAGCGCGACGCAATGCCGCCTACGACAAGGGATTCTTGGGAGCTCATGCGATTTCCCAAGCCATGCTTTTCAATGCTCATCCAACCGGCAAGAATTTGGCCAACGAGCGATTGGAGGCACTGACGCAACCAGGTGGCATTCAGGCATGTGGCAATGCTCAAAACTGTGTGGCGGTATGCCCGAAAGAGATTCCGCTTACCACTTCGATCGCACGAGCTGGTCGAGCTGTTACGGTGTACTCGATTCGCAAATTCTTTGATCGATAAATGACGATCCACATTGGATCTCGAAATCGATAGAAAACGATGGAATGAGCGGCGAGGATTCAAACGAATCCATCGCCGCCATTTCGCTTAAGTACTGCTGCAAGTGCGCATCGCTCCGGAATCATGCCATGACAACCACCTCGACGAAACGAGTCTTCGAGAGTTTGGAAGATCGATAAGATCATGGAAAGCATTCAGATTCGCGGTGCTCGAACCTGGCTAACCGAATGGTGGCCGACGTGGACATTCCACGCGGTAAATCACAGTGATTACGGGCGGAGTGGCAGCGGCAAAAGTTCGCTCGCAATCGACACTCTTTTCGCGGAAGGGCAGCGGCAATATATCGAGAGTCTCTCGCCGCAAACTCGACAATACCTCCAGCAATTACCGCGGCCCGATGTTGATGAAATTAGCGGGTTGCCACCGACGATCTGCGTCGATCAACAACGCCGATCCGCCAATCCAAGAAGCACCGTTGAACGATTACCGAAATCTACGATTATCTTCGCATTCTTTATGTGCGATGTGGACAGGTTCGATGCTATCGATGCGACTCTGAAATCGTTCAACAATCGCCTTTGCAGATTCTCGAATCGATCACAAAGCTCCCATTCGAGACCAAGTTGATCGTAATGGCACCTGTGATACGCGGCCAAAAAGGCCAACATCGGTATTGTCTTCAATACGCTTCGTCGTTCTGAATCGTCAAAACGAGAATCGATGGCACGATGTACGATCTCGATGCCCTGCCGAATCTCGATGCCCAGCGAGACCATTCGATCGAAGCGATTATCGATCGCATCGTGTTAAGGCCTCAAGGAACGGACCGACTCAGCGAAGCGATTCATCTTGCAGTGCGGTTGAGCGAAGGACTCGTTACCATTTCCTACAGAACGCAGGATGATGAATCCGCTTCGCTGCCCTGGACCGAGAAACTGTTTTCAACAAAACACGCTTGCGCATCGTGTGGCATCAATTACGAAGAATTAGAACCTCGAACATTGAGCTTCAACAGTCCTTACGGGGCCTGTCCGACCTGCAAAGGCAAAGGGGGATCCTGAAGGACGAAAAAGTTCAAGGTGATGACGAGGAAGAGTCGGTAGCAAACGATGAACAAACGCAGATACTCTGTCCAGATTGTGGCGGCACTCGATTGCGACCAGAAGCTCGTGGTGTCCGCATTGGTGGATGGAATATTGCAGAATTAAGTCAGCGTACGCTCACGGAATGCCGTCAACATTTGGAGGGCAATGCTTGGCCAGAGCCAACTCAACGCGTTGCAGATGCGTTGATGCCACCCATATTGAACCGCATTCACTTCCTTGAGCAAGTTGGTGTCGATTATCTTTCGTTGGCACGGACCGCCGATACCCTCAGCGGTGGCGAGTTGCAGCGAGTTCGCTTGGCAACCTGTATTGGTTCGGGGTTGACTGGTGCCTGTTACGTTCTCGATGAACCTAGCATAGGCTTACATCCTCGCGACAACGCGCGACTTATCGGGTCTATTCGCAATCTCCAACAACAAGGGAATACCGTCGTCGTCGTCGAACATGACGACGACATCTTGCGACAGTCTGACTGGATCATTGAAATGGGGCCTCAAGCGGGAGTACGAGGCGGACAATTGATCGAAACAGGATCGGTGGCGACCGTCCTCCAGCAAGGAAAGTCATTGACGGCAAGGGTTCTTCTCAACAATGAGTTGATTCCGTGGCCCACATCCGTCCGCCCTCAAGATTGCGAAAAGCAGATCATCATTCGCGGAGCCGAGGCTCGCAATCTCAAACGCATCGATGCCGAAATTCCGCTAGGCTTGTTTGTCGGCGTATCGGGAGTCAGCGGAAGCAAGTAAAAGCACGCTCATTGTAGAGTCGCTCATTCCTGCTATTCGTGATCATTTGATGCAGCGATCGCATGTTCAACCAACCTGGAGCCGCCATCGAAGGAGTCGATCAGATCGATCGCTTTTGATTTTGATCGACCAAAGCCTATTGGGAGATCCCCCAAGAGTAATCCTGCAACCTACACGAAAGTGTTCGATGAGTTGCGCAAACTCTTCGCGACGACTCGTGATGCAAAGCAACGCGGCTTTCAATCGAAACGATTTAGTTTCAACGCAGGTTCGGGAAGATGCGAAACATGCCTGGGACAAGGTTCGGTTCGCGTCGATATGGGATTTCTTGCAGACGTCTATGTTCCGTGCGAAAGATGCCAAGGTTCTCGATTTAATCGCCAGACACTTCAAGTACGATATCGAGGTAAAAACATAGCCGATTGTTTGGACATGGAGATACAAGAGGCAAGCTAATTGAGAACATCGATAAGATCTATCGCGTGCTTGCAGCCCTCGATCAAGTCGGATTGGGCTATTTGAAACTCGGCCAATCGGCACCGACATTAAGTGGTGGAGAATGTCAACGACTGAAACTGGCTACCGAGCTTTCCACTCGCGATTCGGGCAAGACACTGTACGTGCTTGATGAGCCGACGACTGGGTTGCACTTATCGGATGTGAAGAGACTGATTGAAGTACTTCAATCGCTGGTTGACCGAGGAAATACCGTCTTGGTGATCGAGCACCATCTTGATCTACTCAAGTGCTGCGACTGGCTTATCGATATGGGTCCGGAAGGAGGTGCAGCAGGAGGGCATATTCTTTTCGCTGGATCGCCTCGCCAACTTGCAGAAGCGCCTGACAATGCAACGGGCCAATGGCTCAAGAAGCGACTTGAGCCAATGCACGAGAAAGCGTAGAGTGCAACAAAGCAACGCCCTATGCACAGATCGACTTGGAAAGCCTTTACGGTTCACCAACGCTCAACTCTTCACCTACTACCGAGTTATCGACGACGATGACGTCCGCCACTGGTTTCGCGAGTGTTGGTCGAATTGGCTTGCGTGAGAGAATTGCGAAGTTCGTTAAGTTCGCGGGTGATATCCGCCAAAGCTGCATTGGAAGGATTGCGTTGACTCGATTCGAAATCGAGTAACCCTTCGGTAAGGAGACGTTCGCGTTCAAGCAGAAGCTGTTCGCGATTCTCAAGGCTGGAATGCCATCGCGTCAAGGATGCTTCACGCGCGTTGAGCATTTCTTCGCGATCTTCGAGATTGCTTAGGAAGCGTTGTGTTTCAGAGAGCATGCGGTCGGCATCATCGAGCCATTTACCGCCGTCGTCGCACCAAGTGTCGAGAGCTGTTTGAAGACCTGGAGTTGGATTGTTGGAAGCGATCATAGGTTCTACCCTTGAACTGCATCAAGGCTCAGTCAAGAAACGCGATTTTGGGCTACGTGAAGAAAATCTAGCTCACGGAAAATGGTGGTTCCAAAGTAAAACGAAGGAAACTCGTTGGAATTGCGGTCCCCCTTTGGGTGCGAAAATGATCGATGGTTACAATGTTGACGGTCGTAAGGACCTTGACGGAACCCGATAGTGAAAAGGTCTCACCTTTTCGTGGGTCCGGAATTCGTGTTATCAGTAGAACTTTTAGTGAAAAGGATCCACTGTGTCGGACGTTCAGACGCTTTTCAAGCAAGCCGAACAACTTAAAGATGAAGGCAAACGTGAGGAAGCAGCTGCGATGCTTCTCGATCTGCTTCAGATCGACCCAAGTCATATTCTCTCCCACCTCACTTTGGGAAGATTATTGACTCAATTGGGTCGTCATGCCGAAGCCATTCAACATAGCCTTAAGGCGTGCGAGCTCGAGCCAACCGATTCCTTCAACTTCACTGCATTGAGCGTCACCTATCAGCGAGCGTTTGCAGGAACGGGTGATCGTCAGTTTATTTATCTCGCAGAAGAAGCAATGGCGCGGGCACGTTCGATGGAGTAAATCTTCCATTTGATCTCTGTGCGTGACATTTCACTCTTTGAATCGTCCTTAGATAAAAGGCAACATCTGAGATTGCCTTTGATCGGCCGTAAGGAGGGAGTTTGTCATGAATCGGGCCTTGGTAGCATGCGCGTTCTGTGCAACGGTACTCGCGTTTGGACCGCAAGAAGTCTACTCACAATGTCAGCGCGGTGGCGGCGGTTCTTCCCAGCGGACCGGGTCGTCGGGAATGCCGATGCAGAGCAATCCCTATACGCAGAACTCTATTAATCCTTACCAATTAGCGGCGTTGCAACAACAATATGCATTGCAGCAAATGCAATTGAATTACATGCAACAGGCTTTGACTCGGCAAGCTATCATGCAACAGCAAGAGTATCAGCGCCAGCTGATGGAACAACGCAAGCTGCAAGCTCAGCTTGAAAAGGAACAGCTCGAAGAACTCAAGTCTGAAAACAAAGCCAAGAAGGATCTTTTAACCGATCGGGCCAAGTCCAAGCAGAAACTTGCAGCAGCTGAAAAAAGAGTCGACTAGTAGCTTCAAGCTGTATTGCCAATTTTGCCTGACTCATCTCGATGGAGTCGTATCGCGTGCCAGGATAGCAAGACTCTCGTTCTAGCAGGTTTCAGAGGGTCTTGCTGTCCTGTGCTCTTCTATTTCAGAATTCACAGCGGCAGTGCTTCTTCGAAATACCATTCTTCTCTCGATTGCCTTCATATTTCGAGCATTCGCAAGATCTTGTCTCGGTAGGCGTGTAGGGCACTCATCAACGACGTTTGATCGCGTCCAATGGTGAATAACGAAACAATGGGCATTCCGACGGCAATCTCTGTCCCTTCCGTCGGAATATCTGCAATCCAGTTGGATTGGGAACCAGCTGTGGTTCTTCGTTCACTCCACATGATTGATGTGTGCTGGGACGTGATCGAGATCGGTTGTGGTGCGTAGAGAATCGCTTTGGCGATACAACTATCGGGCTGTCGCGTGAAGCTTGGCATGAAAGAGTTGTGTGTGTTTGGATGGGGGCACCATGGGATTCCCAGTTGAATCCTTCCAAGCTCCATACTAGCGGTATAACGTGGATTGATTTCGAGCAGATGGAGTTCGTTCGCATCGTCAACGATAAAGTCGACTCCAATCCAACCCTCGGTGAGATTGAGATCGGCCTGAATCCGCTGTCCGAGACGTTGCAGCTTGGATCGTAATGAATTGGTGTCGTTGCACCATCCACCAAGTATGTTGCCGCAATACGCAAATTCCGAAGGAGCGTTCCACTCGCTTGCTGAAATCGACTCCGCTACCTGAGCAACGGCACACTGCTCTTCACCGAACAAGATGACGGCCGAGCATGATTTTCCATTGATTCGTCTTTGCAGAAAGTCACCGTCTTGCAAGTCCGCCTTTTCGCCTTTCGCCTGACGAAATGCTCGAACATGAAACCCGCCGCTCGATCGCATGCTCTTGATCAGCCACGCCCCCTCATCAAAGTCCGCTAGGCAAGAGGCATCTCGGATGGAAATGGAATGCGGAAAAGCACAACCTGACTCAGAGGCCCATTGCTTCCATCGTTCGATGCTGCGAAGTGCTTGAAGGCTCTCGAACGAAGGTCCCCATAGTGTTGCTCGGCTGCCGAGCCGCTCTACGACTTCGAGATGATTTTCCATCCCTCCAGCGAGAAAGATGCGATCTTGCGAAGCGATGGGGATCGATTGAATTTTTGAAAGGTCACTGAGGCAGTCGAGACGATAGCAGTTGGCAATCGCTCGCAAATCACGATCGATAAACAGATCGGCGGCTGTTACTTTCCAACCTGCCAGTCGAGCCTCTTCGGCAAGGGCCCGAACACTCGCTCCAATGACGAAACACGAACCCAACTATTTATCGCCTGTTCCAAGCTTCTTGAAATAGGCTTCAATCACTTCACGGTAGTGGGAGGGAAGATCGCGAGTGATGTTTTGCAAGGACTCCTGGCGTTGAGCCGGCGGAAGATCACCCCAATTACCTTTGTTCTCAAGCTTCTTAGGATCGACATCACCGGGACCACTTCCCCCTGCAATGCGGCTATCATCCATCGGCTTGCTGGTTCCATTCTTAGGCTTTGAGTCTTTCTCACTTGCCTTCTTTTGTTGCTGTTGTTGTTCTTGAATCTGTTTTTCAATCTCATCAATCAGCTTATCTAACTTATCAACGATATCCTTCTCTTCGGACCGAACTTTCTTGCCGGCGCGTCCAAGATCGAGCCTGCGTTCCACATCGGTCATCAATCGTGCTACCTCATCCAGGCTATCGGGCTCGAACGATTGAAGATCGCTTTGAATGAGCTTGGCCGTGATGACATATCGAGTCGGAATTTCATTCTCTCGGCGCAACAAAGAATCAACTTGCGAAACGCACTTTTCTTTGTTCATGAGACCGTGATAACAAACTGCACGATAGAACATGGCCGTTGATGGATCGACTACGGCGGAATCGCTAAGCGGTTCGAGCAAATGGAGCGCCTCGTCGTAGTAGGCGGCTTGCGCGTAGGATCGCGCCACAGCAAGTTTGAGATTCTCTTGCAGCCAACCGGGCACTTTGGAATCAAACCAACTGAGATCCACTGCCTGAAAAGCCTCTTTTCCACCACGAACTTCATTGAGCTTTTGAAGAGTCGCTGCAACGCGAGCATCGACTATGGATGCCGTTTCCAACAATCGATCCAAGACCGCAGGTCCGCGATCTTCTTGCTGAAGAGATTGCCAAACTTTTTCGGCTTCGGCCCTTCGTTCGGTTGGGATTTGGGCAAGATCCAGATAGCTCGTCCACTGTTCTTGAATCAATCGCAAATCGGGCCAATTCCACGAGGCCGATTTTTCAAGCAAAGGATCGGCTACAGGGACGACATCCTGTGCCAAAGCGGAATTTGAAATCGCTCCGAGGCTTGCCACTAGCGATAGGGCAAGCGTTCTGACGATCGTTTTGCTATTCGCAATCCACTTCCAATTCATTGCGTCCCCGCAATCCTGCCAACAAGGGCATGGGTGATTGGGCGTCAGGCATCGACTTCCACTGCAACAGAGCGTCGCTGCTTCTTTACCAAAAGGTCTCTAGAAGTGTATCCGCTCCCTACTACAAGGATAATCAGGCAACGCAAAAATCACAGGAATTAGTGAGTCTGATGCGCCGATGAGACGCTTCGACTAACGCGGAATTTGAGGATTGCCCGGATTAGCTACACGTTGACCAGGCTGAATCGGTTGAGCCCCATTGTTGTTTGGGGTGGGCACTTCGGGGCCGGGTGAGAATGGCATTTCGACAATTTTGAAATCCTTCGGTGGGTTGGGAATGAAGGATTGAATGAATGTTTCCTTGATCGTGTCGGCAAGGGACGCATTCACGTCGTGCTTGCTGAACTCGAACTGTTGATAAACCGGATTGGTAGGTGACCAAGCAGGATCATAAACGATGATACCGTCCGGCAGCACTTTGGCTCGGTTCAAAAAGATCGTTACTTTTTGATAGTTGCTCGCATCCTCTGCACGTTTTGGATATGCATCCAACGTGAGAATATCCTGGCGAGGCTTACCATCGGGACCATTGGGGACATTGCCCGGTTCAATCCAATAACGTTGCTTGACTTTCTGGGCTTCGATACCAAAGACAAAGGGCAACGGGCTTTCTGCAATTTGAATCCCTTTCATGTTGTCCGGCAATCGAAAACGTTCGACCAACTTTTGATCGCGAACAAACTTGAAAATAGAATCCCCGTCGCAAAGCCACCAATCTCCGAATTGGTTGGGGAATTGCTTGTACTGAGGCTTGTTTGCCCCGTCTTTGCCGACGTACACCTCGTGCTTTTCCGACTTAAACATCCCTTTATCGGGCTTCATGAACCTCAATTCCCCCGAATCGATTGCCGAGGGTGTATTGCCGCTAGTTACCGCTGGATTGAATTCCCATCGTTGGTACTGCGCGGAATACCGAGTAATACTTGCCGTTGAATTTTGCCAGGCATTCAGTACTTGATCGACCCATGCTTCCGCTTCTTTGGAGAGTGGAGCTCGACCTTGAATGATCGGTGGATTGGCAGCGTTGGCTCCTTGGCCCGGATTTACCGGTGTTCCGACATTGCCCGTGTTTGCCGCACCAAACCCAGCCTGACTTCCGGCCGCGTTTCCAGAAAGAGAATTTCCTTGCAAAGTGCCCTGTGGAGCCCCTATCTGACCGTTGCCTTGAGGATTTCCTAGGTTTTGCGTATTTCCAATTCGTTGCCCCGAAGGTGACTGGAGCTGAGCGAGAACAAAGGGTGACGGCAGGCAAGTACCAGCCACTACGAGAAAGAAGGGCAAAAACCGCGTGACTTGCATCTTCCTTGACGCCTTTTGAATCGTGAAATTCGAGCCAATTGAATCCGTAAGTCGTTGAGACTAGCACAATCCCAATCGCAAACCTAGATCAATCCAACCCCAATCGGGGACAGTCCCCACGCATTCCACCCCGGGGACAGTCCCGAGCATGTCAGAATTGCATTTCCCATCCCGGGGACAGTCACCACATTCGTTTCTCTGCCGGAAGGTCTCGGGGACAGTCCCTAGGCTCTATCACCCCTCGCATAGGCCATCCTTCGTCTTTGCTTGCAAAGCAACCGTGACCTACATATCCCGTACGAATGCTAGCCTTTATTTTTCGTGGATCCCATGGGGACAGTCCCCGTGGCTCTCCGGGACGGAAAATTCGGTCCGAAACATTGGGGACAGTCCCAAGCCTGGCAGATTTGCATTTGCCATCCCGGGGACAGTCACCACATTCGTTTCCTGCTGCCGGAAATCGGTCTCGCGGGTCTCGGGGACAATCCCTTGGCTCTATCACCCCTCGCATAGGCCGTCCCTTCGGATTTGCTTGCAAAGCAACTGTGACCTGCAAATCCCGTACGAATGCTAGCCATGATGTTTCGTGGATCACACGGGGACTGTCCC
This sequence comes from Pirellulales bacterium, assembly GCA_046349875.1. Taxonomy (GTDB): domain Bacteria; phylum Planctomycetota; class Planctomycetia; order Pirellulales; family Pirellulaceae; genus JAXMBN01. Next base: position 67,194 of record JAXMBN010000009.1, read on the forward strand.
CGTGGCTTTCCGGTACGGAACATTGGGGACAGTCCCCGTGAGGATAATGGGGCCGAAATTCAAAAGTGAACTAGCGTACGGTGGATGCCTTGGGCATAATTCTGGGCTCACGTTTGGAATCGGTCCGGCGTGTTGTGACCTGTTTCGATTGATCGAAGACGACCATGGCCAAGAGCAAAAAGAAGAAGGAAACCGTTTTCTTGGTTTGCCAAGAGACTGGTGATTACAACTACACCCTTTATCGCAAGCCAGGTGGCGAAAAACTTCAGCTTAACAAGTATTGCCCACGATTGCGCAAAGTAACGCTTCACATCGAGAAGCGTAAGTAAACGAATCTGCCGTGCTCTAATGACTGGGATACAGAAGTTCCAATCTGTATCCTCGAGCAACGCCGAAGCCTCATAAACCCTCGGGTTTGATTGAGGCTTTTGTCTTGCGCGGTTCCAACATCGATGGATAACTCAGAGTGATGGAGTCGGATTGGGATGAGGAAGCTCTGGAAAATACCCTGTCCCGATCCCACCCTGATTCAAGAACTGTCGGAACGAGCATCTATCGCGCCCGTGTTAGCGCAATTGCTGATTGGTCGAGGCATCCAAGAATTGGATCGGTTTCTCGACCCAAAGCTAACCGATCTTCGCGATCCGGAATTGCTTCCGGGCCTCACCAAAGCGGCTGATCTTCTCCACGATGCGATTCAGGCCGGCCAACCCATCGTCGTCTACGGAGACTACGATGCAGATGGCATGACTGCAACTTCTATCTTGATGGGTGTTCTGCGTCTGCTGCGAGCCAACGCGACATACCACATACCCAATCGACTTGAAGATGGATACGGATTGAATTCCGAAGCCCTTCGAAAACTTGCTTCACTGGGTAAGAAGGTCGTCGTTACCGTCGACTGCGGCATCGGTTCCGTTCAAGAGGCCGAACTTTGCAAGTCTCTTGGGATGCAGCTGATTATCACGGATCACCATCAATTTGGTGAGCGTCTACCGGATGCCGATGCGATCGTGCATCCTGCCCTACCCCATGCCGATTATCCTTTTCATGGCCTATGTGGTGCAGGTGTCGCATTCAAGCTTGCTTGGGGACTTTGCCAACGGGCAAGTCAATCCAAGAAAGTTTCACCTGAATTGCGAAAGTATTTGCTCGATGCGATTGGACTTGCCGCGATTGGTACCGTAGCCGACGTTGTACCTTTGATCGACGAGAATCGGGTGCTCGTACGCCACGGCCTTCGTTCGTTACGAGAGTCAACAAGCCCAGGCATTCAAGCCCTTTTTCAGATCACCAAACTTTCGGACAAAGCGGCCCTCGAAAGTGAAGACATTGGCTTCACTTTGGCACCAAGACTGAATGCTGCAGGAAGATTGGGGCAAGCGCAGCTGGCAGTTGAACTCCTCACGACCATCGATGCCGATCGCGCCTTAGCGTTGGCTCATTATCTCGATAAACTCAATTCCGATCGTGAGTCACTGGAACGCAGCATTCAGATTGCCGCGGGCAAACAAATCAAAGAACACTACGATGCGGAAGCGTCACCAGCCTTTGTATTGGCGGCTCCAGGTTGGCATCCGGGTGTCATCGGTGTTGTTGCAGGACGGCTTGCTGAAAAATACTTCCGTCCGGTGATCATGATCTCGCTCGACAACGTGGGACAAAAGCCCGGCACCGGTTCAGCTCGGTCTCCCGCTTTTCTCAATCTGCATCAAGCCTTGCTTGCCTGCCAAGACTATCTCGTTTCTTGCGGCGGGCACGCGGCGGCCGCGGGATTGCGAATCGAGGAGAACAACTTGCCTGCTTTTCGCGAAGCCTTTTGCGAATACGTAGCTAGCAGCATCGGCGTGCAGCGCCCAACTCCCGAACTAGTAATCGATGCGGAAGCCACACTCGGCATGCTTCGACTCGATACTGTTCGCCACATTGAGCGGATGGCACCTTTTGGCAACGGCAATCCTAGGCCCATCATCTGCGCATCTCAAGTGGAGTTGGCTGAACCACCGAAATGCATGGGTAGCAATGACCGGCATCTTTCCGTGCGTCTCAAACAACATGGCGCGGTCATGCGAGCCGTGGCCTTTGGACAAGGAGAATGGGTTCAGCCCTTGCAGGAAAACCGCGGCCCCATCGACATTGCATTCCGCCCCGTGATTAATGATTTTCGAGGGATGTCGAACGTCGAACTCCACCTAGTGGATTGGCGACCTAGCCAAACTCCTGTTTCAGCGCCACATTTCGCCGACGCATCATCCGCTAAACGAGCAGCCTCGGTTGAAGGCTAGTCGTCTTCGTGCTGTTTTGGTTGTTTTTTCGGGGATTGGCGAACCCATTTCTTGCCACTCCCGTCTTCTTGTTGGGATATAATTGCAATAGGTTGATGATTGAACCAGTGGTTCCGACTGGTTGATCACGTTCAGCCGATCCCTTTGCACCTTCACTATGGAGATTTGCCGGTTTGCATACGCACGATCGAAACGAAGGATTGAAAAGCGAACGTTGTATTCTGGCTCGTCTGCTTCCTCCCGATTCATTATCGACGGAAGATCCGTTAGAAGAACTCGCAGGTCTCGCTAAGACTGCAGGAACACAGGTTATGGCTGGCGTCGTGCAGCGGCGCGATCATCCCGATCCAGCGACCTATCTTGGCAAAGGGAAGGTGGATGAACTCAAACACGCTGTCGAAATGCATGATGCCGATGTCGTCATCTTCGATAACGATCTCAATCCAGGGCAAACGCGCAATCTCGAGAAAATCTTGGAGTGCAAGGTTTTAGATCGAACCGAGCTCATTCTCGATATCTTCGCTTCCAACGCGCGGACTTATGAATCGCGGTTGGCCGTGGAGCTGGCGCAGTTAGAATACTCACTTCCACGGCTCAAACGAATGTGGACCCACCTTTCGCGTCAGACGATGGGTGTTGGTATGCGCGGGCCCGGTGAAAAGCAATTGGAAGTGGACCGGCGGCTCGCTGAAAAACGCATTCACGAACTGAAGCTGGAGCTCGCCAAGGTGGAACGTCGCAAGGCCCGTGAAGTTGCATCACGCGACGGGAGCTTGACCGTGTCGCTGGTCGGCTACACCAACGCCGGTAAGAGCACCTTGATGAACACCCTGACCGACGCCGATGTCGAAGCGGTCGATAAGCTCTTTGCCACGCTCGACACGCGAACTCGAAAGTGGCACATTCCCGGGTTTGGAAGTGTACTACTCAGCGATACGGTTGGGTTTATTCGCGATCTTCCGCACCGATTGATTGCAAGCTTCCGCGCCACATTGGAGGAAGCTCGTCAGGCAGACCTGCTGCTACATGTGGCCGATGCAAGCAATGCAGCAGTACTGGATCAGATTTCGGCGGTCTACCAAGTCCTCAAGGAAATCGGGATCGAGGAAAAGGATACCCTTTTGCTTCTAATAAAGCGGATCGACCTGGGGCACAAGAACGAACGGGCGTATCTTCGATCGCTATCCAAATGCTATTTCGATCGTTACGCGAAAGTGGTGATGGACTCCCCGCATTGTCCTTGGCCATTGCCAATGCTTTATCGCGAGATTTTGTCGAGCTTGAGGTAAAGCTTTCTCCAAGCGATGGGAAAACCGTCGCATGGCTGACAACAGCAGGAGAGATTCTCTCGAAGCAATACTATGACGACTTCGTGCTAGTGCATTGCCGCATGTCCGCTCGAAATGCCGGCAAACTATTGGGGCTAGGTGCCGATTTGCGAGTTCTCTCGGGAAAAATCCCTGCGCCCCAAGCGCCTTCGCCGTTCCCCGGCGCTGCGACTTACAAGCCGCTCGGGGAACAGGATCAACTTGAATCGGCCTAAGCACCTACGGTAACGAAAGCGCGCAGGTGTCTTCGGCATCCTAACTTGGAAAGTACTGGGCAACTTTGGATCGCAAGAACTTGAGCGACTCTTGCATTTCGTCGAGTCCATTCATTCCGTCTTCGATGCTGATCCAACCTTGATAACCAACGTCTGCCAAAAGTTGGAAGATTCGATCGTAATCATTGAGCCCCTTACCGGTTACGCCATGTTTAAGGAAGGGCGCATAACCAAGTGTCCCATCGGCCTGCTTCAATTCTTCAAGGGTATGCCCTGGTTCAAGATACCGATCGCTAGCATGCATGCTGATGACGCGGGGCGCTACTCGTCTTAGAAGTTCGATGGGATCGTCACCTGCCACAATGGCGTTGCTGGGATCGTATTGAACTCCGAAAAACTGTCGCTCTGGTATTCGTCCCAAGAGATCCAAAAAGACATCCATCTTTTGAGCAAATTCGGGATACCGCCAATGACCGTCTTTGTAATGGTTTTCTATCCCGAGACGAACGCCGATCCGACGGGCTTCTACGAGGCAAGCTTCAATGCACTCGGCAACCCAAACCAAACCCTGTTCGCGCTCGACCTCCGGATAGCGTTGACCACTTAACACGCGACATACGACGGATGGCCCACCAAGCCGACATGATACTTGGATCATTCGTATCTGATATTCGATGGCCTTTTTGCGAGCTGCCGGATCCGGGTTTGTGAAGTCAGGCGAGCAGCACAACATGGGCATTTCAAATCCCGCACCATGAATTGCGTCTCGCACTCGATCGAGATAAGCATCATCCAACTGCCAAAGAAATCCCTCATACATTTCGAGCCCATCTGCATCCAACGACTTCGCCATTTCGATCCAATCGAACACGCTCATCGTTTTGGCATGGGAAATGTCATCTAGATAGCACTTAGGGAAGGCAGACAACTTCACGGTCATCGCAGACGCTTTCAAGGAAGGAGGAGGAAGCGAAGGAGCATTGATTTTGCCTTTTCCGAAGCTGCCGTCTACCACACACTCGACCGTACCACGATCAATCCAACAACGATTTGCTTCTATTCGTAACTTCGTTTCGCAAAAGCCATGGGGACTGTCCCCGTGAACATATATCGGGTGGACATACATCGGGGACTGTCCCCATGGTTCTTGGGCTCAGGTCGGTTTGACAGCAAATCGACCTCGGGGACTGACCCCGGGCTATCGCGATCGGCATGGGGACTGTCCCCACGAATCTTCAGAAAAGGTTGACAAACGATCAGCAAGGACGAACGATTGCAGCAACGTTGCCCCTGCACGAAAGCACGCACTCAGACGACAGGAGCTTTCCCATGCATACGTTCAAATGCGGTTCGATAGCTAGCGCTAGCTGGAATAGACGTTGGCAGGTTCTCGATACTTTGGGCTGGGTCCTTGAGGAAGGATGGCCAGGCGACTTAGCTTGCAATGCACACCTACCTTCGAGCCTCACGATCCTTCGCCCGAACCCTCCACCGTGGAATGTCACTCTTCATTCGATCGTGAGTTCGAAAGTACCTAAGTCGTTCTATTTACTTCGCCAGTGGATTCAATGTGTGGACGAGAGACTTAACACGATGCGAGCGAAAGGGCATACGCTTCTGATCTGCCGCAATGTTCCCACCTATGAAGTTCTGCTTGCCAGAGCCCGCCATCATGGAGTTCGCACCGTAGCAATTCATGTTTCCAATCACAAGGTTCCATTGGAAAAATGGCTTGATGCCAAGATTCGCTTGCTGCAAACCTCCACCGATCGTTTTCACGAGCAATGTTTTGTTTGGGCATTCAATTCAGACCAAGACTCAGAAGAAACCGCTAGTATCCCTATCCCAGATCAATTGCTTTGTTGGTTACCCGAGTTCGTCGATGGTCTAAGCGTCCGTGCATCGGGTCGCATCGAACGCGCCCTTCTCTTGCGGCAATCCTGGAATGGCAACGATTCGTTTTATCAGACGATTGAAGCATGCCCAAAACCCAAGCCCATGCCAATGAACCTCTCCTCGCGGACGAACGGAGCGGAGCGGTTACAGGACCCTGCATTATCAGAGTCATTGAATCATCGATCTCCCCAATTGCAAAACGAATTGGGGATCGCCACAGCAAGTATTCGATTGACGAATCTTACTTCGTGGCACATCCACTCCAACGGAGACGAGTGGCCGTGGCTCGTTCATTGCACACGCGCCATCCATGGTCCATGGGTGGATGAAAAAGTCGACGCGTTCTACCAGCGACTCATCACGGAAGAACGTGCGATCTTCGAACCATCACCTCTGTCGACTCTGCTCCGTATTCTGTCGATGCGTCGACTGCTAGCTTCCTGTTTTCTGAAACGTAGTTCACAGCCAACTGTTTGCTTTTCCGAGTTGCCGTTGGACCAAATTCTTCATCATCGTCGTTTTCGGCCTCATCTACGCCGATGGGATTGGGAACCCTATGGAATAGGTCTACGAAAGTCGATCATCAAAAGCCACGGAGGAAGACCTTGCATGTATGGATCGAACGAATCGTATCGGCAGTTGGCCGATGGGGATCGCCCCTACTTTCAACTATCCAGTCATGGTCGTGCAGCGTCGATGAGATGGGAGGAAGAAAAAGAATGGCGGATAGCTGGTGACTTGAATTTGGAGCTCTTCGGGCCTGAAGATGCATTCGTATTTGTTCCCACGATGACAGTTGCTCGTCAGATCGTTAGACTCAGTCCGTTTCCGATCGTTGTCACCACCGATTCATCGTAGTCGTTCATGCCCGCATCGCCTTCCATGCTTTTGCTTCACGATCCATTTGTGGACCACCGATGGCTTACTCCCATCTTTGCGCTCTTTCCACATGCATCGACGGTCGCTTGGCCATCATGGGCATCGAATGATTCTTTGGAGAGCTACGCAGAGAAATGCGCAAACGAATGGTGGCCAACAGCGGATGCGTCTGCACCACAGTTGCTCATTGCCTTTGGCTTTTCTTCTCCTATTGCTTGGCAATTGGCGGCACGGTTACATCAGCAAACGCAGAAACCGAGTGCCTTGTTAGTGATCGGTGGCATTCGGCGCGCCACTTTATTTCCAGCTCGGCTAAAAAGGGAATGGCTTGCTGCCAGGTGGTTTCCAGATAAGTTCTTGCTTCGATGGATTCAAAATCGCTGGCTAGGAATTTCCATGGAAGCCCCATCGTGGCAACCTGAAATCAAAGAGCTTGTTAAGCAAAGCTTGGCGAGTTGCACCGCTCCGCAGGCCAAAGCCATTGTGAATGGCCTGCTCGGATGGAAAGGACCATCGGATCTTCCCGCAGAGATTGCGGTTCATCAATTGCATGGCCGGCTCGACCGAATCATTCCGGTACCAAGTGTCGAAGATGCCACCATCCTCCTCCATGGCGAGCACCTCTTGCACTTATCGCACGTACAAGAGGTGCAGCGTTGGATCGAGGCCATCGCACGCGATGAATCGCTTCAACGATCGCGATTCAAATCGTAAGACTACTCTTCGACCATCCATGCAGGAAGACCACCTGGACGCGCACAGTCACATGACTTGACGCGTGGAAGCTTGTAACCAATGCCTGGATCCATGTCGGTGAAGTAGAACTTCGGCGCGGCCTCTTCTGCCCCACCGATTTCTTCCATGGTGTGGGCATTGAAAAGCCTTCCGTTGGCCATGACCATGGCGATCTCTTGCGAATCGCGAATCTCTTTGGAAGGATCGCGTCCACGATCGAGGACAATCATATCCGCCAACTTTCCAACTTCAATCGATCCGATGTCACGATCGAGCCCGAGGTACTTCGCACCCCGAATGGTTCCACACTCCAAGGCTTGCATCGGAGTCATTCCGCCTTGGACGAAACTCCACAACTCCCAATGCGAATCGATCCCGTTCAATTGGCCGTGTCCGCCAACCTGCACCAGGCCATCGTGATCGACAATCATCTTGGCAATTTCGGCTACTCGAATATGGTTATAGTCTTCCAAAGGTGCCTTTTGTCGGCGATGTGACTGAGGATGCAAAAGCTGCTTGGGTAGGAATTGGTTGAGTCGTGGATGGAGCCAAAGGTCATCCTTTTCATACCAGTATCGCTCACCGGAAATACCGCCGTAAGCGACGCACAAGGTAGGCGTATACCCGACACCGCTGCCATTCCAAAGATCGACCACGTCATCGTACGCTGTTTGTACCGGAAGCGTATGCTCAATCCCGGTATGTCCATCGACGACCATCGTCATGTTATGCATGAAGGTCGAGCCTCCCTCTGGAACAACCATCATCTCCAATTCACGAGCCGCGGCGATCACCTGTTGGCGTTGATCGCGCCGAGGCTGGTTGTAACTCTTGACGCTAAACGCGCCCACGGCCTTCATCCGTCGAAGGTGGAACTTGGCATCTTCCAAGCTATCGATCTCGGCCTTAAAACTCCCTGCTGCTCCGTAGAGAATCGTCCCTGTCGAATAAAGTCTAGGTCCTACTGACTGGCCACCTTTCACCATTTCGGAAGCAGCAAAAGTGGATTGCGTATCGTTGGATGGATCGTGGATCGTTGTGATGCCGAAAGCAAGCCGAACGTAATTCACCCAATTCTTTTGAGGCATCAAACCACCACTTTCCATCGGGCCGTGTGCATGCACATCAACGAGCCCTGGCATCAACACCATACCCGGCACTTTGATTCGCTTCGCATGCTCGGGGATAGTCACCTCATCTTTCTCGCCGATTGCAATGATACGATTGCCTTCCACAACAACCACGCCATTCTTGATCACTCCGCGCGGTCCCATCGTTAGCACTTTGGCGCCCACAAACGCATAGGTTGTGTCTGGCTTTGCGAAACTCGATTGAAAACCGATAGCCGTCTTGGCTGGTTCGATCTTACTGATGGGCTCCTTCGACTCTTTGGCATCCGATCCCGATTTCAGATAAGCAAAACACTCGTCGAGCGAAACGGAATAAAGCTCTGGTCCAAGCGTCCAAAGAAGCTTGCGACTATCACCTGAAAAGTGACACCAATCGCCCGCTTCGCTACTTGCGCGAGCAATCGGAAGCGAAGTTGTTTTGGGACCGATGTCAATCGACTTTCCAGCTGCAATCATGGGAGCAACGTACACATGAAATCGCTCGATAAATGCAACCCAATTGCCATCGGGAGAAATACGATAGTCCGTTGCCCATTGGCTTTGGAAATGTTGCCTGCGGTTCTGTCCATCAAGATCAATGGAATACAAACCGAGGTTGTCCGCATCCGCCGTTCCGCTTCCATCGATGAAATAAACTCGCTTGGTATCTTTACCGAATTGAGGCGTGTTTCCAGAACGAGCGATTCGAATTGCTTCACCACCCTTTGCAGGCGTCACATAGAGCCCTGGCTCTCGCGACCAAAGCGGACTTCGCAGATAGCCATCGGACGACTTCACATAGACAATCGATTGCCCATCGGGTGAGAAGACGGGATCGAGATAGTGTCCAGGTTGAGAAGTCACTTTCCACGAATCCGGTGCGGAAGCATCGCGAGCCGAAGTGACTCGAATCGAGCCGTAGGTCTCGTCATTCCAGGTTGCATACACGATGTATTTTCCATCGCTCGAATAGCTCGGCGCGAACTCGAGATGATCGGACTGTTGCGTCAAACGCCGAGGAACTCCGTCCGGAAGGTCTTTGACATAAATATGTCCGAGCGCCTGATAGACGACTTGGTTTCCATCGGGCGAAGTCCGAACCCAACGCAGCATCTTGACATCAAATGTCTCAGGGGCAACTTGAACCGGGAATCGCACCGGCTTGCGCATCGATCGCGTATCTTGAACGTGAAATGGAATCACTTCGGCTTCACCCGAGACAACTTCAATCTTACGGATCTTCCCTTTGGCCCATGCCACGATGTGATTGCCATCAGGGGTCCATGCAAAAGCGGGATAGACACCGTGAATAGCCCAGGCTTCCTGCATGTCTCGTTCGAGTTCATCATAGACCAAACGAATCTTGCCAGACTCCATATCTAAGAGATGCAAACCCGTCTTGGCACCGACGCGTCGGACGAAGGCAAGGGACTTACCATCTGGTGAAGGCGTTGGGCGGCATGCGCCACCTGGTCCTGTCACGTAGTTTTCGGTCTCGCCCGTAATGAGATCCAACCGTTTGATAACATAGATCTGTTGATGTGAATTCTTGTCGTAATCGAATCGATCCCCTGGAGTGGCATCTTGAGAATAGAACAGATACCGCCCATCTTTTGAAAAAGCTGGTTCGTTCACATCTTTTTGCTCGTTGGGACGCTTCGTCAACTGAATCCCTTCGGCAGCATTGGAAGTCATAGCGGTTCGGTGGTACATCCACATCTCACCCGATCCAAGCGATCGCCGTCCCGTAAAGTGCTTTCGCCCAACCAAGAAGTTGCCATCGGGCGACCATGCTGGTCCATTGACCAAACGAAATGTCTCGTTAGTGACTTGCTGCAAGTCTGTACCATCGCGTCGCATCAACCAAAGATTGTCGCCACTTCGCTCGGATTTGCCCAAACGATCACTGGTAAAAGCGATCCATTGTCCGTCGGGACTGAACCGCGGTTGCATATCCCATGCAATCCCTTCGGTGAGCTTCTTAGCTTGAACCTCGCCTTCTTTGCTTCCATGCACTGGCATCGAATAAATGTCGCCTAGTAAGTCGAACAAGATCTCCTTACCATCGGGACTGACATCGACGCTCATCCACGTCCCTTCATTGACATCGATCTTTTGTTCGTAACTAGGCCCCGGTGGAGCTTCAATACTCCATGGACCTTTCTTGGCATCCTCTGCGATCAAGCGGCAGTCACTCCAGCCGACGATCATTCCGCACACGAGTCCCAAGCAAGCAGGTAGCGCGGCGTTCCTGGAAGTGAAAAGACCCAATAACCCAATGGTTCGTTGCTTGATATTCATGCGTAATCCGTTTAAAAGTTCCAACGACATCAAATGCTCAGAGCCAATGTCACACCTTTATGGAGGTTGACAAAACGGCGGCGAAACGAGAGGTGATCACTAGTATATTTACTGATACTAGAATACCTAGCTCAGGATGTTCGGGTTTCCCTACTTCAGTCGATTTTGCTCGCAGCTTGTCCTATTTCCGCTGATTTTTGGGATGGCGAAAGAATGGAGATGCACGCCCGACGAAAGCTCAAATACCCAGCTATGGTGCTAACGATTACGAAAGCCAGCACGGAAAACTTCGATGCACCATGGGCAAAGAGTCGTGGCGTATCGAGCAACGCTTCGTTGGTCCACCATGCGGTGCCAAGTTAAGATCCATTCGCAAGTACGCAAAATGCGGCGATGAATGTCAAGTACCGATGCTTGAAGGTCAGCGCGATGCTCACTGGAATCAAGCACCCCATCCATGGACTAGCCCACAAGGTTACCAAGGGATGAGGATCGGGGTCGAACAAACTATAGGGAACATGCCAAGGAAGTAAATCACACGACACTAAATGGCCGCCACTAAGCCACCCTCCGATCACGTGCCCCAGTTCGTGAGTGAATGTCATTACAACCCAACTCGCGAGAAGCAAGGCGAATAGAGTTGACCACTTTTTGAGCAACATGATTTCGACTGTTCTTTGCAACCTGCGTTTGAAACACCTACCATGGTACCTCAGTTCCCTTCCAAAAGCTTACCGTTTTCGTGTTGAGGCTACATGTACCCAGGTATGGCAAGAGAGATTGAATCTTGCCTCGTCCTCTTCATTGACCTCCTCCTCTCTCAATGGAACAAGGCCTCTCTTCATGAATGAATGGCAACAACTCTACGATCCCTTTTCGCATACGCTCGCCTCGGGCCTGCTAGCATCTCTTCCAGTCGCTGCATTGCTAATTGCGCTAGGCATCTTTCATATTCGAGCGCATTGGGCGGCGACGATTGGTCTTGTTTCGGCCATGTTCATTGCCATCGGCCCCTTCGGCATGCCATGGAACAAAGCCCTGATCGCATCTTTATATGGTGCGGCCTATGGAATATTTCCAATTGGCTGGATCGTTTTTTCTGCGATCCTACTCTTCGAAGTATCGGTGATTACGGGACAATTTCAGGTACTCAGGCGAGCCATCTCACAACTATCTTCCGATCCTCGGATTCAGGTTCTATTGATTGCTTTTAGTTTTGGAGCATTCATCGAAGGGGCTGCTGGGTTCGGAACACCTGTCGCTGTTTCGGCTGCAATGCTCATGGGACTTGGCTTTCGGCCACTTCATGCAGCAGGACTTGCGCTCATTGGAAACACCGCTCCAGTTGCCTTCGGAGCACTTGGTACCCCCGTCTTGATGCTCGCCAAAGTAACTCAGCTTCCCGTAGAAGAGTTGAGCTCGATGGTAGGTCGGCAACTACCCTTCTTCAGTCTTCTCATTCCTTTTGGCTAGTGGGAGCAATGGCGGGATGTGGCGAGATGATTCGCGTGTGGCCTGCTTGTTTTACCGCAGGAGCCTCCTTCTTACCTCGTGCAGTTCGCTATCGGCAACTATCACGGTCCATGGCTTGTCGATATAGCGGCCTCGCTTGCATCGATCGGATCACTGATGGTGTTGCTTCGATATTGGAAAGTCCCCACACTCAACCGCTCCCTTGCCTGTGTCGAAGGTGGTGAGCGAGCAGATGCCGATTCTCCTTCGCGGCCTCCCGTCGAACTGCGTGCCATAGGAGTGGCACTCGTTCCGTGGTTGACACTGACAATCGCCATCAGTGCATGGGGAATCCCTACGATTCAAAAGAAACTCGATCGAACAACATTCGTGGTTCCGATTCCTGGACTTCATCAACAAATCGTTCGCATGCCCCCCATCGTTGAAAAGCCGGAAGCAGAAAAAGTCGAGTTCAAAGTGAATTGGCTTTCGGCAACCGGCACAGCGCTCTTCCTGGCATCGATCGTATCGGGATTGATCCTTAAACTTTCACCGACGCGTATCCTTGGCCTTCTTGGCCAGACTCTGAAGAAGACCTCGCTTTCACTTCTTACAATCGCTCTCATGTTAGCATTGGGATACACGACGCGATTGAGTGGGCTCGATGCCGCCATGGGCTTGGCCTTTGCAAAGACGGGATGGTTTTTCCCTTTCTTTTCACCGTTGCTAGGATGGCTGGGAGTAGCTCTAACGGGAAGCGACACCTCCTCCAATATTCTTTTTGGCAACCTCCAACAAATTACGGCCAATCAACTTGGGATATCTCCGATCTTGGCCACGGCATCGAATAGTTCCGGAGGCGTGATGGGAAAGATGATCGATGCGCAATCGATCGTGGTGGCCAATGTAGCCACGGGTGAACATGTGCATGCGGGCGTTATTTTGCGGTATGTTTTCTTACACAGCCTAACACTCGCATGCCTGGTCGGTTTGCTCGTGATGACTCAAGCGTATGTTGTTCCAAGTATGATTCCCTAAACATGCAGTGCACAAGTAAATCTCGTGCATAGCGTTATCGTCACTGGGGACTTCCATTGGGAACAGGCAGCTTGGACGATTCTGGCAGTGGAGTCGGTAGCGTTCGGTACCGAATCTTGTTCGCCGCTAACATTTTTCGAATGGCTTGCATCGATTCGGGACTAGGACGATCTGCCAAATACTCCATGTCGCTCTCAACGATTTGCTTGAGAGCTCGCAGTCCTAATACACGATGCTCTAAATTCGCGCTTGCAAGCGACTCCACCAATAGTTTGTCAGAGCCACTAGCCAATTGTTCTTGCGATAGTCCAAACAACAGACTCCAATAATACTCACTCTTATCACCGTAGGTACGATCCCAACCTTCCCGAAAACTAGCCAACCGCGATCGATCCGATTGAAGCGATGCAACCGCGTCTTCCAGCATGACATCCCAATGAGCGCGAAGCTGAGGGATCGCGAGGACGTTTTCCGGAGCCACAAAAGCCTTGTAGTCCCCTAACAAGCAAAGGGTTCGCACCGCCATCGCAGCCGTTTCAGGACGCCTACTTTTCGATAGCTTCTGCAATTCCGCAACGATCGATTCGGGAGCAATACTCCCAAGACTCATATAAAGATCTCGAGCGGCGATGGCATCGATCGGCCGAGGTGAAGTATTCTGAATCCAAGTAGGAACAAATGGCATTGGATAAAGCGAAGGAGGATTCCCCTCAACCCATCCAAGAACACTTCCAAACGGAACAGGAATGGGAGCACCTTCAGGAACTCCTCGAACTAAGATTTGGCAACGTAACTCGTTCTCCAGCGCCATCACCTGGAAAACCGAGGATGTACTTGCCGGCTCGCCAATGGATTGACCTGGAGTCGTAAAATATCGTAGCTCAATACCCGCAGTCGATGTCGGTTGCGCTAACTCGATGCGGACAGACCTCACATCATCGAGCGCGATTTCCATCGCATTTGCATCTTCGGTCCCCTCAAGGAAAGCTCGCCCACGTTTGAGAGCGATCCTCGCGATCTTTGATTGTGGCTCCAGGATTTGAAGGTCGGTAGGTCCACAAACGGTCCAACGAATTCCAGGAGCGAAACGCACTTGTGTGCGATAGGCTGGCGGAACCAACAAACGCATTCCCGATTCTATTCGTTCATTGACGGCACATAGCACTGGATTACCTGGTTGCTTTGGATTCACCCAGAACAGGACCGACTCTTTCGCTTCACGCGTTTCGGGCATCCACTGAACTGCGAATGGCTTCACTCCATTGGTTCCGGTAACGTCCGGAGTCGACACTGGCTTGGAAGAGGTTTCGTCATTATTCGAAGGCTGCTCACTTGGGTTCGATGGTGTCACCGATTCGGTCGGCTCGTTTTTGCGTTCCTGAACAGTTGATGGCTTGGCATTGGCAATTCCTGGTTTGACTGAATCAGGAGGCGCAGGAAGCACTTTAGCCGTTTGACTGGAACCATCGGATTTCTCCGGAGAAGTATCGCTTGTCGCAGATGCGGACAACAAACTTTTGAGTTGATCCCATGACCCAATCGTGTTGATCGACAAAGTGATGAGCAGCGCTAACAGCACCACCGTGATTGCCACTTGTTTCCAGAGCGTGCTCGTTCGGCCGCGAAGGTACTCGGGAACGCGCGAAGTTAATTCTTGGTTCGAGAGGTCAATTCCTTGCTTGCGAATGGTGTCTGGATGTTGAGACGCACGTACGTCCCCTTGCAGCGATTCCGTGGTTGCGGTCACGGGATCTTGGTCAACTTGGGTATGCCCTCGATCCATGCGTGTGTAGCTGGCACCTCGACGTTTGAGATCGACTCCGGCCGATGCGAGGCCTCGCGAATCGGCATTTTCGAGCTCTAAGATGCGTTTCCGCAATGCCGCCGAAACGGTTGCCGGTTGTTCAAGCACGATCGACAAAATCTGATGGCAAGCAGTTACCTCTGCCAGCTGAACATCACTCTCCAAGCAAATCTTCTCAAACTCTGGAATACGTTCTTGTTCGAGAGTGTTATCGAGATATTCGGCTACAGAATTGGGGTCCGCGCCGAGACCGCGTCCATCGACTGGCGGTGCGGCGAGATGTCTACGCCGGACGCAAGTCTCCATACGCTCGCGAAGGGACGTTGCAAACTGGCTGGCCCTTATCTTCCCTTCCAGGATCTCGGCGTCGCTGCGATCCAATACGCCATCTTTGTGAGCCAATAGTGTTCGTAGTGTCAGTCTCATCGAATTTCTCCCGCAATCCTGGAATCATCATCTGTGTTAGAGACATCTCGCATGCAAGTCCGTACAAAATTCTTCCCAAATCGCTTCACTCCCCAATAAGCGTATCTGATCCCCCATCTCAAAAAACCACCGAACCTAATACCAGCACTCATCCAAGCCGGGACTGTCCCCACGGACCATTCCTCGCGCACCTGCCTCGGGGACTGTCCCCACGCCCCATCCCAACTGACCTTCGATGGGGTCAGTCCCCAAGATTTGGCGTTGTAAAGAGTTTTGGGGACAGTCCCCAGTAGTTTTTCGCCACAGCAATATTAGCAAATCTCATTTCGATCGGCGGTCAATTAGTTTGCTTGGGTTGTTAGCATATTTCGCTTGTTTTGGGGACAGTCCCCGAGTGGGTCCGAGTGAATTCGATCACGGGGATCACGGGGATCACGGGGATCACGGGGATCACGGGGACTGTCCCCGTGAGGACGCCACCTGGGGACAGTCCCCAGGTGGGATTGCTAGAATAAATGCGTCGCAAGTTCGTTTAGAGGTCTTGAGGATTGCTACTTATGAGCGTTGAAGAACACAAAGCCAAAGCTCGAGCGACGCTCGAAATCGCCATCATTACGATCAGCGACACACGAACGTTTGAAACCGATCGGGGTGGAAGCCTTATTGAAAAGCTAACGCTAGCCAATGGTCATCGGATTGCGGATCGACGAATCATTCGAGACGACGTGGAGCTCATTCGAGCCACCGTTGAAGAACTGCTTCCAACCGAGGTAGATGCGATTTTGCTGACCGGCGGAACAGGGTTAGGGCCGAGGGACGTCACGTTCGAGGCGTTGGCACCTCTGTTGGAACAGACGATTCCAGGCTTTGGTGAACTCTTTCGCATGCTGTCTTATGCCGAGATCGGTGCTGCTTCCATGCTTAGCCGAGCGTTCGCAGGTGTGTGCAAGCACACTCTCCTCTTCGCTCTTCCAGGCTCTCCGGCAGCTGTTCAACTGGCCATGGAGAAACTCGTCTTACCTGAATTGCCCCATTTGGTGAGTCACGTTCGTCCTAGCAAAAATGCGTGAAATGTCAGGGGAATGCCAGAGAAAAACGATTCCTTCAAGTTACACCCATTCTGTTGTGATACCCGAAATCCTTGCGATCAACTTCGTTGCATTCTTTTGGGCAAACATCTAGGATGTTCCTATGTTGCGTTGGCTCAACTGAGGGGTCAGCCAAATTCTTTTCCGGTTAAGGAGAATTGAGACATGGTCTTTTCATTGCGTCGTTGGTTGGCAACGGCACTCACCGGTACTTTCTTGGTCGCTAATGGACTCTCCCTCATCGCAGCCGAAAACACCTTTGAAGCAACCCACAAGCAAGTCCGTTCGATCACGCCCGAGATGAATGGTCATAAAGCTCGTTTGCACACGTTCTGCTTGGGTCCAGACAACAATCTCTGGATGTGTTGTGAACCAGTGGGTGGAACCGCCGAGAAGTCCGATGTAAAGGGAGCGATCTTGGTCTACAACGATCAAGGTAAACTCCAAAAAGAAATCGGACTGAGCTTTGTTCCTCAAGCGATTAACTTTGCTCCGAAGGGTTACCTCTTCGTCGCAGGTTCAGGAAAAGTCGCCCGCGTTTCCGCAGAGGGTAAGGTCGAACTCGAAAAAGATGCTCCCAACATCGGCAACAAAGAAGAGATGTTGGCGGAGATGAAGAAGGCGCAAGAAAAGCAGATGGAGATGATCCTCAGCTCATATCAGCGTCAATTGGAAGAGATCGAAAAACAACTCGCCAAACTCAAAGAAACACCTGCTGATGAAGATGAGGATGATAAGGCTAAGGCTCGTCGCGAGCGCCGTATCAAACTACTCGAACAACAAAAAGAACAGTTCGTTTCCATCAAAGAACAGGTTCAACAAAATGTCGCTGTCGAAAACAGTGAAGCTGGCTTTTCGCGTCTGATGCGAGCCACCGGAGTTACGGCTACCAAAGGTGATGTGTTCGTTAGCCTCCCAGTCGCAAAGGGATATGGCTATACCATTTATCGAATGAACCATGATCTTGCTGATGCCAAACCAGTCGTTGAGGATGTCGGCGGATGCTGCGGACAGCTCGATATCCAAAGCGATGGCGAGAACTTGATCATTGCGGAAAACACCGCATTCCAAGTCGGATTTTATGATCGCGATGGAAAGCGGCTCAATGGGTTTGGAAAGCGATTCAAGTCCGATCAAGAAGGATTCGGAAGCTGCTGCAATCCTATGAACGTTCGCTATGTGAATGGTGAAATCTTGACGGCAGAATCGAGCATCGGCCATATCAAGCGATTCTCCAAAGACGGCGAGTACTTGGGCTTCATCGGCACCGCCAGCATCGCAGGTGGATGCAAGCACGTCGCCATCGGGTTTGATACTGAACGCGACCAGCACTATATGATGAACATCGATCGTTCCAACGTCGCAGTTCTCATTCCCAAATCCAAAGCCCCAGCTGAAACCGAGGAAGAAAAAATCGCTCGTGAAGCCAAAGAAGAGTTTGGATTGAAGCTCGTTGGAACGTGGGAAATTGAAAAGCCCAAAAAGGAAGCTGCAGCAGGGGGCGATGCCATCGCTATGGATGACTATATCTCGCAGATGTTCGCTCACGTCGAGTTTGCTCTCGACGGAACCATGAGCTCACGCGCCCTTCAAGCCAACGATGCCCAAGCTGCCGCACAGGTCGAAAAGGTCGATCAAAAATGGAAAGCTCTCGGCAAGAAGAATGGCAAGTTGGAGTTCGTCGTGGTTCAGGATTCCGTTCAAGGATTCTGTGCTATCGCCGACTTTGTGAGCGATAAAGAATTGAAACTCTCCTGGTACTACGGTTCTTCGGAAGCAGCCTCGCCAGTCAGCTACAAGCTCATCACCAAAGACGCTTGTGGACAAAAATGCGAAGCATGCGAGAAGAAAGAAGCCGAAGGCGAAAAGAAGTAGCCTTGTAACGTTCCTACGTCGCGCGATCGATCTCCGGTCGCGCGACGTTTTTTTATTTTCCAATTACAATCTTTTCTGCGATTTCAATAATGTCTATATCGCTCAAGTCTGTTTGCTTTGGTGCACTTGTGCTCGGAATGATCCTTCCAGCCGTGGGTCAACAGGTTTTTGACCAACGCTCTGCAGATGCATCATCGCTGCAAAAAAAAAGTATCTAGCCTACACTGAAGCGAAAGAGGACTCTTCTGCATGGCCACAATGGCGTGGCCAAAATCGAGATGGAATTGCGGGTTGGCTTCCCACGTCGCTAACATCCCCGATTCGCAAGTGGCGGTATCCACTTCCTAATCTCGGAGTGGGTGGTATTACAGGCGACGACACTTTTGTCGTCGTTTCTTCCCGCGACCGCGATGACAAAAACGACCACTTCGTTTGTATCGACTTCGAAACCGGACTCCCCTTGTGGACGTTCGAGTATCCAGCACCTGGTCACCTGGACTACGGCAATTCACCACGAGCCTCGGCGCTTGTCGCTGATCCCTATGTCGTGACGTTAGGTGCCTTTGGCGATCTCCACTGCCTTGATATCGATTCGGGAAAGGTCCTTTGGAAAAAGCACCTCGTTCGCGACTTGGGTGGGAAACTTCCCATTTGGGGATACGCAGCATCGCCGCTGGTGATCGAGGATAAGGTCATCATTCAGCCTGGTGGCGACAAGAACTCGATGGTGGCTCTCCAGATCAAAGATGGATCAACGGTTTGGACTTCGCCGGGGCGTCCCGTTGCCTATGCGTCTCCGATACTCATGAAGACGCGAAATGCGACACAGATCGTGGGCTTTGATGAATTGAGCTTGGGTGGATGGGATCCAACCAACGGCAAGCGATTATGGGAACATATGCCAAAGGTAGATTCCGATTTCAACGTGCCAACACCCGTAGCCACGGAGAATGGGCTCGTTCTTATGTCTGAAAACAACGCAACTCGCTTGCATTCTTTTGATGACTCGCAGAAGTTGCTTAATCAACCGATTGCGACCAGTGAAGGGTTGGCCGCCGATTCCCATACTCCCGTTCGCCTTGGGAGATTCTTGATCGGAGTCCATACCGATCTCGTGGTGTTGGATATCTCCGAGAAACTAAAAGAGGTCGGGCGGTTTGAAGATCGAGCCTTTGGGAACTATTGCAGTATCATTGGATGCGACGATCGTGTGCTCACTCTTGGTGGAGACGGTGAATGCATGTTGTTTCAAATTGGCGAAGGAAAGCCAAAACTCCTGGGTAGGTTTGCCACGCAGCCACAGAAAGCGCAAGTCCTCTCCCATCCAGCGATGATCGGAAAGACTCTTCTCGTCCGAGGCCCAGATTCGATCGATGCTTGGGATCTCCAAGAACATCCCCTTCCGACTTCGAAGGAATAGGCCCTACCTTCGGAATAATAGGTACATTCTCTTTAGGGCCTGTCCGCAGGCAGGCTCGTTTCGCGACTGGCTAGTAGCTTGCCCCAAGCGATTCGGATAAGTTGAAACAGGCGGACCGCGCAAACTTTAACGCGACTGTTATTCCTATCACAGTGATTGCGAGAAAATCATGGCAAAGCGATCTTGGCTCCATTCAATTCCCAATCGTCGCGCAGTTGCATGGATTTTCAGCATGGGAATCGCCTCTCTTACCACTGCACATGCTCAGGAGAGGTTAGCCCCATCTTCCTCGAATTCACTTCTCTCACATCCTGTGATTGGAGAACTTCTCGTTCCTGGAACCAGTAACACGATCCTTCCTCAGCCGACCTCCGTCATCGAGTCCAATCCGTTTATTGTTCCTCATGATCCTTTGGTGTCGTCGACTCAACCGCCACAAGCTTCCAGTGCGAACTACCCTGATCATGTTCTGCAGTGCGAGGAGTGCCGGAAACGCTTGGGCTTGTCTCCAATCGCTAACGAAACCAAGAGCCCTTCTCCGATTCTTTCGCAACCGGCTCTCACAAAACAGGTGCCCCCGACTGTTGTCCCAAAGCCTGTTGATAGGCCTCCCACTCAGCCTTTGCGTTCGCTTACACCACAAACTTCTGCAGCCATGCAAAACGGCACGTGGAAGCCAATTGAATCTCATGAACCAACTCCACGCGGCTCTTCGCCAGAGGCTCCACAAGCCCCACAAGCCCCACAGGCTCCACAAGCTCCACAAGCTCCACAAGCCCCACAGGCTCCACAGGCTCCACAAGCCCCACAGGCTCCACAAGCTCCTGTCGCTCCGTCGATTCCTCGCCTACTTCCATCTCCTTCGCTGGAAGGATTGCCACTCGAAGTTCGCCAACAGGTGATGCGCGAGTTGGACGTTCCCGAAGGAGGCAAGGTATTGACGCTTGGGGTACAACCGACTGATGGATCGGATTCCGATTCGCCATTGCAGTCAACGAAGACGGAGAAGCCAATGGTTCCATCGTTGTCGCCAGCTCAGGTTGCCCCCGTCGACGCATTAACTCCTGTCGATAAATCTCGATTAGCGCCAGAACAACCAGTCGTTGTGCCACCTCTGGAACCTGAACAGCGTCCCTCAGTAACGAAACATTACGACGATAGTGAAGTCAAAGACATACTACGACGGCATGAAAGCGTTTTGGAATCACTTCAACGATCCCAGGAAAAACAAGTCCATTTACTGCAAGCATTGATGAATAGCCACCCTGCGGAAACACCGCCAGCTTCAGCGGAATTTCAAAAGCAATTGGAGATGCGCCAGCAAGTGATTCAAGAGTTGAACGAATTGTTGGGAAAACGGAATGAGGAAATCCGCCATCATGAAAAAGTAGTCCGGGAAAAAATGCAAAGGATGGAACTTGAAATCGAAGAGCGATCGAATGCAAACAAGAAAGCGATGTTGGAACTCGAAGAAATGCGAGATGTCCTTCAGAAAAAGGAGTCGCAACAGCGTGACCTTCAAAGAGCTTTCGAAAAATCTCAATCCGACTTCAAAGATTCACTAGAAGAGAAGCACCGCGCTTTGGAGAAAGAGATTGCCAAACGGACCAACCTCGAAAAGGAAATGCAATCACTCCGTTCCAAGCTTGCACAAAACGAAGATCGAGCATTGGATACCATGCGCAAAAGCGAGGCCCAGCGCGCAGCGGAGTCGGCTCGGTCGCGAAGTAATCGGCTAGAACAAGAGCGAGCCGAGATCTTGAAGAAAAAACTTGAAGAAGAGAAGAAACGTCGATCCAAGGAAGCGGATCGTGATGCAAACCCGCCAAAGAAGCAGGTGATCCCTCTGAACGCATCCATCTAAAACCATCCATTCAGCCAATTCCATCACCAGATCTTTTGCTATCATTCCCGATTGGCAAACTCTGCGGGATTTGCCGCATGTCATACCTCACTTTGAAAAGGATGGTTTGTTTCTGTAGGACGAGTTGAATCGCCTTTACCGTCTGTTCCGATTCTTCCAATCGTGTCCGTGAAGCGTGCTTCTGGATTTGTTTGAAGCGATTGGAATTAGGAAATGCCATTAAACCGAAAGCGAAGCATGTCGAAACGCAATGCTGTTCAGCAGCTTGCATTGGCGACTTGCTTGACTTCAGGCATCAGCGTCTTTGCACAAGCGCAAGGGTGGGATGCCCAGCGCGAGCAAGGGGCGATTCCCGCATCACCCTGGAATCATCGCAATTCTCTCGATACAACGCGCGTCGTATCGCAACCTTCGACCACGAACTTGCTTAGGCAACCTCGACCTGCAGTCGTCAACAATCCATCCGGTGACTCGTCCGTCCTTTACGGGGCCACACCGTTACCTAGCGACACAAAGACCGAGATTATCTCGGCACCGCCTGCGGTACTCGTTCCTCTGGGTCCGCGAAATCCGATGGATTCAGGGCCAAGCTTAATGCCTCCTGTGCCAGCGTCTACGGCACCTATGTCGCCAGGAGTGGAACTCCATCCCGCGTATCCTGATGGACGCGACTTTACAATGCAACCGACTCAAGGAAAGCAGCCCCATCCAGGAATCGAGTTTCTGCCTCGCACTGGATTGATCTTGGCATCAGAATCCCATGGTTCGTTGCCTCAAGGCCTTCCCGACCGAAACGCTCCACAATCGGCTATTCCCAATTCACGATTCTTGCCTCAAGAGCGTGCTGTTCAGAACGAGGATTGGATTAGCGAAAATCAACGTGCAGCATGGGAGCAACGCAATCGCATTGGCAAACTCGTCAGCGAAGAACTATTGAAAGATGCTGAGAGCCCTGTCCGAATCACGCCCAACTGCAATCGAACCTCCATCGGGATGGAATGCGTTGGAGAAAGAACTGAAAGCTCGATTGCAATCTTGTGACGAGATGTTGCGGCGAGGTGCTGTCTACAGTGGCAAACAAGAAGCAATTATTGCAATTCGATTGCTTCTACGACAATTGGATCAGCGTCGTTCTCAATGGATCAGCGAGCCCTTCTTTGATCAGGCTCTGGCTGCTTTCAAAGAAGAATCGGAGTTCCATCGAACGTCAGACTCGCCCGATCGAAGTCTCGACGTGGAAGAAATCGTTCGTGGGCACTCAACTCCAGTCCTCAAAGGATGCAATTTGACTCACGTACCGCCCGCGATTGCAGCACAACATTATCAGCATTTCGCGAAAGATCGTTTAATCGCGGCCGCGGAACGACATCCGTGGGCAGCCGATCTGTTCTATGCGTTTGGGAAGTGCCTCGAGAAACAAGCGGTCGAATCCACTTCGGAAAGCGAAATGCTCCTTGGTCAAGCAGCCATCTGCTATCAAGCGGCATTGGCTTCACGTTCACAGCATGCAGAGGCAGCGAATCAACTCGGTTTTGTTCTACTTAAGCTCGATCGCTGCGAAGAAGCTCAAATGTTCCTAGCCCATAGCGTTCAGGTTCGACCAAGCGTAGAAGCCTATCAAAACCTCATCGAGTTGTATCGCCGACGAGGCAATCAACAGGGTATCGACTGGGCCTCGAACCAAGCCATCGCCATGCGTAAGACTCAAACCAATCCGCGAAATCTTCCGCGGGTTCACGAAGTCGATCCTGGAACCTTCGCTACGATGAGCCCTCGCTTTGATTGGAACAATGTTCAACCGATGACCAACCCATCGGCTCAAACACCACCCGCACAAGCAGCTCAAAAAAGCTCGTCCTGGTTTGGAAGGATGTTCCGATGATGCTTTTGAAATATCATTCGCACTTGAACCTGCCCTGTAGCTGGATGAGGCGGCCTTTGAATTCTCTCTTCGCAATAGCGATCATCGGACTTGTGTTGCTTCAAAGCATCGCCATGGGCCAACAATGGGACCAACCCATTCTTCAAGGAGCTGCAACGCTTCAAGGCCCTTCCTACGTAACTACGATGGGCTTAGGAACAAATCAAGCATGCAATCAATGTGTTCAGACGGCCAGCTCAGAGCGGATGATTGTCCAGCCAGGTCCACAACCAACTGGAGTAATCTCGGGTGCCTGTGAACCTTGCATCCATGGCGTAGACTGCGCTTGCACGGCTTGCAAAGAAGGACGTTGGACCGATGCCAAACTGATGGACTTCCAACCATTGATGCACGGTGAGTTCATTGGCCCCATTCGACTTCCGGCACTTCTTCAATATCGTGTTCGTCTGGGTGATGAAATCGAATTCATTTATGTGCTATCGCGTCAACGCATCGACCCAGAATACCGACTTCAGGTTGGCGACGAATTGATGATCGCGTCGATGACCGACCCAACGATCAAAATGGGCGATCTCACAAAGGGAATCGCCATCCAATCCGATGGAAAACTTCACCTTCAGTTACTCACCGAACCCGTGCAGGCAGCAGGTCTCACGATTCCACAGCTCCGGAAGGAACTCGAACAAGCATTTCTCAAGTACTTGAAGAAACCTGCGATCGATGTCCAACCGGTAGCAACAAACACGAGACTTCGGGACCTCCAGAATTCGGTGGACAGTCGTTTCGGTTCGGGTGGACAAGTTCAGCGCGTGGTCGTCAATCCAGATGGACGTGTCAATCTTCAGCTCATTGGATCCATTTATGTTTATGGTTTGACACTCGATGACATTCGCCGTGAAGTAAACCTGCGATACGCTGAACGAGTAACGGGAATTGAAATCGAGCCACGACTGTCGAGACAAGCTCAACACTTCGTCTATGTGTTCGGTGAAGTTGCCAAGCCAGGCCGCTTTGAAATTACCTCGCCAACGAGCGTTACGATGGCACTCGCCATGGCCGAAGGAATCAAGAACGGAGGAAATCATCGGCAGGTAGTCATTCTTCGACGAGCCGACGATTGGCGCATGCTTGCAACGAAGCTCGACCTGCGTGGCGAACATCTTGGAAGAAGGCCCACCCCCAGCGATGAAATCTGGCTCCGCGATAGCGATCTCGTGATTGTTCCTCCAACCCCGATCAAAGTTTTCGATAACTTAGTCGAACAGGTTTTCACCCAGGGTATCTATCGCGTCGTACCGTTTTCAGGCTTCTCCATCCAAAATACGCAGTGATCGAAACGCTAGCAAAGCGACGGGCATATAGATCTTCGCTTGCGTCTATCGGTGGCAATTTGGTACAAGCCGACCGAGTCGAGTTGCCGAAAAATGTTTAGGGATCATTCTTCGATCCTCAACACTCATAGCACAGGACAGATCGCCACACGGCTGCAGCACTGGGAATCCCAGTTTTCCACCGTGGAAAGGACTCCCATGGATCGCCGTTTCTTCCTTCTCAACCTTACTGCAATGGGCTCGATGCTCGCAGGCTGCCGTGGTTACCAGTATGGGCACGTCATCAAAGAGGATGCTCCGAATCTGGTAGGTAGCCACAAAGCTGGAGCCGAAGTTTACGATCCGTTGGTGGATGAATCGGTTGCCAAACTCTTGGCTCGCCAATGTGGCCCCAGCGATACGGCCGTTGGTCCCGATGGGATCCCAATGAAGAAGACGATCTGTTTTGTTGGGATTGAAAACAAGAGCGTCGAAGAACTGCGAGACTTCAAAGATCAACTTTATCAACAAATCGACACGCGGATTCTTGAAAGTCAGGCATTTGACGCGGTAAGTCGCCGTATGGTGGATGCCGCACTAAGTGAGACGAGGCTTCGACCTGATTCGCTACTCGTCGCTGATAACATGCGACTCTTCACTGCCGTTCTCCAACGCCAAGGGCAACCCATTGACTACTTACTTTATGCAACGTTGACCAGCGGTACTACGGAGCGCAATAGCTCCTCACAACGTGACTATTTGCTTACCTTGGAATTGGTCAATGTACATTCAGGCAGCTATGACAAGCAGTCTGCAGAGATTCGCAAGGGCTACCACAAGTCTGCGATGGGCAAATGGTGGAACTACAATCCTCTGAAGTAATCCGCTTGCTGGCATTCAATCCCAAGCCCCTAAGAGTCTCTTGCCTAAGAGGCATGTATCGTCGTATTGCCTCGATGATCTTTCTTGTTTGGATTGCGTTTTCCGGTTGCTCGACTCACGCCAAGCGTCTGGCTCAACCCCGCAACCTCTTCTACGGTGGACACCTCGACGATTCCTACGCACAGCTAGAAAAAGTCGCTAAGAACAGCCGCCGCGATCGAGATGTAGTTGCATTGGACATGGCGATGATCGACTTGCTTCGTGGCAAAGCACACGATGCGGAAACCAAATTGCTGGAAGTTCGCGATCGTTTTGATCACCTCGAACAAAAAAGCCTTGCAGAATCCGCTGCTTCGCTTTGGACCGATGATCAAGTCAAAGCCTATGCCGGAGAAGACTACGAGAAGGTATTTCTTCGGAGCTTTCTCGCCCTTTCGAGCCTTCTTCAAGATGGAAGCGATGCGGAAGCTTACTCCTTGCAAGTCAATGAAAAGCAACATCAGCTTGCGGAACGTGCGGCCGAGAAACTTGGTAAAGAGTACGCCGAAAAATACGCACCCGTTCCACTTGGATTCTACTTACGAGGCGTCCTTCGCGAGGAGACAAAGCACGACTACGATGATGCACTTCGGGCTTACCAACAGACAGCGGAACTACTTCCAACCAATCCAACGATTGGTTGGGATGTATCCCGATCCAGCAGCGGTGTTCATTCGGCTCCTGGACATGGTGTGCTCTATGTGTTCGCGTTAGTTGGTCGTGGACCTTCCAAAATCGAAGTGGAGGAACATGCGACGAGCGACGCGCTTTTGATCGCTGATCGCATCGTCTCTGCCGCCGGGCCTTACACCGTTCCTCCCACGCTTGCTCCCATCAAACTTCCAGCCATTCAAACACCTGCATGCTCGATCGATGGAATCGGCGTCGAGATCAATGGGCAGGTGATTGGTCCAACAACAATGCTAACCGACGTCGCTGCCATCGCCGAATCGACCTTTGATGTGAAACGAAAAGAACTGATGGCTCGCGCCGTGGCTCGTCGTGTCATCAAGAAAGCAACGGTTTACGCGGCCAAAGATTCTGTAGGACAGCAAGATCCGTGGGCATCTCTAGCAATGGATGCAGCAGGCGTTCTTTGGGAAGCGTCCGAATCGGCTGAAACGCGATGCTGGGGACTGTTGCCACGCGAAATTCAAATCCTTCGCGTCGAACTTCCTCACGGAAAACATCAACTGCAGCTTGCTCCGATCCGAAGCGGTCGCGCGATGGGCGCGCGGCAATCGACTACGGTAACCATCGAAGATGGACGCAACACGTACGCTTTGTGCTACTATCCCGACGCCGTACCGATCGGCAATATTCAGGTTTCAAAAGATAACCAAGTTCTTTGGTCGCAGAACTTGGCAGAACCAGAAACCACTCTCTTCACGGGCTATTGAATTGCATTAGTTTTGGTACTGTATTGCCACACAATTCCCCAGTAAAGCAACGATATCCTTCTGAAGCATCGCGCGATCGCAGTCCCCCCAAATCCGAAGCTGATAATCCCCTATTCGGTACCAAGCATTTCATATCGCACGACAGGATGTTGTCGCATCAATCGCGTAAGCTGCATACTATGGACGACGGCTCCCAGGATGCTCGATATTCAACGGGCATCCGACCTTCTAATCCGATCAGCGTTCGGAATCCATCGACAATCGCTAAGGATGCGAAATCACCCGTGCGATAGCGCAAGAGTGGAAGAAAAGGGTTGCGTCCTCCCGTTAACGTGATCTCACCGCGCTCACCAAGCTCACATGGCTCGCCACGGTCATCAAGTATTTCAACATACAAATCATGTGCTAAAACTCGATGGCCGCTTCCTGCTCCCACGGCAATGATTCCGGCTTCCGTCATGGCATACATATCGAGCACCGGGCATCCGTAACGAGCACTGAGCTTCTCACGATACGAGTCATTTAACTGAAGAATGGATGACAATATCGCCTGTGGCGGATGCTTTAGGTCGAGCTTTTCCATTGCCCCAAAAGCAACTGGATCCCCCAACCAAACCGGTGCTTTCCATTCATCGATGTATCGCTCGCGATCACCTTCATTCCGCCATGCCGATGGATCCAAGTTGACACGTACGCATCCCGCTTCGTTGAGATACGATACTACGATTGCCGTGGTGAAAGCACCTGGATATGCGGCTACGTTCGTAATGGCTACATGGTCCGAGCCATAAAGGAATCCTTGACCACAAAATTCCTTCAAGGCAAATTCCATCAAAGGAACGCCACAAGCCGCAGAGAAGGGATGGTGTGGCGTCTTCGTTGGATGTCCCGTCGTACCACTGCTCGAGAACACAACCAATGAGTCCAATGGTTCGCTGTCGGGCACAAATGCCCATACTTTGGGTGCAAGATCGGAACGATCGCACGTAGGGAGCGACTCAAACGTCGTTCCCACGCGGCTTAGACTTCGATAAAAGGGCACTTCGGTAAGGCACTTTTCCACATATCCATCAAGCCAATCGGGCTTATCCATGCTTACGATTCGAGACGGAGCATTTAGTTCTCTCGAAAACTTCTGGACCCTCGCGAGTCCTTCATCATCCAATTGCTCGCCGTTCGGCCAGTTCCAAAGTGGTGCATGGGAGTGTTGCCGCATCCGATAGAGCAACGCTCGTCCCTGGGGCGTCAATCTAGGAAATCGTACCGATTCGGGCAATTCTGGATACATCGGCCTGTCCTCCTATTCCCCATATCGGCTTGTAGATTCCATTGCCGATTGTCGCGCCATCGCTTCGCGGATCTCACGTGCTCGCCTCTCTGCTTCTGCGGTAGCCTGCAACACCTTTTGCCTTTCCACACTATCGAGCGTTGTGAGTCGATCGCGTGCATGCGTTTGACTTTCGCCCTCAGGGAGCACATCGATCGACGCCAGACATAAACGCACGAGCTCTTCACTGCGATCGGGGTCATGAACAAACTGTGAAGGCGATACCAATTCAGATAACGTCCGAAGAGGCTTAGATTGCAACCAATCCCACAACTTCGTCGCAAGCGCTGGCCTATCTATGAACCAATCGTCATGGATCAACCAAACGCAGATTGCGAGCAAACTACGATAACGCTTCTTTTACCGAAGGCGAAGAACTCGCCAATCGAGACAGAAAGGGATCTTTGGGTTTAATCGGATCATGATCTCCGTACGCACGAAAATGGTCCGCGACGATAGCCACTAATGTCATCGCGTCCTGCCCACCCTCGGAAAAGTCGGGGGAACATTCCGCAAGGCGATGCAACAATGCCGCAAGCACCGGTCGCTTAGATTCCATGAACACGACCTCCAACTTTCGTTTGGTGATAACGAGACCGGCTGAATTGCTTGGCAAAGTCTAGCATCTCTTCCATCGAATTCACCATATGCACATGCCAACCATCCGATTTCATTCGGTCCAACTTGGATTGAAACCGCTTCTCCACTTGATGATAGCCCGGTAACTGCAGTACATAGGTACCACCTCCACCGGCTCGACGCACCGCTTCTTTAGCAACATCCCAACCTAATCTCTGATCTCCTTGCTCATCCAACATTTGAAAAATGTCATAGTCGCTGACGATTAATATGTGAACTGGATTCGTCCGTTCAAATTCCTCTGTGAAGGTCTCTGCCAACCGGTGAATGCCAAAGGAATATCCGGTTCCAAGGTAGTTCAATAGCGATCGCATGATTTCACGTTCGCTGCGAACAAACCCTTCCGTACTCACCGTCGTACCCGGTTCACCTGATAAAACCACCTTCACACATGCTTTGGCTCGCAATGCAGACAAAGCAATGATGGCTCCGGCAAGAATGGGATAAGAAAGCGTCAACGCAGGATCGCGCATCGAACCGCTACAATCGACCCCTAAATAAAGATCGCATGCAGCAGCTTCCGGTTCATTCCCAGTTGCATATCCTTGCAATCGTTCCCGAGTCGTCACACCCGGAATGATGACCGGGCTTGCTGCGACGGAGCTCGTCCAATCCACATTCTCAAGATCGCTTGAAATATCCCAAAGATCTAAGCCTTCCGGATGAGGATCGGTCGACACCTTTTGACAACGCACCGGGAACGGGATCAAGTGAGGCACAGCGCGTTCTCGATAATAGCGAATCGCAATATCCCGATCGGAAAGGACAACACCCGAGGCTTTAAGCACTTCCGCGTATTCGAAGGGTTCGCGATAGGACTTGATTGTTTTTCGGCCGGAAGCCTCACTCGCAACTCGACCTCCTCGTGCCTCGCCATCCCCCACATCGATTGGCTCAAGTCCATTGAGTAGAGGATCATCGGCCGGATGCAACGCACCTTCCAGTTCATCCTCATCCATCGTGGTTAACCCGTCGGGAAATCCAGAAGCTCCTGCTTGAAGGGTGTCGCCCCAAAGCTTGCAGGCGGACCGTGCTTCTTCCTGATCCTCGCTCACATAACGCAAACAGAGACAAGCAAATCGCCCCGCACCTCCCAGCCAATCCTTCGCATAACTTCGAATGAGTCGCGCCCCCAATACCGCATCCTGATTCATAACAGGATCGAGGCGTTCCATCGTGAGACAGGCCGTAGGGAGATTCCAAAGCACCTCGTAGATCCGCATGTAGAGACGCCAAAGCTTGGACTTGGAAGGAACATCCACTAATATGCGATAGACTTGATCGATCTTCCGACCGCGTACCCTTTGCAATCGATCATTGATCATGAGATCCGCATAGAGATTGGCAACCATCGGCACGTAGGGGAAACAACCAGGCAACCCTCGCCGAATCCTTGCCAATAATCGCGCATTGTCGGTTAGATCGGAAGGACAATACACATGATGTCCGACTTCATGAGCCAAGATCTCTGAAGCAAAATCTTCAAGCCCAAGAGCTCGTACTTGACGAAGGCTGACGACGACCGAATGATCCACTAAGCGAATCATTGCAAAGCTTGAGGTAAGTCCTTCTGCTTGCTCTTCACTCTCAGTCCAACACCATTTCGGTTCGTGAAGCTGAACAAAAGGACTCCAATCTGCAATGGCTTCAGGCCAAGCTTGTATCCATCGATCTTGAATCGCATGTGCATGCTTGTCCAATTGCATCTCACGTCCCATCCCGCAATGCGAACAGGTAAACGCGAAACGAAGTACCAATCGTCACTGCCAGGGTGCTTCCAACCGATACAAAACTCGTTGGATGCGTCAGTTCCTCTCGAGCAAGCCGTTTCTTTTTCCAATAGATCGTGCCTTCGCTATCGACGGTCGCTTCGGATGTGCGTCCTGCGTAATCGATTTCATCCGTTGGGCCTTCATACCGACGCAATGACGCTCCAAAGCGATCGGCAAACAACTCCAAAGTGAGCTCACCATCGGTGAGCAACAGTGACCCATTGAACGTACCCACCTTGGGAGGCTTGAGCCATACGCCTCCAAATCCTCGAAAGTCACCGCAACTCCCCACGTAGCGAATGGGTTCGACATTGCGTTCAACGTTATCGGAAAAGGCCCACGGCTCGGAACCCCAGCGATCCAATATCGAATCCAAGTCGGAGTCCTCCAGTCCGTGGAACCCTTCCCACAATAATCGGAGAAGATCCTTAGGTAATCCTTTGGCTTCTTCAATGGCTGTTTTACGATATTCCGCCATTCCGCTGATCCAGGCGGCGACCTTGCCGAATCGCAATAAATCGTCTCCAGAGACAACGTGGCTTGCCAAGCGACTCATCATATCCAACCAGCTGGCAACGATCGAAGGCTGAAGCGTTACCATTGCTACCACTGCATTGCTCAAGCTACCCGATAGGCGTTTAGGTTCTTTCGCAATTGACGACGACAACGCCGGTAAAACTTGCTCCCAAAGTCGCTCCAGCGACTGCTGAGCGGGACCGCGGAAGGCTCCTTTTGCAAAGAGTATTAACGATACCTCGTACAATTGCACCATTGCCGCGCGTGCTCGCTGCGAATCGTCGTGATCGATTCGTTCAACGATGGGAAGAACACGATGCGCGACATGATCGAGCCACACCTCCGGATCGATCTTCTTTCCATTTTCTGATGCGCGAGCATAGGATGTGTTCAGTTGCGGTCGAAGCTCTTCGATCAAAGACTGCATCCGCAAGGGAATGGAAGTATTCAAAGGCCTACTCCTTCCACTCGAGCCATCGCAGGTAGTTCGTGTAACGCTGATGGAGATACTTTAGCTTGAGCACGTCATCAAACATCGCCCCATAAAACTTGCGATTTCCGCTCCAGCTCTTGAGTAACTTCTCGATCTCGATGATTCTCTTGCGGACTTCACGGCTATCAAGCGATTCGAGGCCAGCTTCAAATTGCTGAGTCAATCGGGCCACAGGATCGTCTCGATCGAGTTCCAGCCGATCGTATTCGGCACAAGCCATATCGAACATCCTCCGAATCCATCCCACTTTATCGCTTCGAAGAGCGGCGTGATCGGCCGCCTCGAAGAAGGGACAATCGGCGTCCTGAACAAGCTTGTCATGCAACACAAAGGGTAGGACTTGTCGAAGATCCTCGAGCCCGACTTCGGCTGCACCTCGGAAATAGGCCATGGCCTTCACAAAGGCAAGGGTCGTCATGATCGCTCGGACGGAAATGCCATTCTTCGTTTGCGTTCCCACGTCTTTGAGCGCATCTTTGCCGGTCTCTGTAGCCGTCGCTTGTTGCCAGTCGAGAGCTGCCAGCTTGATGGTATCTTTCGTCTTATATTCGAAGAGAACCGCAGCCGACTCGCAGTATTCGAATTGGCTCGTAAAGAATTCCAGACGGCGCATCACCGCTTCTGGAATAGGAACTTTGCGGATCTCGCGGTGAAGCCGATCGCATTCTTCGGGCGTAAAAATGATTTCCTCAGGTACCATCTCTTCCGGACGCACACCCTCTTCGATGCGTGTCAAAAGGTCCTTTAGAAAACGGCTATTGAAATGAAGAGCCTTGACTACGATATCGATGCGATCCCGCAGCGCTTCGATTACCTGGTAGGTACCTCCTCCGGCATCATCGTTGGCCGTTAGATACCAAGCGGCATCCGGACATTCAAATGTTTGGTCATAGAGTTCAGCATAGTTATCCGACATCAGCGTCAGCAACGCTGACTGAGTTCGCGTGGGGATTCGATTGTATTCATCGATAATCTTGACACGCATACCCAACCACTTTCGCCATGCAATCCCGATTTGATCGATACTCTGTGCTTTGATTAAATCGGATGGCAGCGGATTGCCAAGAAGATCCGCCACGGTCATCTGTGGTTGTCCCTTTTGGATGGCTCGTCGAACATCGCGAATGGAATAGCCAGCCAATACACCCATCAACACCGCACTCGAAGTCTTGCCGCGCCCTGGTCCACCAACCAACAAACACTTTGCACGGACGGCAAAGGTCAACAATGGCAACAAAACAAAACTGCAGTAACTTTGACCGGTTGGCAACACTACCGTGTGGCCTCGTTCACCAAAAGCATACTTTTGCGGAGCCCCTTCGTGATACTCGATATCATAAAAGGGGCTGATGATGGCATGATTCACAATCCAAAAATAGGCTTGCCGAAGTTTCTCATCCAGGGCGATCGAGTTGGTGGTTGTCGTTGGTTCGACAGATACGGGGCCTTGATACAATTCGGCCACATCAAATTCTCGAGTCGCAGCATGATGCGTCGGATTGGTTGGCGCTGCGGAGACCCTCTTAAAGAAACTATCAAACATCCCATGTCAACCTTGATGAAACGTGTGGAACGCAACCGCACTAATGGATGGAATTCAGTCTAACGAAGGTTGGAGTCGGGATTGTTGTAGGTAGGCCATCGCGATCAAATTTTTCAAAAACATGATTTGCTTTGCAGTCACCACAAGGAGCAAAGGCATGTTGGCCTCGCCGTTCTCGAAAGCGATCCTCGAGTGTTGTGAATGTCTCGATTTCTTGGATCGGTAGAGTCCATTGTCTTTCTACAAAACTACATGGGCTTGCAAGCCCTGAATCGTCAACAAATAAAAATTCTGATCCAGGGCCGCAGTCAATGATCGGATGGGGAAGGCAACAGGTTTTGTCGAAGATTCGTTTTAGATAACGCTCGGAGCCTAAAACATTCAAACCTTGCGTCGATGCATAAAGTTTTACATTCCCCAATCGATCGGCGAACCATTGGACATCTTCTAAGCGGAGGTGATGATCGCGAATAAACTCCGGACGTTCATTGCCGCCAAGCGGATTGAAGGTAAGTTCGTCAAAGCCCCACCTCGCCATTTCCTCAACAAATGCAGGGAACTCCGCGATGGTTTCGCGAGTGAGAACCGTGTTGACCCTCAATACAACGGAGCGTCGACGAGGAGAGTGTTGTATTTGATTCACGATCCCTTTCAATCGTTCGAACAATCCTGGTAGCCTCCGCAATTGGTCGTGATGTGATTGCAATCCATCAATACTGACCGTTAGTTCGGAAACTTGTTCGAGGACTTGTTCTCGAATTTGTTTGGACCCAAGACGAATACCATTGGTACTGATCCCGAGCGGTAGATTTCGCTCGCGCATCATTTGCCCCATACGCTGCCAATGAGTCCACTGAAGAGGCTCACCACCAATCCAAACCATCAACAAATCGCGATGTGATTGAGAGCGGAATTGATCGAGCAGACCGATGAGTTTCACCATCGTTGCCTCGTCCATGCCGCTGCGAGGAAAGGCAACTTCGCTGCTATATCCGCAGAACGAACAAGACAAACTGCAATGAGTGTTCACCCGAACCACGACGACGAATCGTGACTCGGGCCGTTGAAGTTTCGACGAGGTTGTGTCTCCCATTGGCGGAATACCTCGCGATCGTGCGGTCTCGTTCTAGAGCGATGCGTTATGGATCATCGTGCGCGCATCACGAGCACTAGGATTCGTCGTCGGTACGCAGCTTCGCGAGCACTGAATAGTCTTCAAGAGTGGTTGTGTCACCCACCTGCTCTTTTCCACTAGCGATATCTCGAAGCAAGCGACGCATAATTTTACCGCTACGGGTTTTGGGCAATGCCGAGGTAAAACGGACATCGTCCGGCTGCGCCAAAGCGCCGATCTCTTTGCGAACGTGCTTCTTCAGTTCATCGCGGAGGGTGTCTGAGGCAACGCCAGCTTTCAAAGTCACAAAGACGGCGATGGCTTGCCCCTTGATATCATCGGGACGCCCGACGGCTGCAGCTTCGGCAACCGACGGATGGCTCACCAACGCACTTTCAACTTCAATGGTACTGAGACGATGACCTGAAACATTGATCACGTCATCGATACGCCCCATGATCCAATAGTAGCCGTCATCATCAATTCGAGCATTGTCGCCGGTGAGATACATGTGCGGGACAAGCGACCAATACTGCTGTCGATAACGTTGATCGTCACCCCAAATGCCTCGGAGCATTCCTGGCCATGGCTTTTCAATACAGAGCATTCCGCCGTGATTGCGAGGCACATCCTCAAAGCTTTGATTGACGACGCGAGGCACGACACCCGGGAGTGGCTTGGTGCAGGATCCTGGTTTGGTTGCGATCGCGCCAGGCAATGGAGACATCATGATGCCGCCGGTTTCGGTCTGCCACCATGTATCCACAATTGGACATCGGCCGCCACCGATCTTGTTGTAATACCACATCCAAGCTTCAGGGTTGATGCCCTCGCCCACCGAGCCCAAAAGCCTCAAGCTCGAAAGATCGTGTTTATCAACGTGATGATCACCCCATTTGATGAAAGCGCGAATTGCAGTGGGAGCAGTATAAAGAATAGTCGCCTTATACTTTTCAATGACGGCCCAGAAGCGATCTTCTTCCGGCCAATTGGGAGCACCTTCGTACATCACCTGCGTCACGCCTGCGGACATAGGACCGTAAACGATATAGCTGTGTCCCGTGATCCATCCACAGTCGGCAGTGCACCAGAAGATATCGTCGTCACGATAGTCGAACACCCATTCGAATGTACGCTTAGCATAAAGATTGTACCCGGCCGTCGTATGGCGGATTCCTTTTGGTTTTCCAGTGGAGCCGCTGGTATAAAGAATGAAAAGCGTGTTTTCACTATCCACGGGTAATGCCGGACAATCAGCGTCGACGTCTTGAATCAAGTCATGCCACCAAACATCTCGACCTTCGGTCATCGGAGTATCGTCTCCGATTCGTTTGAGCACGACGCACTTCTTAATTGAGGGGCTCTTGGTAAGTGCTTCGTCAACTGTTCGTTTCAGAGCCAGTGCCTTACCGCGTCGCCAACCTCCGTCGGCCGTAATTTGAATGGAAGCTTGCGCATCATTGTTTCGATCCGCGATGGCTTCGGCTGAAAAGCCTCCAAAAATCACTGAATGGATGGCACCGAGCCGAGCGCATGCCAACATTGCAACAGCGAGTTCGGGAACCATCGGCATGTAGATACTGACAACCTCGCCTTGCTTCACACCAAGTTTCTTAAGGCCGTTGGCGAATCGGCAAACTTCGGCATGGAGTTGTCGATAGGAAAGAGTCCGAGTGTCGCCTGGTTCACCTTCCCAGTAGATGGCAACTTTGTCACCCCGCCCCTGATCGATATTTCGGTCGAGGCAATTGTAAGAGGCATTTGTTTTGCCGCCTACGAACCACTGAGCTACCGGCTCATCCCACTGAAGAACCTGACTGAATGGTTCGAACCAATGGAGATGTTCGCGAGCTTGCTGTCCCCAAAAGCCTTCGTTGTCGGAAATGGATTGTTGATAGAGCTTCTCATAATCCGCCATCGAACCGATGCTGGCCTTAGACGCGAATTCGGCGCTGGGTGGGAATACGCGCGTTTCTTGCATAACGGTCTTTACCTGGCCATGTTGCGATTCCGACATTCGAAGGTCCTTAGATTGCGGAAGGAGGGGGAGAGAAATGGGAGAGCTCCCACGCCAGGCATCCTGACCAGGCTGCAAATTCCTTTAGAAGCTCGACGTTCCAACGAAACTCGAAATCCGGAGAACGGACAGCAGAAGCCAGTCACCAAATGGCGCAGCAAGGAATGCGAGGCGTAAGCGAGGAGCCTCACCGAAAAAGTGCAGGGCATCCTACATTCTGGGTCGCCGCCGAAACCTCTAGTTTCGGAGATGTGCAAAGTTGTGAATCGCGAAGTTGGGAACCTTGAATCTGACTAAGGATCCGCACCCTCGCCTACGCCTCGAACTCGACTCACGATTTTCGAGGAATGCCATCACTCTGTCAACAACGGGGACAGTCCCCCATCCCTCGCACCTTCGGGGACAGTCCCCGTTTCCGTTCGCACATCATCGGGGACAGTCCCCACGTCCGTTCCCATTTCCGTTCGCACATCATCGGGGACAGTCCCCACGTCGACTCCTTCGGCGGCGCTGTTCGAGGACAGTCCC
The DNA here is from genome assembly GCA_046349875.1 of Pirellulales bacterium. GTDB lineage: Bacteria > Planctomycetota > Planctomycetia > Pirellulales > Pirellulaceae > JAXMBN01. Next base: position 104,371 of record JAXMBN010000009.1, read on the forward strand.
GTTTTCGTTTTCAATTCAGCGATTTTTTGCATAGATTGCCCTTCACTATAAAGTGATCGCACGTACACTTAAAACAGTGGTCCAGAACACTATTCCGTACACTTCAATTGCTCGTAGATTTCGAAATCAATTTAGTGAGTGGGAGGAGAAACCATGGCTAGGCATTGCCGTTCCCAAGTGTTTGTGCCGGACGAGGTTGCCATCGTTCATGTGATGAATCGAATTGCGAGAAAGGCGTTCCTTTTTGGTGAGGATTCAATCTCTTCAAAAGACTTCAGTTACAGAAAGAAATGGATCAAAGAGCTGGTTGAGCACTTTGCCGCTCAATTTGGAATCGACCTATGCCATTTTGCGATTCTTTCTAATCACTTTCATTTCATCTTTCGGTCACGTCCGGACATCGTGGCATGTATGTCCAACTTTGAAATCGCCAGGCGTTGGTTAAACATCTGTCCTCTCAAAAAAGACAAGTTGGGAGTTCCTATTCCACCAACCATCAACCAGATAGATGCTGAAATTCAAGATCCTGAGCGAATTGCAGAACTTCGTCATCGTTTAAGCGATATATCTTGGTGGATGCGACTACTTTCACAACGCATTGCCTCCAGAGCAAACAGAGAAGATGGACAGACTGGCAGATTCTTCCAAGGCCGTTTCAAGTCAGTTCGGCTTGAATCAGAGGAAGCCATTTTGGCATGCAGTGCATATGTAGATCTAAACATCATTCGAGCTGCAATGGCTGACACATTGATCGACAGTTACTTTTCTTCCATCCAGACGAGAATTGAGGCGTTACTCGGCGATGAGAATGCGGATCGCAGCCTTGCAAGGTTTACGATGGAAGAAAGTCTGACTGCCGATCCCAGCGAATCGCCTAGATGCTCCGACGATGGCCTGCATTGGATTAGTTTAGAAGATTACATAGAACTTCTAGAATGGACAGTTGGTATGCTTCGCCAGAAAGTCTCGATTGAATCCAATCACAGTTACCCAGCGGTGATTGATCGACTTGGGCTGGGCATTCACGAATGGTGCGACCTTGCGAATAACTACTGTCGCCTTGCACCAACTTCCACCAAAGCCACAAATCGGGTCAGGTCCATCGGCGGTCGCAAAACGAGCCATGGGGAAGATGATGAATCTGTTGGCTGCTCTTGCTAATTCGAGATGTGTTTAATAAGCGTTTATCATCTATTTCGACTCCATTGCACGTTGCGATGCTGCAATACCTTCTGAATCGAATAGATCATTGAGTTGGGTTCGCGATAGGCGAATGAGCAATACAATTCGTTCTTTCTTTTGTTCGGCAGTTTCAGTCCAGAAGAAGGATTCACCAATTCCTTTTGGCTCGTCTGTCCCAGTTACCATAAGAAGTTGCCCTGGGCTTAGTTTCGACTCAACGGTTGCTTCGGCCCATGTATCGGCGGACCGTCGAGATTCGCGACGCCATGCTCCCTCTTGGCTTACAAAGGTCGATTTCAAAGGACCAAATTGGATTTCAGGCGATAGCCGAATGTTTGCAGTACCGTCGCGATTGGGGAACATTCGAAGGTCGAACAACAAGGCGGGCTGGTCATAAGTTTTCCCCTTGATGACACCATCGTTATGAATAATCACGAGCTGACCTTCTTTGGCTCCCCGAACGACTAGCTCTTTGCGACGTCCAGCTTTGCAAACGAGTCTTTGCACATGCGAGGACACGTCGGCAGCAATGCTGGCCTGTTCTTGAAGCTCCGTGCGAATTCTCTTGTCGGAATCGCTTACCCACGATTGAACAACGTGAGGTAGTTCACCCATGATTACACCCGCGCGAATTCCGTTCCGATCAAGCATTCGACGAATTTGAATATCGATCGCTTGCTCATTGACACTTGCCCAGGCGTTGGGCAATGCTTCGGCTTGCTGTTCATTTAGGCGAACAAAGACTGTATCAACCGCAACCGCGTCAGGTGACATCTGCGGCGTGGGCAAACCTGTTTCTGGTTTTTTTGCGGAGTCGGTCAACTGGGACCATTTCGCACATCCACTTCCCGTCAGGAACAGAACGCACCCTACTAAAATTCGAAGTAGATTCATGGGCTGAACCATTTTTCGGTAGGGTTGACGTGCGAATGTACAGGTTTCATTATTGACCAGGGACAATAGGAAAGTCTCGCCTTTTTCTCAAGACCATTTGCATTGGCGGGCTCGAACCGGTACGGGCTCCAACGGGGACATTCCCTGAGTCGCTTTAAGTCACTTCCTGAACCACTTGGGGACTGTCCCCGGACGAGCTGATGCGTGGGTCAAAAGGCTTGGGGACTGTCCCCGAGTTGCTAACGGTCAAAAGGCTTGGGGACTGTCCCCGAGTTTCCGAGTTGCTCGAGTTACTGAACGGCTTGGGGACTGTCCCCGAGTTGCTTGGGCTTGGAAAAAGGTGAAAGGGCGTGACAATGGGGAGACTAGGGGACAGAAACTGTCTTGGTTCAACGGCAATTGGAAAGGTCGCGGGTGAATTAGCGGCACTGGAAAGGCATCCAGCCAGGAAGATCGCCGCATCGTGCGGCGAAGGTTTATCGCATATGAGCAAAATCGGGAAATGGGTGTGAGTGGCTCCAAGCTTGTGAAGCCACTCACATTTCCCGACTTTGGACTTCGATGACGCTCAGGTTGCACCTCTGCAGAGCCTTACCCTTCAGCGAAGCCACCTCTGTTTTAATTGTTACTCTGGACTCAAGCAACTTGTGAACTCGTCGCTCTCGCCTGCTTGCGTCGCGCGCGAGCTTCTTCAAGTTTGCGATCGCGCTCTGCATGTATCTCACTGGTCAGGCCAAGCAAGCAATCGTTCGGCGTTACATAGCCAATGGCACTGTGCAACCGAACATGGTTGTAATGGTGAACGAAGTCTTTCACCAAGCTGTTGGCCTTCTCAAGCGTAGCTGGTTCAGCGGGCCTGATGCACTCGCGTTTAAGCGTACCGTGGAATCGTTCGAGCTTGCCATTGCTCTGTGGATAGTATGGGCTCGTACGCACATGGCTGAGACCGGTTACACGAATGAACTCCTTGAAGTCCTTAGCGATGAACTGCGGTCCGTTATCACTGATGATTCTCGGCTTAGCATCAGGGTACTTTTCAAGAGCTCGCTGCACGACGATCTCGATGTCAGACTCTTTCATCGTTGGCTGGATCTCCCAATGAACGATGAATCGGCTCTTACCATCGAGCACTGAAATCAAAAAGTAGAACGTACCTCCAAGGTTCAAGTACGAAACGTCAACATGCCAATGTTTATGCGGGTTTTCTGGCTGTACGAAGCCTGTCCCCTTCTTGCTCGGTGACACCGGCCTGCGATCCAGTCGACCAGCCGCTTTGAGCACGCGATAGGTCGAGCTTGGACTCACTGCCACGATGTCATCGTCGAGCATCATGAATGTTAAGCGTCGATAACCTTCCAGTGGATGTTGGTCATGGTAAGCGATGATCGCTTGCTTCTCCCATTCTTCCAGCCACCAGTCGCGCGGGATCTTGCCGTTGTGATCATTGGCATGACCATAGCGATCTTTCCAGGTGTAGAACTTGCTGGTCGCAAGCTCTGCCCACTTAAGCAGTTGCCCTTGGGGAAGTTCTGTTCGTTCTACCCAATACGTCATGTAGTCAACGACACGATCGCGGATATCGTGGGGAACCCAGACACCTTTCAAAGGTCCCCATTGGCTTTTTTTGCTTTGACATTCTCCTCCATGAGTTCCGAGATCACTTCGTGCTTCTGTGCGAGCTTGGCCTTGAGCTTCGCGATCTCTTGATCTTTCGAGTCAGTACGCGGAGCAGCTGGTCGACCTGGTGCTCGATCGAAGAGCTTGTCGAGCGATTGCTTGGCCTGGTTGACCCAATTGTGAATCTGGCTCGGTTGAACCTGGTGTTCTTGGGCGAGATCGCTCACCGGGACCTTGTCCCAAAGATGTCGACGAACGATTGCTGCCTTCTCATCCGCTGTAAATGTTCGACGCTTATTCATGGATACACTCCTCTGGAATGGTTATGCTAACCTATCCGCGAAGCAATTCCATTTCCATCAGAGGCAAGACAAAACACTTTTTGGGTAAGACGTATATGCTGCCGATCGCTAGAGCCTGGACCATTCGGAATCGAGTACTGTCATTTGCGAACCGCCCATTGGTAATGGGGATCGTCAATGTCACTCCCGATAGCTTTAGCGATGGTGGTAGTTTCTTTCTGACTCAGAAGGCAGTCGACCATGCCAAGCGATTGGAAGATGAAGGTGCAGACATCATCGACATTGGTGGAGAAAGTACTCGCCCCTTCAGCGTTGCAGTCGCCCACGAAGAGGAACTGCGACGCGTTATCCCCCTTCTCGAAAAGCTACAAGGAAAGGTAGCCATTCCCATTTCGATCGACACTTCTAAAGCTAGCGTTGCCCTAGCAGCGGTTGATTTGGGAGCAGAGATTATCAACGATGTCTCTGGGCTCACTGCGGATGAAGCGATGCCTAGTGTCGTCGCTAGCACGAAAACTGGAGTTTGCGTCATGCACATGCAAGGCACTCCATCGACCATGCAAAACGCACCCACATATGGAAATGTCGTGGCGGAAGTGTTTGAATACCTTCAACAACGTGTCAGCACTTTGACTCAGCTTGGCATCGCTCACGAGAACATCTGCATCGATCCCGGCATTGGTTTCGGAAAATCGCATGATCACAACATCGAGCTTTTCAGGTCGATGCACATCTTCCACCAAATCGGTGTTCCCGTTCTGGTAGGTCACTCCCGAAAAGGATTCATAGCAAAAATCCTGGGTGACAAGTCACGCGACAGAACCTTCGGAACAGTTGGTGTTTCCTTGGCGATGATTCAACAGGGAGTCCAAATTCTTCGCGTCCACGATGTACTGGCGACTCGTGATGCGATTGACCTCTTCCTATCAACTTGCAACGCTAGCACATTTCGGGATTGACCCGAGTAGCCCTTTTTCAAATACTCATCCGTTTGACCGCATTAGCCACAGGAAAGAAGAATGACCATCGCGACCTTCGATTCGCTAAAAACGTATTGCGAACAAGTCGCACGACGTGCCAAAGTTGCCTCGATGGCTCTCCTGGATATTCCCACGGACAAGAAAAATGATTGGCTTGAGAGCTGTGCCGAAGCACTAATCGCGCGTTCCAACGAGATCCTGAAAGCGAATGCGAATGATTTGCGCAATTCGGAATTGTTGGGCCTCACTCCAGCGGAAATAGACAGACTAACACTCACCGCTTCCCGTATTTCCGCGATGGCGTCTGGGCTGCAGAAAGTCGCGACATTACCCGACCCCATTGGCGAGTGCATCGAGAAAACCATAGGATCGCATGGAATTGCGATCAGCAAAGTAAGGGTACCGCTAGGCGTCATATTCTTTATCTACGAATCACGCCCCAACGTAACGATCGACGCTGCTGCAATTTGTGTGAAAAGTGGTAACGCCGTCGTCCTCCGTGGAGGTAAAGAAGCCTCACAATCAAGTCAAGTATTGGTGGAGATTCTTCGAGAGCAATGTGAACCCTATGGTATTCCAGCGGATGCCGTTCAACTGATCGAAACATCCGATCGCGAAGTAATTGATCACTTGCTCAAGATGCCTTCCTACATCGATCTCGTGATTCCTCGCGGTGGAAAAGGACTGATCAAGCGAGTTTCCGAGCAAGCCCAAATGCCAGTTCTCAAACACTACGACGGCAATTGCCATGTGTACGTAGATCGGGATGCCGACCTGGAAATGGCTGTCGAGATCATCGTGAATTCAAAATGCCAGCGGATGGGCGTTTGCAATGCTTGTGAATCGCTTCTCGTACACCGTGATATCGCATCGCGATTATTCGATTCATTGGTCCCACGACTTCAAACATACGCTGTCGAGATTCGCGGGGACAAATTCGTTTGCGACCTCATTCCAATGGCCGTGCCTGCAAGCGAAGAGGATTGGAGCCAGGAATATTTGGGACCTGTATTGAGCGTCAAGGTTGTTGAAAGCGTCGATGAAGCGATTGTGCATATCAACCAATATGGCTCCCACCACACCGATGCAATCGTAACGTCAATCGAAGCGACGGCTGAGAAGTTTCTTCGACTCGTAGATTCATCTGCGGTTATGTGGAACGCGAGCACACGTTTTAATGACGGCGGTGAATTTGGCATGGGAGCCGAAATTGGAATTAGCACAGACAAGTTTCACGCGCGAGGCCCCTGTGGGCTTCAGGAATTGACCACTTACAAATATTTGGTTCGGGGCAGTGGGCAGGTCCGAAGCTAGTCATACCGGGAATTGCCAGGGTTGAGAGGAGGACAGGATGTCCGACGATGTACTCAGTCGAAGTGACGTTGAAGACCTTTTGAAGTCTATGGATAGTGGTACTGTCCAAAAGACTACCAGCAAACCTGAGATCAAGAAGTCAGCTCCTAAAGCTCGCGTTTTAACCTACGATTTCAAAAGACCTGAACGTGTTGGCAAAGAGCAAATGCGAGCTCTTCAGTCACTCCACGAAGGCTTAGGGCGAAACCTTGGTGCATCGCTGTCAGCGTTTCTTCGTACCATTATGGAAGTCAAGCTCATCAGCGTTGACCAACTCACCTACAGCGAGTTTGTCTATAGCCTTGAAATCCCTACATGCTTCAACCTTCTGAAGCCCAATCCGCTCGAAGGCAATTGGATTCTCGACATCAGTCCCTCGCTGCTTTACCCCATCATCGACCGAATGCTGGGAGGAAGCGTAAGCGCCGACTCGGCACTGAAACGACCACTTTCTGAAATTGAGTTGCGTCTTGCAAACCGTGTTACGAATGTGGTGCTACGCGAGCTGCAAAATGCGTGGGCCAACGTCGTTACTCTGAAGATGGAAGTGGAACGCGTGGAGAGCAACCCACAGCTCGTCCAAATTGTTCCTCCCAACGAAGTTGTCATCATGGTGAGCTTTGAAATGGTGATGGGCAATCTCCGCGGAATGACAAACCTCTGCATTCCATTCAACACCATTGAACGGGTAGGAAGCAAACTCACAAGCAACAGCTGGATTGGCTATGCATCAAGCCGAAAGAGTGAGGCGAGCAAGAAGCAAATCACAGAACAGCTCGACGGAGCTTTGGCTGAAGTCATCGTTACCTTGGCGAACTCAACCATCAAAACCAAGGACCTTTTCGATCTGCAGGTCGGCGATATCATTTCGACCGAAAAGGCCGTTCAAAGCCCGATCGAAGTAGAGGTAACCAATGTCGTGAAGTTTCTTGCATCCTTAGGAAGCTTCAAGGGTCGCAAGGCCATAAAGATCGAAGACTGTTTGGAAGACAATCCCAAATACACGCGGAAAGATTAGAGCTTTCCGCAGTAATCGATTGCCCGAGCGATTTCTGTCTTTAGTTTTTCGCGGGGAACAATGCGGTCAATGTAGCCATGTTCGAGCAAGAACTCGCTCGTCTGAAAACCTGGTGGCAATTCAATTTTGATCGTTGCTTTGATCGTTCGCGGGCCAGCAAATCCGATCAGTGCCTTCGGTTCTGCGAAAACGAGATCCCCGAGGGAGGCAAAACTGGCCGCAACGCCGCCCATGGTTGGATTCGTCAAGATCGATATATAAAGACCACCGTTGGCATGATAACGAGCCAAAGCGGCTGAGACCTTTGCCATCTGCATCAATGATAGAATTCCTTCATGCATTCGAGCACCGCCGCCAGAACCGCTAATAATGATGAGCGGAAGGCTATGTTCGGTGGCGACCTCGATCAACCGCGTCAAACGTTCACCAACGACCGAACCCATGCTACCCATAATGAAAGCCGAATCGGTCACGCCGATCGCTACGCGTCGTGCGCGGATCATACCTGTTCCTGTCAGCGCCGCGTCAGTGAGACCTGTTCGTTTTTGCTCTGATTTGAGTCGCTCTGCATAACCTTTTTTATCTGCAAATCGAAGCGGATCTGCAGGTAATACGTCTTCATAAAGTGCTTCAAATGTACCTTCATCGATTACTTGCGAGATTCGTTCCCGAGCCGGCACGTAGAGATGGTACTGACATTTGGGACAAACGTTCTGTCGTCGCTCCGCTTCTTTTCGATAAATGGAGCCAAGGCATCCAGGGCATTTGATCCATACGCCCTCGGGAACACCACGTTTATTTGAGGTTGAGTTCACTGCGATTCTTGATTCGTCCACACTTGCCATGTTCGTCCCTGCATTACCTTACGAGTTGTCCCGATTTTGAATCGGCAGCATTCGTATCTTGTTCAATGTCGCTTTCGATGAGCTCCCACTGCGCTTGATCGCACTCTGACTGCCATAGATCACCGATTTCATCCGATCCAAGCAATTCCTTTACCACACTTGCGAGCGGCTCTGGGATGACCAAAGCGACGAGTCCTGCGTCATGCTTCTTTGCCCATTTATCTAGGGTTTTCTTGACCCTAGTTTTAGCATCCTCAATCGTTTCTCCGCCTGGTGGGCAGATCGATTCTGGATGCTCCTGGACTTGTCGGTAGACCTTGGGCTGTTGTCTTCGAACTTCATCGATGAGCTTACCTTCCCAAAGGCCGTGGTTTAGGTTTCTTAGAGTATCAACGACCTTCCATTTCGATCGGCACCGCTTGGCAACCTCGGCTGCAGTCTGTTGTGCAGATTCACAAGGAGCTGAGTAGACCATATCGACACGAAAATCTGCGATCTCTTCAGCAGTCTTGATGACTTGATTTGAACCAACCTCTGAGAGAGGCATGTCCATAGCGCCTTTGATCCGCCCTTGTTCATCAAAGGCTGTCGATCCAGGGCGAATGAGGATTACTCGAAACATACACCTTTTCCAAAAGGACCCTAGCTGACCACTTGCGTCGCTTGACGCAATCGTTGAACAGCCTCCGAATAGTCGGCCTGGCGAAAAATCGCCGAGCCAACTACGATCAAATCCACTCCAGCCGCCACGGCCGGACCAATGGTTTCCAAGTTGATTCCACCATCTACTTCGAGCAGGACTTGGTCCCCCAAAGCTTGACGTAATGTGTTGATTCGGACGAGCGCATTAGGATCAAAGGACTGTCCTCCGAATCCTGCTTCGACGCTCATTACCAAAAGCAAATCGCACGTCCGCAAAAGCTCGATGTTCGCGTCCAACTCGGTCTTTGGATTGTACGCCAGTCCGGTTGCGACACCCATTTGTTGGAATTGAGCGATCAACTCCATAGGTTCTTCAACAGCTTCGCGATGAAAAGTAATCGCATCTGCCCCGGCATTGACGAATGCAGTGGCATATTTCGCTGGATCCTCAATCATGAGGTGGACATCTACAACCATGTCGGTCAATCGCCGAATAGCCTCAACTATCGGCATACCGTAGGTCAGGTTCGGTACGAACCTGCCATCCATGACATCCAAATGCAATGCCGACACTCCAGCATCTTCAAGCCGACGCACTTCTCTCTCAAGGTTCCCAAAATCGCAGAGCAAAAGGGATGGGAGAATGCATGGCCGGGCGTTTTTGAGGGCCTGCAATGTCTTGATTCTGTGCGATTCTCGCGAATCCATACCGAATTCCGAACAAGGATGGCCTCAAAACAACCTGAGACCCAGGGGTGTGAACAACTCCCTCACACCTCACTCCAGCATTGGAAGCAATGCAAAAAGTGGTTTAGGAACTAGTTTAGTTCTCTAGCTGGCCTTCAACATTAGCCTCTTGAGGTGAGGTTTGGCAAGTCCTCGCTACAAACTACACGTCACCCCAAAAGTGGTAGACTCTATTCCAAGTTCAATCGACGCTTGGACTTCGAACTAATTCCGGCAATCTCGCCGCAACCCAAAACAAAGTCGCAATTTCCCAAAGCTCTCTTTCGCGACGGCCGGACACCCCTCCCTATAGCGACGTTAACTCGAGGCCACACGGGGACAGTCCCCGGGACATCTGGGGCTTCCATAGTTCGGGGACTGTCCCCGTGACGTCTGGGGCTTGGGGACTGTCCCCAAATTGAATTCCGGAAACTTGGGGACTGTCCCCAGGTGATCGAGGGACAGGTGGGGACAGTCCCTGAGATTTGATGGGGCGATCTTGCTGGATTGGACGGCAATTGGCATGATGCAAAAACTCGCTCGAAGTGTCCCTGCCTTCTCGACAAGCTTTTTTGAAAGCCCTCCATGAAACCGATCGTTCAAATTTCGCTTGACCTCACCGACCTCGAACAAGCCCTTCAGACAGCAGAGCTAGCAATTGAAGCTGGTGTCGATTGGCTTGAAGCCGGCACTCCGCTCATCCTTGCAGAAGGTCTCCACGCGATTCGCGGCCTACGTTCACGTTTCCCCAATGTCCCGATCGTTGCGGATCTCAAGACGATGGATGGTGGATATCTCGAAGCGGAAATGATGGCTAAAGCGGGCGCTACTCATGTAGTGGTCATGGCAAGAGCTCATGAAGAGACGATCAAATGTGTGGTGAAAGCTGGACACGATTATGGGATCGGGGTCATGGGAGATAATCTTGGGTTTCCCGATATGGTCGCGGGAGCCAAGTTGCTGGAAGATCTGGGATGTGACTATGTGATTCATCACATCGGTTACGATGAGCGTCGCGGAATCGCGGCTAGTGGAAGGCGTGCACCAACCCCGATGGATCAACTCCAACAGATCGTCGATGCCGTATCTGTTCCCGTGCAAGCCGTGGGAGGACTCACCATCGATCAAGCCATCAGCACTCCATCGTACGGTGCCCCGCTGGTAGTCCTGGGCGCACCGCTTGCGATTGATAGCGATCGTTTTGCTCAAGCAGGTGGCGATCTACCAGCAATTTTGCGTAAGATCTGTGATGCAGTTCACTCGCATGGTGACGTTCCCGTCCGCAAGCCACCACGCGTTGGCTAATAAACAGTATCGCGCCAACCACTTCGACAACGATATTCAGCCCAATGCCAGGCTCAAACTGCCTAGTGAAGCCACTGCTCTCCCTATACACCTACCACGCCTTCAAGGATTCTCACGAATGAACCAGACCGCGGTCGTCAATTATTCTTCAGCCCCTCACTCTGTCCGATTGGAAGAGATTCCCGTTCCCACCATTGGTGATCATGATGTGCTCTTGGAGGTCGCGGCCATTGGGGTATGTGGAAGCGATCTGCACCAATGGACGGGCGAACATTCTTGGCCGGTCAATTATCCAGTTGTATTAGGGCACGAGTTTTCGGGACGCATCCATACCTTGGGACGCGAAGTCACAGGATGGAAAGAAGGCGATCGCGTGTGCAGCGAGACCGCAGCGGTGATCAACCCGGATAGTCCGATGTCGCGTTCCGGTCGTTACAATCTCGACCCCAATCGCAAAGGATTTGGTTACGGGGTCAATGGAGCGATGACACACTACGTGCGCGTGCCCTCTCGCTGTCTGCACCGCGTTCCCGATGGACTTCCTCTTCGTTGGGCTGCCTTAACAGAACCTTTGCGTTGCGTACTCTGCCGTTGCGGCCCAGGTCAATGTTGCCAGGTGATCGCATCTTGGTCCTTGGACCAGGGCCCATTGGTTTGCTATGCGGTGCCATCGCCCGATTGCGAGGAGCCGAGGTGGCCGTTGTTGGGTTGCCTCGCGACGCCAAACGTCTTGAGATCGCTCGCGAGTTCGGATGCATCCACTAACGGAAGGTGTGAAGAATGGGCCGTCGCGATGGACTCGGCGTCGAAGGAGTTGTCGATGCGGCAGGCATTTCCGCAACCCTCAAGACCGCCATCGATTTAGTTCGACCTGCGAGACGGATTAGCAAAGTGGGTTGGGGGGAGGCACCGATCAATTTTCGCTCGACCCCTTAGTTCAAAAAAACGTCACTCTTCAAGGTTCCTTCAGCCACAATTGGCCAATGTGGGAACGCGTGCTGTGGCTTCTCGCATCAGGTGCTTTACAAGTCGATAAAGTCGTCGGTGGCAAATGGGCCCTTGAAGATTGGCATGAAGCCTTTGAAACGATGCATAGCGGAACGGTTGCCAAGTCCTTGCTCCTCGTTCAACCAGATGCCTAACTGCTATATTTAGCCTATGGGCAACCACGAAACCAACCCTGCTGATCCACAACGTCTTCGACTCGCCGAGCTTTTACGTGCGAAGATTGCACAAGCACGCGAGTTTCCCATGTCGGCAAGTCAGCAGGGGTTGTGGTATGCCTATCGTCGCAATCCGCTGAATACGTCGTTCAATGTCTTCTTACCTGTCCGCATGCGAACGACGATCGATCTCCATGCATTGCGAGAAACGATGCAAGCATTGGTACAGCGTCACGCGTGCTTGCGAACGACATTCTCGGATAAGAGCCATAACTCCAGCGAAAGCGTGCTTATACAACGAGTCCATTCGGAAGCAGCGCCTGAGTTTCGCATCGTCCCTGCTTTCAACATGGACGACGAAAAACTTCGCCACCAATTGATCGAAGAAGCGATGCGGCCGTTTGATCTCGAGAAGGGCCCTCTTCTGCGAATGCTTGTCTTTCAAGTATCTTCGGATGATTGGGTATTGCTGGCAGTCACGCACCACATCGTGGTCGACTTTTGGTCGTTAATAATCATTCTCAATGAAGTTCGGGAGATCTACCCTAGCCTTCAAAACAAGCGCCCCATACGCCTTAAGCCCGCTCGTTCCAACTATTCTGAGTTTGTTCAATATCAACAGGCATTTCTTGCTTCTGAAGCTGGAAAACAGATGCAATCGTTTTGGAGAGGCGAACTCGACGGTGTTCCCTTGATCCTGGAGTTGCCTACCGATTTTGAGCGTCCTACATCCTTCTCAGGAAATGCGTCGGTATGTCCACTTCGATTGGACGCCGATCACTTCCATGGCGTGATGCAACTTGCAACAAAACTGTATACGACGCCAGTCGTGGTGCTCCAAGCTGCCATTCAAGAATTTCTTCACCGGTACAGTGGTCAGACTCGTTTCGTCACGGGAAGCCCGTTCTCCGGAAGACGTCATCAAAAGTTTGAAGACACGATTGGCTTTTTCGTCAATATGCTTCCAATCGTCGCGAATCTCGATGACGATCCGACCTTTGAGCAACTTATCGTTCGTGTTCGAGATCGGATGGTTGCTGCTCTCGAACATCAAGACTACCCGTTTTCAGCAATTGTCCAAGATGCACAAGTCGCTCGCGATCCGAGTCGAAGTCCTATTTTTCAAGTCTCTTGCACGTTTGAGAAATCCCATCTTCGAGAGGAATCTGGTCGCGCGAGCTTTTTGTTTCCCGTTCAGAACCAACGCATCCATTTCAGCGATTTTGAGCACGAAAATTTTTATGTTCCGCAACAAACGTGCCATCATGATCTCGAGTTCGTATTTGAACAAACAGCCGATGCACTTCTAGGCATGCTGATCTATTGCCGAGAACTCTTTCAGGAGTCGACGGTTCAGTGGATGGCAACTCATTTTGGTACTTTGTTTCACCAGCTTCTGACGCAATCGGATCGTCCGATTTCAACGGTAGATTGGGGCCAAACGGAGCTCCATAGTCTCTCGGTGATACATGGGGCCAGTCATTCTCCTGCGGACAATGTTCTTGCAATGTTTCAAGAACACTGCCAGCATTCGCCACATCAACTTGCGGTGGACTCTGCGGATGAAAGTTGGACATACCAAGAGCTGCATGCGAGGGCCATCGCACTTCAGCATCAGCTTTGCGCGCTTCAAATGCCTGCTGGTGCTTACGTCCCTGTCGTTGGCCCCCTTGGCCCGCATGTACTCCCGGGGGTCTTGGCCGTTTGGATGGCTGGTGGGATCGTTGTTCCGATCGACGCTCGGCATCCACCTCTTTCATGGCTACAGCTTGAACAGGCAATTCATCCATTCGCCGTCATCGATGCGAACACTAAAAACTACTCGTGGTTCCATGAGGCAACGTGCCCTATCCTTGCGACAAAGGATCTTGGCGGAAGTTTCTATACGCAACATTCAGTCCCTTTGCATGAGAACTCGTACCTTCTTTACACATCGGGATCAACCGGTCAACCTAAAGGAGTGCTTGTTAGTCATGCGTCCCTTGCGAACACCATTGCTTGGCGCCAGCGAACCTTCATGCCGAATCCGCAGGATCGCATTTGGGCTTGCCTTTCCCATCAATTCGATGCGGGCTTTGGTCTCCTCATCACCGCGCTGTCAGCAGGAGCGACTCTTCAGTTCCCAAGCACCTCAGATCAAATCGATCTCACTTCGTGGATATCGGAAATAGCTGAAAAGAAAGTAAGCATTCTCTCGATGGTGCCGAGCGTCTTACGCGCCCTAGCATCGCAAGCGGATTTTGTTCGATGTCACTCGCTTCGCCAATGCTGGATCGGTGGCGAATCGATGCCCGTCGACCTGCCTCGCTACTTCCGCTCTCGATCCAATGCCAAACTTTGGAACCTTTACGGTCCCACTGAAACCACCATTGAATGCCTCGCAAAGGATGTAACCTACCACGAAGAACCGTTCGTCATGACTCTTGGTCGTCCCATCGACAATATGCAAGTTGCCATTGTCGATCATCGCCAACGTTTTGTTCCCAAAACGGTTCCAGGTGAAATTGCGATTGAAGGCCCTGGAGTCAGTCAGGGATATCTCCATCAACCGGAAGCAACGTCGCAATCATTTCAAGCGATTCAGCGCGATTCAAACAATCGTTGGTACTTGTCAGGAGACCGAGGACGACTCTTAGCCAACGGCGAAATCCAGTTTCTCGGGCGGAAGGATTTCCAAATCAAGATTCGTGGATTTCGGATCGAACTCGAAGAAATTGAAAACGTCTTCCTCAACCACCCTATGGTTGCTGAAGCCTGCATCGTGTGTCGTCACGCGGGAACAGATCATGCCCAGCTTGCTGCTGTCATCGTGCTTAAGTCACGAAGCGAAACGCAAGAGGCTACATCGAATCTCAAGCAATTTGCAGCACAGTTTCTCGGCGCCTACAAGATTCCTCAGGCGTATTGGTTTGTAGATTCGATGCCGCGGCTCTCAAGCGGAAAAATCGATCGTGCAAAGGTCGGAGCATGGGTTGAGGATCAAGCCTATGAGTCGACCTTTCAAGAACCACGCAATGCCTTGGAAGATTACCTTTGCAAGGCTTGGTGTAACATGTTGGGCCTTTCTCAAATCGGCATCGATCAAAACTTTTTTGAGGCGGGAGGCAGCTCCCTTCAAGCCGCCATGTTGGCTTCAGAATTAAGTGTTCAGCTTCAACTGGACGTTCCTACTGCATTGTTTTTTGACCTAGCCGATATCGGTCGCATTGCTCAGCGACTCGCAGTACTTCATCCGGATGCCATCGCATCGCGGTTTGGCCAAGCAACTCTGGATACGTATGCTTCACAGCCCAACCACGGTTCCCAGGTAGAAACCCCGGCCTTTCCACCATTGGTAGTTCCCCTTCGCGATACAGGAACTCTATCTCCTTTGTGGATGGTCCATCCACCAGGTGGACTTGTGGCTTGCTATCGCGATCTTGCAGCCCAAATGGATCCTTCAAGGCCCTTCTATGCCCTCCGAAGTCGAGGCCTGCACGGACAAGAGAAACTCCCGCAGTCCATTGAAGAAATGGCGGCGGAATATGCTCAATCGATTCAAAGCATTCAGCCTCTGTGGTCCCTACATTCTCGGTGGCTGGTCGCTCGGCGGGATCATCGCTTTGAACTCGCTCGTCGCCTTCAATCACGAGGCGAAACCGTCTAGCGACGACTGGTGCTGCTTGATACGGCCATGCCCGAGGGGTTTAATCCCTTGGTGCCACAACAGCAAGAGGATCAAGTGGGACTCGAGTATGGAATCCCATTCACGTTGCACGAACTAAGCCAACTCAAGCCTGAAGACCAACTTCCACTTCTTTGGCAACACGCCAAGAACCTTGGCGTTCTGAAGAGAAGAAGCTCCGGAAGCGTTGGTACGGCGAAGTACTCGAAGAACTCGATCGCTCTTCCATCATCACGTGGAACTTGCAACCCAATACACGATCCTCAGGATGGAGAGATCTTGATCGTTCGACCTCGCGATGTTCCATTCTCCGTGGGATCCAGCCTTGATCGTCACTGGGGGAAAGTTTCGAGTAAGGTTCAGGTCCGTTTTACCGCCGGGCACCACCATAGCATGGTTCAGATGCCTCACGTTCAAGAACGCATCCATTCTCGATCAAGAACTGGAGTCAGATGCATACATCCAGATAAGAGATAATTCCGGCATGCTTTCGTTGGAGGCAACTACCGCAAGTCGATGTGTGCTGCAGGCTTTTCAATAGATTTTCGAAAGCAGAGCGGGTGACCGGGTTCGAACCAGCGACATGCAGCTTGAGGAAGCTACCACTCTACCAACTGAGTTACACCCGCATATCTTTTAAGACTATCCCTAAGAATCTCGATTTGCAACCGTTTTTGCTCGGCAATTCAATTGCTTTGCAGACGAACCGCTGGAAGCACGATTCAGCCAGAAAAGTCGGGGAAATCTGCGATGTAAACTCTGCTTCGTTGCCATTTACTCGTAGCGTAGTGATTGGGTCAATGCAATTCGAGTCGCACGTTCGGCGGGTAGCCATGAAGCAGTCATGGCAGTTACCAAGGCTAGCCCCAAACTTCCAATCGCTAGCCAAGGACGCATCCCGAATTCGATCTCGTGTCCGATTGCCGTGTACGTTGAAAGGTTGATAAGGTAAGCCGTGAGGATTCCCATGCTGGCGCCAGGCACGAACCCAGTCAATCCAAGTAACAATGCTTGAGCAAAAATCATGCGTCGAATTTGATGCCGCGTCATCGTGACCACGCGAAGCAATCCAATTTCTCGCGTCTGTTCGAGAATGTTCATCGTGAGCGTATTGATCAAGCCAAAAGCAGCGATGATCGCCCCCAAAGCCAACAATCCCCACAAGCCGCCGTTCACTCCATTCGACAAGCTACGAATCATCTCGACCAATTCGGCGTTCGATTGAAGCAGCAAACCATGTTCGTCGCTCAACGCTTTCAATTTGGCCTCAACAGTTGATCGCTTCTCCGAATTCACTCGGATGATATAGGCATCTTGTCCTTCGACATGAAACAGCTTTTCACCAAAACTGCGTTGCAGGTAGACCGTCAATCCTCCGGCGATATAGTCATTGACGATTCCTGCGATGCGGAGATCTTTTTTCCTTCCATCGTGTCCAGTTGTAGCGTGTCATCGACGTGCAGTTTTAGTCGTTCGGCCAAAACACTTCCCACGACGATCGAGCCGTCTTGAACACGATTGGCCAAGATACGGCGTCCCCTTCGGTTACATCGAAATAGACTTCATCGGCGTCGCGAAACTCGCGAATGACAACGATAACCGAGTGCTCTCCAGTACGTGCACTGACGAATCGCAATGAGTCGAGACTCAATTCCATCCATGTCCCGTAGCTTCTGATCGAACTCGGCCGGAAGACTCGCGGCCTTTCCCGATGCCAAATCCGGCATGGCAGCTCGGACGAAATAATCGCCAACAATCGCTTTGGAGCACCAGAGATCCACATCGCGAATATTGTCCATGATCGTCCATGCTAAACCGATTCCCGTGCTGATGGCAATAAAGAGGACGGACGTGGTTAAAGCTGTACGACTTCGATGCCGCATCAACTGACGGTGCGCAAGCTTGGCTTCGATTCCTAGAAAAGGCGCGAGCACCCACTGGGTCACTCGCGACACAGGAAGCAACAAGCGAGGTAAAAGGAATACCGATCCAAATAGGAGAGCCACCGAGCCCGGTATCGACCATTTCATCGACAACCATCCCATCATGCAACCCAGGTGGAATCCAATTCCCAAAGCGGTGATGGCAAGCCCCACGTAGAGACTTTTGCCCCGAGACGATTCGATTTCGCGAGCCGTCATGACTTGCATCGCTTCGGCCGGAGACAAAAGTCCAGCTCGCCGAGCCGGGACAAATGCACCTACCAGTGCGATGCCGATTCCAAACAGCGAAGCGACAACAAATGGTTGCCATGAGAGCCGCGGTGCTGGTAGGTCGGTTTGAATGACCTGCGACGTGGCTTGCGTCAAAAAATGCGCTCCAACAATACCGATGGCGATGCCAACCAGCGATCCAATCACTCCCAAGAAAAAAGCCTCGTGCAATATGAACTCGGTAATCTGACGCCGTGTTGATCCAATGGCTCGAAGGATCCCCAGTTGCCTGCGTCGCTCTCCCACTGCCATCTGAAAGGTGTTGTAGATGATAAAGACGGCGATAATCAGAGCGAATGTCGTTGCCAGTCGCAGTGCTTGTTCTGTCGCATTGCGAGCTTGCTCTGCGATTTGGTTATCTTGTTTTGGTGATTGAGCATACAGTCCCGTAGGGAGCATCGCACTCAGGTTCGACTTCACCTTGTCCAACTCGGCGGGATTCTGAACCATCAACTCAATCTTGTCGATCCTTCCTCGGGTTCGAAACCGAGACTGAACAGCATCCAGCGGCGCAAATACAATGCCTCCTTGTGCAAGGGACGAAGCCCCTTTCAGTTTATAGAAACCAACAACCTTCCATTCCTTGAGACCTGCCGCTGCGAGTAGCTTCACCTCATCGCCGAGTTTCATCGACAGCGAACGCGCTGTTTGCTCGTCGACGATGAGCTCAAAGTCTTGGTCGAACATCCGCCCTTGTGTCACGATCTTAGGTCGCAACACTTCATCCGACGCGGGATCGATACCCATGACTTGAGTGCGGACCCGAAGATCGCCAAAGAACATGACGGTCGATCGATAAAGACTCGGTACTGCAGCCTGGATCCCTGGCTGAGCCCGAACCAAATCGATGACATCCCCTTCAAATCCCGCATTGCTCTCGGAAGCAATCTCGAGATGCGCTTTGCCAGAAACGGACTCGAACATGGCATTCTGTGCTTGGCGTACAGTGGTCGACGTCAGATTGACGGCCACCACTGCAGCGGAACCAATCACAATGCTCATCAGCGTCAACAGAACACGAAGAGGTCGATTCCGAAATTCGCTGTAACTCAATCTCCACAAACGAAACATGCGTTCCTCGCCGGGACGCGTCCATGCCAATAGGGATCGTCAAACCTTGCCGCGCGATTCCAATTCGCTGTCGGCTCTCAAAACGTTCTAGTATACCGCGCCACCGCTCCATCGGAGAGGTCCGCTTGGGGGACCTTTTTTGAGACAAGCGGATCGAAAGGGATCTATGTCGGTTCGATGAAAAACACCGGCTCCTCGCAGACATACCATTTGACCAGTGGACTTCTCGATCGCAACGTAGCAAACTCGCCTCAATTGTTACATCCTACCGATAGAAAGACACTGACGCTGAGTCTTGCGGTTTACGGTTCTATTTCCACAGGCTTTGCACGCAATGGCAAATAGGCTGAATCTATTACTTCCATTTTCCGATTCGAGACAAAAGATCTCAAATTCTTTGAAAACCTCACGGTGACTTCCTATTCATTTGCAGTCCACTCATCGTGATACTCCACTTATTCGCTGATACAAGGATGTAAAGCGATGGCAATTAGCAAACGACAACTCGGTCGAATCCTATTGGCCCTGTTGTCTTTGTTCATCCACTTTGGATGCCGGAGTTTTGGTCCTCCTTATCATCTACGACCATCCAACGATCGCGATTGGATTGTTGAACATGGAAGGATACCTCACGTTGCTTTCGACGATAACTGGATCCACTTATGCAATGTACGCGACTTCCACCATACGGGCAAAGAATGCTTTCACCCTTGCTATCGCCACATCTCTATCGATAGCTGTTCGATCGAAACTGTGGATCTCTTTATTAGCTATCCGG
Organism: Pirellulales bacterium; assembly: GCA_046349875.1. Classification (GTDB taxonomy): domain Bacteria; phylum Planctomycetota; class Planctomycetia; order Pirellulales; family Pirellulaceae; genus JAXMBN01. The sequence goes on from JAXMBN010000009.1 coordinate 124,124, forward strand.
TCCGCGACCCAAGTCCATTCGCGCATACGTTCCTCAGTTTTGGAACGAAAGATTCGGAAGATTTCTATATCCTATCGGTGGAAGCACGCCGTGAAAAAGGAGAGAAGTACCAACCCATTGCAGGCATGATGCGAAAATTCGATCTCATCTATGTCATTGCAACCGAACGAGACATGCTCGATCAGCGCGCTCACTGGAATGAGGAAAAAGTCCATCGCTACCCCATTCAAGTCGAACCCCGCCATGCGCGTTCCCTCTTTGTCGACATGCTTCACCAAGTTCAAGAACTCGAAACCGATCCTCAGTTCTACAATACCGTCAAAAACAATTGTACCAGCAACCTTCTCAAGCATGCCGAAGAGATCGGCAATCGGAACTTTCCAGATCGAATCATTGCCATCATGCCAGGTTACGCCGATCGCTTTTTGCAACGAATGAACCTCATCGATGACAGTTATCCAATTCGATGCCTTCACTCCTACTCGCTCATCAATCCGCTTGTGAGTGCCTATCGATGCGATCCGGATTTTTCGCGTCGCATCCGCGGGATCAGCGCCGATGACCACGTTGCGAAAGCATCACTCGATCCAGTATCCGCCCTAGTTCGTTGAACACATTCCGAAGTCGCTCGGTAATGAATGCAAGTCGATCGAACTCCATTCATCGTTGAACGCACTTCATCAAAATAACGCTCTAGCGCACTTCAGGCGTTTCCTGCTGAATAACGCCTGAAGGAACAGGTGGCAATCGTTTTTGCAATTCTTCTAGGATGAGTGTCCAGTAACGCAAGTCATTATCGACCGGCCAAGGCTTCAGTCGGCGTTGCTCTGGAGGCAGATCTTTCAAGATGAGTTGCTGGACGTCACGCAGGATCGGCATGCAATCTCCATAATACGAATGGCCCAACAAATCCGTATCGATATCGGATGCATCAACGGTATCGACCCCAACGGTTACGAGAGCACCTTGGCTGGAATCACCTGCACGTGGTGAATCATTGAACGTTTTTGAAGCCAACAACGCCCAATCATTTTTAGAACAATACAAAGTTGTTCGGTTGGCCGTTCGGATCAATCGTGGAGCCAACTGAGTGCGGAAGACATCGCGGTCGATATCCGGTGCAGCCAGAATAATCTGATCAAAGATTCGGCCTTGATCTCCAAGTTCGGCGATCGCCCTGCATGTTGCGTCTGCACCCATGCTATGAGCAATCACGTGGATGCGATCCGCCTTGCTCCTTTGCGCAACGTCGATCAAGAATTGCTTGATCATATACCGACTGAACTCGATTTCATTCCGATCCGAAAAATAGTGGCGGATACTAGCGCGGGATGGCCAACTGAAGAAAATCGGTACGCCTTCAAACTGCAAATCGTAACAGATCTGGGCCGTCCGTTTGGCGGCATTCTCAAAAGTGACATTGAACCCATGAATGAATACGAAACAGGAACGGTCGTCTTTGGGTAGGGTACTAAGTCGATTGCGAATCGCAGCAAAGTAGGCATCTGCCTCTAAAGTCTCGGTCTTTTGAAGAACCACATGTTCTTGTTCATCCTCAGGTCCTAGTGTGGGCGACTCGACCTCTCCAATCTTGTGCGTCGGTGGAATAGAGACGTTGCATATTCCGTAGTACATTTGATTCGACGAATCTCGCCGACCACCAAACCGCGGCCCCGTTCCGATACGCCATCGATCCAGCAATTCACTTCGAAAGAGAACCAAGGCCCAAATACTTCCACAGAGAAAGATCGCGACGACGCTGATTCCCAAACATCCCATTTTGTGGTTGGACTTCCCTGGCCACAAACTCCAAACACAAGCCAGAACCATTCCGATCGCGACCATGGGATAAAAGAGAACTCGACTCCATGGCGGCTGCTCCGCCGGCGTCATTTCACGATTGGTACCAAAATACACTTGCACAACTTTGGGCTTTGCTTCATCGATCCATCGTGATTGGTGTCCTGGCTTCGCGATTTCTCCTTTTCGTTTCGGTTCTTCCGAAGCACCGCGATCCATTTCCATCGGTGTCATGCGTGGGGTTGGCGGTTTTTCGAACGCACCGTCGGCAGGCAAGGTTCGGCTTCCAACGATCCGTGAGAGTAAGGTCGCAGCACGGATACGGGCCGTCGGTGTTCCTTCTTGCATAACCTTGAGAAGCCCAGGAACGGCCGACGCTCCTTCTTCCAAGATCCGATGTGCCACACTGGCTTGAACCTTTTCATCTTGACTGGAAAGCCCTTCCCATAACGCCGACCAATACGCCTCAGGCAAACCCGCCGAACCCGTTTCAATATGTTCCAAGCCAACCATTGCAGCTTGTCGAGCTTCGGAATTCTCTTCTTGAAGCCAACTTGTCAACCTTTCTTTCACAATCTCTTCGAGTTCTCCACGTCGCGTCAACGCACGTGAAGCTTGCCTTTGCAATTGGGGGCTTCCTCGTTCCATCATGTCTTTGAGAAAGGAACGCTTGTCTTCCTCACTCATTCCTGACACCCGATCAAAGTATCGGTCGATGATAAAAGCCTGCTGCTTTTCATCGGCGACACCTTTTTGAATGTCGTTCAGTGTGATCTCCTTCTTGGAGGCTAAGGGGTCCTTCGCGAGATACTCTTGGGCCCATTGCGGAGGCTGTGAGTTCGCTGCGGGCGATTGCGATACGTCAGAAGAAGTTGTTGGCAATCCATATTGAGCTTTAGGTTCCTGCCCAAATGCAATCGATGTTTCGAGCATGACTCCCCATAGGAGAATCACAAAGCATCGAGAACGTGTGACCCATTTATTTCGATTCATCAGTGATCAACCTCGAGGTTGTCGAGGCCCTCTACCGCTTTCTAACTTTAGTAGCGCATTCGCATGAGGACTTCGAACTTCCCTTGCAATGGGTCTTGGACCGTTAGACGCACGATCTGCGGAGCATCTGCGAACTTCTTCATCGCTTCCGATGCACTTGTGATTTCTTCACCGTTGATGGCCAAGATCGCTTGCTGCGGCTGAAGGCTTATCAAGCTATTCTTGCTTACCGAAAACACTTGAGCCGCGGGCGACTGAGGATCGACTTGGGTAATAATGACTCCTCGGCCTTGGAATTCGCGAACCAACATTCCAGTCCGAGGCCCTTTCTTTTCTGGTTTGCCCGGGTACTCTACGGGATCAACGTTTTGTTCGAGCTGAGTCCTGTGTTCTTCGGGTGCATCGGCGCCCTTTGGATAAAAATCATGAAAGGACTCATGCGTTTGCAAACTCACCGCGCGAACCAACTCTTCCCAATTTGCCGATCGTTGACGATTGCGATCGAACCAGCGGATGAGTTCCTTCGTAAAAATCGATCCAGGCAAGTTTTTCATTTCGGGATCATGCGGAGTGAAGAATGCGCTCTCGCCTGGGGAACTACTGTTGATATTTACCAACCCATTTTGCTCCAAAAGCAAGGATCGAAAGAGCGGAGTGGGCGATCGTACATCACGCGGCCGAAACGCTGGACTGATATACGCGTAACCATCGCTTCGCGTATTGCAACAATCCGTGATGAGCAAGGTGAGTTTTGCACCTTTTGATTGCAATGCTTGAAGTAACTTCTTGCGAGGGAGCTTTCCCTTGGCTAGCGCAAGGTAATGGCCTTGGTCGTCCGAACCACCATGGCCAGAAAAATAGAACCACAGAATATCCCCAGGACGAACATTGCAAGCTTCGATGGCTTGCATGAGAAATTCCGGATCGCTTTGCTCATCCTCTTCGATCTCGATCCGACGAACACGAATTTGGTTTTCCGGCATGTTGTCCTTCAACATGCCGACCATCGTCGTAATATCCATGGCCACGTTGGGCGTGTACTTTCCCCATCCTGCAGAAGGCGAAACATCACCAACAACAAGGGCATGAACCACTTGTGCCCAGCATGAAGGCGTAATGGCAAATAGCAAGAACAGGGTGACAGTCAGAGGGATACTTTGATTTCGCAGGTGAGTACGCGCGCCCATGATCCACCAGCCTTTGCTTTGATATCTGTCATTTTGGCGACCGCATGCTTCTAGTGCAAACGATGCACCCAATTGGGGACGCTTTCGATGGACCAGATTGTCGCACGCCTCGATTCGGCAGAGTTCACTTTCTTTGCATATATCCACTACAACCCTTCCAAACCGATCTTCAAAAGCGACTTCTTTTCGGGGAGGACGAAGGATCATGATCCCCCCGCAAATCTCTGACCTAGGGAATGAGATATCAGAAAGGTTTTCCTGCGAAGGGCAGGAACCATTGCGGGAAAAGGAAAAATGAACACTCCAAAGCGGCGATTCCATTCAAAACCTCGAGCGGGAACTTCCGTCGTTGAGTTTGCAGTCTGCGCGCCGGTTCTGGTGGTTGTCTTCTTAGGTGCCGTCGAAATCAGTAATTCGATCTTTCTCAAGCAAGCAGCTACGGCGGCCTGCTACGAAGCAGCTCGAGTTGCAAGCGGATCCAGCGGAACGATGGCTCGAGCAAGTGCTCGCGGTGAAGAGGTCTTGGCAGCGCGATCCATCCAAGGGGCAACTTTCTCTTATACGCCCTCATTGGAGGCCGATTGGACACGAGGAACCAGTGTCGAGGTCAGCGTAACCCTTCCAACCTCGAACCTGGGTGTCACTCGCATGTTCGTGTACCGCAATATCCAAGCATCGCTAACGATGGTCAAGCAATAGAGGTGACATGATGCATGTGAAACGTAGAGGTGCGATCATCGTCCTCATGATGGTTGCTCTTGGCGCCATCTTGATCATCTCCGCATTCTGCATCAACATCGCTTACATGCAGTTGGTTCGTACGGAATTGCGTGCAGCATCCGATGCGGCTGCTCGCGCGGGTGCGGAAGCATTGGCTCGCGAAGATTCGCCTGACGCTGCCATCGCGGCCGCCATCGCCAATGCAGCTCGCAACAAAGTTGGTAATGGAAAACTCCGCCTGACCGCTGCGGACATCGAACTTGGAAAAGCCAATCGCAATGCCAAAGGCGAATGGGAATTCGATACCCGAGGAGCGCCACTCAGCGCCGTTCGCATCCATGCGGGTGCGTCTACCAATTTGATGATGTCTGGACTGACGGGACGCAAGAGTTTTGCCCCTGAAATGGTATCGACCGCAGCTTTTTCGACGAACGAGATCTGTCTGGTTGTTGATCGTTCCCATTCCATGTGCTTCGATCTCAGTGGTGACGATTGGGTCTATCCTTCGAGCATTCCACCTGCTCCTCCAGACCAAGTTGTTTATCCACCCGATGACAATGATAGCCGCTGGGCCTATCTAGAACGTGCTATCGATGTTTTTCTTGCAGCGATCGAAACCACCAATCTCGATCAACGCGTGGGCCTCATCACGTGGGGATCGGATATTTCTCTCCGCACATTTGAAGGTCGACTCACAGGTCGAACATTTCCAGCGACTGCACTCGATTGTCCACTTGGAGCGGCCTATCCCGACATCCGCAATGCCATCTATGCCCGTGGCGATGATGTCATGCTTGGAGCCACCAATTGTTCTGCCGGCATCGATATGGGCATCAGCGAATTGACCGGCACACGATCACACGCCAATTCCAACAAGATCATGATTTTGATGACCGATGGAAAATGGAATGCAGGTCGCAAACCTTCCGATGCGGCCCGAGACGCCAAAAAACTCGGCATCACGATTCATACCATCACCTTTTTGGACAAAGCAGACCAATCCGAAATGGTCAAAGTGGCGCGAGCCACAGGTGGCTTTCACTACCACGCATCCAATGGCGAAGAGCTCGAAGAAGCCTTCCGAGAATTAGCTCGCCATCTTCCCGTCGCCTTGACCGACTAAGTACCCATGAACCATCGATCTAAAAGATTTCGCGCCAATCGAACGGGAGCAACAGCCGTTGAGTTTGCCATTGTGGCTCCCCTGCTCTTCCTTTTCGTGTTGGGCATCATTGATTTTTCGCGAGCCAACATCATTCGAAATACCGCCGAAAATGCCTGCTATGAAGGGGCTCGCGCCGGTATCGTTCCAGGATCTACGGCCGAGAAGATCAAGACAGCGGTCGCAGAAATGCTATCCGATGTTCGCATCTCCAACTCCGTGGTGACCGTCACACCGTCCGTCCTTCAAGAAACAACTCCTAAAGTAACAGTGACCATCGAAGTTCCTCTTTCGAGAAACCTGTACGCATCCTCACCGTTGCTCTCGTCGATGACGATCAGGCGGTCGTGCACGTTGAGCCGAGAAAACTTTGCGATCGAACAAGTCGAATAATCAGAGCGACTCGTTTATAGTTTTCCGACTGGTGTATCCGCTTGCAGTGCTTGGATCATTTCCTTGGTAGCGGCTTCCACAGCACCTTGCCATTTGTCGACTTTTGCATACTTCTTGCTGTCGTAGGCAAAAATGATTCCGCGGGAACTATTGACGATGGCCCCAAGCCCTTGAGCATCAAAGCCAGCAGCAACATCCGAGGCAGCACCGCCTTGAGCCCCATAGCCTGGAATCAAGATCCATGAGTTGGGCATACGAGCTCGCATCTCGGCCAACTCTTCCGGATAGGTCGCACCAACAACCGCTCCTACCGAACCATATCCGCTCTCATCGACGCGTTTAGCGGCTTCTGCCTGAACCCAATCAGCCACTTTCTCGGCGATCGTCTGTTCATCGATCTTGAGGTCTTGTAAAAATCCGCTCCCTGGGTTGGACGTTTTCACCAAGACGAAGATCCCGGCTTGCTCGGCATCGCACCGAACCAAGAAGGGTTCGAGACTATCGCTTCCCAAATAAGGACTGACAGTGAGTGCATCGCTGCCCCAAGCGCTCTTGTCACCTGCACCTAAATAGGACTCGGCGTACGCTTCCGCCGTCGATCCGATATCGTTCCGCTTGCCGTCTAAGAGAACAAGCAAGCCTTTCTCATGGGCATACTTGATCACTTCGTAGAGTGCGACCATCCCTTGAGGCCCCAAGGCTTCAAAGAAGGCTGCTTGAGGCTTCACACATGGTACCAATGAGGCAACGACATCGATGATCTCGAAACAGAACTTGCGATAGATGACGGCGCGCGTCGCTCCGGTTTCCACTCGCTGTTGTCGCAACGCTCCTGGCAACTGAGCCCAACGTGGATCGAGACCAACACAAACTGCATTTTTCTTGGCTCGTACCGCCGTTGCCAAGCGAGAAGAAAACGTTGCCATCAAATCAAACCATTCGAATCAGAACAGATGGATGTTATAAGAAGGGAGCGAGAAGAAGGCGAGAGTTTAAACAACCTCGACAGTTTCGGGTATCCGGTCAGTCGGGGAGCCTTCGGATTTGTCCTGGGACTTTACGCTCTCCATCTTGGGCACTTGCCACTGCGGCAAAGCAGAGTTCCAAACTTCTAAGGTTATCGCGAGCATTCAACTCAGAAACTCTATTCTGTTCCAAACTCAAGAGAAACTCGACCATCGTCCCTCGAAATGCGTCAGAAAACCACCTGCCTTGAAGTGTTGGTTGCGTGGTGGTCTCACCAATCGCCACCCGAATGGACTGGTGATGATAGTCGATACCCTCACTCAGTAGGCTGCCCTTGGTTCCCGCCACATAGGTGCGATCATGAGGCCCAAAAGGGACGTTTCCATCGAACACCAAACTGCTCTGCCCCGCGTCCCAGTCGATCATCGCTTGACCAAGCATATTGGGCTTGGCTGTTTGGCCATGTGCGCGATGAGTCGATGCAAACACAAAACGAGGTTGCTGGCCTAGCATCAAGCAACGAACAATATCGAACCAGTGAATGGCAAAATCATAAAGAATCAAATGCTTCACTTCATTGAAGACCGTCGATTCAATCCATCGATGATCCCAATGAACGGATAGGTGCGAAGCAAAGGTCTCCCCTAATGCTCCATGGGCAATCAGTTTCCGCGCCAACAGAAAATGAGGCGCAAAGCGACCATTTTGATTCACTGAAAGCTGAATCTTCTTTTGTTCCGCCAAATCAACCAATCGATACCCTTCATCCACATCGAGCACAAACGGTTTTTGGCTGAGAACATGTTTTCGAGCTAGAATGGCGTCGCGAAGAATCGGCATGCGCTGGTCGGGATGGGTCGCAACATCCACAACTTCAACACGATGGTCCCTCAGCAACTCTTGATAATTGTCGGTCACGGAAGCATTAGGAAAGTATTTGCTTCGGCATTTTTCAGCCCGCCCTAATTGCAGATCGCAAAGTGCCACGACCTTGAGACCTGCATCGACGTACGCTTGCAAATGGTGCTCAATAATCCCACCGCAACCAATGACTCCGATACCTACGTCAGGCCGGCTAAGACGCTGAGAGGTATAGTCGACGACGGAGTCTAGTAGCATACGAGTGCTTTCCAACAGTTTCGCGAGAGTGATGCAGAAGTGATGTATTCTAACGATGCCATTCGACCTGCGGTTGGCATTTCAACGGTGAAACCGCTAAACTTGAGGGTAGGCCCCAACATCTTCGGGGAACTCAGGAGGATCCCATGGATCACAGCGGTCGCATTCCCATCGTAGCGTTGATTCTATCCATTAGCGTGTTCGGCTTTGGTCGATGGATCGTTGCCCAAGAACCTCAAGATCCGGTCGATCGCATGGCGCAGCGGATCGACTATTGGGTGCTCGGTTATCGCGGCGAACCTATCGGAGGTGAAGCGACCGATGCCGAGTTCCTTCGTCGCGCCTATTTGGATTTGACCGGTGTCATACCCGATGCAGCAGTGACCCTTGAGTTCCTGGATCAATCCGATCCCAACAAACGCATTCGTTTGGTAGATACTCTCGTGGATTCGCCAGGCTTTTCGGTACGATTGGCCGATCATTGGACGCAGTTATTGCTACCCGACAATGCCGACAATCAAACGCCCCAAGAGCGAGAGTCTTTGCGGCGTTGGCTACTCGATCGATTCTCGGAAAACGTTCGCTACGATCGCATTGTTGCCGATCTTCTGATCTCGTCCGGTGATCCAACCGAACAACCCACTGCTTTCTTCACTGCCTCCGAATTGAAACCTGAAAAACTCGCTGAAAGAACCTGTCGAGTATTCCTTGGTGTGGCGCTCGATTGTGCGCAATGCCATGACCATCCTTTTGATCGATGGAAGCAAAAAGACTTTTGGGGTGTCGCCGCCTATTTCGCTCGAATCAAATCGAGTGGAAATCCTAATCAGATGATGTCGGGTGGCATTTTGGATGTGGATGAGGGTGAAGTGCAGATCCCGGAAACGTCGATCGCGATCGCCCCAAAGCCACTACTTGAAAATACTGAAAGTTCGCTTGCGATCGGTTCACGCCGCCAGCAATTGGCGATTTGGGTCACGAGCAAACAGAATTCGTGGTTTGCCAAGGCCGCGGTAAATCGTGTATGGGCCATGTTGATGGGACGCGGCATCGTTGAACCTGTCGATGATATCGGAGAAAAGTCGTTTGCAACCCATCCCGAGTTGCTACAAGACCTCACCGTCTTCTTCCAGAGCAATCAATATGATCTCCGAAAACTCGTCTTGGCGATCACACGCTCGCAAACCTATCGACGATCCTCTCGATTCTATCGTGAAGACGCATCCCAACCGGCATTCCTTTGGATGCGTCCCAAACCGCTGACAGCCCATCAAGTCGTGGCGAGCCTTCGTCATGTTGCCCGTCATGCCAAAAACGGCCCTGTAGACCCATGGGCTGCCATGGCACAAAAGCTTGGGAAAATCCAAGGCGAAGCGTCCGAGTACACCGGAGGAGTTCTGCAGTCTTTGCTACTTCAACATTCACCGGAGATGGAAACGATTTGGCGCGAAACAGAGTCGAACTTGATTCGATCGCTCGAAGCTCCTCACATCCCCAAGATCAAACAAGTTGATTGGATGTACTTGGCGGTTCTCTCACGCCTTCCATCGGATGCGGAACGTATCAAGATCGATGCGATGGAACTTGAGTACGGTCAGGATGCTGAGCAACGTCGAAAGTGGATTGCTGATTTCCTATGGGCCATGATCAATAGTTCCGAATTTGGAATTACCCCATGATTCGAATCCACCCCATCAAGGTCAGCTTGTTGCTCCTATGCGCACTGACGATGATCACAGCATGCAAGAAGCAAACGGCTAATCCAGCAGCTCCCGCTACATCAACAACATCTTCCGAAGCATCGAATGTCGCTACGCTCGCGACGCCCGAAAAGGAAGCCGAACAAGCTGTATCCGTCGAAAAGCCCGATACAAAAATGCCCGCGATCGTTAATAGCCCGCAACCTGAGGCGACCACATCGGACGATCCAATCCAACCACCGGAACCCACTTGGCCTCAGTGGCTTGCGGAATGGAAAACCGAATGGGCCGCGAAGGAAGAAACGCAGAAGATCGCCACTTGGCGGCGTGTTCTTCTTCTGTTGGAAGGAGGGCCGATCATCCTCGACTTTCGCATTTCCATCGACGGCAAATCATTGGAGTCTGCAACCGAATCGATTCAACAATCGTTGTGGCCCATGCTTGGATTGGAAGAGAACAAGGAGTTGGAATGGAAAACGATATTGGAGCGGGAAGATATTCGGGGAGGACGCTTTGCTAATATCAAGCCCGAAAATGAGGAGCAAATCCATCGTCTCATCCAGCTCTATGATCGTGATCGTGATGAGAAAGTATCGCCTCGCGAATTGCACGCATTCCTAACGCGCGGACTATCCGAAAAAATCAGCTTTCAAGTGGAAGAGGCCAGTCGTTTTCGCGGTGAAAACCGTGATCGATCAGCTGTGTTTCTCAAGTTAGATTCCAATCGGAATGGAACAGTTGAGAAAGAAGAACTGCGCGAGGCATCAAAGCGACTGATGGCCATGGACTCGAACGCAGACTTCATACTCAATGCTGATGAAGTGCGGGCACTCGAACTGAATGCCGACCAGTATCGGCGTCAAAAGCAAGTCTATGCCGAAGATATGGCCCTGGTTTGGAACGCAAGCAACAGCAAAGAAGCAGCACGTGCATTGCTCAAACGCGTTGGTGGAACGGCGATCGATGCCGAACAATGGTTTCGAGCAACACGCGTAGTGGAATGCCTTGATGCCAATCGCGACCAGCGGCTTCAGCGCGACGAGTTGGCATCCCTTTCGAACGTATCTCCCGATGCCATCATTGCGATCAACCTCAACTCGAAATCCAATTCTTCGCAAGTGCTTGCGTATCGACTCCCACCTTCAGAAACAACAACACCTTCGAAAAAGCTTGAGATCTCAAACTTGCGAATAGATAGCCAAATACTGGATCGATTGAGTGAGGGAGAACAGCAGCAGCGGGTCAACCAATGGTCGCAAATCTGGGGCGTTTCACCCCAGGAATCCAAGGAAATTGAATCGATTTCCACACCCATTCCCAACTTACCGTCACCAGCAAGTCTCGATCAAAATCATGATGGAAAATTGAGTCATGAAGAGATCGTCGACTGTGTTTCTTCACGCTCCGCCTTGACTTCTGCTATCATTCGAGTTCGATTGATAGATGTTCCTGATGCTTGGTTTGCGTGGTTGGATTCAGATTGGAATGGTCTGATATCCGAAAATGAAATACAGCAGACCGAACATCGTATGAATCCGCTGATGACAGATCGAGATTCCGTTCTCGCCCCGGAATCCCTGCCTGTACAGCTGGAAATGGTGGTTGCGCGCCAGTTTGCGGATGAGGACTCCTTTCGACCGGAGCCTCGAGGCGAATACGAACGACCGAGCATCGAGGCTTCGGTGCCTGATTGGTTTACTTCGATGGATACCAATCGTGATGGAGTCGTTTCGCCGCGAGAGTTTCTTGGCGACAAGAATGAGTTTCGCAAACTCGATCTCAATCACAATTCTCTTTTGGATAGTCAGGATTTCTTGAAGACGCCTTAGAGCACCTTTTGCCCAAAGGGAGTGCCCGCTTCTGGAGGCCTTCAAGGATGTTGCGGCTTGTCGTCGACAAGCTTGCGTTGCAATCGCAGTTCGAAGTTGATTTTCAACTTCCCACGCAGTTTGATTGTTAGATCCTGAGGACGATAAATGGCATTGTCGATTTTGGTTGCGGACGATCACGAGATCGTGCGAATAGGGCTTCGCGATATGTTGCGCGGGACAAACATATCGATTAAGAACGAAGCGAAAACGGGTGAAGAAGTATTAGCCTTGGTGGCGCAGAACTCCTACGACGTCATTCTCTTGGATGTGAGAATGCCTGGGGGTGATGGCTTGAGCGTGCTTGGACGCATCAAGCTTGATCACCCCGCCATACCGGTGCTCATGTTTTCCAGCTACGATAACCCAACTTATGTGGCCCGCGCGGTTGCGTTGGGAGCGGCGGGATTTCTTCTCAAGTCGGATAGCCGCGAGCGTATCCTCACTTCCATCGAAACGGCAGCATCCGGCAAGAACTCATGGTCGCGGGACGAACTTCGTCGGGTTACGGGAGCTTTGGCGACGCCGCGAGTGGATGTCGACGTCGAAGTTCCGTTAACGCAGCGTGAAAGCGAAGTGCTCAAGCAAATGGTCAATGGGCTCACCAACAAAGAAATCGCCCAATCTTTGGACATAAGCTATGAAACAGTCAAAGAGCACGTCCAGCATATCCTGCGAAAAATAGGGGTAACCGACCGTACGCAGGCAGCTGTTTGGGCGGTCCGGCACAATCTTGTGTAGGAACCCGTTGCGAACTCGCCTTGGGGAGTTCAAACTCTTATGTTTCCTCGGAGGCCACCGTCGGACGGCCTCCGCATCGCCCCATTTGCGGGGAAACGTTCCTTGGTTCATCCAAGGCCTGAGAGTCAATTGAGGTGCAATTTGGCCAAGCCAACCGACATTCGGATTGTCGAAGCGGTATCCCATCGCGAAAAATTCGCCTATCGAACCCCCATGAAATTTGGCGGAAGGACCGTATCCGATGCTACCGTGCAACGGGTGGTGGTAACCGTCGAAAACCGTGAGGGCAAGAAGCCAACCGTCGGTATCGGTGAGATGACGATGGGGACAGCATGGGCCTGGCCCAGCAAAAAGTTATCGCCAGAACAAGTGAGTCGCATTGTTTTGGCGTTGGTCGATCGCATCGTCAAGAAATCAACCGAACTCGATCTGATCGGACACCCCATCGATTTGGGGCTGCGCATCATCGAGGAAGCCAAGATCTTGGCTCAGCAATTGGCTGAGCAAATGAATCTGACTGAACCTATTCCCGAATTGGCGATTCTTTTGGCATGCTCTCCCATCGATGCAGCGATCCATGATGCGTTTGGACGCCAAAACAATTTGAGTTCATTCGAAACATTGACCAGCGATTTTATTGATGGCGACCTTTCGCAATGGCTCGGTGAGGAATTTGCTGGGGTTCCGTTGAGCGCCCAGGTCCTGTCTAAACCCAAGACGACATTGTCGCTTTATCATTTGGTGGGAGCCCTCGATCCCCTTTCTGCAGGCGAACTATCGAGCAAGGTAGGTGATGGTCTTCCTGAAACACTCGAAGACTGGATCAAGTCTGAAGGACTCACGCATCTCAAAGTGAAGCTTTCCGGTACGGATCTCGATTGGGACGTTGGCCGCATGGTCGAGATCGATCGCATTGCAACTGCCACTGGGTTAGCGCGCGAATGGCATTTTTCCTTGGACTTCAACGAATGTTGTCCTGACGAAGACTACGTTATCGATTTCTTGGAACGAGTCGAACGCTTGTCGAAATCCATTCTTCAGCGACTGCAATACATCGAACAACCGACAGGTCGTGATTTGAAGGCGCGTCGCGATATCACGATGCACCGCGTTGGCCGCTTGAAGCCAGTCGTTATTGATGAGTCTCTAATCGATATGGATAGCCTTCGAACGGCGCGCCAATTAGGTTACAGCGGTATTGCATTGAAAGCCTGTAAAGGTCAAACCGAATCGCTGCTGATGGCGGCTGCGGCCAAGCATTACGGAATGTTCATTGGCGTCCAGGATTTGACATGCGTGGGGGCGTCCTTCTTGCATTCAGCTTCTCTGGCAGCTCACCTGCCTACGGTGACCTTCGTGGAAGGGAACGGACGTCAGTATTGCCCAGCAGGAAATGCGGCCTGGGAGCCTATCTATCGCCCCATGTTCCGAATCCGCGGTGGAGTGGTACCAACGGAACTATTGGGAGGTCCGGGCCTTGGATTCCGCTGGCCAGCGGAAATTCTCCCCAAGGAACTTGCGAAATTTGCGAAGTCCGTTGGAGCGAGCTAAGTTTAGGGACCCTGAATCGGGCCCCTTCTGCTCAATGGCATAGTCTTTTTTCTCGAGCGGTGGCCGGGGCCATCCGGCTTGGCCCTAGCCAATGTCCGGTGAACAAAATAACATGTAACACTTTCGCGGTTGGGATGCCGAGGCTTGGCTCAAGCCTACTCCGTGCAACCGTGTCCTTTTTGGCTCATTGCGAGTTTTGTTGTGGATAGAAGATTCATCGCGTGGCTCCTTCTGACGGCCTCGCTGTTCTTGATATGGACCAGTTTCCGGCAGCGATTTGCTCCGCCTCAGGAAACCAACGCCACGACGTCAACGGAAAACAAGAATACTCCGCGAAGCAACCCGAGCATCAGCGCGCCTCAACAAGGAGAGATTCAAGCGTTTGAAGGCAATCTTTCCAAGCACACACTCGGTTCGCTCGATCCCAAAGCAGGCTACCGGTTGCTCGTGACCTTGAGCAGTAAAGGTGCAGGGGTTGAGCGTATTGAATTGGTCGAACAAATGCAGCCTGGCAAGTTTCGCTATCGGGCTTTGGAAGGTGAGGGAGCCTATGCGGGTTATCTAGCCTTGGAAGAAACGCCTGACGGGCTCAAAGTTCGTTCGGTACCCCAAGGCTCTCCAGCATCACAAGCGATATGCAAGGAAGATGCAACTAGCGTTGGCTTGCAGGTCGGTGATGTGATCACCAAAGTCGACGAAAAGTCCGTACTCTTCTTGGATGACTGGTGGAAGATTCTTAAGAAACTCAATCCAGGACACAACGTCGAGTTCAAGATCGAACGCGAAATCGCGGGACAAAAGAAATCGTTGACCTTCACCACCGATCTGATCCAAACGCCAATGGATGTAGTACGCGTTGTGGACGACCAGATCAATGAGGAAGCGACGGGCAATGCTCTTCGTGATTCGTGCCTAACCACTTTAGCTCGATTGGATAACGCAGCGATTCCAGTAGGTGCGCATTCGATTGAAGGACTCGAACGGATTCTTCAAGGCTATTGGGAACCTCGTCCTCTGCAAATTGAAAATGGCATGGGGATCGAGTTCGTTTTACCACTCGATGGTTGGATCACAAAAGCAGGTCTCAAGGGTAAGCTCGAACTCGTCAAACAGTATCGACTTAAGGGAGGCATTGCCAATGAATCGAGCAACGAGCTGAGTGGCTATGAGCTCGAGCTCAAGACGTTGGTTCGCAACACGGATACCGAAGCTCACCAGGTTTCACTTCGACAAGAGTCGTTCAATGGCCTTACCTTAGAAGGCTGGTGGTACCTCAGCAAACTCAGCCCTTATATGTTTACAGGGGCGGGATCGCGCGATGTTGTCTATTCCTCGGAAGAGCTTGGCCATCGGCTCCAGCCACGTGGGTCGATCTATTCGGCGGCGCGCGATAATCCTTCGAATGCCAGCCAGTTGTTCGTCACTCCCAATCTTTCTGCAGGCCGAAGAAGCCTTAAATATCTTGGGGTCGATGCGCAGTTCTTCGCTGCCGCCATGCTTCCTCACCCAGAGCAACCTGATTCCATGAAGGATGTTCATCAGGCAGCTACCGAATTGTTGGCTGATCCGGTCAAAATGGCTCGCAAGCAAATGGCGGCGAATGTCGGTGCTTGGTTTGATACTCCGGTTGTAACCTTGGAACCTAACCAAGAGTTTGCGCGGAGCTATTTGTTGTTTGCTGGGCCTAAAGAACCCAAACTGCTAGAGCGTTATGGATTGGGAAACCTCATTGAATATGGATGGTTTGGTTGGGTGGCTCGACCACTCACTTGGATCCTTCACAGTTTCTATGCGGTAGCTCGCAATTACGGCATCGCCATTATCATGTTGACGGTTTTGGTGCGAAGCTGCATGTTTCCTCTAAGCCGGAATGCAGCGCTGAACGCTCAGAAGATGCAAGAAGTGGCACCAGAGCTCAAACGCATCAATGATCAATACAAAGACGATTGGGAAAAGCGAACCAAAGCAACCCAAGAAGTTTACAAGAAAGCCAATTTCAATCCGATGGCTGGTTGCTTGCCCCTCTTCGTGCAACTTCCGATCTTCATCGGACTCTACCGCGCGGTTTCGACCGACATTCATCTACGTCAGCAAGCGTTGATCCCGGGCCTTGAATGGTGCTCCAATCTTGCAGGCCCAGACATGCTCTTGGAATGGAGTACCTGGATGCCCGATTTCATCGCGGGCAAAGGGACCGGCTGGTTCGGACCGTACTTCAATTTGCTTCCCATCATCACCATTACGCTGTTCATCATTCAGCAAAAGGTCCTGATGCCTAAGGCGACGGACGAACAGCAACAGATGACCCAAACCATGATGATGTACATGACCATCTTCATGGGAGTTCTCTTCTTCAAAGTTCCTGCGGGACTCTGCCTTTACTTTATCACCTCGAGTACTTGGTCCCTCGTCGAACGTCGGTTGGTCAAGAAGATGGTGCCGACCAAACCGGTGGAAGTAGCTACCGATGTTGGGGCATTGAAGGCAGATGCCAAACAAGCGGAAAAGTCTGAAAAGAATGATCCTTTCCGCGCCAAACCGAAAAGTGCTCAATCGCGATCGCAACGACCTGAAAAACTATCGGATGTCTTTCCTTGGATGAGTCGTTTTGAAAAGAAGGAAGAAAAGGACTCTTCCAAACCCAAGCAAGACAAACGTAAGAAGTAAGCAGTAACCGGTCTGCGATTTCTTCACCTTCCCTCGCGAGCGATCGAAGGATCAATCGCGAGCGATGCCGTGGGTTTCTAATTTGCGGTAGAGCGTAGCGCGGCTAATTCCGAGCAAGTCGGATGCTTGTGGGATATTGCCTTGGGTCCGCTTGAGAGCCTCTTCGATCAGCCGCTTTTCCCAGATATCAATTTTGAGCGTATCGAGCGTTTCTTCTTCGACATCATGAAGACCCAAATCCTGGGGTTGAATGGTATCATCAGCGGCCATCACAACCGCGGAATCGATAACGTTTCGCAATTGGCGAACGTTGCCGGGCCAGGAATAGGTGAGCAGCTTCTTCCGTGCAGCATCGCTCAATGACAACTTGATTCGACCGCGCAATCGCTTGAAATGTTCTACGAAGGAATCAACGAGCATTTCGATATCGCTTCCACGTTCGCGCAATGGTGGAATCCAAAGTTCGAATACGCTTAGTCGATAAAACAGATCTTCGCGAAACTTCTTAGCGCGTACCAATTCCTTGAGGTCACGGTTCGTGGCCGCAATAACGCGAACATCTACCCGCACTTCACGATTGGATCCCACGGGGAGAAACGGATGATTCTCGAGCACTCTCAAAAGCTTCGCTTGTCCCTCGAGAGTGAGTTCGCCGATTTCATCCAGAAACAAGGTTCCGTTGTCGGCCTGCTGAAACCAACCGACGTGATCCTTATCCGCTCCGGTAAATGCACCTTTTTTGTGTCCGAACAGATGGCTTTCGATCAATTCGGCGGGAATGGCCGCGCAGTTGACGCACAGGAGAGGCCGGTGACTACGGGTGCTAGCTCGATGAATGGCTCGCGCGACAAGCTCTTTTCCCGACCCGCTTTCACCCCGGACGAGAACCGATCCACCCGCCTTGGCCACGCGAGCGATCCGATCTTTGAGAGCCCGCATGGGGGCGCTTTCTCCCAAGAGTTCACTGAACTCGGCATTCTTCTCCACCAGTCGATCGCGACTTAGTTGGAGCTGAGCCATGCGTTGAGCTCGCAGCAATGCCGATCCTAAAATACCCGACAAAGATATCACGAAATCAAAGTCTGCTTCGTCGAACTTTGCGTTCTCGCGATAGACGTGGATTGCCCCCACGGTCTTGCCTTCTTCTAACAACGGCGCGCAGATGGCATCGGCCACCTGCTTCATTTGACCGTTCGTTTCGTGGTTTTCCGATTTAAGCCAAATGGCCTTCCCCTCTCGACAAACCAAATCGGTGAGTTTTGTGTTGAGTCGGATGGCATTGGCTTTGTCGGCCGGAAGGATGGTTTGCGGCCGCAATTGGCCAGAGGATTCTGTCCACAACAACCCAACGACGCTGGCCTTCGTGCGAGCCGTTAAGACGTCGAGAGCCAACTCGGAAATTCCACGAACGCACTCCATTCCCAGCAATCGATAGCTGAGCTGGAAGAGGTCGAGAAGATCTTGGCGTCGTTGCTGATCTTGAAGGGCCCCCAGCGCGGAAACCGAACTTCCCATGCCCGTCATATCCGCATCTTGGATCAAGACTTGATTGGGCTGGCTGATGTCGACAGTGGCTTCTTCATCGGGATGAATGAATCGAAATTCCGTATTTCCGATTCGGACCCGAGAACCATCGACCAAGGTCGCTTCATGTACCGTTTGGCCATCCATTTGCGTCCCATTGCGACTGCCGCAATCGCGCAGGTACCAACGACCATCTTGAAAACTTATGGTGGCATGAACCCGTGAGGCGAGGGGATCGGAAATCGTTATTTGACAATCGGACCCGCGGCCTACCTGGTATTCTTTGCCTTTTTCAATGGAAAAGATCCGGTCGGTATCAGGCCCCCGGACCACCTTTAGCTTCGCAATCATTCCCTGAACATCTCCTTCCTCAATGATAGCCAAGTAGGGATTTAATTCCCAAGCTAAAAGTAGTGTTCAATTGTGAATTCCTTTGGAAACTTCGAAGCTCGAACGGTGTTCTTGGGAGTATCAGAATGGGCGAGTTAAGAACTTTTGCTTCGTCATTGGGGGGAAGGCTGTCCAATTTGGTATGATGCACCATTGTTGCGAATGATTTGTGTTTGGGTTCAGGCCTAGGGAATGGCGGGCATTCGAAGATTGTAGGATGCGTTGATATCTTGCGGTGAAGGAGAATGCCAACGCAAACGGACCCCTGAAATTGCAGGGGACGAAAACGCTGAACTCAAATGCTACGCAACATCGCCAAGGTCGGATCGAGCAACAACTTGCCGAATCGACCTCGCGGTAAAATCGTACAAGTGTCGGCAGTTGACGTCCCCAGAGCTTTGTTCAGAACGGTGAGATCATCCGAAGGACCGGACCGGCATCCTCCCCGAACCTGTACGATTTCCTTATCACATCCTTGTTTATTCGCTTAGGTTGGAAGTCTTGAGTGAATCTTCGTCTTTGCCATCGCGTCCACCGAAGCCAACCGCAAGTGAGGCTATCGAGAACGCACATCTCGACCCAGACGTCGAACTTATGCTGCGGGTGAAGAACGATGATTCAGTCGCGTATCGCCTTTTGCTGGAAAAGTATCAACCGCGAGTCATTCGATTGATGTTGTCGTGGGTCGGGTCCCGCGAGCACGCGGAGGATCTTGCCCAAGAAGTTTTCCTTCGAGTGTACCGATCTCGCAAGTCGTATGAACCGACCGCCAAATTTACGACCTGGTTATTCCGTATCGCCAATAATCTCGGAAACAACGCGGTACGGGACCGCTCTCGAAGAAAAGAATTTCAGATCGCTAAGAGCGATGCCGTATCGACAACCTCCGTGTTAATTGAGAATATCGCCACCGCGCCGAGCGGAGCGATGCCAACCAGAAAACTCGATGCTTCCGAACGTGCTATGATGGTCCAGCAAGCGGTGCAGGCCCTTGGCGAGCGTCAAAGGATTGCACTGACGCTTTCCAAATTCGAAGGACTCAGTTACCAAGAGATCGCGGACTCGATGGATATGTCAGTCAAGGCAGTCAAATCGTTGCTAAGTCGCGCCCGCGTAAATCTTCGTTTACTTTTGCAGCCCTATATTGATCAAGGCCTTCCCCCTTCCAACCAACCGACCATCGATTTAACTGAGGACGATGAATCATGAACGATTCAAATCAACAGGAAGTCGATGAGCTTCTAACCGCTTACCTCGATGGAGAACTCAGCGACACCGAGCGACTGCGATTGCAACATCGCTTGGCCGATGAGCCGGTGCTTCGCGACCGATTGGCAGAGCTCCAGAAGGCATGGGACCTTCTGGATGATCTGCCCGAAACCCCGATCAATCAAGAGTTCACCAAAAGCACGCTTGAGCTTGTGACTCTGGGAGCGGAACAAGGTTGGGATGCAATCGACGCATCCAAGCGCGTCAAAACCAATCGGATGCAGGGCCCCAAACTGATCGCCTGGGTGGCGTTTCTAAGCGTGCTCGTCGGTATTGGTTCCGGTGCCGCCTTCCGATACTCGCAAACACGTTCCGAACTCAAAGCTTTGATGCCCATTGCCTACATGGTGGGACTGAAGGCAACCGATCGCATCGCCGTCATCGAAGATATCGCGCATTTGGACGATCTTGATTATGCTTTGGAACACCCAGAGATTTTTGATTCCAAAATCCTTCCACCGATTCCAGTGGAACTCAAAGACAGAGCTAAATGGGTAGAGAATCTCACGGCTACCCAACAATCGATGCTCTGGGCGAACGAACGAAACTGGAATCGCCTTCCAGCCGACGAAAAAGAAAAGTACTTACAGCTTTCCAATGAAGTCAATACGCGACAAGACGCGGAACGATTGAAGAATGTTCTTGCTCTGGTGAACAATATTTACGACGACAAGAACAACGACCTCTTAATGCTGAAAAACTCGGTGGAGGTACCGCGATCCGAACGAGTGAAGCAGGTCTTTTATCGCAAGTTGGGCGAATACTATTTCACTCATCTAGATGAAAACGACAAAGATGTATTGCTCTATTGGATGCAAACGCTGATGTCCGAACCGGACCTGAATCTGCGTGGTGTCTTCTTCAATTATTACGGCGATTATCGACGCGCATTGCTTCGCGATATCTTCACCGACCCGTCGATGATGCAGCATATCAAACAATTGATGACAGGCGAATTCAAGCATCCCAAGAAGGACATTGCCTTATCGCTTCGCGCCCAGAGGATTCTGGCCAATGCCGACACACAAGATCGCTTTTCGAACAAAGCTGCACTGCTAACCGATGCGATCGAAGAAGCCTGGCGTCCACTACCCGACTTTGCCAAGGTATTGGAAGCCTATCAAACGTGGCCCGAGGAAGTGCGGGACGAGTTCGAATTCAAGAACTACGAAGACATGCGTTTCAAAGTGATGTTTGAAACATCCATGCGCAACCGCCAAAACCGAGAGCGACGCGATTCCCAAAATCGCTAATCAATCTTCGTCGTCTTCGTCATCAAAATCGGGATGCATTGGATCATCTGCATCGAAGAAGAAATCCCCTAGGCCTAAGGGAACATTGGATCCTCCGAGCGATCGCTTCTTGCGTTCCGACATGGCTTCGAGATCGAGTGCCTCTTCTCCCAAGCAATACTCCAAGGCCTCGCGCCATACACGATCCTTGGCAATGGGATGTGTCGAATCCTGCGCTAAGCGTTTGATGGCGTAGCGAAGCAGATTGAGTCCATCGCGAGCCGAGAAATCGAGCTTGAGAGAATGTGCATTTTGAAGAAAATCCACCGTCAATGCCAACAATTCGGGCTCAGCAAACGGCAAGTGATACTGCAGGATGGCCATTTCATCCGAGCGGCTCGGAAAGCCGAGAGGCAAGGTCGGTTGAAGTCGGCTGAGTATGTAATCCGGGATCTCGTAAGTTGAATCATCTTGGTTCATGGTCACCGCGCATCGAAAATCCACGTGAGCCGGAATGGTGATCCCTGCCACGATCGATTCAACGTAGCGACGTTGATCAAATAGCGGCGCAAGGCTCGCCCACGATTTCTCATTCATGCGGTTCCCTTCATCGAGAACGCAGACGCCACCGCGAATCATCGCTGTAACCAACGGAGATGCATGGTATGCGATCTTGCCATCACCAGAGAGCACGGGGGTTACCAACAAGTCTTCGGGACGTGTATCCGCCGTACATTGATAGATATAGAGCTCCTGATTGCGTTGTTTCGCGGCGGCCATGGCCAATGCCGTTTTGCCAACACCGGGAACTCCCACCAATCGTGGCGTTAACGGCAGGTCCTTGGGATCTACGGTAAGCCAGCAGGCATGCAACTGACGGAGCACTTCGGTTTGTCCGATCCATTGCGTTTCTTGCGTTAACGGATTGCCCAACTTCAAATGGACGCCATCAATATCAACGATCGCACTCATACTGTACTGTTCTTCTCGCGGCAATGAATCCCAAAATGTTACGACGGAAGGATCGCGATGATACACCTAACCCTGCCGTTCAAAGAGCTTCGCTATTGTATCGGAGAAAAGCTCTTGAATGCGAGGGCGGACGAGACTTCCTTTACTGGTTAGCGTTCCGTTTTCTTCGGAAAACGGTGAGGCCAACAAAACAACCCGTTGCGGTCGCTCATACTTCGGCCGATGCGATAAAACGTTTTCAATGTTCTGCAGCCATTTCATTTCGTCAAGCTCTTGGTATATTGCGTCCTCGGTCGTGGAGTCCAAGTTGGTACGAGACGAACGGGGTACCATCAAAGCCGCCACAAAGTCTTGTTCATTTCCAAGCACCATCACCTGGTGAAGATCCAAGTGGCTTAGTAGTTCGTTTTCAACATCGAGTGGATACACTTTCCGCCCAGTACTCAACACGATGCAGTCGTCACTTCGCCCTTTCATCCGCATGGCACCACTCGAAAGAGTTTCGACCACATCACCAGTATCCAACCATCCTTCGCGGATTCGCAGCTGAGTTCTTTCTGGATCCTTCCAATACCCTTTCATGATATTCGGACCGCGAACCCACAACCGTTGATCGCGATCGACGCGACATTCCACACCTGCAACCGGCGGTCCGATGTCTTCGCCTAACGTCGATGAACGAACTCTCTCGAGCCATTCTGACCAATGATTCCGGTAATAACTCCACTCGGCTTCGCTTCGAACGAGCGAGCGTTGGGAACAAACCACCGGAGATGTTTCAGTTAGCCCATATCCTTGGTGAATCGGGAGCCCCAAGTGGCGAAAGAAGAGAGCCGTTCCCGAGGGTAGGCCAGCTCCGCCACTGGCCAGCATCCGTATGCGATTTCCTAATCGTTGGTGGATGCAATGGAGCGCATCATCCTTCTGATTCTCCAGCATTGATTGCAGGTCTTTGTAGATCTTGGGAACCGCGTTGAGCAACGTCGGTTGCAATCGAGGGGCCCAATACCAAAGAGCATCGATCGATGCCACCGAGGCAAGCATGGAGCGACTTAAGATCCAGGTCGTGAACTCGCAAGTTCGAGCGTAAGCATGGGCGAACGAAAGGAGATTGATTCGCAAATCAGATTCAAACTGCGGCATCGCATCGAGCTTCGCCCGAGCATTGCTCATCAGATTGCGATGCGAAAGCACTACACCCTTGCGGACGCCAGATGTCCCCGAAGTGATGAGGATGTTGGCAGGCCAATCCGGATCAATACGACAGCAATCCCATGGATTGTCGAGTGCGTCATCACGATGCCACGTCCAGACTTCGCATGGCGAATCGATCACATTGCTGCTGTCCAGCTCATGCGCACTCATCGACAGCGCGATGCTACCCTGCAACGAAGAGGTGGGTTCCGCTTCTTCTACTATCCAATCAGCTTCTAACCATTTTGCATCTTGGACTAAGCCATGATGTGGTCGTTTGCGATCGATGGGAATGTGAACAGCACCGAGCGCTGCACATGCTGCGTCAACCAATATCCAACCTAGTCCATTTGGTAAGTAGCTGAGAACGCGATTCGACGGTCCAATCCCCTTCCTCTTCCAATCCCACGCCAAGGCAACACAAGCGCGGTCGAGATCGCTCCAAGTCCAAGAGACGAGCGATGGCCCATGAAGTTGATACCAAGCGATCGAATGCGGCGCTCGCCGAGCGTTCTCTTGAAACGCATCGAACAGGGTCGCTGAATAATCATCCACCATGGACCGACCGAACATCCGAACGAGAAATGGCATCTGGCAACAACCATTGCAGTCGAGTCTTGCGAACGGGTACGCTATCCTCGAGTCCCGCTAACCAGATTTCCAAATCGGGAACAAACTCGATCAAGAATTGCCGGCATGCTCCACAGGGTGCTACGGCAGTTGGCGAAACGATGACCAACGATGACCATTCGCGTGATCCCAATTGGATGGCGGTAGCCGCTGCCGTTCGTTCAGCGCAAAGCGTCAAACCAAAGGATGCATTCTCGATGTTGCACCCAAGAAACTTATTTCCTTGCAAATCGCCGAGAACGGCCCCAACCGGAAAACGGGAATAGGGGCAATGCGCCTGCTTGGCCGCTTTTCTTGCTTCCAATATCCATTCCTGGATAGGATCGGGAATGGCCGCTGAGTTACCGTTCATAGGGCGTTCTCACAGAAACGGACAGTCATAAAAAAAGGGCGTGTTCCTGTTGGAACAACGCCCTTGCATTTCACCCGAATCGATTGGTTCAAGCAATTAGCCAACCGACTTGATGGTCTTGAGAATTCGCGAAATGATCTTGTATGGATCGGCTTGCGAATTGGGTCGACGATCTTCCAGGTAACCCTTGTATCCATTGTTGACGAAGCTGTGCGGAACGCGGATCGAGGCACCACGGTTCGCCACACCCCAGTTGAACTTGTCGATCGATTGCGTTTCATGCAGACCGGTCAAGCGGAGGTGGTTATCAGGTCCATAGGCCGCGATGTGTTCGTCACGGTATTTCTCAAAGGCACCCATAAGCTTCTCGAAGTATTCCTTGCCACCGACTTCTCGCAGTTGTTGGGTCGAGAAATTGGTATGCATCCCGGAACCGTTCCAGTCACCCTTGATTGGCTTGCAATGGAACTCGACATCGAGTCCATACTTTTCAGCCAAACGCACCATGAGGTAACGAGCGACCCACATGTCGTCGCAAACCTTCTTGGAGCCCTTCGCGAAGATTTGGAATTCCCATTGTCCCTTCGCAACTTCAGCATTGATTCCTTCGATCTCAATACCGGCATCCAAGGTGATATCGATATGCTCTTCAACGATTTGTCGAGCGATATCGCCAACATTCTTATAACCAACGCCCGTGTAGTAAGGACCTTGGGGAGCAGGGAAACCTTCTGCAGGGAAGCCCAAAGGACGTCCGTTTTCGTAGAAGAAATACTCTTGCTCGAATCCGATCCAAAGATCGGACATTTCTTCAACCGTCGCGCGGAAGTTCGATGGGTGTGGAGTCATGTCTGGCAACAAGACTTCGCACATCACCAAGAATCCATTCTTGCGAGTCGAATCAGGATAGAAACTGACTGGCTTTAGCACGCAGTCCGAACTGTGGCCTTCAGCCTGCTGGGTAGAACTACCATCGAAGCCCCAAAGTGGAAGGTCGGCCAACGAGGTCGGTGCCTTCTTCACAATCTTGGTCTTGCTTCGCATGTTTGGCTCCGGCAAATAGCCGTCGAGCCAAATGTACTCGAGTTTGTAACTGGAATCAGAAGACATGCATTGGTTCTCGTCTTCGAGGAACGGTACTCACTGCCACGACCCTATTCCGCCGGAATCCATTCCGTTGGGATGCGAAACGTTCGAAGACACCTCGACGGAGGTGCCTAGCAAATGCATCTTCAAAGTGTTCCAACTTCAATCGTCAGCATGCAAGCATTCCTCCTACCCAAAAAGGAATCCACACGCCTTCGATTTAGGAGCACCCGCCACGAATCGACATCCCTTCGATGCCATTCGATGTGCTCTCGGACTTGTCCCGCCTAGACAGAACATTGGAATTTTGAAAACGCCTCTGCGGCCAGGTTTCTTAACCTACCAAATGCGATAAAATCAGCAAGCAGTAATACTACACACGCAGCATCAGCAATATTTATCAAAGAGGCGATTCGGCTCGCCTTGCCCGCAGTACTTCGCGTTTGCCACCCACCGGGCCGGGCAATCGTTCCACCGTAAAACCTATGCTTTGGAGCATTTTCCGGACATTAGACGAAACACAATAGGAACATAGTCGGCCACCCACCTTCAACATTCGGTAGGACTTCTCCAAGACTTCCTGCGACCAAAGATCCGGATTTGTTTTTGGACTGAAGGCGTCAAAATAGACACAATCGATCGCGTCGAGCCCTTCAAAGTCCCGTGCATCGCCTACGACCCATCGAAGCTGCACTCCGTCATCATCGAATCGGTAATCCCCATCGACCGGAATTTCGTCGAGCGTCCTTCTCCAGTGCATCAAGTTGGCCCAGGCCCTTTCGCAATGAGGCCCAAACTCGCTCCACCACAAATCCCCCATCCCTTTGCGAATGGAATCGCACAATTCCAATCCTTGCAGGACAGGTTCAGGCAACAACCAACGCTCAAGGGATATGAACTCGAGTTTCATACCTTGGACTCGCGCATACGCGGCAGTCAGCAGATACCCCAATCCAGTTCCAAACCCATATTCGAGAACTCGTAGCGTGGTAGCATCCTGCGTCGGCTCGCATCCATGTAGGACGTACACTTTCCACGTTTCTGCCACAGCACCACAACCGCTGTGATAGGTTTCGTCGAGCACTTTGTCGTAGAGGCTGATCGAGCCGTCGTCGGTATGGAGGTAATCCAACCTCGGATGTGGGGAAGGGAAAATTCTCCGATTGGGTATGGCCACGAAACAACTCTTCTTTTCAAAACACCCACGAAGCAGCTGAACCAAGGGAGGCTGGATTCCGAAGGGGATCGCGAAAGCATATCATAATACCCTTTCCAACGAAGTGGTAAGAATCGATGGTCCGTTTCAACGACCACCCTTTCCATTCCGAGGACAAGGCTAACAACTTCTCAGTGGGACATATTCCACCAACATCGCAAGCGAAGAGGACTATGGCAAAGACTCGCAAGATGGTGCTCCTGACATCGGGCTACTCCAATCCAGGAACGGGCAAAACAGCAGCAGGACTATTGCGATATTGCCCCGACGAATGCGTCGGTGTGTTGGATCCCAGTTTGGTAGGCCAACGAGTCCACGACTACTTGGGTGCTGGGGGCGATCATCGGTTCATCGCGACTCTCGATGATGCACCTGGTGCCGATACACTGGTCATAGGCATTGCGCCCCCGGGGGGAAGAATTCCCGATGCTTGGCGTCCATTCTTGCTAGCAGCCATCGACCGCGGCATGGACTTATTGAGTGGCTTGCACGACTTCCTTTCCAACGATGCCGAGTTGGTTGCAGCTGCGGCTAAGAAGGGCACTCGGGTTGTCGATGTGCGCAAGAATGATTTTCGTCAAATCGCGAAGCGTACAGGATTGAATCCCAATTGTTTCCGCGTTCACACGGTAGGGCACGATTGTAGCATTGGAAAGATGTTGGTCAGCCTTGAGATTACGCAAGGGCTCCAACAACGAGGGCGCGATGCCCAATTTGTGGCGACGGGTCAAACAGGCATTATGATCGCTGGATCGGGCCTTCCACTCGATTGCATCGTGGCTGACTTCGTCAGTGGTGGCGCAGAAAAACTAGTGCTCGACAACCAACATCACGACATCCTTTTAATTGAAGGCCAGGGCTCGTTGGTTCATCCATCCTACTCGGGTGTAACGCTCAGCCTTCTCCACGGGTGCTTTCCACACGCACTCATCCTATGCTTCGAAGCGGGAAGAACGACGGTTGGTGGATTGGATCATGTTCCGATCCCTCCACTACCTCGGATCCGTGAACTCTTTGAAACGATGGCGTCGGTACATCAATCGTGCGTGACTTTAGGTATCGCCATGAATGGAAGCAAGAAGTCGATCGACGAGGCCAACAAGATCGCTCGGCAAACCGAAGATGAAATGGGACTTCCTGTGGTGGACGTCGTCCGCGATGGTCCGCAGCGACTCATCGATGCTGTTGAACAATACTATCTGAATGGCCAATGGCGCAGCTAAAAGGAACCCACAATGAAGATTGATTCCCATATCTACCATCTTCCACTCCGCGACCCATTCACGATCGCCCGCGGTACCGTAACAGTCCAAGAGACGCTCATTGTTTCCATCGAGAAAGATGGTATCAGGGGCTTAGGAGAGGCTACGGTCAATGACTTTTATGGAGCCGATGTTCCATCGATGCGAGCTGCCTTGGCGCAAGTGCAACCGATGCTGGACTCGATGCCTTGGGTATCTCCCGAAGAACTCTGGAGCAAACTCGATCCCATCCTTCGCGCGAATCGATTTGCACAATGTGCCCTGGATTGTGCTTACTGGGACCTCTATGGAAAGCACCGTCAACTTCCCGCTTGGAAGTGCATGGGCATGTCGATCGAGTCCATTCCTGATTCGTGCTACACCATCGGCATCGACACTCCGGAGACCATGGTTCGCAAACTCAAAGAGATGCCAGGCTGGCCGGTGTACAAGGTCAAGATGGGAACTGAAGGAGACTTCGAAAAGCTGCAGTTACTGCGTCAGAACACCGACTCGCGTTTTCGCGTGGACGCCAACTGCGGATGGACAGTCGAAAACGCAATGTCCATGATTGAAAAACTCGTGCCGCTCCATGTGGAGTTGATCGAACAACCTTTACCGATCGATCAAGTCCATTACATGCCCTCCATCAAGCAACGTTCTCCAATTCCTTTGATGGCCGATGAAAGCTGCCAGGAAGAATCGGATGTTGCGAAATGCGTGGAAGGGTTTCATGCGATCAACATAAAGTTGGTGAAATGCGGTGGAATCACTCCGGGAATTCGAATGGCCAAACAAGCGAGGGAACTTGGCATGAAGGTCATGGTGGGATGCATGACCGAATCGAGCATCGGAATTTCCGCCAGTGCTCAGCTTTTGCCCCTTTTGGATTTCGCAGATCTAGACGGGGCGGTCCTATTGGCCAAAGACATCGCTTCGGGAGTAACCGTTCAGCAAGGGAAGATCACCTTCCCCAAGGCCCCCGGCCTCGGTGTGGAGCTCCTGTAAGCATCGCAAGCTACCCGCGATCCCCTTGTGGATCGCGGGTCTACCATTCGCCTTGCTTGCGAAATCGATTCCTTGCGTTTTCGCCAAATGTTGCCGCAGCGTGGTTCATTTGATCCAGCATTTGGTTGGGTGTCAGTCCCGCACTCTGCCTCGCTGCGGCGATCACCGTATCGCACTCATTTCCATCCATGAAGCAAGCCGCTTCGTAAAGCTGGGCTTCATCTTCGCGTGGAACGGCCAGGAAACCATGCTTGTCGGCGTGGATTAGTTGTCCGGGTTGGATCTTCTGTCCAAAAACTTCGACGGGGCATCCCCATTGAACAGGCACAACGTGAGCGTGTCCTACGCAGAGACGGCGAGCCAACGCTTTAAAACCTGCATTGGTCATTTCATCTAGATCGCGAATGGCACCATCGGTAATTGTTCCTACACATCCTAAAGCGCGATGCGTATTGGAATTGACTTCGCCCCAAAACGATCCGATCACGCGGGGTTTGTCGAGATCCTGGACGACGACAATCTTAGGTCCCGGCTGATGAGCGATGTATTCGCGATAGTCTCGCCAAGCATTGGTATGAGTACGATGCTTTGCTTGTGAAGGCTCGACGATCAATGTCACGGCATACCCTACCATCGGACCCATTTGCGGCATGAAATCGCGAGTCTCTTCGATGTTGATTCCGTCGGCCGTCACATCGTGTTTGGTGATTTGTTCCCATCCGTTGTAGATCGTGGGGGTATTCCAACGCTTGAGACGCAACAATTCAGAGTGGCTTAGCGACATGATGGAAATGTTCTGTTGGAAAATAGGAGGAAGGGTTGGTGCCTAAGCGATCAATGCATGATATCGATTTCCAAGGTGCATGCCTACCGTTCTAGTCGAGCGCCCCTTGCGTATCGTAGAATCTGGTAACCTCTCCTGAAATCTTTCCGAAAAGGCAATACCACCATGTATAAAGTCGTGATTACCGACTTCATCAACGATGACCTTCAGCCCGAACGAATCGCACTGAAAGGACTAGCCGATGTCACCGCGCTGGATGCCTTTGACGAAGAGCAATTGGTGGGCAAGATCGAAGATGCCGATGCCATCATGATGTACCACAACATCTCGCTGACATCGAAGACGATCGAACGACTCAAGCATTGCAAACTCATCGTTCGATGCGGCGTCGGCATCGACAATGTCGATCACGCATTGGCTCGCCAACGCGGTATTGCCGTCTCCAACGTTCCCGACTACGGAACGGAAGAAGTCGCAGACTCGGCCATTGGCATGATGCTTGCCATGACTCGTGGCATCGCTCTTTATAATACGCATATGCGCGAGCATCCCGATCCTTGGATGTATACAGTGTCAGGCCCCTTGCGTAGATTGCGAGGCAGAACGCTCGGACTGATAGGGTTTGGTCGCATTGGGATCGCAACGGCATTGCGAGCCAAAGCGATCGGAATGGATATCGTGTTTTATGATCCTTACAAACCAGATGGCTACGATAAGACCGTGGGTGTGCGACGCGTGGAGAGCTTAGACGAGTTGCTTGAACAGTCCTTTGTTGTGAGCGTCCATTGTCCGCTTACGCCTGAGACAAACCACCTGATCCATGCAGACAATCTTCGCAAGATGCCTCGCGGCAGCTATTTGGTGAATACCGCTCGCGGTGGCGTCGTCGATACACATGCCATTCCAGATGCCATCGCTTCGGGACATCTGGCAGGCGCTGCCATCGATGTGCTCGTTGGCGAGCCTCCTTTGCCAAGTCACCCACTCCTCGTTGCCTGGCGCGATCCCCAGCACCCAGCGTATGAACGAGTCCTGATCAATCCGCATTCGGCGTTCTATTCGGAAGAAGGTCTTATGGACATGAGAACCAAAGGAACCGAAGCTTGCCGCCGCATCCTTAGTGGCATCCCGCTGCGCAATATCGTCAATGCATAAGTAGAAGTGTTAGTACAAAGCCTGAGTATTCTGGGGGTTTCGTTCGCCACCGAGTACATGCTTGGGAAGCCTTTGAAATCTGGTAAGATAGTCGTTCTAAATCTTAATACCAAAGCCCAACATTCCAGCACTTAAGCCCAGTGCATTTCAAACACGTGGAGTCCAAAGATGAATCCTTCTATGTCGGCCCTCAAGCCATCTGAACGAGTCCTCATGGGGCCTGGGCCAAGCGATGTTCCAGTCCGTGTCCTTCAAGCTCTCGCAGCACCTACGCTTGGACACCTCGATCCTGAATACCTCAAGATCATGGATGATGTACGGGTTTTATTGCGACAAGTTTTTCAAACGAAAAACGAAATGACGATCGCCATTTCTGGTACCGGTTCCGCAGGTATGGAAGCATGCGTTTGCAACTTGGTCGAGCCCGGTGACAAAGTGATCGTCGGTGTGTCAGGGGTCTTTGGAGGGCGCATGGCGGACGTTGCCGGACGTTATGGGGCCGAAGTGACACAAGTCGATGTTCCCTGGGGAGAGGCGATCCGTCCTGAGCAAATCCGCGATGCCTTGAAGAAACTACCGCAAGTCAAGGCAGTGGGAATCGTTCAAGCCGAAACAAGCACGGGTCTGCATCAACCGTTGGACGAGATTGCAGAAATCGTGCATGCCCATGGAGCGTTATTGATTGTCGATGCCGTTACAAGCTTGGGAGGTATGGAAGTACCTATCGATCGCATTGGAATCGATGCGTGTTATTCAGGATCTCAGAAGAACTTATCCTGCCCTCCAGGCTTGGCACCCGTGACTTTTGGGCCGCGTGCTTTGGAAGCTATGGATCGACGTAAGACCAAGGTTGCCAATTGGTATCTCGACCTATCGATGATTCGAAGCTATTGGGGAAGCGATCGCGTCTATCACCATACGGCTCCGATCAACATGACCTACGCTCTTCGCGAAGCGTGTCAGATCGTGATGGAAGAAGGTCTTGAAAATCGCTGGGAACGCCATCGTCGCTTGCACCAAATGCTTCGATGCGGATTGGAAATATTGGGTCTTACCTACATTCCAGATCCTTCTCTACCCAACCTCAATTGCATTCGCATTCCGGAAGGTGTGGATGATGCAGCCAGCCGACGTCGCCTACTGGAAGAATATGGCATCGAGATCGGTGCAGGCTTGGGGCCCTTCAAGGGCAAGGCTTGGCGTATTGGTTTGATGGGCCATGCATGCACGCGACGCAACGTCGTGCTCATCCTTTCAGCTTTGGAAACGATCCTTCGGGATGCGGGGTGCGCGGTCGAGCCCGGGGCTGCCTTGGCAGCAGCCAAGCATCAAGAAGCGGTTGCAACCTAAAGCGTGAGCTCGTTCATGGATCGCCCCTTGATCGATCAAGGCTTTTGGAAAGAACTCGAATCGTTCCTACCGGCCGAGCGGAGACTCAATGATCCAAGTTCCTTGGCTTCTTTTGAATCGGATGGGCTCACCGCTTTCGCCGTGAAACCGCATGCGGTGGTGCTCCCTGAGACGGAACTCGAAGTTCAAAAGATCTTGCGAGCTTGCCATCGATTCCAAGTCCCCTTCGTGGCCCGCGGAAGTGGAACGAGTCTATCAGGAGGATCGCTACCGCACAGCGATGGCATCGTGCTGTCGCTCAATCGCATGAATCGCATCCTCGAATTGGATCCGGTGCAACGAACAGCCATTGTTGAACCGGGCGTGATCAATCTTGCCATTACGAAAGCGGCTGAATCTTTTGGTCTGTATTTCGCGCCCGATCCAAGCAGCCAACAGGTATGCACTTTGGGAGGCAATGTAGCGTTCAACTCTGGTGGTGCTCACTGCCTCAAATATGGCATGACGAGCAATCATATCTTGGGGGCTCGCGTCGTCTTGCCCGATGGCGAGATCGTGGATCTGGGGAGTGAAAGCCTGGAAGGAGACGGTCCCGATTGGCTTGGACTGTTCTGCGGTAGCGAAGGCTTAATGGGTATCGCCACATCCATCACCGTGCGATTGTTAGCCAAACCGGAATCGTACTTTACGATTCTTGCTGGATACCGTTCCATTCAATTAGCAGGCGAAGCGGTCGCCCACATTATTGCAGCCGGACTTCTTCCTGCAGCGATGGAAATCATGGATACGTTGAGCATGCAGGCAGCAACAGCCGCAGTCGGCGCTCACTATCCTCCCGAATCGGAAGCTGTTTTGATTGTGGAACTCGACGGCGATCAAGAAACGGTTGCTTCTGAACGCATCCTGCTGGAAAAACTAATCCGTGATTCGGGGTCGCATGCCGTGCACATTGCGGCCAACGCCGACGAGCGTCAATTGATCTGGAAGGGACGCAAGTGTGTCTTCTCCGCAGTGGGACGACTGAGCCCCGACTTTCTCGTACAAGATGGTGTCGTCCCGAGAAGCAAGCTTGGTTTTGCCCTGCAACAGATTCAATCGATTGCCGAAGAAGAAAGGGTCCGCATCGCCAATGTTTTTCATGCTGGTGATGGCAATTTGCATCCCTTGATTCTTTTCGATGGTCGCCATGAAGGGGCACTGGAACATGCCGAACATGTTGCGGCTCGCATCGTTCGACTTTGCATTGAATTGGGAGGCTCGATTACAGGAGAACATGGAATAGGAATGGAGAAACGCCAGTTCCTTCCAGAGATGTTCGATGCACCCAGCGTTTTTTGCATGCAAAGTATCCGCGATGCCATCGACCCCCACGAGATTTCCAACCGAGGCAAAATGTTTCCTCAGGCCGATGCCGATTCCATGAGCCTTCACGGCTTGCACCCGCTCGAGAAGGCAGGCGTCATCCAACGCATGTAATGCATCGTGAACAACACACCCGCTTTCCTTGACTCGAAAAACATCGTCCACGAATTGGCAAATCGCGTTGCTCATGCTCCGCAGCCACTGCGCATT
This sequence comes from Pirellulales bacterium, assembly GCA_046349875.1. Taxonomy (GTDB): domain Bacteria; phylum Planctomycetota; class Planctomycetia; order Pirellulales; family Pirellulaceae; genus JAXMBN01. The sequence goes on from JAXMBN010000009.1 coordinate 157,966, forward strand.
TGCGGTAACGGCAGTAAATGCCGCACAGAAGAACCCGCTTGCAACACGATGACAACGCGAGCACTAACAGGTATCCTCGAATACGAACCGAGCGAATTTACGATAACGGTTTGGGGCGGAACGCTCCTTAAGGATCTTGCCGAGACTCTAAGCCAACATGGACAATACCTTCCATTTGATCCTCCGCATGTCCATCGTGGAGCAACGGTCGGTGGATTGATCGCCTCCGGTATCAATGGACCATCGCGATTGCGCTATGGTGGTCTTCGTGACAGCATCTTAGGCGTACGATTTATCGATGGTCGAGGAAACGTGGTGTATGCAGGAGGCAAGGTGGTCAAGAATGCAGCTGGCTTCGACCTGCCCAAACTCTTGTGCGGAAGTTGGGGAAGGTTGGGCTTGATCGTCGAGGCCACGTTGAAAGTCCTACCGAACCCTGGACCCTTCCAAACCATAGTCATCCCCTGTTCCGATTTCAGGGAAGGTCTCGCATCCCATCAAAAGCTCCTTCAATCGTCGGTGACCATCGATGGGCTCGATTGGGATTCAGAAGGTTGCCTTCTCGTGAGAATTGCAGGATCGAATCAAACCCGCGCCGGCATCCGCGATCGCATCTTTCAGCTGTTGCAACTTCCCATCGATGAACTCGATTCAGACGACGCGTTATGGAGCCCCATTCGTGATTGGCATTGGCATGCAGAAGGATGCCATCTTGTTCGTATCCCGTTGAGTTGGCGTACCGCTCAACCTCTCATCGAATGGCTGGCATCACAACGCGTTGCCTACCGTTTAAGCGTGGCCGGAAATGTCCTTTGGATCGGATGGCCTGAGTCTCAGCCCTTGTGCCAACTTGAGAACGTCCTGGAACAACACCGACTGCGAGGGCGATGCTTAGCAGGCAGGGCACAAGGAACTTGCCTTGGCAGAAAAGAAGGCGATGCTTTTTCAGAACGCATCGAAACCGCTTTGCACGCGAAGAAGTGGGCATCCGTGGCCCCGAGCCAACTGCGTCCCTAACCGACACCAACGAACCCAGTTTTCATTGGCGCGAACAAGGAACGCGAGAACAATTGCCCAGTCGTTTCTAATAAACGCTTCGTTCGTCGATTACTTGATCGCCGCTGCAGGAACGCGCACGCGTCGTCGACGAAATCCAATCTTATCCAAAGCCAGATAAACTTCTTCGAGCGTCTTCTCACCGAAGTTCGAAATGCTCAGCAAGTTCTCGGGTGTGCTGTTGAGAAGATCGCGCACCGTAAAGATGCCTTTTTCTTCAAGGCAATTGGTCGTGCGAACCGTCAATCCGATCTCTGCCGTACTTAGATCCAGACGAGCACTCATCAAACGTGCTTCTTCATCGGCGCGACTCAAAGGAATGCGAGTCATTCGGGTCTCCCTCCACTGATCGTTCTTCGATCGCTGTGTGGATTTCAAGTGCACCTCCAATATGCTCTTGCCTTCACAGCGTGTGCGGAGAGTATACCGAATCAACTACGAGAATCAAATCAATCGCATGAAGTTCTCAAGCTTTTTTCAATTACATCAATGCTAGCATTCGCATCGAAGAAGTAGAGCACATGTGTCATGATTGCATGCGATGTGATGCTTCGAATTTGAAGGAAGACCTCTGGACGCCATGCAGCCTTTTTGAAAAGATCCGCGCGACATTGGATTGCGAAGACTTGCCTATCGGTAATGGCAAGTTGCGTCTCTTGGTTTCGAACAGGTTGCTTCCATGATGACAAATTCCTATCGGATAGTTTGTCTGGCAATGATTCTCACTCTTTGCGTTCAGCCCTTTACCAAGGCAGACGGATGGTGGAATCCGTTTTCGAGTTCCAAATCCAAATCGAGCTCGACATCAAGCTTTTGGTCGAACTCGAAAACGACGTCTTCGAAATCGACATCATCCTCATGGATGCCGTCGTTCATGCGCAAGTCCAAGTCAAAAAAGAAATCGAACTCAACCTGGAGCAAGATGAGTCGAACCACCAAGAATTGGTGGGATAAGACAACCGATCTTCTCGATCCGTTTCCCGATGATAAGCCGAAGAACACCGATAGCATGGCCTACGGTGTCTTTGAGGACTCCAAGAAGAAGCCCGTGCAGAAAGAATCCTGGATGAGCGGACTGTGGAAGTCTGACAAAAAGAAGAAGGATGATGACATCAAGACGATTGGCGACTGGATGGACCAAAAGCGTCTCGACTAGTTATCCTATAGGAACGTAACCCATTCACCATGAAAAAACCCAGGCGAAAGCCTGGGTTTTTCTGTGAAGCGGGCGTGCCTTCACATGGATCTCTACTTGGTCGACTGAATCGTCTTTTGGAGTTGTTCGGGAAGCTTTGCAATTTGCTCTGGCTTAAGCGCTTTGCCGATTTCCTTCTTAGCTTTGGTCACAATCTCCTGTGTTTCTTTAAACACTTTGATTTGCTCTTCGTTAAATCCAGCAGCAGCAAAAGCGGTATCGGCTTGAGCCTTTCCTTTCTTTCCCGATTCACGAGCCTCCTTCACGGCAGCGGCTTGTTTCTTCTGCAGCTCTTGCGTGATCTTCACCGCATCGCGTTTGATCACGACTTCCTTCAGAGCCTTGCCTAAGACCTCCTCCGCTTTCGTAAGTTGTTCCTGTGAAAGTGAAGCGTCATCGAACGCTTTCAGGTTCTGCTTCAACATCGCCTTGTAGGTCTTCTCTTGTTCTTGGGTCAGCTTCTGCTCACTCGTGGCGCTGGCAACGCTGGTTTGTCCATAGAGGCTAGGGGAGGCCAACACCAACATCATGAGGCAAGCAAACAATCGAAACATTTTCATGGGGCACCTTAGAATGTAATCCAGGGAGGAAGGGTATTGATCAGGAGCGCACTATCGGGGTGGGACGAAGCAAAGCACTATCGCGTCGCATAAATCCATCTTATGAATAGCGATGGTTCCAAACTGCATTGTTAGCTGAACAAGGGACCGATGACATTGCCATCGCGAACCAATGTGATCGGTCGTCCTGTTTCGGTTTGGTATTCGATCTTCGGATCAATTCCGAGATTGTGATAGAAGCTTGCAGCAACATCGGAAGGCGATATGGCTTCGTGTGCTGGTCCTGCTGCCGTGGCATCGCTCTCCCCAACCACACGTCCTCCTCGGATCTTACCACCAGCCATGAGCATCGTCATGCAACGAGGATAGTGATCTCGCCCACCTTCCGCAGATCGTGTGTTAATTTTGGGTGTTCGTCCGAATTCGCCCGTGACCAAAACGCTCGTCGTTCCCAACAATCCGCGCTGCTCCAAACCGACCAGCAAAGCCGAAACGCCCGCGTCCAACTTAGGAAGTTGCGTATTCTTCAGCTTCGTGAAGTTATCGGTATGCGTATCCCAACCACCCAGCGAAAGCGAAACAAACCGAACCCCTGCTTCAACCAATCGAATCGCCAACAAGCAGCTTTGGGCGAAGGAATCGGATGAGAATTGAGCCGCAAACGCAGGCGATTCTTTGGAAATATCAAAAGCATCCCGAGCTTTACTGCTCGAGATCATCGAATAGGCCTTCTGATCGAATTGCTCCAGTCCAGTCACGAGTTGTTCTTTGTCCTTCATCATATCGAAGGTCTGATCCAATTCATTCAGCAAGCTTTGCCGACGTTGCACGTGCTCGATCGTCAACCCATTGCCCAGAGAAATGCCTCGCACTGCAAATGGCTTTCCTTGAACAGGAACGGAAGCCGTATTCATGGGCGCATACTGAATCCCCAGGAATCCAGGTCGCTGTCCACCCTTGGGAATCGCGACAAAAGGTGGCAATTCTGGCGGTGATGTAAACTCCTTTGCCACGACGGCTCCATAGCCTGGATAGTCGAGCGATGCGAGCGGCTTGGACCCCGTGTTGACGTATTGGCTTCCCAAATCGTGAGCGGCGAGCGTGTGCGAGACACCGCGCAGTACGACATACTTGTCCGCGCATGCGGCCAACTTGGGAAGATGTTCGCAAATCTGAACGCCGCTGACATTCGTATCGATCGGTTTAAATGTGCCTCGAACAGTATCTGGCGCATCGGGCTTCAAGTCGAACGTATCCAAATGGGATGGACCGCCATTGAGATCGATGAAGATGCCTGCCGTGGCAAATCCCTCGCGAACATTACCAGCCTGCGCCATCCGCAAATAACTGGAGAGTGAAAAGGCTCCTGCAGAGAGAGCTCCGACACGAATAAAATCGCGACGGCGAAAACCATCACAGGTTCGATGTATGGACATAGGAATGATCTCCGAGGAAAGGTTGTATTGGAATCGTGCTCAGTCCCCAATCGTTTAGTGATTGAGGATGAACTCTTTGGTGTTAATCAAGGCCCATAGGACATCCGATAGTCCCTCGATCGAGTTTTCAGCTTCTTTGACAGCCTTGCTGGCAACTTTGACTTCGGACTCGGTAGGGAATCGAGAAAGGGTTCTCAGGTACGCTTCTTCCACGCACTCGGAGATCTTTTCGGGGGACAAGTGAATGGGAGCATTGAGGTTGATGCGAGGCGCATCGCTCACTTGCTTGAGTGCTTTTTCGGCTTGTTCGACACGTTGTTCTGCTTTCTTGATCTGCTCGGACTTTCCCTTGTCCAAGACCGCAGCAAGCTTGCTCTGCGCATCTTTCAACTGCTTTTCTGCTTCCGCGACTTTGCGTTCGCGAGCCTCATCCAGTTTTGGCTTGGATTTGGCATGTTCTGCCTCGAGGTAATCCTTGCTGATCTGAGCAAGCCATCCATGGTTGGGATCGCGGAGCCCACGAAGAACATCGGAATCATTGCGAACAAATACGGTTTGCAGCAAGCTTGGATCGTTAGAGCGATCGCAATCGCAATTGGTCTCCCGCGTCGACCTTCCGAAAACCGATAGTGCGTAACTGCTCGTCCCACCTTGATTGTTGCGAGGGCTTGCACCTCCCACACTCAACGCTCGATCTTGAGTGAAGTTGCACATCCCTTGCACTTCTTCGTCATTGCGGATGGCGATTTGAATCGAATCGTATGCAACTTCCGCAGGGAGCCTTTTCAGCAAAGCGTGACTAAAGTTTCGACGATCGAGCTCGTTGGTGTCGTTGGTCTTCCACGTGCGCTGATAGGTTTCACTATTTGCAATGGTGCGATGAAGCCACTTTAGATCGTAGCCATGTTCCACAAACTGATCCGCCAGGAACCGAAGCAACTCAGCGTTGCTTGGTGCATTCGCCAAATTCATATCGTCGGGTGGATTCACAATCCCCACGTCGAAATAGTGCGCCCAAACGCGATTGACAACGGCCTTGGCGAAATAGGGATTGTCCTTGCGACGCAACCAATCCATCAGTGGTTTACGAGGATCTGCAACCTCGCTTAAGTCGACGGAATCACCTCCCAAGAGACGCGCCGTGGGTGGCGGTGTAGAACCTTTCTTCTTATCGTTTTTATCCTCTTTGTTCCGTGCTTTATTCTTCGCAACAAAGACTTCAGGATAGGGTACGACCTTTCCTTCTTTGATCTTCTCCGCCAAGCGTTTACGAAGGTCATTCCCTTTCAAGGACTTGGGAACATCGAGCTCTTCGATCATCGATGCATACTCTTCCTTCGACTCCGGGGCCACGCTTCCTTGGTTTCCAGTAATTCCATCGAAGAGCCGCTCGAACTGCTCGAAATCGGTCTTGGACCATTGGTCGAACGGGTGTTTATGGCACTGAGCACATTGAATTCGGACCCCCAAGAAAGCATAAGCGAAACCAATGGCACGCTCTTCGGAAGTCCGTTGGTTCCGACGAGCCCAGTAGTACATCAGCGATTCGCGATCGGCGTAGGCCTTACCGGTTGGATCTTTCGATATCTCCGTCATGGCCTGGCAATAATCGCGATACGATTCGCCCGATTGCTTGCTGACAGCGGTGACGATTCCTTCAACCATTTTGTCGTAAGGAACGTTGTTTTCGATCCGTTCATAGATCCATTGGTACCACTGTTGATTCAATCGACCTACACGTCCGTCGAGCGGAGCAAAGTTATTGAGTTGCTCATCATTGTTTCCAGTGACGTCGCTGAAGAACGTGGCCCATAGCCCTGCATATCCAGGACTTTGTAACAACTCTTCAATCAGCTTGGTACGTTTGTCCGGATCCTGACTTGCCAAGAAAGCTCGGACGCGATCGGAAGTTGGCAAGGTACCCGCGATATCGAGAGAGACTCTTCGAATGAAGTCGCTGTCATTGCAAGTCTCCGATGCAACGACATTCAGCTTGTCGAGTTTCGTTTGTACGAGCCTATCAACTTCGCGCGAGTCAGCTTGCTTAGAAAGCTGTACGGGTTGCCGCGGTGAACCAAGGCTTGCGCGGGGTCGCAAGACAGGAATGGGGACCACACCTTTATCGTAGGCCACAACGACGTGGGTATCGCCTGTTTCACCACCAAACACATTTCCTCGTTCATCAATCGAGGCAATAGATGTATCGTTACTGAAAAACCGACAAAGCGACGTCACATCTTCCTGAACTCCGTCATTCCAATGCGCGACAACTTTGAGCGGAATGCGTTCTCCCTTGGCGGTGAAGACGATCTCTCGAGGCGTTACTTCAAGCTGTTCAAGCTTATAAGCGGTCTTACCAAAGCGAGCACCTTTGGCCCCGCCTTCGATCCACTTTCGAATGACCCAATATTCCCAGCCATTCTTCTCAAAACGCTTCCCGCCTTCATGAATGCTCTCATCAACGGGTTTGGTCAAAACTAAACTCTCAAGAGGGTTCTCTTTGAGAGTCCTTCCGTTTTCGAGCATGGCCTTGAGGTCGGCGTTAAAGTCGTAGCCAAAGAGCGAAAGCATGAATCCTCCGCGCCCTTGAAACGAACCATGGCAGGAACGACCATTGCACCCGAGTCGTCCCAATAGGGGCGTTACGTGCTTTTGAAAATCAGGGACC
>JAXMBN010000010.1:0-158246 GCA_046349875.1 Pirellulales bacterium
CGCAAGATCCCAGCAACGGTCGAGAATGAAGGGTCGAGCCCGACGCTCGAAGTCCATGCTTGCCCATATCCAGAGTTAGCCGATGGTGAGGCCACGCGAAAGTTATGCGAGCTTGAAAAGCGAGTTCTGACCGAGGCGTTAGGGGAAGCGATGGAGCTTTCACGTTGCCGGTTGGATGGACATGATTGCTGTCAGTTTCGTCCTGTCCAGTTGACTCGAAATTCGGAAGTGAATCCGAATCAAAACAATAGCTAGTTGATAAAGCGTAGCTTGGTCAGTCTAGGTCGAAATAGGAAGTGTATTGCACGATGACTCATACGTTGAAGATCGAAAACCTCCATGTTGCTGTTGAAGGAAAGCCCATCCTTCGCGGTGTGAATCTCGTCATGAACCATGGCGAAACCCATGCGTTGATGGGACCGAATGGTTCGGGCAAGAGCACGCTTGGCTTGGCGATCATGGGGCATCCCGGTTACCAAGTACTCGATGGCAGCATCGAGCTCGATGGTCAGGATGTTTTGGAGATGGAAGCAGATCAGCGAGCACGGGCTGGCATCTTCATGGCGTTTCAAAGGCCAGTGGCCATCCCTGGGGTCAAGATGGCCGACTTCTTGCGTCATGCCGCCACCAATGTGCGTCGGCCTGATCGTCAGGAAGGTGAAGAGCTCATTCCAATGCGCGAGTTTCGCAAGGAACTCAAGTCAAAGATGGAACAATTGAAGATGGATCCCGAGTTTGCACGTCGTTATGTCAACGATGGATTCTCGGGTGGTGAGATGAAGCGAGCCGAAATTCTCATGATGGCGATGCTCGCTCCTAAGTTCGCAATCTTGGACGAGACCGACAGCGGTTTGGATGCAGATGCGGTTCGATTGGCGAGCCAGAGCATCGCTGAGATTGGCCGCGAAAAGATGGGGCTGTTGATCATCACGCACCACGACAAACTATTGGAGCACAATCCGCCTGACTTCACGCACGTCATGTTGGGTGGTCGCATTGTGGAAACGGGCGGACCTGAACTGGCTCGCGAACTTCACGATCATGGATACGAACGCATTCGTCGAACCTATCCGGATGCAGAAGCTGTCAATCAATCGATGCTCACTGCGGATGAGCATCCGGTGGTTGCTGGTTGATTGCGATTGGAATGGATAGGATCGATCTAAAGAGGAAGTAAAAGTTTCATGGCAACTGATTTGACTGCCAACGACACGATTGGTGAGATCAACAAATACGACTTTCGCACCGAGAGCACTGCAGTCTTCAAGGCTCGCAAAAGGTCTCAATACAAAAATCGTTTGTCAGATTTCAGAGATGAAGAACGAGCCTGCGTGGATGCAGGAGCTTTCGTTTGAAGGCTTTGGAAATCTTCGAGTCGAAGCCCATGCCTGAATGGGGTGGAGATATCGGTATCGATTTCCAAGATATCTATTACTATCTCAAACCAACCGAGAGCCAAGGTAAGACTTGGGATGACGTTCCCAAGGAAATCAAGGATACCTTCGACAAGTTGGGGATTCCCGAAGCCGAGCGAAAGTTTCTCGCCGGTGTAAAGGCTCAGTTTGAAAGTGAAGTGGTCTACGGATCGCTCAAAGAAGATCTGGCTCGTCAGGGTGTGATTTTCACCGATACGGACACCGCTGTTCGCGAACACTCGGACTTGGTGCGCGAGTATTTCGGTAAGGTTATCCCATCGACCGACAACAAATTTGCAGCATTGAATTCGGCGGTTTGGTCGGGTGGTTCGTTCATCTACGTTCCCAAGGGAGTCAAGATTGAGTTCCCATTGCAAGCCTATTTTCGGATCAATGCCGAGAACATGGGGCAATTCGAACGAACCTTGATTCTGGTGGATGAAGGCGCTTCGGTTCATTACGTTGAAGGCTGTACGGCTCCGATGTATTCTTCCGAGAGTCTCCACTCGGCGGTTGTTGAAGTTGTATGTAAGGCTGGAAGTCGCTGCCGCTATACGACCATTCAAAACTGGGCCAATAACATTTACAACTTGGTCACCAAGCGAGCGATGGCATATCGCGACGCGACCATGGAGTGGGTGGATGGAAACTTGGGAAGCAAGTTGACCATGAAGTACCCCGCCGTATACATGATGGAACCTGGTGCTCGCGGCGAAATTCTTTCGATTGCCTTCGCGAGCAAGGGGCAGCATCAAGATGCGGGCGCGAAACTCGTTCATGCGGCTCCGCATACGACCGGTCAGATCATCTCGAAATCGATTTCGAAGAACGGTGGTCGAAGTAGCTATCGCGGTTTGGTTCGCGTGGAAAAAGAAGCCAAGCACACAAAGTGCAATGTCGTTTGCGATGCCTTGATTCTCGACCCACAAAGCCGAAGTGATACCTATCCATACATCGAAGTTCTCGAGCAAGATGTCAGCATCGGACACGAGGCAAGTGTCTCACGCATTGGTGAAGAGCAGTTGTTCTACCTCATGAGTCGCGGACTTTCCGAAGCCGAAGCAAGCACCATGATCGTCAATGGATTCATCGAACCACTCGTGAAAGAGTTGCCGATGGAGTACGCGGTAGAAATGAACCGATTGATTCAGTTGCAGATGGAAGGATCGGTAGGATGAGTCACGTTGGAACTGAAGCAATGCTGGGACCAGCTGGACTCGGTTCATTCTTGGATGGGCGAGTGGAACCAAGCTGGCTGACGCAGTCACGCAAACAAGCTTGGGAACTGTTCCAGAAATTGGAATGGCCTAGCCGAAAGTCTGAAGAATGGATGCGAAGCGATTTGCGTGGTTTTCACTACGATCGTTATCCATTTCCAGGGGATTCTACAGAGGTTGAGGGAACGCTTGTACCGAACCTCTTGGAAGGATTGAATCCTGCTGGACGTTTATCGGTGGTGGATGGCATTGCTCGCGAAGAGCAAGGCATGGCCGATTTGGCGTCGAAGGGTGTCGTGTTTGGTAGCCTTGAAAAAGCGGCTGTCGAGCACGAGGAACTCGTTCAACGCTGGTTGCATAAACTCGTTCCGGTGCAAACGGATCGATTCACGGCGCTTCATGCCGCGACTTGGTGTGGTGGTCAGATTCTCTACGTGCCACGCAATGTTGCGATCGCAGAACCGTTCTATGTTCATGCATCGATGCGCGATGGTGGAACCGATACCGGGCATACATTGATCGTTCTTGAAGATGGCGCTGAAGCGACGTTCGTTTACGAATCGACAAGCCCTCATGCTCAAGCGACCGGACTTCACTGCGGTTCAGTGGAAATCGTAGTGGGCCAAGGGGCGCATCTGCGATACGTCAATCTACAAGATTGGGGACGGGGCGTATGGCATTTCGCGCATCAGCGTGCCCAGGTTGGGCGAGATGCATCGTTGCAATGGACCATTGCAGGGATGGGCGCGAAGTTTGCGCAGGTGAGTCAGCAAGTTGCCTTGGTAGGTGAAGGGGCTTCCAGTCAAGTGAACGGCGTCATGTTCACGCAAGACCGTCAGCAGATGACCTACAATACTTTGCAACATCACCGCAAACCTCATTGCACCAGCGACTTCCTTTACAAGTCGGCGTTGCAGGATCAGTCGCGAACGGTGTGGCGAGGAATGATCAAGGTAGATCCTCTGGCTTTCAAAACGGATGGATACCAGCGCAATGATAACTTGCTGCTGAGCGATAAATCGCGGGCAGATTCGATCCCTGGCCTTGAGATTGAAGCCGATGATGTTCGCTGCACACACGGTAGCACCTCGGGCAAAGTCGATGAAGAACTCATCTTCTATGCTCAGTCGCGCGGATTCACCCGACGCGAAGCGACTCGCATGATCGTGACTGGATTTTTCCAGCAGATCTTTGATCGTATCACTATTGAGAGTGTTCGCGAATCTTTAGGCAAAGCCATTGCCAAGCAAGTTCGCGAATACGAATAACGAGTATCGCATCCGTGCGCATTTCAAACATGCATTGCGATTGAGTATGACTAAGGGGCCGTCCCCCTGTATTCCTAGAAAAGCCAACTCGATGTCCTCCTCCGATGGGTTTGTAACCGTCGCCAAGCGTTCCAAACTGCAAGATCCTAGCAAGCAGACGTTTGAAGTCGATGGACGATGGGTTGTGCTCGTTTGCTTGGATGGTCAAGTGTATTGCTTGGACGATGTTTGTACCCATGATGGTGGTACCCTTGGCGATGGTGAACTCGACCATGGCTGTCTCGTTTGTCCTCGACATGGCGCCAAGTTCGACGTCAAATCGGGTGATGCAGTGGCCATGCCAGCGACGGAACCGACCTTGGTCCATGAAGTTCGGGTTGTTGAAGACGATGTGCAAGTTCGCTTGCGATCGGTTTAAGGCTTCATTCCCTTATTGAGTGTTTGTAAATCGAAATGGCAGTTACCGAAGACAGTGTTCGCGAAGAACTGAAAAAAGTGATCGACCCAGAGTTGTTTGTGAACATCGTCGATCTTGGTCTTATCTATAATGTCGACCTCACTCCGGGCGATGAAGAGAAGACCAACGTGGCCATCGAGATGACCATGACCAGTCCCATGTGCCCAGCTGGACCGCAATTGGTGGCCAACAGCCGACAAGTGGTCGAGTCTTTAGAGGGAGTGGGAAGCGTCGATATCAAGGTGGTGATGGATCCACCTTGGACGCAAGATCGCATGACGGAAGACGCACGCGATCAGCTTGGAATTTTCTAATAGCGTCATGAACGCGCCGAGTGCGTGATGTCCGTTCTTACTCCCCAAGAGATTCGTAGCGAGCTTCAAGACTTAGAGTCCAATCAAGAGAGACTCGAATATTTGGTGGAGCTAGGCGATACGCTTCCCGAATTTCCGCAAAGCTCCTGCACCGAAGCCAATCGTGTTTTGGGATGCCAAAGTATGGTTTGGCTGATCGCGCGTTTTGAGAAAGGGAAGCTCTTTTTTCAGGCCACGAGCGATGCTCCGATGGTACGTGGGTTGATCGCTATTCTTCTGGCGACCTATTCCGAAAGAACACCCGCAGAGATTCTCAGTTTCCCCTTCGAGCCATTTTTGAAGGATGTCGGTCTGCAGTCCTTTCTTTCGCCCATGCGGAGCAATGGATTGCACTCGATGGTCCAACGCATTCGTCAAATCGCGATTGAAGCAACGGCGGGTGCAGCCAATGAAGTGCTTGCCGAGCCATCTCCTGCGAAGGTGATTCCCAAACGTTCTCTCGATTCCATTCGCGACGATTTTCCGATCCTCGCGCGGATGATGGAAGGGAATCATCCTCTCGTTTATTTGGACAACGCAGCATCATCGCAACGCCCTTTGTGTGTGATCGAGCAGATGTCGGTCATGTATCAAAAGCACTATGCCAATGCGCATCGATCGGGGCATCAGTTGGCCTCCGAAATCACGATTGCCATGGAAGATGCACGAGCGGCGGTGCAACAGTTTATTCATGCAAGCCATTCGGAAGAGGTGATCTTTACATCAGGGACCACCGCTTCGATCAATCTTGTCGCGCGAGCTTGGGGTGATGCGAACGTCAAGCAAGGTGATGAGATTCTCTTGTCGGAATTGGAGCATCATTCGAACATTGTTCCATGGCAGCAACTTGCAGATCGATCAGGAGCCAAGGTCCGGTGGATTCCCTTGGGAGATAACTACCAACTTGACCTCCGGGATCTTTCGCAATGGATCACCGCGCGTACCAAGGTCGTTTCGATCGCAGCGGTCTCCAACGTTTTGGGGGCCATCATGCCTGTGCGACTTCTTGCGGATGCGGTGCATCGGGTCGGTGGCGTCCTGGTGGTCGACGCTGCCCAAGCGGTTCCCCATGGATCGATTGATGTGGCCGCATGGGACGCAGATTTTGTTGCCTTTGGGGCTCACAAGATGATGGGGCCTTCGGGAATTGGTGCCCTCTACGGACGTCGTTCATTGCTTGAATCGATGCCGCCATTCTTGGGTGGAGGCGGCATGATACAAACCGTGACAAAGGAAGGGTTCACTGAGGCAACCCTTCCTTTCAAATTCGAAGCCGGGACACCTCCTTCCGTGGAAGCGGCAGGATTCAAAGTAGCAATCGACTATTTGAATACCTTGGACCAGAGTGAACTTCTGAATCATGAGCGTCGTTTGGTGAACGCGGCCGAATCGATCCTGAAAACGATTCCTGGGCTACAGGTTTATGGTCCACCGATTCATGAGCGAACCGGTATCGTGACCTTTGCTGTGGAAGGGATCCATAGCGATATGATTGGACGCATGCTGGATGCTGAGGGGATCGCGATTCGAGTCGGCCATCATTGTGCCATTCCACTTCATACGCGATTGGGCATACCGGTAACGTGCCGCGCGTCGTTCTATGCTTACAACACGATGGACGAGGCAATTCAGTTCGGCAATGCGGTGAAAGCGATTTGCGAGCGTCTTCGAAAAAGCTAGAAGTACGCCCCATCTTCATAACGTGAAAAGCCCTCGGCATTCGTAGGCTTAAGGGCAGCAACTGAGTTCAACCTACGAAAGAATGGAACGATGAGCGTGAAGAAGAATCGATTGGCAGGAAGTACGAGCCCCTACCTTCTTCAGCACGCATCGAACCCTGTTGACTGGTATCCTTGGGGCAACGATGCATGGAAACGAGCCGTCGAGGAGGATAAGCCAGTCTTCCTTTCGATTGGATATTCGGCCTGTCACTGGTGCCACGTGATGGAGCGTGAGAGTTTTGAGAATCCGCAGATCGCCGGAATCTTGAACGAGCATTTTGTTTCGATCAAGGTCGATCGAGAACAGCGTCCTGATCTGGATCAAATCTATATGCAAGCGGTTCAAATGCTCACAGGCAGCGGCGGTTGGCCAATGAGCATGTTTCTGACACCGTCTACTCGTCCCTTCTATGGTGGCACGTACTGGCCTCCTGAGGCACGTTGGGGCCGCCCGGGATTTGCGCAAGTGTTGTTGGCGGTGGCGGATGCTTGGAAGAATCGCCGCAATGAAATTGAAGACCAAGGACAAGAGATGGTAACGCATCTGCAGCTGGCGGAAGGTCCGGCATCTAGCGAGCTATCCCTAACAGCAGATCTGTTGGATCGCGCACAGCATTCTTTAGGTCAGGCTTTTGAACCGAAGTATGGCGGCTTCGGCCAGGCACCAAAGTTCCCGCATTGTATGGATCTCGAATTGTTGATTCGATTGCAATGGAAGAGCCAGAACTCGCAGCGACAGCATTGGATCGGTCGAACATTGGATGGAATGTCCCTGGGTGGGATGTACGATCATTTGGGCGGAGGCTTCTCTCGGTACAGCGTCGACGATCTATGGTTAGTACCTCATTTTGAAAAGATGCTCTATGACAACGGGCTCCTTGCAAACGTCTATCTCGAAGCGTATCGATTGACACAAGAAGTGCGTTATGCCGATGTTGCTCACGGAACGCTCGACTATTTGATTCGGGATATGCTGCACCCCGAAGGTGGCTTCTATTCTGCGGAAGATGCCGATAGCGAAGGGGAAGAAGGAAAGTTCTACGTTTGGACGCAAGAAGAGATCGATGGCATTCTTGGGGCCGAATTGGGGAGGGTTTTTCGTTCTGTTTACAACGTAACGGCCGCGGGCAATTTTGAAGGAAAAAACATTCTCCATCAGCTTGATCGGCTTGAACCCAAGGCATTTGAAGAAAAAATCCATTCACTATGCCATCGCGAGCACTTGGATCGTGAGGAGTTTTGGAAGGCAATTGAGAAGGGCCGCGATCAGTTGTTGGAGGTCCGATCGCAACGCGTTCGACCAGCCTTGGACGATAAGGTTCTCGTGGCATGGAATGGGCTCGCTATCGCGGCATTGGCCAAAGCAGGGATGTATAGTGCCGAACAACGTTACGTGAATCAAGCCAAGAGAACTGCGGACTTCCTTTGGAACAACCTGCGTGATGAGAATGGCCGTTGGTGGCATGTGTGGCGACAAGGAAAGGCGGAAGTATTGGCCTTTCTTGACGACTATGCCTATGTAGCTCATGGTTTGTTGACTCTATACCAAGCAACACAAGATCTTCTCTGGTTGGATCGATGTCGAGTGCTCGTGGAAGAAATGGATCGGCTCTTTGTGGCTGACGACGGCGGTTATTACTACACGGGTCATGATGCCGAGATGCTTATCGCTCGCACAAAGGATCGAATCGACCATAGCGTGCCCAGTGGCAATGGCATGGCGGCCACAGTCCTTGTGCGATTAGGTTGGATTCTGGAGGAAGGGCGATGGATGACGCGTGCCGAACAAACCTTGAGTTCTGCATCGCATTTGTTGTCTCGCTCACCACAAGCAGTAGGACAGCTCTTGATTGCACTCGATGATCTTGTGGAACCCGCGGAGCGTTGGTTCATCGTCTGTCCGAATGAAGAAGTGAAGACGGAAGCGATGGAGCGTTGGCTTTCAAAGCAGCACCCACGACGCATGTTACTGTTGGTTGAACCTCAAGAGGTAGCACGCTATGAATGGAGTCGCCATTGGATCGATGCCAAGCCATCTCTAGACAGTCAGTCGCCGACGTTGTACCTTTGCCGAGGAACTTCTTGCCAATCGCCAGTCTTCGGATGGCAGGAGATCGAGCAGCTCATTCAAGATCATGGGACTTAAGAAGCGGTAGGTCATCCCGACATGAATCCTCCAGCTCCGCAACCCAAGCAACCACAAGTCCCATCGGCTTGGTCCCAGGTGGTCGATTCGCGAGCAACCATATTTCTGCTTCTGTTTTTGGTGATGGCGGTGTTGGGGCTTCCACTCCTTTGGGCTAGTCCCAAGTTCTCGACACTTGAAAAGTGGGTTTGGTCGGTGGTGGTAACGCTTTATACGGCCCTTTTGATTGGCATTACTGTGGGTATTTGCTGGTGGTCTTGGAACATTGTGACCTCGCATCTTTAAGAAATCCCAAGTGTTCGGTGCCAGCGATCGAACCGATCTTCCAAATGTAGCGATTTTGCCAGCGATTTCGGCAGGTAGGCGTCGGAATCCGGGATTCAATGCTGGTCAGAACCCCCTGCGGTAACATACATTTAGAAGTTCAAACTTAAGTTGAAAATCGGAATTTCCGTCCAGACCGCGGAAAGGGTTTTTGAGGTCGATCGATGAGAATGCTGATTGCGCTTTGTAGCGTTTTGGTGAGTTTCTCCGTTGCCAACGGGGCCGAGTGTCCGTTCTGTTCGGCGGTCAAGCAGACCTTGCGCCAAGAAATGGAATCGATGGATGCTGTTGCGATTGGAGAATTGGTAGTTGATCCCAATCGCAAAGGGAGCGAGATCGACGGCAATGCTCCGTTCAAATTGCTCAAAGTGCTCCGGGGGAAAACTGTCAAGGAAGGCGATGTGGTAGAAGTGGCTTATTTTGGGCCAGCCAAATCAGAAAAGAAATTTTTGATGATGGGCGTTGACCCAGATCAATTGCTGTGGTCCTCACCCGTACCGATTACCAAACGGGCCGAAGAGTATCTGCTCAAGGTCCCCGGTTTGCCTGAAGATGCTCTCGAGCGATTGAAGTTTTATCAATCCTATCTCGAAGATGAAGATTCACTTTTGGCTCGCGATGCTTACGATGAATTCGCCATCGCACCCTATGATCAAGTCAAAGCTCTCAAGCCATTCATGAATCGGAAGCAGTTGATTGCTTGGGTTGAAGACGATCGACTGACTGCGGAACGAAAACGCCTTTACTACACGATGCTCGGTGTGTGTGGTGAAGCCGCCGATGCGGATCTTTTGGAGAAGCGATTGCGCAGCGAGAAGCCTGAAGCGAGAACAGGACTCGACGCTTTGGTTGCATGCTATTTGACGCTCAAAGGCGAAGCGGGCCTTCCGCTCATCGAAGAGTTGTTCTTGAAGAACACCAAGTCGACCTACTCGGATACGTACAGCGCGATCATGGCCCTTCGATTCCATGGAACCGAAGGGGGCATTCTCGATCGGTCCAAGATTGTGAAATCGTTGCACCATATTCTGGCTCGCGCAGAACTTGCCGACTTGGTCATTCCCGACTTGGCTCGTTGGGAAGATTGGAGTCAGATCGATCGCATGGTGGCGTTGTTCAAGGAGGCCGACGAAACGAGCAGTTGGGTGCGTGTGCCAGTGATCAATTATCTTCGATCTTGCCCGTTGCCTGCAGCGGTTGAAAAGCTAAACGAGCTTGAAAAGATTGACCCGAAAGCCGTTCAGCGAGCTAAGACGTTCTTTCCGCTTCCACAAAACCAGCCAGCCAAGAGCGATACGTCCGCCAATTCCACGAAGCCATCGGTCCTCCGCGGTTCAACTGTCGTTCATGCCTTGGAAGGAACTCAGGTTGCCTTCAATGGATCGGTTTCAGAGCTTGGGATTCGGTTCGTTACGCCAGATCGAATGGCATCCCCCCCAGTTGCATTGGCTCCCATGAACCGATGGATGCTTGCAAGCGTAGGGAGTATGGCGATTCTGACCCTGGCCATTGCCATGTGGTTATTGTTGTCGAAATCTGATGCTTCTCAGATGGGCTTGATCGTGCTCAAGGCACAAGCTGACGGCAAGCTTGTGGAGCAAGTAACCCTTCCCGAAGAGGTCTAATTACGCGATGAGTATGTCTGCGGCGGCGATGGATGTGGGTTCGGTGGAAGGCGATCATGAGCTATATCGATCCGTTTCGCGCGGTGCTGTTTTCTGCCTTGTACTTGGAGTTCTAGGGCTCTCTTCCATCTCGATGCCTGCTCTGATCATTTTGCCGATCACGGGATTGGTGTTCGGAATCGGAGCGTTGATGAGCTTCCGCAAGTATCCCAATGAGCTAACGGGCAAGCCGATTGCGTTGGCCGGATTGGCATTGAATGCTGCGTTGACCGCGATTGCTCCCGCCTATCATATCTACGTTTATTCGACGGAAGTTCCAGACGGATTTGAGCGAGTTGCTTTCTCGACTCTGATGACTCCAGTTGGCACTGCGGACACACCACCAAAGCGAGCCTTGGAACTGGATGGGAAGAAAGTATTCATCAAGGGATATGTCCATCCGACCTCGGTTTCGTCGGGGGCATCCAAGAATTTTGTGTTGGTTCCGGACTGGGCTACGTGCTGCTTTGGTGGACAGCCAAGGTTGACCCACATGATCGAAGTTACATTGGTGGGTGGCCAAACGTTGACTCCCTCCACACGGAAACTTCGACTCGCCGGAACGCTGCACGTAGATCCTCAACTCAAGCCAATCTCTGGCTTGCAGGGAGTCTACTACCAATTGCGGGCCGAGCACCTCAAGTAAGTCTAGGTGCGGAAGATTCTTCTAGCTGTGAGCGATCAAAGAGATCGCTTCGCCATCTTCGACGCACTGAACGTGCATGTGCGGTACGCTTTGTGCGACCTGCAGAATCTGTTCGCGAATTGCGCATTCTTGAATGGGATCAAAGTGGGTTAGAAGAAGCTTGGAGATCCCTGCGTTGCGCGCTCCCAAGATGGCTCGCGTAGGCGTGCTATGCCCAATCCGTTCGGCAAATTCCAATTGGTCATCCAAGCAATTGCATTCATGCAATAACCAAGGCACATCCCGAATCTCACTCCAATAAGAGGAATGATCTCGGGCGTGCGTATCGGTTACAAAAGCCAATTGCGTTTCGGAGAAATCGATGCAATATCCGAGGCTTTCTCCGGGATGTTCCAAAGGGAACCAATGGACGACCGCATCATTGATGATTCGCTTGCCGTGTTCCGTTTGAAAAGGATGCCATTCGATGGGTGGAAGGATCGGAAAGATCAATGGTGCAAACAAGTGCTGTCGAATTGCTTCCAGTTTTTTCTCGTCGCCATGGACGCGGATCTTGCGCAGAGGTGTGGTCGCTACCACATCCAGCAAGAACGTTAGACCAACCACATGGTCCAGATGAGCGTGCGACAACAGCACATCCAATTCGGATGTGCAGATCAAATCGCGAATTCGAAAGAGGCCTGAACCGGCATCGAGCAGCAATGATCTTTCAGGGATGAAATAGCATGAAGTCTGGCGTTGTTCATTGGGATGGTATCCCGCAGTTCCCAGGCAATGCAGTTTCATGAAAAGCTCGATTCTGCTGGCGTTGGAAGGGTTAAGCGATTTCGAGTACGGTATCCATTTCCTTGGCAATGGATGTCAGCTTGTCTAGCTTACCACCCCCAACTTCCGCTGCACACCATCCAATGAAGCCGATATCGGCAAGGGCTTCGCGAACGCCTTGCCAGGGTAGATCACATTGTGTGATATCAGTGAACTTGCCACTGGCGCGATGGAATCCCTTGATGTCGAGCTTGACGATTCGCTTTCCGAGAGTCCGAATCCAGGCTCCTGGATCGCCATATTTCCAATGATTGCCGATATCGAATTGCATTCCGACCCACGGCGACTGGAACTCATCAACGTACTTGGCAAACTTATCAGCGGTTTGGTCGCCACCACCGCTATGGTCGTACAAAAACTGATTCCAGACATTTTCGATGGCGATGTGTACGCCGAGTTCAGCGGCGAGCGGTACGGCTTTGCGAATGTTTTCGACGGAGCGAGTCCAGATTTCATTCTCGGGTCCATCTTCTCCTTTACCCACGACCAAGAGGACCGTGTGTCCGCCTACCGCATGCGTTTGGCGAATGGCCGTCGTCAAATCTTCAAGAGCTTTTTCACGAACCTTGGCGTCTGGGCTGGTGTGTCGAATATTCCAGTGAGTGGAGCAAACACTACCATCAACTACGAGCCCAGTTGCATCGATGGCTTTCTTGACTTCTTGAACATCAATTCCAGGGATATCGAGTTCTACTCCTTGGAATCCAGCTTGTTTGGCCGCGCGAAATTTATCTTCGAGCGACCCTTCGACGCGGATCATTCCTATTTTCAAAGTCTTGTAAATCGGGCCAGGCTTCTTCGCAGTATTGGCGTGGCAAGGATTAGCCAACCATGTAGGAGCTGCAGAGGCCAAAGCGGCTGCGGCGATCGAGTGCGAAAGGAAGGTGCGACGAGCGAGAGGAAGAGGTGCATTCATGATGGATTCCTTTTGTAGGTGGGGAAGATTCGATCGTGACAGGTCGACGTGGTCGCGTCAAGATCCACCCAGAGCGAGACGAAAGGTCATTCCCCGAGCTTTTCGAGAGGGTTGGGAATGTGTCTACCTTGATCGGAGTAGGAGCTGCCGCTTGGCATCGCCCATAGAGCCGCATTTCCAAGCAGTCTCATGATTTCTGGTTGGTGGTAGATGGGAAACGTTTCGTGGCTAGGTCAGATATATAATCTTTCCACGTCACGATGAAACGTGCAAAGACTGCGAAGACCTCGCCTCCTTCAAACCAGCTGATAGCCGCACTACCTCGGATGGCACAGGGATATCGAAGTGTTCGCCATACATTTCCAGCGCGGGGAATCTCGATGTACTCTCCCAACCCATCAACCAATGGGTGGCTTGGTTGAACGAACCAAATGCGCTCCTTCTCACCTGTATCACGCCATCGAAGCATGCATGAAGTGCCCATGAGTCTTCGAAAGATCTTGGAAGCATGACCGGGTGAGCAACCAGTCCCATCCCCTGAAGAACTCGCTGGTAGACGCGATCCACGATCGAATCGGAGACTTGATCGTGAGCCAAATGACCCCACCAGTAAAGGACATCTGTCTCTTCTAGTATTTCAGCTGTCAGTCCGTGGTCGGGCTGATGGAGAACAGCCGTTCGAATCAGGCTCTGTGGGAAACGATCTTGCAGACCTTTGGCAATGACATCGTGGATACCTTGAGGATAGATCTCACGAACGACGGGATTTTGCAGTTCGTGTAGGAATTCATTCCAGACGGTAATTCTCATCGTTCCAGATTCCTTGGTGGGAATGGTTCCTAAGTTGGAATCGTTCCTGGGTAGAAATAGTTGGTCCCATTGTGGCTGCAATCCTCGCTACAATAAAGAGTCCCGCCGATTCTTGTCATCGCGAATTTTCTTCAACGACGGAATCTGTCTCTTCCTTGCAACGCAAGTTCATTTCACCTCTCCCGACACATCATGACTACATGGTTTCGACTAGGCTTGCTCGTATTGGGTCTTCTTCCTCATTCAGTCGCAAGTGCGCAAATCGATGTGCCACCCGGTGCGTTCTTCTGGCTGCAAGCGTCTGAGTTACGGCGCGGTAAGAAAAGATAACGGGACCGACATTGCAATCGAGAGCTGGAAGGATGCGATCGGCCAATTGCAATTTGTTCAAAGATGACGCGGATCGCCCGAGCTTGTCCAGATAGAAGGCCAGTCCATTGTTCGCTTCGATGGTGAAAACGATCATTTCATTGCCCAAGGTACCCAGGAACCGATTCGTGCATTAACCATCGTCGCCGTTGTCGCACCCCAGAAAACCTCGGCGATTTCCGAGGTATCGTGGCTACGCATGCCTTGGAGCAACGCGATTATAGAAAGCGGGGTGAATGTGGATCTTGATCCATTGCCCTCGGTGAGTTGGGACATGCTGAACGTGGAAGGGCGAGGATTCGGTGGAGCACGCAACCTCATGCAAGGTGAGCTTCCTATGGGAGGGTTTGCATCGGTTGATGGTGCCGGATCGACACGCAAACGAAAAGAAACAGAGACATTCATCGATGGGAAAAAGCAAGGAGAACGCCCCAGCGATGGTAAACCACTTTCATTGGAAGCGTGGAGTCTCGGTTCGCGGCTTTATACCAACGGGCCTGGAAAACAAGTGCCTCGGGGCTTTCTCAAGATGGATCCACCGCGGAAGTGATCGTGTTCTTGAGCTCTTTCCGACGATGAACGGGTGCAGCTCGACAGAGTTTGAAGAAGCATCAAAAGCTATCGGATGCTCTTGCGAAAGAAGTTCAATCGTTATCGCCCGGAAAGCCACTCGTCAAAGTTCCCAACCCACCGCCGATACAAATGCTCGTTCCTGGTTTTTGAGGTTCAAAATCCCGTTTCGCAGGCTGTTCTTCATCGTCGCATACCGACATGATGGCAAGCTGATAACCCTTGGATACAACGGCGATGTGCATGTCTTGGTGGATACCAACGGTGATGGCCTTGAAGATAAGGCAGAACTGTTTTGGAAGAACGAAGGAAGCATTCGGGGGCCGATAGGGATGGTTCTGACTCCGAAAGGATATTCCCATGGTCAGGGGCTTTTTGTGGCTTCGAAGGGAAAGGTTTCCTTTCTGGTCGATCGAAATGGAGATGATCGGGCTGATGAAGAGGTCGTCGTCGCAACAGGTTGGAAAGAGATAACACAAAACGTAGATGCCACGGGAATGACTCTCGGCCCCGATGGTTCCCTCTATTTTGGACTTGGAACCGCCAACTATGCCAATGGGTATCTCATCGGCCCCGATGGTAAAGCGGAATACGATTTGAAGAGTGAACGTGGGACCGTGCAACGAATCTCTCCAGACTTGAAGAGTCGTGAGACCATTTGCACCGGAATACGGTTTCCCATCGCGTTTTCGTTCAATAGAAAAGGTGATCTGTTTTGTACGGAGCAATTGCCACCTGGCTCGCAATCGTTCGATGAACTTCTTCTATCAATCGGGACTTCATTATGGATTTCCACCGCGACATCCGCGCTTACAATCCCCATGTAATCGATGAGCCGTCGACCTTTGACCACGGGCCGCAGCATCAATCCGCAGCAGTTCTTCTTCAATGAAGCCTCGTCTGCTTGGCCGGCTTTTGGGCCATCATCTGGGAAGGTGATGCGATCGTCTGTGGCGATGAATCGAGGCAAAATTTGACGGACTAAACTCTCGAAGCACCTGCAGGATACGTGGCTTCATCGCAGTTGATGCGTGCCTTCAAATGCTCACTATCGATGCTTGCCGAACACCGCAGGGAGATGGTGATTGCCTGTCACAGCGGGCCGCCTGATTGGGGGCACGGGGCCGACTGGGATCGAGCTCTTCAAAGTTCAGTATGCCCATAAGGGAAGATGCCCTGCCGATTTTGGCTTGGCCTTCGGGACCTAAAGAGTTCACTATTGCCTTTGATCGTCCTATCGATCATCATTGCTCCAAGGGAAGATGGAGACGTGGAAACTCGAATACGGTGACCATGTGCGAGCTGGTGACCGCTTTATTGATACACCTCCTTACGCGGTTGTAAAACGCCAGTCGATTGTTCCGCGAGGTGAGGTCGCTATCACCGGTATCGCCGTTGCGAATGATCTTCGAACCATTGTTGTGCATGTCGAGAAAATGCCCGTCGATACCCATTATGCACTGACATTTCCATCGATGCGAAACGATGTGGATGCATCACGCGAAATGGAATCGAAGTAAAGAAATCGATACCAACCTTTCCGGGTGTTCAACTCGATTGGACCGATCAGAAACGTTCTGACGCAATGGATGCCGCATATGGATTTAGAGGTGGTACGCGATTTGACGGTCGGCAGTGAAGTTCATCAAAAAGCTCTTGAGTGGATGCGACGGCCAGGCAAACTGCGAATGCTGACACGGTTGGATGTTGCGAATCTTTTGCGGCACCCAAAGTGCAGCCCAGTTTCCACTCTCGATCATGAATGGCCTGTGGAGGTTCCCACCTTGCATATAACGGCGGGAGAGCCTTTTTACATTCAGGTTTAGGCAAGACTTTGGAAGCAATCAAAGGGGGCGATGGCTATCGATTGGATTGGACTCCCGAAGGCCAATTGCAGGGAAAACGTGTTGGACATCGCGCTGCATATGGACGTCATGTGAGTGGATTGCCGAAGATTCATGTTGCTTACAGTGCTAATGAAGATTCGAGACAGCGACCGCTCGCCATCCATCGATTCAAACTCCCATGGACTCGGGATTTGAAGAAAAGAAAAAATCGATACAACACCCGAGAAGATTGCGGAGATCGAAGGGGGAAGTTGGGGGCGAACGAGTGTTCATAGCAGGCGGCGGCCATTTAAGTGCCATGCAGTTAGTGATGGTGGTCCTCGCATCGGTCCGATTTTGGGGAATCTTATCCATCGCGATTATGCGTCGGTAATGCGAGATATCGTTCCAGCCAAGTTTCGCCATTAATCCCGATCATATTGGAAGCATTGGCGTGGCGATGGACGATGGACGAGTGCTGACAGGAGTGTTGCGCAATGAAAATGGCATGCTCTACTTGGGCGATGAAAAAGGGAATTCGACTCGTATTCCACGCGATGAAATTCAGAGTCTCAAGGTAGCTACAACTTCGATCATGCCCAAAGGACTTTTAGAAAAGCTCAGTCCCGATCAAGTTCGCGATCTGATGACCTATTTGTTGACGCCGCCACCCAAGATGCCTCTTCACTCGCCTCTCAAAGCACCACCCCTTCGATCGCAGAAGGAAGTGGATGAGGTACTCGCCGGTTCCAAGGAATTGGCAACTCCATTCAAGCGGCTTACGATCTGTTTGATTGCTGGAGATAAGGACCACGGCCCGGGTGAACATGATTATCCAGCTTGGCAGCAAGCATGGCGAGCATTGTTGGATGCGGCGCCCGAGGTTGATGTGGAGCTGGCATGGGGATTTCCATCTGACGATCAGCTCGATCGGGCTAAGTTGCTAGTTTTTTTCCAAAAAGGAACATGGAACGCGGAACGCGCAAACAAGATGGATCGATACTTTGCGAAAGGTGGCGGTGCGACCTACATTCACTGGGCCGTCAATGGTGAAGATCAGGTCCAAGAGATGTCCAATCGGATCGGATTAGCATCGCGGGGAGGTGCGATCAAGTTTCGACATGGACCATTAACACTCGATCTACACCACACCGACCATCCGATCCTTCGCAACATGAAGGATCATCTCGAGCTTTACGATGAAAGCTATTGGTTGCTTACTGGTGCGCCCGATCGCATAACGTTATTGGCGAGCAGTTTGGAAGAAGGGGAGGCTCGTCCTCAAGTGTGGACATATGATCGCGGCCAAGGTCGCGTGTTCGGATGCATTCCAGGACACTATTCGTGGACGTTTGATGATCCACTGTTTCGCATCCTATTGCTTCGAGGCATGGCCTGGTCAGCCAATGAACCCATCGATCGATTTAACGAGCTTGTACCCTTAGGAGCTCGCATGCAACGCTAAGGGCTTAGGTACAAAAGTGGTGATTTTGGGAAGGCGACTTACTCTTCGAGTTCAAAGTCGTTAGCGTCTTCCCATTCCATTTCTTCGCCTTCTTCGAGGACTTCTTCATGGGAAGACATATCGTCGTCCATTTCATCCTCGGGAGCCCCTTTGTCGGCGCGAGACATCGATTTCTCAATCTCGTTTCGCTCGTCGTCTCGAGCTCGGGCTTGAAGGTAGAGTTTGATGGGGACTTCACCGAATGGAAGGTGATCTCGCAAGAATCCAAGCAGGTATCGCTGGTACGGAGCAGGGAACCCTTGTGGGTTGTTGCACACCAGAACAATCGTTGGTGGAGCAACACCGATTTGGGTTGCGTAGAAGATCTTGGGTCTCTTGAGTTGGTGCAATGGTGGTGGATGCAGCTCCAAAGCCGCTTTCACCAAGCGATTCAATTGACCCGTTGAAATCCGTTGTTGAGCTTGTTTGAAGAGCATCTGCGCGTGATTGAGAAGCGTCTTCACGTTCTTTCCCGTTTGGCCAGTCACGAATGCGATTGGACAGTATGCCATCGTCGGAAAGTTTTCTCGAAGATAGCGAACCCAACGCTCTGTTGGCATTTGTCCGGCTAGCTTATCCCATTTGTTCACGACGAGCACGCAAGGCTTGTATTGTTCGGCAATGTAGTGCGCGAGTTGTTTGTCGACGCGGCTAAGACGGGACGTGCAATCGAAAAACATCAAGACGACGTCTGCGCGCCGAATGCTTCGCTGAGCGCGATGCATTCCGTAGAAGTCGATGTCGGTTTTCACGCTTTTGTTGCGGCGCAAGCCCGGTGTATCGATGGCGATGAACCGTTGCCCATCCAATTCAAAATGGACGTCGACGCTATCGCGTGTTGTTCCTGGAACCTCCGAGACAATCATTCGCTGAGCTTTAGCGAGCGTGTTGACGAAGGTGCTCTTGCCGACGTTTCGTCGTCCAACCATCGCGACCTTCATCACGGGAGGTGCGACTTCTTCATCGAGAACTTGATCTGGAGGAAGTCGTTGCAGGATCAGGTCGAGAAGTTCATTGCGATTTCGGTTTTGTTCGGCGCTGACACGAACCAAGTATCCGCGTCCCAAACGATGGAACTCTTCGGCTTGGATATCCATATCGGGGTGGTCCGTTTTGTTGGCCACCAAGAGAATCGGTTTGTCGATTTTGCGAAGTCGCTCGGCCACCATTTCATCGAGCGGTGCGATGCCTGTGCGGGTATCCACGACGAACAAGAGTACATCGGCTTCATCGATCCCGGCTTCGATTTGGGATTCGACTTCCTTGGTAAGATTGTCGACATCTTTGATACCCATCCCGCCGGTATCGATGATTTCAAAATGCCGACCGTCGTATTCGAGGAGCGTCGTCAAGCGATCGCGGGTCACCCCCGCTTGATCGTCGACAATAGCTAAGCGTCGTCCGGCCAGCCAATTAAAAATACTGCTTTTGCCGACATTAGGTCGGCCTACAATAGCAACACGCGATATGGCCATGGACTTGCGACGAACTCTCTGATCGAACCTCGAACGAATCAAACTGTGCTACAATCCTACTCGGATTCCCCGGGATTCGGGAGTCTTAATCTGCTGTTCCCCTTCGCTTAACGGTGTTAAACGGCTCATGTTGCCCCCGGAAAATGCCAATTTGCTTCTCCAGTGGCTCGGCCTATGGTCCAAAAGCGGGATTCATTGGGCCCCTCGGATCGATGATCATGCCAAACACGTGATGACTTCGGTGGAGTCCATTCCGGCTGCAAGTGTCGCCTCCAATGAGCGTTTGAGCGTGGCTGCACCTGTTTTGGGTTCACCTGTAGTTTCCCAAGAGCCTGCAGCGGTGCAGGTACCCCCTGCATTGGTTTCTGCGCCGCCGGTAGCCATGCCTTCTCCAGGGATGGAACCCGCGTCCCATACTCCTTGGGAGAACCCCAAGCTTACTCTTGAACAGCGAGTGGAATCGTTGGCAAGTTTGCGTAGTGAAGTGCAGGCGTGTCGCAAGTGCGCTGACTTGGCATGTAGTCGCAAACAAACGGTGTTTGGAGTGGGCAATCCCAATGCGAGGATCGCCTTTTTTGGAGAGGCGCCCGGCGCGGATGAAGATGCCCAAGGCGAACCGTTCGTCGGCAAAGCAGGGCAGTTACTCAACAAGATCATCACTGCTTCGCAAATGCGGCGTGAAGATGTCTATATTCTCAATGCCTTACGGTGTCGTCCACCTGGCAATCGAACCCCGACCGATGCCGAAATCGAGGCCTGTCGGCCGTTCTTTGAAAAGCAGTTAGAAATCGTTCAGCCCGATTACATCGTCTGCTTAGGAAGTGTCGCCGTTCGAGCGGTGCTCAAAACAACAGAATCAGTAGGGCGACTTCGCGGCAAGTTCCATTACTATCGTCAAGCCAAAGTCTTGGTCACCTACCACCCTGCCTACCTTCTTCGCAACGAATCGGCCAAGCGATTGACATGGGAAGATATGCAAATGCTGATGCGCGAACTTGGGATTCCTCTTCCCAAGCGATCATAGTCTAGTGATCCATTCGCTTTCTGCGATCCATGCACGAGTCACGCGGATCGCCGATCCATAAAAAAAGCATCTCGAAATTCGAGATGCTTTTCAATCGGTATCAGGCTCTGCTAATCATTCTCAATGAGGCTGGTCATTGGACCGACCGCGGCCACGACGAGGCTGTGAGGACGAGGATCCACCTTCACGCGGACCTTGCGAATGATGGCGTCGTTTGGGGTGGCCTCCATCGGCCCCGCGGCGATGGTTTTCTGTGTTATGCTCGACCAAAACGGCAATCGCATCGGCCCAAGTTGGAACTTTGATATGACGCGTAGGAGCTTCTTCGGATTCATCATCGACGTGATCCGTTTCCAAGCCTAAATCGACATCGTCATCGAGCGGTGCCGCTGATTCCGTGGTTCGCTCTTTGTCACTGCGATCACGTCCACCACGGCGTCCTCGTCGACGCGAACGTGTACGCGGTGCAGGTTCCTCGCTTTCGTCGCGTTCTTCCGAAACCAAATCATCATCGGCATCGATCTTTTCGTCGCGAATCACTTCGCGATCCTCTACGACCGATTCGCTTTCCAGTTGACGTTGACCTCGGCGTGGACGACGACGTCGGCCTCGACGTTCGACATCTCCGACGGGTTCCTCTTCAGCAGGAACGTCGGGTGCAGCACGGCTCGTTTCAACAGACTCAATCGGCTCCTTCCCACGAGTTTCTGCTTGGCGGTCGCGATGGCCTCCACGACGACGACGTGAATCGCGGCGAGGCGGTTCATCGAGTTCGATATTGCGAGCCGATTCGACTTCATCCACGAAGACGGTTTCCGAAGCAACTGGTTCGTCTGCAGCTGGTTCGTCCCACATGCTAGGTGACGATTTCTTGCCCCGTTTACTATGGCGAGGCTGATCGGCAACCGGCTTTGGTTCGGGACGTGAAGCACTTTCCGAACGAATGTCTGTTCGAGAAGTTTCTTGACGAGGCTCGCTTGCACGCTCTTGATCGCGATTGCGAGGTTCACGTCGGGATTTTGGTTCGGAACGTCCCCAATCAATTTCTAATTCGGGAGTTGGCTTGGGCTCGGGCGGGGGTGGAGGTGCTACGGGTTCGGACTTGGATTCACCAAAGCCGAATAGTCGCGCGAGGCTATCCCACGAACTTCGTTTGGGATTGGCTTCGGCAGGTCGGGCCGCCACGGGTTCTGGGACTTCTTCTTGCTTAGCAACAGGCTCGCGATGCTCGGTAGGTTCCGCGGTCTTGGGTGCTTTGCCGCTCGATTTTTTGGGGACGGGATTGAGAGATGGGGTGCCGAGCTTATCGGCAAGATCCTTCCAATGATCTGACATATAGGTCACAACGCTTTTCTGAATAGTTGACGGGAAGAGAATCCTTCTTCCTCGAATTTACAAGCCCTTTAGTATAGCGGACCCAAGGGGCCAGCAAAAGCAGAATCGGAACATACTTCTATCGGGGGTGTTCTGGCGGGGGCCAGTCGAGATTGCTGAGGGAAGCGAGGGCTCGGATTAGGGCCTGCGTGCCATCCAAGCCGCCTCCTTGTGCCTGTAACGCGACATAGAGCTGATGGGCGAGTCCAAGTCCGGGGAGCGCCAAACGCATGCGGGAGGCCTCGTCCAGGACAATTCCCATGTCTTTGACGAAGTGGTCCACGAAAAATCCAGGGGCAAAATCACCGCGAACCATCCGAGGCGCCAAATTGGAAAGGGACCAGCTGCCTGCAGCACCCGGCGTCACGCTTTCCAAAACACGTTCGATGTTCAAGCCCGATTTGTAGGCATAGAGCAATGCTTCACATACACCAACCATATTGGCCGCAATCAACGTCTGATTGACCATCTTCGTGTGTTGGCCCGCGCCCGAAGCGCCCTGCAACAAGATGGTCTTTCCCATGCACTCGAAGAGAGGCAGCACTTTTTGAAAAGTGGATTCGTCACCACCCACCATGATCGAGAGCCGAGCTTCACGGGCTCCGATGTCGCCGCCGGATACGGGCGCATCTAACGCGTGAAGTCCTCGTGCGGATGCCGCCTTTGCAATCTCTACTGCCAAACTAGGTTGGCTCGTAGTCATATCCACCAATATCGATCCGGGTCTTGCATGATTCACAAGGCCGTTTGGGCCGAGGTAAACTTGGCGGACATCGGAAGGAAAGCCAACGATCGAAAACACGATATCGCATGTCGATGCTAACTGAGCCACATCGTCGGCCGCACTAGCGCCCAGTTCTTTGACCTTGAAGAGTTTCTCGGAAGATCGATTGTAGGCAGTGACCCGATAGCCTGCGCGTATCAGGTGACCACACATACTCGAACCCATAACACCGGTTCCAATCCATCCAACATGGATCGATTGCTTATCCATCGCTTGCTTTCCAATCAAGAATTTGGGCTAAACATCAACGTCGAAACGCGACCATCAAAACTTGGTTTTGAAAATCTCGCTGGCAATAAAAGCAAGCCGCACAGTTTGAGGATTGGCAAGCATTTGCAAGAGATCCGATTGTTCGACCGGCACGGTATTCTGCGATTTGGGCTCAGATGGCGTTTCCGGTTGAATACGCTTCGGCCCACCTTTCTTTTCTTTCTTTCCGCCACCCTTGAGGTGTCCCACATTGTGTTCGAAGACTTGCTTCACATGGGAAACCATCTTGTCGTCCGCTTGTTCTACCTCGCGGGCCAACCGATCGTTTTTCGGGATGTGCGTTTCGAAGGAACGCTTCGAAATATTGGTATCGGAAAGGATTTCTGCTTCGATCACTTCGGGTTCGATGATCTCTGCATCAATGATTTCAGCAGTGACCGGAACCTGACTTGGACGGACCGGTTGGGCTTTCGCCCCTTGCTTTTGCTTCCGCAATTCCGCAGCGCGACGAAGAAAGTCATCGAGATCAGCCATGACGTTGCAATCCTTATCCTGCCATGGTCATCGAGGCCTTACTGTTAGGACCTGTACCGGCGATAGCCTTGCGCATCTCGGTATCGGCATCGATGTTCTTGAGTTTGTAATAGTCGAGAATATGAAGCTTTCCGGTTCGGAATGAAGTAGCAATCGCCTTCGGAACTTCAGCTTCGGCTTCCACGACGGCAGCGCGACTCTCTTCGATCTTAGCCACCATTTCTTGCTCGGCTGCGACCGCTTCAGCTCGCCGTCCTTCGGCGCGGGCACGAGCAACGCGCATATCGGCTTCAGCGCGGTCGGCCTGCAAGCGTGCACCAATGTTCTCACCCACATCGATATCAGCAATGTCGATCGAAACAATTTCAAAGGCGGTTTCGGCATCAAGGCGTTTGGCGAGCACAGCTTTGGAAATCATATCCGGAGTGGAAAGTACAACCTTGTGTTGTTCGGCCGATCCAATAGCACTCACAATCCCTTCACCAACCCGCGCGATAATGGTTTCTTCGGTGGCACCACCGATCAATCGCTTCAGGTTCGCACGAACCGTTACACGGGCTTTTACTTTGAGCTGAATACCATCTTTGGCAACCGCATCGAGGCTTGGTCGCGCGGAGCCGCGAGGTGGGCAATCGATCACTTTCGGATACACGCTGGTCTGTACGGCATCCAAGACGTCTCGTCCCGCGAGATCGATCGCGGCCGCTTCTCGAAAACTCAGCGTAATCTGTTTCGATTTTCGGGCTGCGATCAAAGCACGTATGACTTGGGGTACGTTGCCGCCAGCCATGTAGTGAGCTTGTAGAGACTGAGCGGTAAGGTCGGTATCGATTAGACCCGCCTGAACCGCCATGATTTTG
Organism: Pirellulales bacterium; assembly: GCA_046349875.1. Classification (GTDB taxonomy): domain Bacteria; phylum Planctomycetota; class Planctomycetia; order Pirellulales; family Pirellulaceae; genus JAXMBN01. The sequence goes on from JAXMBN010000010.1 coordinate 24,293, forward strand.
CTGCGAACGATGGTTCGTGCATCGACTTTTCGAAACTTCATCTGGATAAGATCGAAGATACCGATATTGGCACCCGTCAAAACGGCTTGCACCCACAACCAAAAGAAACTTGCGAATACAGCGAGTACTGCTGCCATCGCGATCAAGATCAAACCCGCAATGATGACGGCAATAATTGCTGCAGGTGCCAGCGTATCCATAGGAGGTACGTCCTTTTCTCGATTTGACTTCCAGTGCAACCACAATCCGGTTAGCGTCAACGGTTCTTCGTTTAGGAACAAAGGAACCGGTTATGAACTCAGCGAGATTCCTTCTGAGGATCCCGAACGCCAGCTAGATATCCTCCAAGGATAACGCCCAATGGGACTTCAAACTAGCAGACGCTCTTACTTCTTCAATGACCAAAACACGTAAACTACTCGTTCAAGGAATCCAGCCCCAGTTCGTTGGCGGGCCGATCGAGCAGTTTTTCTTCTGGTGGAGCTACCATTGGCGGTGCCTCAGGATCTCGGGGAGAAACGGCAAGACCTTCGGTTTCGGCGACGACTAGTCGCCCCATTTCGACACGCAAAACCCGAACGGTTCGTCCGGCAGGAACAGTCCTTCCCTCGGTGAGAGACTCAAAAGGGCGTCCATCGATCTCGACCAAACCTGCTGGCAACATCTCGGTCAGGGTCTTGCCAGTGCAGCCGATGAGGCCCTTCACATTTTGCACCCCTGTAGCGCTCGACCAATGGTATTCCGACCTTTCAGGCAATCGACCAATCAGTCGTTTGCCAATGGCTGTGTGCGGCCACACTTTGAGAAAGAAGAACATCAGAATTGGGACCGAAGCGAATACCAGAAGCATAAATGTCAGGCCCAGTTCAACACTATTGCGGAACGCAAAGAGGATCGATCCAACGGCTGCGAGAACCGCCAAGATAAGAAACATTCCCGCGGTCGGGATGAACAAGTCAATGATGACCAAGGCCAAGGCCACGAACAGCAGAATCGAAGCAACGACGATCGGATCCATGGGGGGCTCTTTTTATATTCAATGCAACGCGCTGCTATGCGCGAAGAAACGATTCTCAAAGGGTTGTCAAAGGGGAAGGATAGGAAAAAGAATCATCCCAGGTTTTGTTCAGTTTCAATAACGCGGTTGAAGGAGGCAGAGCCATCCAACCATCGGGCATCGCTTCCACGATACCCAAAGCGATGAGGTCCCGTAATGCATCTTCGGTGTCGAAGTCCACATCTTCAAATCCCATGGTATGCAATTTGGACTCACAGGCCTTATCGAGTTCGTGGGTGTCCCAACATTTTCCATCGGATTGCGACATAACGTAGTATGCGAGGAGGGATTCGCAGCCCTCTTGTTGTTCGGCTTCATCCAAAAGACGCAGCAAGCCTCCCATGTTGTTATCGAGATTTTGGTAGTAGAGGTTTCTCGCAACATCCAGCAGGTACCGTCGTTTGGTCGAATGATAACTAAAGAATGATTTTACCAGGATGAACAACGTTGCAATCAACACGGCAATGGTGAGCACGACGGATGCAAATAGTTTGACAATTCCCAGCAACGCCAGAATCGATGCATTCTTGAGAATCTTCCAAATGAGGATAGCGAGACCCCACAGCGATGGGATTCCAATCTTTCCATGATCGAGCCACGAGATGCGAACACCTGTACCTGGAAGGACCATGTCGATATCGTACATGGGAATATTCTTAAACATCCGCAGATGGATGCAATTTTCCTCAACGTACTCATCGAACGTTTGTCCGTTCTTCACCTGAAAGAGAACCACGAGACGCTGATACATGGGAACGTTGACCGCTTCGCGTACCCAAAAGCGATACCAACGTCGACGATAGCGAGTCCCTTCGATATCGCCTCGCGCGTAGACTTCCAAACGACGGAACATCGAAAAGCGAACGCGTAGTTTGACGCCCCAGTGCGTGGCTGTTCCCACAGCCAATTGGATTTGGTGGGGACTGAGCCTTCGGTAGTTGGCTCGCTCGAGTACGTCCGCAAAGTCTTGGAAGAACTTGGTCGAATTCGCTTTGATGGCAGCTTCTGACTCGTTTTCCAAAGTCCTTGAGGGCTGGTCCCCGTCGACTCGATCACGATCGGGATCGAGCGATGAGTAGAGCCAAGTCAAATGTTGATGGCGACGTCGATAGTGTTGATGCAATAGGGATAGAACCAGCCGGCATATTTGCCGAAATGGTTCCACCGATTCTCCTGACTTTTCAAGATCGGTATACAATCGGCCTACGAGATCGAGCACATGAAGTGGGATATACTTCTCGCGATCCCATCGTACGATGGACGTTCGTTGGACCGATGTTCGATCAAACCACTTCTTCAATTCTTTCACCTTCTTCAAAATACTCGCTCAACGCCTGATGATAACGCATTCTCCATGCCAATTGGGGCCCTGCCGTTGGGAGCATCCCCTTCACTGTGTTGCCTTCGACATGGATGGATTATTGCTCAACACCGAAGATCTCTATAAAGAGGTCATCGAAGCAATGTTGAGTACGCGAGGGAAGGTGTTTCATCCTGAAGTTCGTAAAAGAATGATGGGGCAACCAGCTAAAAAGGCCTGGACCGTTCTCAAAGAAGGCGCACAACTTCAGGAATCTTGGGAAGAATTGCATGAAGAAGGGGAAGCGATGTTCCTGCGATTGCTCCATGATCGCGTCGATTTGATGCCGGGAGTGGTGGAACTTTTACAATATCTTCGCGATCGATCGATACCTTGCTGCGTTGCCACCAGTAGCCAAAGGAGCATCGCAGAAGATTCGCTGAGCCGATTGGAAATCCGGAATCGGTTCGAGTTTATCGTAACCGCCGAAGATGTACTTCACGGCAAACCAGCTCCCGATATCTACCTTCTGGCTGCGGAACGATTGGGAGTCCCAACTCGATCCCTGTTGGTGCTCGAAGATAGCGCCAATGGAGCAAAAGCGGGCCTTTCAGCTGGCGCTTGTGTGGTGGCGGTTCCATCGGTCCATAGTCTTGATCATGATTTTTCGGGCGTGGCTTGCATCGCACAAACTCTTCGCGATCCGCGTCTTTATGCATTGATCGCTCGCGAGTAATCCCTGACTGATTCTTATCTGGTAGGAAAGATCAGACCAACGAGGGCAAAGGGAGTCGCCAAAACAAAAGAGCCCTCCAGGTCTTGGAAGGCTCTTTTGGGATTTTGGAATGAATCCTAATGGATTGAGATTACTCAACCATGTCCTTCAATTTCTTGAGAGGACGTACTCGGACGGTGCTGGAAGCTGGACGAGCATCGGCCCAAATCATTTCGCCAGTTGCAGGGTTGCGAACTTGTCGCTTAGGCAGAGCCTTCTTCTGAACGCGAACAACTTTGCACAAATCCGGAATGGTGAATTGTCCGGGGCCCTTCTTAGCGACGGCCTTGCCAATCTCTTCGCGGAGAGCTTCAAAGACGGCGGCGACCTGCTTCTTGGTCAATTCCGTTGTCTCAGCAATGTTGTTGAAAATCTGCATCTTTGTCAGTGGCTTGCTTGCGGCCGCTTTAGCCATGTGCTGAATCCCTTTCACTCTAAGTACTGACCCGAAGCCAAGCGTCCAACCGCGGACGCGACTTGGCCCGATTAAAGGGTCTATGTCATAAATTGCAACTAGGAAACATAGTAAAACCAAGGAAAAACGTCGGTTTTGGCAAAATTTCCTTGGAAAACGGGGCTTTTTTGCCGGGTTATATCCAAAATTCCGTGTTTTTTAGGGTTTGTGAGCCCTCTCGCGATTCGCCGTGAGCACGCCAGCGTTACCCAAGACCATCGCGGCCGCTACGGTGAAATCGATCCCAGAAACACCGACTGCTCCATCCAGAAAGGGATGGAGCTGCAGTGAAAAGGGCTTTGACTCTCGCTCGCTATTCGTCTTGCATAAAGTCATCGAGCGAAGAAAGGGCTGAGTCGGTTGAGTCTTCATCGATCGATGACGATCCATCCGCTTGATCTTCTGCAATTTGATCGCCCACAGGAGAAATCAATTGCATGTTGGGAAGGATCTGTCGGAAGGCTTCATCGCGAGCCATATCGTTCGAAAGTCCCGATTCCGAAGAATCGATGGCGTCCTCATCGATCGAATGATCGATCACACCGATTGCACCTTCACCTTCACCAAGCGATGAAGATCGCATGATCGATGCTACGGAGGCATTCACGTTCGAAGAACCTTCCCCTTCGCCACTTCCCGTTCCGGTCGAAGCGGCAACATTCGAGAAGGTCAACTCGGAAGGCTTCATTCGCAATTTGACCAGCTTCGATTCCCCTTCCACACCCCGGATGTCGATGTTCCGACCTGAAATATTGACGATGCTTTGCACCAACTGATCGTTGCTCTTCTTGCCCACGATCGTTAATTGCTTCGCATCGGAAGACATCGTGGCGGAGACTGTCTTAAAGTCTTTCCAATCGCCAGAACCTGTAGCCCAGGCCTGCGATTTTCCAGGAGACACGGCAACGGTTAGGCTGTGACCAACCGAGAACCCCATGAAGTCGCGAATATCAAAGTAATACGATTTCACATTGCCAACATTGAGAGTGTTGTTGACCGAATCACCATCCGTAGCCTTAGACTGTACCGTGAGCGCAGTGGCCGCGTCTTGACGGAAGGGCAAGGAGCTAGGGGCTACCTGATAGGTTCCTGGTGCCAAGTTCGACACAACGAATGCATTGTTGACGACTTCAACCGATTTATTGACCGCTTGGCTCTGATAGTTGGTTCCCGCAAACTGCAATGTTCCATAGAACTCGGAATCTACAGCGGAAAAGGTAACAACTCCTCCCACATTGCGAGGAATGAAGGACTGAACCGTTAGGTTGACGGTTGCGTTGGCGTTGAGACTCGTACCGTCGCTCAATACATAGGTAAACGTTGGTGTCCCTTCGTAGTTGTTATTGGGTGGCGTGTAGATGATCGACTTGCCATCGGATGCAATGGCCACGGTGCCTTGGCCCGATGCAGGTTGCGTCACCGACGCAATGGTCAGGGTTTCTCCTGAATCCACCGTACTGTCGTTGGCGAGAACTTGGAGTACCGAGGTGGCATCGACTGAGTTGATAGTCAATGCATCATTGACTGCGGTAGGTGCGTCGTTGACAGCGGTCACGGTAAAAGTTGCCGTGCCCGTGGTGGTACCACCCAAGCTTCCCTTGAGTGTGTACTTCACGATATCGGTGCCAGCAAAGTTCGCCTTGGGAGCGTAATTAATTTTGTTGTCACTGGTCAAGCTAACCGTACCATTGGTAGCGGTGACTGCGGTCAACGACAACGTTTCACCACTCTGGCTTGGCGTATCATTGGCCATGACATTGAAGACGGCCGAGGCTGCATCTTCGGTAACCGTAAAGCTATCGGCAACGGCGGTTGGAGGCGGAGACTTCGATTTGACAGTGATGGTGACAGTAGCGGTGGCCGTAAGACTTCCATCGGTGATGGTATAGGTCAGTGTTTCGGTTCCGACGAAACCAGCTTTCGGTGAGTAGCTAATCGTATTGCCGCTAGAAGTGATCGTGGCTGTACCACCAGCCGACAGTGTTCCAATCGACGAAACGCGAATGGTCTCTCCTGTGTCTGGCCCGGTCGTGTCGTTCGTGAGAACGAGGATGGTGTTGCCAGTAGAATCTTGAACCACTTCAAACGTATCATTGACGGCTACAGGAGCATCATTCACCGCTTGGACGGTTACCGTAACGGTGGCCACTTGCGTAGCTCCGTCTTGGTTCGAGACGGTGTAGGTAAAGGTTTCCGATCCATTGAAGTTCGCAGCGGGACGGTAAGTAATGCTCTTTCCGCCTGAAGGAATGGTAATCGTTCCGCCGGCCGATCCCGTGGATACACTTTGAATCGTTAACACTGCCCCCGATCCCTGATTGATCGTATCGTTGAGCAATGCATCGAGAGATGTGTTGGCCGCGTCTTCATTCACGCTGAAAGTGTCATTGGTCGCAACGAAGTTTTGGCCAATCGCCAATGCGACCGAACCAAAATTCACTTGACTGGTGGGAACTCCGTTGCTCAAACCATAAACCAAGAATTCGGTGCCGGTTCCATCAGCCGATTCGCTGTTAAACATGGCTTGTCCGACGGCTTTGGTTCGCATCGAAATTTCACCGAGAAGCTTCTGCCCCTCTCCGATCGGTGAAGTCGAATTGGAAACACCTCCAAACTCGTTGATCACTCCCAGTGTGTTGGTGTCACCCAATGGTGAATTGGAATAGATCGTGCCGTGCGAGATCGGAGTAGTGCCCGTTACCTCGACCAGCGTTGAGTTGTAAAGAATGTCTGCAAAGGCCGCAAACACACCCGACGAAACCGTTCGTATATCTTCGACGAAGACTTGGAGCTTGAAGACTTGATTCACCGAAGCTGAGGTGATGGCGTTGCCTGCAGCATCCACCAATTTCAAAATGAATCGTCCTTGCGCGGCGCTTCCAATCGTGATTGCGAAGGATTGGGTGCGCGAGTTACCAGCCTTGTCGGTCAGCACGATGTCGAAATTCTCAACCCCGGTCTGGGTGCTCGATGGAGTCCACTGCAATACCCCCATGGTTGCATTGATGGTCATTCCCGTGGGACCATTCTGAATGGCATAGACCAGCCCACTTCCCTCTTCGGCATGGGAAATGTCAACATTGATGGCTGATGCTACATTGCCTGTCGTTGGAATGGTGTTCGTAGGCAACTGGGCAGGCTGCACATTGTCGTAGATGACTTGCAAACTTGGCGATGCAGTACTGACCTTGCCACCAACCGTTTGAGTTGCCGTCAACGTATAGGTGCCGGCTCCGAGTGCGGCGATATTGTTGGTGGTGATGGTTGTCGTCGTGCCGGATGCGGTCGCTGATCCCACGACCGTCGAACCATTGCGAAGTTCGACCAATGCACCGCTCACCGTGCCCGAAATGACGAAGCTAAGTGAGCCAGCATTGGTGGTGTTATCGGTGTCGCTCGAACCAGTATCGCTGGCCGCTTGTAGATCGACTCCCGTTGGAGCAGCTGGCGCAGGAACGACCGAAATCGTTTGCGTATCAAAGGTGTCGACCGTGTCGGCACTCGTCGAAGCGCGAACACCCACGGTAGCGGTCATGGTTCCCGTGTATCCCGTGTTGGGAGTGAGGGTCACTTGACCTGTGCTGTGATCGACGTTGACCGAGTATTGCGATCCTGTAGGTACCGTGGCGTCGTAATAGACCGGGTCACCTTCGACATCCTGCGATGTCAATTGGATCGTCACGGGAGAGCCAGGTCCCACGTTGGGAATGGTTATGTCATTCAAGAAGGGAGCGCTGTTCTTGTTGTCGGCAGCAACCGTCACGGTAAACGATTGTTGTACCGAGTTTCCTTCCGAATCCGAAACCGTCACCGTGATAGTTGCGGTTCCTGTTTGGCTGCCAACGGCCTTCAGGCGAATCAAACCGTTTTCGGTATCGCTAATAATCGAGGCCGAAGTGATCGTGATATTGTTGGTGGGTTTGTTGTTGGAACTCGAGGTTGATGTGCGCGAGATTCCTTGTCGGACCGCTTCACCTTCTACCAATTGTCCGAAGACCGAATGATTGAAGTCTAGATTTCGCTGAGCTCCTTCTGTGATGAAGAACTGCGAATCGTTGGTATCGTCGCTCGATTTAGCGTAAGACAGGACACCGGTGCGGTTGTGCTGAAGATCGATGTCGAATTGATCGTCAAAATCACCCAATGAAGATCCACCCGAACCTGTTCCTGTTGGATCGCCCGCTTGAATGACGAAATTATCGATCACGCGGTGGAAGGTAACTTGGTTGGTGGCTGTCTTGTTGTAGAAACCGGATTGAGCCAATTGAATAATGCGACTGGTAGCTCGCGTAGCTTCGCTTTCAAACAACTCGAAAACCATGTCCCCATAGCCTTCGGTGCTCAATACCAAGCTGCGGTTTCCGTTGAGGACTTCGGCAGCAATCAGCGAAGGGTTGCTGCTGGAAACGCTGATCGTTAGTGGATTACCATTGGGATCATAGGCATCCACTGGAATGTGAAGTGGAGATCCGATGGCAACCGTTTGGTTGCCAATGGTTTCAAACGAAGGAGTGCTCGACTTGGGAATGGCAATTCCCGATAACGTTGAAAGCTGAGCGAGAGTTTGAACACCCGTCGCTCTCGATCCATTTTGGAATTCCCAGGTTGGCATCGTGGTAATGCCTTCCGAGGTTCCTACGGAGTTGAAGGAATGGTCGGGATTGGTTACTTCCACGAAGGGCAGGAACTTAGCCCCATCTTGAAAGAGAGCCTTTTGCGAGGTGGTCGCCGCGTGCCAGTCGGCACCGAAGAACTGAATGCCGGCGTCTTTGAGGGCTTTGGCAAAGGCCACCAAATCGTCTTGAGCTTCCCCTTCGCCCACGCTCTGAACGGTCATCGGGGTAGAGCCAGAACCGGCAGATGGGTTGGAAAGGGCCGAGAAAAGGTCCCCTGCCATCAATTCCCGTCGCTCGAGCGGTTCGAATCGAATCGGCCTTCCCACTTTGGCTGGTTCTGAGTTCGTTTGAAGCCAAGATCGGAAAAGGGACCTAGCCATCGTACGAAGGAGGGAACGGCGACGTTTCGACATACCTTTGTTACCCTGTGAAGTTTCAACCAAACCTACTCGAAGCCCGCAAAGTCGGGCCTATTCATCCAGCTTATCTGGCGTGCTCTTTGAACCAAGTTCGAAAAAACGGAACTCCAAGCATCTCTTTCCTTGGAGGCCGTTCAGGCTGGAACATTCCGCAAGACCCGAAAAATCCTGCAAAATCTCAGGAAGAGCAGGAGTCCGTTCACCCCTATAAACGCTGGCATATTTCTACGTAGGACGAAAACTTGAGCAATTAGTTTCCTCGTTTTGAAAAAACTTCATTTTTTCTGGAGGATTGCTCGCTTCGATCGATAACCTGACATTTCAGTAACAAAATCTTCTAGTCGAGACCGCCAATATGGCACCGAGTCGTTTTCATCGAATCCTAGGATTGCTCGCGATCTTTTTGGTCTTGTTAGTGGCCTATGGCTATTGGCGTTCTTCCCAGGATTCGACAACGGCATCCAATATCGATACGGCAAACCGTTCCGCGTCGGGTACACCGTCCGCAGTCGTCGAAGATGCGGACATGAACATTCTCTATTTGGGAAACAGCCACACCGGTTTTCATGATCTTCCTGGGACCATTGAAAAGCTCCTTCGGTTTCGTAAACCGGAGCGTACGATCGGAACGCACATGGTCATGATCTCCCATCTTGAAGATGCCTATCACAACTCTCATGTGATGCAGGTTATCGATTCGCGCCCTTGGAATTGTGTTGTCCTTCAGGCTCAGAAGGTTAGCATGAGTGGCAAGTTCATTTATTCCAATCAAGAAGGTATTGAGATCGCAAGAAGAGTGCGCGAGCGTGGGGCGAAGGTCTTCTTCTTTTCGGAATGGGCTAGAGAAGGGGTTGAAGGAGAGCGCGAACGAACGGAACGGATCTATGCCGAGATGAGCGATGCATCGGGTGCAACTTTGATCCCTGTCGGGCAAGTCTGGGAGCGGGTTCATTCCGAAACACCAGAGTTGCGCCTTCATGCCGACGACGGCAATCATCAAAGCGGGCTAGGGGCACTCCTGACTGCGATCACGATCGCGTCGTATATCGAAGACGTCGATTCCAAGGAATGGACGAACTATCGCGAGCCCGGTATCGCGGTCGCGCAGCTTCAACAGTTCTGTCGATTAGCACGACCGCTTCCATAACCGTATTCTGGCACGCTAGTCTTCAGCGGGACTCCCATCCTCGCACATTTTGACGATCTTGGGATCGAAGCGAGCTACGATCTCAACGAGATCTTCTTGGGAAGCCATCACCGCATGGATATCTTTGTAAGCTCCTGGGGATTCGTCAGCTCCGGCAGATATCACTCGAACGCCTTTGGTTTCCAGTTCATTGCGAACCGCCTTCCATTGGTATTGATCGCGCGCCGCCTTCCGGCTCATCGCGCGTCCGGCACCATGGGATGCGGATCGCAAACTGGAAGCGTTACCTTTACCGCGGACCACAAAACCAGGGGCCGACATCGAGCCTGGTATCATTCCCAATTGACCTTGGCCAGCCGGGGTTGCTCCTTTGCGATGCACGATGAGCTCCTTGCCTCCGTGCTCTTCTTTCCAAGCGAAGTTATGATGGTTCTCGACTCCGGAAACGATCCTTGCCCCGAGGAGCTTGGAGACATTGCGATGAATCACATCGTGGTTGGCAGCGGCATAGTCTCCCATCAAGTTCATGGCGAGCCAATATTCTTGGCCAGCCTGCGTGTCCAGATCGAGCCATGCAAGGTAACCGAAGTCTTCCGATAAGTGCTTGGGGAGTTGCCCGCGAGCAATAGCGCTATAGGTTGAACAGACACTCGCACCAGCACCGCGGCTTCCACTATGGCTAAGCAACGCGACGTAGGTGCCGGCCGCAAGTCCAAGTTCCGCGTCGTCATGCTTTAGCGTGAGCGTTCCAAACTCGACAAAGTGATTTCCTGATCCGCTTGAACCGAGTTGTTTTCTGGCGATGTCTTTCTTTTCGCGAGTAATCTTCGTAAAGGACCAATCTTGGTCCATCACGGGATGGTCCTGAGGCTTCTCATGTGCAGATCCAATTCCAAATCGTGTTCCACGTTGCAGTGCATCTTCAAAACGATGTGGGTTCTTCGTTAGTTGCGGCAATTCCGTATCGAGTACGGAGAGTTTCATACGACATCCAATATCCACACCAACAGCGTACGGAATCACCACTCCTTCGGTCGCAAGCACGCCACCGATGGGAAGCCCATAACCCACGTGAGCATCCGGCATAAGCGCAGCACCAACCGCGTGCGGCAACGAACATGCCTTGCGCATTTGAGCATGTGCTGCGATGTCGATATCTTCGCCCCAAGTCCGGTAATCGATGGGTTCCTGACGCGAAGGTCCACGCTGCATTTCCAAGAGTTTGCTGGCGAGTTGTCCCCAGCTTGAATCTTCTACATAAGCCTGTGGATTTTGCGCAACCCTTTGCATCGTCCCCTTCAGATCCTTGCTCCGAAATCCTTGTTGAGACGTCATGCGTTGAATCGTCGCGATAGCATCGGGGACACAATATGCGGGGATTCCAAGCTTTTCCAATTGTCTCGCGTTCATTCTGAATCTCGTTCCTCGTTCGATTGTTTCATACCGTTGGATCAGGGACAACGGAAATGCCCTCCAGGTTCATGACACCAACCATTCTCAGGTCGCGTCCTATAAAACCTCGAACCTTTCGTCTTGAACGATGTAGCTGATAGACACATTCAGCGAAAGTCGACTCCATAGCGCCCGTTGATCTCCTCGACTGGAAGTTTAGGTTTAGAGCGTTGGGGTTGATCGACCGCATACCATTGATTCCCTTCAAACCGAAAGGTCTCGGGGGCCGTGCCGGCTCCCACATTGCAATCCAGCGAGACTTGTTCTCTTCGAAAAAGAACTTTGTTGTTCTTGAACACTCCGTTTCTCGAGGGCACGAAGGGACTGGAATTGGTTTCCTGCAAAATGCGCACGATCCACTTTTGCGGATAGTGAATGGTATTGTCTTCGACGACGGCACCATCCACACCAACGAATGCGACGGCGCACAGTCCTCCTTGCAATTGGCAGTTGCGAACGAGGACATCTTTGGCTTCGTAATGGATCCCTTGAGGCCGAAAGAAGGGAAGCCCCGTGGAGCCTCCAATGTTGATGAGTCGTTCACCGGCATCGTGCAATTGGCAATCTTGCATCTTGATGTCGCTGCTTCCACCTTTGGCCTGTATGCCCGCAGGAGGAGAGTATCCTTCTTTGCCTTGAAGCTGGCACTGTTCAATAAGGACGTGATGACAGCCCACCAAATCGATTCCCTGTCCGGCCCAACCCGAAAGCGAACAGTGCTGGATCTTGAGTTGTTCGATTCCAGAGGCTTTTATGCCATCGCAATTCCCTTTAGGACCAATGTTCTCGATCGTAAGATGCTCGAGAATGATGGAATGAGGTGGAGTCGAAGAGGGACCGCCATCGTCAAGATTGAGACCATTTTGAGATTGGCCGGTTATCTTCAAGCCATCCAAGTGAAGATGGGAGCATTTGGAGAAATGAAACGCAACCTTTCCACCTGTGAAACTCGGTGGCCTCGCCTGATCGGCAGCGCGAATGGTGAGGCGATCCACGTTCGTGATATACCAATCACTACCATACTCGCCGTTGGCAAGAACCAATGTCGTACTAGGTTGAAGCTCGCGAAGTGCCTTGGCAAGTTCTTCGCGATTGGCAAGGTGCCTCAGCGATTGGGCGAAGGCCATCGGACTTGCCACGAAAAAGGCCGTAACTCCGGTGGTTACCATCGCCAATAACCAGTCGAACGCGCAATAGTTGAACTTGCTTGTTCGGGGCCATCTTAGGGCAGCAATCATTGAACGCATAGAAAGCCTCTCGTATCCCTCAACGCCAGCGATCATCGCCTCGCGATCGATCGCTCGAAGAATGAAGCACGCGATCCAAGTCGCGGTTGCATCGATTGTATTGCGATGGTGATACGAATTGCCATTCTCAAGCGGTCGGGCATTCGAAGTTATCAACCATCCAATAAAAAACGCCGCATGAATGACGAGTCATCGCATGCGGCGTTGATTGAAGAGAGCAGGGCTCTCAAGCGGAGGGCACGGGACTCGAACCCGCAACCCCTTACGGGGCACTTCATTTCCAATGAAGCCGCTAGCCATTCGCTTACCCTCCGGAGGCAGCCAGCGGAAATACGAGGTTTCCCTCGTTTTCGAAGACGTAGAAGCATAGCCGACAATCGACGTCTCGCAAAGATCGTCCAACTATTTTTGAAGTCGCCTCCTCTTCTTTTTGCCGAAATTACCAGCTATTCCGATCGCTTTGCTTGGAAAGGACCCAATCGCGAGCTTCTGCAGTAGATTGGAGTTGGCCGTCGAGTTGTAAGGCGCGAACTTGCCGAAGGATCGCCGCATAGGCAGGACCCATCGGGATTCCCATCGATTTCAGGTCTGCCCCTTTGAGCAATGGAACTGGGTCCAACTGGCTGCGGTCCCATTGCATTGCGGTTCGACACCGATCTTTCAATGGCCAATCGCAGGCGAGCGATTCGCAAAGGGCTTCGACCATCTGAATGAGCCAAGAGCTTCGCGAATCGGCAAGCCATGGTTGAAGCATCGACCAAGGGAGGTCGTGGCTTCCAAGAAGGATTTGGTTTCCTTCGAGGAAATAGCACATGTCCTCTTCTTCTTGATTGGACAGTCGCCAGCGATGTTTTAGCTGTTCGCTTTGTTGGAGAGCAAACTTTCTTTTTTCGTACGATGGGTAGGATGCCAATTCGTTCCACGAAGTCATCGCGATCACGCATGCAACCGATAACGCAAAGTGCGAACAAGGAACACGCTCGAGGATTTGGCGAACACGTTCCATCGCAAACGGTGATTCCTGCCAAGCGAGATGCCAATCGGGCTGGACCACTGCCAAGAGTCCTGAATCATGAAGTTTTTCTAGGGCCCAGACTCGTTTTTCAAGTTCCAGGATTTTGTGGATCTCCATGGAGATCCGCTCGGGGCTCACTGCCCGCAGTGTCGAGGCGAGCGAATGAATCGCCGATTCGGTAAGAGGATCGAGTTTCAGATGGAAACGCGCCGCAAAACGAATAGCTCGCATCAAGCGTAGTTTGTCTTCACCAAAACGGTGAATGGGATCGCCAATGGCTCGCAAGAGTCCTCGTTCAAGATCGTGTTGACCTCCCACGTAATCGATCACGCGATTCTCGATGGGATCGAAGAACATGCCATTGATGGTGAAGTCGCGACGAAGAGCGTCCTGTTCGGGAGTCGTGAATTCGACGGTATCGGGGCGTCGTCCATCCGAGTAAGTGCCATCATTGCGAAAGGTTGCCACTTCGACTTGATGGCGAACTCCATCGACCAAGCCGTGAACGCATACGACGCCAAAGGCTGCGCCTACGAAGAGAGTGCGTTTGGGGCCGAAGAGATCCCGGACTTGATTGGGGATTGCATTGGTAGCTACATCAAAATCGTGTGGTTCTCGTCCAAGCAATTGGTCGCGAACGCATCCGCCTGCGAAATAGGCGACGTAGCCAGCCTGTTGTAAACGCTGTACGATGTCGGTCGCGAAGACTCGTTCAGATGAGGGTTCGTGGAGCGACATTCCTAGTTCAAGGCTCGTTGGGGTTTGGGGATTGATCGCAAAGGGTGTGAAGGAAAGAGGCTTGGTTCATGCATAAGGTTCCCTCCAATGGTCGTCACGGAGTCGTTGCCATTGTAGTGGAGTCCGACCGGTATCTAGCCATTCGTCGGTCGGCCATGGTTCGCGCACCGAGAATGATATGTTTTCCTGGCGGCGGAATCGAACCCAATGAGTCGTTTGAAGAAGCGATTCGCCGCGAAATGAAGGAAGAGTTGGACTTGGAAGTCGAAGTGGTGGCGCATGTGTGGACGAGCCGAACGTCTTGGGGGACCGACCTCGAGTGGATGCTCGTTCGTCGTACCAATGCCCAAGAACCAAAGGCCAATCCTCGAGAAGTGGAAGAGATCTTTTGGCTGAGTCGCGAAGAGTTGCTTGGGCATCCCGATTTGCTGGGGAGTGTTCCCGATTTCTTTGCCGCATTAGAAACCAGCCAAGTGTTGCTCGATCGCCAGCAATAGTCCGTGGTTGATGGTATTTTTGCGGTTCAGTTGGTAGGGAAGGCAAACGGCTATTCTTCGTCCGCTTCCTTTTCAGGGGGACTTGCGAAAGACGGCAACCACGTCTTCCACGGGAACCACGAATAGTTGGTTGTCGGGTTCAAAGTCGACGGGAATGGCGTTCTTAGGGTGAAATAGGATCTTGTCGTACTGACGTAGTGGCACGTCGTCATCATGTTCGACTTGACGGCTGATCGTTACAATTCGCCCGGTAATCGTCGGAATTTCCGCCGCATCGGGGAGAGCGATCCCCCCTTTCGTTTCTCGCTTGGGCTCATCTTTGAGGACAAGAATTCGAGCCCCGATTGGCTCGATGTAGTTGAGTTCAGTCCGTTTCTTGGCCATCTTGCTCGAATTGCTAGCGGTTAAAAGGGTTGGGCAACCTGGGGCCACCCAGGGAACCAATAAGAATGGATAACGCTACCCGCGAGCGGCGGAAACCGCAAGGGATTTACCGACACCGGAAGTCGTTTTTGCCCTTGCGGGCTCAAACGTTTTTGTCATACTTACCCGTTTTCTACGAGGAAATAGCGGCCCGACCTGGGTTACTTCTAGGCTTGGCAGCTCACGATATTTCAAGCATTTCGTTTGGTTTGGCGAGGAAACTTACCGGTCATGATTGAGACGATTGAAGCCCAGAAGCGCGAAGCTGCAGGAACACGAGCAGTGATGAAATTGCGCGGTCAAGGTTTGGTTCCAGCCATTCTTTATGGTCACGGCGAAGCCAACGTTTGCTTGGCCATTCGCGAAGAAGCCGTTGCTTCGTTGATTCGACACGGTTCGAAGTTGGTGAATCTCACCGGCGCCGTGAAGGACACCGCACTTTTGCGCGACGTTCAGTGGGATAGTCTGGGAAGTGAAATCATTCACCTCGACTTTGCTCGCGTTTCCGCGTCCGAGTTGGTGGAAGTAACCCTTCCAGTCGAGCTCCATGGGGAAGCTCCTGGTTTGAATGAAGGTGGTCAGCTTCGCTTCACCACGCATCAGATGGTGATTCGTTGCCCAGCCGGTTCGATCCCTGAGCATATCGTCGTTGAAGTATCGGGATTGCATTTGGGACAGTCGATCCACGCAGGTGAAGTTAAGTTGCCAGAAGGCGCTTCGACCGTAACGCCAGCATCGATCGTCATCGTTCAAGTCATTACACCGACCGTAGTAAGCGATGAAGCGGCTGCATCGGGTGCGACTGAACCTGAATTGATTCGCAAGGAAAAAGCTGCGGACGACGCCAAGGCTTAGTCTTGGTGAGAGCCCATGGTGAGTGCTTCGGGAGACGAACAAGACCGCAAACGGCTAAGGCTTGTGGTGGGATTGGGAAATCCTGGAGCGAAGTACGAGAAAACGAGACATAACATTGGGTTTGATTGTCTGAATCTGCTTTCCAAGAAGTGGAGCGGACCGATCCCGATGACGAAATACGAAGGCCAGTTGAGCAAGGTCGCCATTCAAGGAGTGGAGGTTTTGTTGCTCTGGCCGATGACCTTTATGAATGCAAGTGGACGTTGCGTTCAACAGGTTGTTCGGTTTTATAAAATTGACCCAAGCGATGTATTGGTTGTCTGCGATGATCTGGCCTTGCCGATTGGCAAGCTAAGGGTTCGCAGGAGCGGATCTGCCGGTGGTCAAAAGGGATTGGCGGATATCCTGCGAGTCTTAGGCACGCAGGATGTTCCACGACTCAGGATCGGAATCGACCCATGCCCACCGCAATGGGAAACGGCTGATTATGTGTTGAGCCGATTTCGGTCAGAGGAAAGAGAGACGGTCGAGCTGGCTTTAGAGCGAGCAGCCGAGGCGATATCCTGTTGGGTGGACCGAGGCATCGATCATTGCATGAACATATACAATCGTGGTGACGTTTTGTAGTTGAGGAGAAGCGAAGTTGGCTGCTCAGTTTTACGAGTGCTTATTTATTTTTGACAGCAATCGGTATGCACGGGATCCAGGTGGCGTTTCGGAATCGGTGACCGAGGCCATCGTTGCATTGGGCGGCGAAATCCTCGTATCGCGACTCTGGGCTGAACAGCGATTGGCGTACCCAATCGATGGTCACCAAAAGGGAACCTATTGGCTTACCTATTTCAAGCTCGATAGCTTGCGTCTCAAGGAGCTCAACCGAGCGTTCCAGTTGAGCGAGCCGATCGTGCGATTCCAAGTTCTTAAGGTTGATCCTCGCTTGGTCGACGCTTTGGTTGCTCACGCTCAAGGCAAGCAATTCCAAGGTAGCACCGATGGTCGCGTAGCGATCCCTGTCGGAACGAATGTGGAAGTTGAAGTCGACGAGACTGAAGACGACGAAGAGTAAACTGCACAAAAATTCACCTGCAGTCGGCTTCGTTCGCTTGCAGGTCCTATGACCAGTTGTTAGGTTGGGTGACATTAGTTCACTTCACTTGATGACAGCATAGGAGGATGGGGACGATGGCAAGTTACAACCGTGTCATTTTGATGGGGAATATCACTCGCGATATCGAGCTTCGGTATACGCCGGGTGGCTTGCCGGTAACCGATGTGGGATTGGCGGTCAACGATCGTCGTAAATCTCAAAGCGGTGAATGGATCGACGAGACTACTTTCGTGGACGTCACATTTTTTGGACGGACTGCGGAGGTCGCAAGCGAATACCTGAGCAAGGGATCGCCTGTGTTTATCGAAGGTCGATTGAAACTGGATACATGGGAAAAGGATGGAGAAAAGAAGAGTCGTTTGCGAGTGATCTGTGATCGCATGCAACTGATCGGTAGTGGTAAGGGTGGTTCAGGAGGCGGTTCGTCCGGCCCCTCAACTCCACGTTCTGCTCCGCAAGAACGTTACTCAGATGCCAATGCTATGGATCATGCCTCCGATGTGGCAGATTATTCCAGCGACATTCCTTTCTAACAACGAATAAGATTTCGACTCGGAAGTTTGAGAAGGTTGGTTATGACTAAAGTAGCTCAGAAGCGAAAAGTTGGGCAATTCAAGCGTCTACCCAAGGGCCCGAATGGCGGCATCGAATTGATGTTGATCCAAGCTGTAGACCATCTTGGAAAAGCGGGTGACGTTGTTGAAGTCAAGCCAGGATATGCCAACAACTACCTTCTTCCAGAAGGTTTGGCGATCATCGCAACCGATCACCACAAGCGAATGGTTGAGAAGCATAAGGCCAAGCTTCGCGAATTGGAGAAGAAGCGTCTTGCCAATTTGGTGGCTCTTGCCGACCAAATCAACAAGCAGTCGATCAATGTCGAAGCCAATGCCAACGACGAAGGTCACCTCTACGGCAGCGTTGGTTCTCACGACATCGTCGTTGCGTTGAAGCAACAAGGTCTGACAATCACCGACGATCAAGTTCGCCTGGCTGGTCCGCTCAAGGAGTTGGGACTTTACACCGTCAAGATTCAACTCCACCAAGAAGTTGTTACCGACCTCAAGGTGTGGGTCGTTCCAACCGCATCGGCGTAACGACGGCACGAACTAAAAGATGGGGTCTCGATTCGAGACCCCGTGTTGGGGCTGTGGCGGAACTGGCAGACGCGCTAGACTTAGGATCTAGTACCGCAAGGTGTGCAGGTTCGATTCCTGTCAGCCCTATTTTTTCTTCCTGATAACGATCGTTGTCCTCTACCTCCTTCGATCGTATTTCTCGCGATCGACTCTCGCAGCCGGCCATCTAGCAAATCAGATTGGTTCGCAGTGCTAATCCTTTCACAGGATCACCAAGAAAGAGGCATTTCATTTCTTCCAGGACATTCTTGTCGAGTCGAGCGTTCATGAACGGAGACTCGATCGGCGGAAGTCCCCGCAGCTTTCGTAGATAGTTGCGAGTGATATTGCCATCTTTCCAACGTTGGAGTCGGTTTTCGATATGGCGATTGCGGTCCATGATGCGTTTCGGAAAATCGCTCAGCACCCCTTCGAACCTTTCGAGAAGAATCAACTGAATGGAATCATCCAGCACTTGAATCCACGATTGGGATCCATAGAGATCGTAGTTGACTTGCAGTTCCCAAACGGCGTGGAAGGATTGCCCTTCAATCACCAAGGGGCTTTGTCGCATCCGCATCCATTCCTGGAAGAATGGTGCCCAAAATTCGGTAACAGAATGCAATTTTGCTTCGATTCGTCGCTGGACAAAGTTAGGTTTTGACCAGGCGTAACTCTCAAGAACATTGGAGAGTTCACAGAGGGGTTTGTCCAACCAATACCGATGAGCAAGTGTCGCTCGCAATCGCATAGCAATACCTCACGAGCCGGCATGAACGAGGCAATGAAGAGCACTCGAGACAGCCGAGCTTCTAGGGAATGATTGTATGGGCGAGATAGGATAGTATGCCCCACCAAACTGCGTGCGACCTCTTTTCGCACTCGGTTTTAGGGTGAGGAATCCATTGTGGGGGATGCTACTCGTCGTATCCGTCAGGATCTGACTTTACGTGCGGATTTGCCGCTCACGAAACATCGACTGGCGCCCATTTGCCATCGATATTGCTCGTCCTTGTGGAGCAACATCGATAACCATTAGGCGTTGTTGGGAAGTAATCGTTTCATGACCTCGAGGGGCTTAAGCAGCACTGCGTTCCCATTCCATGAGGACGCTAGCCAGAGAAGCATTCCATGAATCGTCGGCTTCGGTTTTCTCAGTTTTCAACTCAGGTCCAATCCATGGATCGCTAAAGGGATGATCCAATGAATCATCAATCATCATCACCTGTTCGTCGCCGGTTCCTTCTTGATCGGCAGACTCTTCCATCTGTTCATTGATGACGATCAGCACATCCAGTGGAGTGAACAAACGGTCGTTGTTAGAGTCGAGATAGAGAGCCTGGGTATCTTCGAGAGTTCTTGTCGGAAGTGCGTAAGGACCGCGATCATTGAGGCGTTGCATCAATAAATCGATATCCGAAGTGGAGGTAAGACCGTTTCCATCGACATCGGTCGGTAGCTCAAGATTGCAGAATGGATTCTCCTCAGGCAAAACCAAATCCGGATTACCGCCGTTCCATCGGAAATCCCATGCTTCCTTTCCAATAGTGACAGAAAAGGTATTGGAATCGTTTGAGGAAAGCAGATTGGTCAGGTCGCCTTCCGTTGTCGCTTCGATTTCATTCATTGCCAAATTGAGGATGTTGTAGAAGTCGCCGTCGGCAGCAAAGGCCTCTTCAAGCCAAGAAGGATTTTTTGCAGCGATCGATGAGAAGATCTCCTGAAATGCGTCTACGATTTCGTTCCAATCCGGCATGGCTTCAGGCCAACTGAAAGGAACATCCTCTGAAGGATCAATCGTTGAAGAGAAGAGGTTCGAGGACGTATCGGCAAGGTTGGTTGGATCTTCTTCGGTTGCAACAACCATGGTTCCGTCTTCCAAGCCAACTGGAATGGTCGCATCGTGGCCGAGAGCGCCATCGAAGACCATTCGGATCTCAAGATGCTCGAAACGCAACCGGCGCTTCGTCACGCTTCCAATGAATGCAGAAGAATCCTTGTGCCCATCAAGGCCCGTCAAACCAAGGCCACGACCCAACATCGAAGATGCACGTTTCATAGTCCCGATCCTTCCTGCAGCAAGTGACATCGAACGTTCTAGCCGAATGGCTATGGATATCGACTTTTCCGGTTGTCACGCCTAGGAAAAATGAGGGGATTTTAACGGCTGGCCGCTGCGGTGATTGCTAGCGATTGGTTATCGCGCAAAAAGAAGTTGTTTGCATACCTGTGAAATGGAATGTTCATCGTGAAGATGGAACAAGGGGATGGAATGGGATGCCAAACGCTGCGCTGCATCATCCATCGTTTGCGTTTCGTAGTGATTGATAATCGCCGCCACTGCATAGCCGCGCCTTTGCAAAAGAGACAACGCCAATGCACTGGCATCGTTGATTTGTTGCACCAGAACGAGCAATGTCGCGTCGCGAGGCAATTGCGAATGAGATTCGAGTAGAAGTTCGGACAAAGTCAGGCCGGCGTGCCGGTGAAGGCGAGCCAGAAGTTGGTGGCATTGCCGAAAGTGGTCGGCCCCTTTTCCAAGTGGAAGGTGGACTGGCCGTTTTCGTTGCGAGGCATCTTGTGGAACGATGCTCTGAAAGGCTTCACGACGAGTTCGATAATCGGATTCCCAGCCTTCAAAACGAATTGTATCGATCGCGTCTGCGCCGTTGGAAAGTAGACCGAATGGCTGTTGGACCTGATACAAGGTGTGGCAGATCGAAGCCGCTGCTGTGATCGCCAAATCAGTACGAATCGGCTCGTGATGCGAGGGATTGGAATCCGGGTGAAGATCGACAATGAGCATGGCACCTTCGATGCAAGTTGGTTCATATACCTTGCTATGAAGAACACCCGTGCGAGCCGTCGCTCTCCAGTGAATCTTTCGAATAGGATCCCCTTGTTGGTATTCGCGGAGTGTTGAAACGAGAGTTGGATCTTCCATATGGCGATACGTGACTCGAATAGCACCAATCGGTCTCTTCGACGCTACGTCGTAGCCAGCCAATGGATGGATTCGAGGAAGGACAAGTACATAGTGGGGATCTGTAAGGATGCGATACTTTCGATAGAGCCCAAAAAGGTCGCCAGTCTCAGCGATCAATGGCCCCAATTGGTAATAACCTCGTCGTTCCGTAGTAACTCGATAGGTGAGGAATCGCCGTGATTTTCCTGCGAGCGTGAATAGACGGAGAGGAGTGCCATGGATGGTAAGCGAAACAGGAGGTTGTTTGGTATGTTTCTTTGCGATGAAGTCCTCGAGAAGGAGCCACACAATCGGAAGCTTGGAACGGTTGATGATTTCAATACCGATGGCGATCGAATCACCGACAGTGACTTCGGATTGGCTAGTCGATCGTACTCCCTCCAAGGACTCGGCCCAACGATGTGTTAGCCATTTCCCTGTGAGATAGACAAAAGCAAAAAGGTAGGCGGAATATACGAAGGCTGATGCATTGAATAAGATGCCAATCAAAAGAACCAAGGCCAGAAGCGTCAGGTATTTCACGAGCGTGACTCAAACATCCTGAGGCTGGCTATTGGGAAGTATGGGAACGGCAATTTCTTGCACGATTTCCTCTAAGATCTGCTCGGCAGTACGCTTCCGCAACCGGCTCTCAGGTTTGATGAGGATGCGGTGAGCCATGACAGGTTGAAAAAGCTTTTTAAGATCGTCTGGAATCACGAAATCACGGCCGCGAATAGCAGCCATGGCCTGAGCGGTTCGGAATAGTGCGATGGTTGCGCGAGGACTACCTCCCAAGGCAATCTCTTCATGTTGCCGCGTTTCATGTACGATCTGAGTAAGATAGTGACGCACCTTTGGGTCAACGTGAACCTTCTTGATCGCTTCCTGGCACCCAATAAGGTCGTCCGTGGATACAACGGGTTCGATGGATTCGAGCGGATGCTTCGTTTCCATCATTTGAAGCATCTTGAGTTCTTCCTCCATCGTTGGGTAGCCCAACGAAAACCGCATGAGAAACCGATCCAATTGTGCTTCTGGGAGCGCAAAGGTTCCCTCATGATCGACCGGATTCTGTGTGGCGATGACGAGGAAGGGAGGGGCGAGAGTATGCGTCGTTCCATCCACCGTGCAACGGGATTCCGCCATCGCTTCCAGGAGAGCTGATTGCGTTCGGGGAGTGGTACGATTGATTTCGTCGGCCAGAAGCAGATTGGTGAAAAGGGGGCCCGGACGAAACTCGAATTCCGTCGTCTTGGGATGAAACACAGAGGCCCCGGTAATATCGCTTGGAAGCAAGTCGGGCGTGCATTGAATCCGTTTAAAGCTTCCACCAAAGCTCTGAGCTAAGGCTCGGGCCAACATCGTTTTGGCCACTCCAGGTACGTCTTCGAGAAGGATATGGCCACCTGAAAACCAGGAGACGAGAGCCAGTACAAGTTGTTTGCGTTTGCCGACGATTGCTTTTTCCGCATTGGCAATCACGCGTTTGGCTGTTTCGTGGGGAGAAATCAAGGTAGCCTCGTCGCAGTGGGGAATCGTTTGGCCTACGCCAACGGAAGTTGCGGAGCGCAAGGATAATTGTTCAGGAGATCAAGAAAAAGCAAAAAGTATTTTTGGCAATGACCAAACGTGTCATCGACCACCGCCATCATGCTCCCAGTCGATCCGCACCAATGTCGCGGCGACACTCGATTGAGATTATTGAGGGGGAGCAAGAATGGCAACCGTAGCTGCACCGGACTTTTCGGCTCGACAACTTTGTTTCGATTGGAACGACACCTGCGAATTGGGGGCTTCATCGCAAGGTGGGGTGGTGGTTGCACCAAGGCGATCTCGGCCCCAATCACGCCCTGTTCAAACCAATTCTCGCAAGCCGGTCTCTGTCCCATCGACGGCTCGCGTTGAAGAAAAGACTCGACGTTCCACGGATCGTGTCGGTGGTACGCAACATATTAGTGGTTTGATGGTGGCCGTATTGGCCCGGTATGGAATCGATGCGGAAAGTTTCTTGGCCGAGATGGAGCAAAATGGCTAAGTCCTTCCATTTGCGTGCTAGCATTGCCGCATCTTGGTTCACGGAATGACCGTCGAGTAAGGAATTTCTCTCTTAGAGTTCCACTCGCAGTGACTCACCCAATGGAACGAACTCAAATTTGCAGATAAACCAAGAAAAATCGTTTGCGGAAGAAACGATGTTCAAATAAGAGTTCTAGTCAAGAAAATCCTAGAAACAACTGAGACTCCATACCGCCTAGGAAAACTGTTCTGTTTGTGACGGTTGTATTTGTTGTGCATAGGTTCGGACCTGAAATTAAGAAAGTTTTGTGGAGATTCTGGTCTTGCAAAATTAGCTTGCGTCCGAATTCCGATGCTATTCTTGCGAGGTTCGGAAGGGGGAGGATCATCCCAAACTCTTCGGGACGCCTTGAGCTGTGTTAGCGCAAGGACTTCGCAAGCGTTCTAGCTTCCATGTCGTTCCCTCAGCCATTTAGCGGGACGATGCGAAAGTAAACGCCTTGCGCATGAATTGACAGAGCGATAGGCCGCGTGCATGGCGGGCTGAAACTTGACGACGGTCACGGTGATCGTCGAAAGTTTTTAGCTTCAGCTCCCAAGCAGTTTACAAGTCAGAGCGTGCCAAGCACCATCTCGATCCGTAGGGGAGTTACAGAACAAAATGACACGAATTAACACCAACGTAAGCTCATTGGTTGCTCAGACTCGATTGCAGAAGACCAACAATGAGTTGCAGACCTCGCTGACCCGCCTCAGCACTGGTCTCCGTATCAACACAGGTAAGGATGACCCTGCAGGTTTGATCGCTAGTGTAGCTCTTCGAATCGACATCACCAGCATCATATAAGCTCTTTCCAACTCGCAACGAGCCAATCAGATCATTGCAACCGCCGACAGTGCGTTGGGACAGGTTAGTTCGCTTCTCAATGATATTCGTGGTCTGGTTACTGAAGCCGCCAACAAGGGTGCGTTGAGCGACGAAGAAATCGACGCAAATCAGCTTCAGATCGACAGCTCGCTCGAAGCTATCAACCGTATTGCTCAAACCACCACCTTCCAAGGCCGCCGCCTCTTGGATGGTAGCTTGGACTTCCAAGTCACCTCGGGTTCCAACTACGACAAGATCACCGACCTCAATATCGACCAAGCCAACTTAGGTGCAACCGGTTCCGTATCAGTCGATATCACCGTTGATACCGCAGCCACCAAAGCTCAGGTTGACATCACCGGCATCACTGCTTCGACGACAGCCGTCAACGCCTATCAAGACATCTCCTTGAGCCATGCGATTGCTCAAGCATCTGGTGGTACTGTTACCATTGGTGCAGAAACATTTACTATTGCTGCGGATGCGGGTGGAGCGGCAGATGGTGCTGAAGGTAACCAAGCCGTCAACTTGGCAGTAACCTATGGTGCTGGTTCTACGACAACTTCCTACAATGCAACGACCAACACCCTTTCGGTGAGCTTGACTCAAGCTTCCGGTACGGCAACGGTCAATGACTTGAAGGCCGCCATCGATGCCGGTAGCGATTTTACAACGTCTGGTGCTTCGAATACCAATACGATTTCGGCCACAACCGGATCAATCGCCGGTTTGGCGGGTGGTCGCGATGCTGGTTCCGCTACGATTCGCGTCCTTGCAGATACCGCTGGTACTGCGGCCAACGGTGTGACTGTAACCATTCAAGAAGATAACGCGATCACCAATAACTCAGCTGTTGCATCGTTTGATAGCAGCAACAACATCGTTGTCAAAGTTCGCGGAACCGTGTCTTACTCGTCCATCGCTTCGCAGATCAATGGACTTACAGGCTACAGCGCCTCGGTCACCACATCGACCGGTAACCAAAACTACATCGATACGATCGACACTCCTCCATCCGCTGCGACTCTCGGTAGTGGACAAGCAGCTGCCGGTGGTATCTCGCAAGATGTTGTGTTCAACTTGGCCGGAAAGCAAGGATCGGAAGTCTTCAACTTTAAGGCCGGAACCAGCATTTCCCAATTGGCGAGCGCTATCAACCTGTTGAAAGACTCGACGGGCGTCGCCGCGACCGTCAATGGAACGACGTTGGAATTGACCTCGGAAACCTTCGGTTCGGACTCTTTCGTCGATATCAGCGTGATCACCGAAGCCACGGGTGGCAGCATCACCACCGGTTTGGGAGCTGTTACGTCGAAACGTGATGCAGGTACCGATATCGTTGCCACGGTCAATGGTATTCGCGCTAAGGGCGATGGAAGCACGTTGTCGATCAACACGGCAACTCTTGACCTCAAGGCTACCATCAATACCACCTTCACTGGAACTTCATCCTTCACCATCACCGGTGGCGGTGCTCAGTTCCAATTGGGTCCAGACGTAGTCAGCAACCAACAAGCTCGTCTCGGTATCGGTGGTTTGAGCACTGGCCGATTGGGTGGTGTTGCTGGCAAGCTGTACGAATTGGGAAGCGGTGAAGGCAAGTCTCTGCATACCAACGCTGCCGGTGCTGCTCAAGTCATCAATGAAGTGATCGACAAAGTGACTTCGCTTCGCGGTCGACTCGGTGCATTCCAACGAACGACCTTGGAAAGCAACTCGGTCGCGTTGAATGATACGGTAGCAAACCTCCAAGAAGCAGAAAGCACCATTCGTGATGCTGACTTCGCGAAGGAAAGTGCGAACCTGACACGAGCTCAGATTCTCGTTCAGTCGGGTACAGCGGTTCTTGGAATCGCTAACCAAAACCCACAAAACGTTTTGTCGCTCCTCCGATAATTCTTCGGCTAGCCACGACGATTTAATCAAAACAAGCGGCGATCTTGAGACATTGTTTCGAGATCACCGCTTTTCTTTTTTGATGTTTGCAGGGTCTGCGAGTCGATAAAGGTATTACCGATACAACAGATCTGAATCCCTAAGGTTCCCTTTTTTGCGTATTTTGACGCAATGCTGTTGTTTCGGACGCATAATTTTGAGCCCAGCGATTTGGAGTGCCAATCCAAGCGAGGATCTCTTTGCCAAGTTCCTCCAGGCTGAACTCCAGCCATACATGTGAGCGATTCCATGGGACAAATTCAATCCTCGGTCGGCTTGATCACTGGTATTAGTATCGATGATACCATCACGAAGTTGCTTGCCATTTCGGCACAACCTCGCGATCGATTGGTAGTTCGCAATAAGGCCGTACAATCCCAACAAACAGCCGTGGGCGAATTGTTGGCATTGACGATAGGACTCCAATTAAGCTCCGATCGATTAGGCAAGACCACCGAATTCAGCTCGCTATCGGCCACCTCTTCCAATAAGGATGTGCTTTCGGCGACGGCTTCTTCCACAGCATCCCCTGGGACCTATGCGTTCCGTTCCGTTCAGACATCGCAAACGGCAAGTTACACCAGCAACCTTTTTACTTCGTCGAGCCAAGCATTATCGAGCGGTGAGGTCGTGGTTCGAACCGGAGGATTCGTCGATCAATCCACACGCCTTGAAAACCTCAACGGCGGAGAAGGTGTGGCTCGCGGGAAAATCGAGATCACGAACCGTTCGGGCGAATCTCGGATCATCGACCTTCGTTTCGCTCTTACTGCGGACGATGTTGTTTCCAAAATCAACGCGGCATCGGACCTCAAGGTCACGGCGAAGATCGATGGTGATCGAATTGTTCTAACCGATAGTTCTGGTGGAACGTCGAGCAACCTCAAAGTGGAGGAAGTGGAAGGGGGAAGCACTGCTTCGCAATTAGGACTAGGAGGTGTAAACACTTCTTCAACTACTGCCAACGGTGATGATGTCGTCTTCCTGTCCTCTGCAACTCGCATCGATACATTGCGCGATGGTCGTGGCATTCGATTCGGTGATGGCAATGATATCGCCATCACTCTTCACGATGGTACGGCGTTCAATGCCGACTTGAATAAAAAAGCGGATGGAAATCCTGTTACGATTGGGGAACTCGTCGATCGCATCAATGCTCTAAATCCTGCTAAGCTCTCAGCGAAGGTCAGTACCAATGGCAATGCCATCGAATTGGTAGACTTGACGAGTGGCGTTGGCAACTTTGTTATCTCGGACATTAACGGCAAAGTTGCTTCGGACCTTGGTCTCGTTCAGACGACTGCTGGCAGTACTATCACGGGAACACGGGTGCAATCGAGCCTGCAAGGCCCACTCCTTTCAAGTCTGAAGGGAGGTAATGGCGTTGGTACCTTAGGACAGATTCAGGTAACTAACCGCAATGGAACCCAGACAACAGTCGATCTGGCTGGCTCCATCACGTTGCGTGATGTCGTATCGAAAATTAACACCGCCAACGCTGGCGTGATCGCTTCGCTCAATAGTTCCAAGACAGGCATTCTCGTCCAAGATTCCACGGGTGCGACCTCTAGCAATCTCAAGATTGCCGATGCCGACGGTACACAATCTGCCACCAACCTGCAGATCGTTGGCGATGTTGCCAAAAGCACCATCGATTCAGGCAGTCTTGGATTGCAGTTTGTGCATGAGAACCTCGAACTTTCCAAGCTCAACCAGGGCCGAGGCGTTGCCTTGAATTCCTTCCTGATTAAGGATTCCAATGGCGCGCAATCCGCGATCAACCTACAAACCCTGGAGAACAAAACGCTTGGTGGCTTGATCGATGCTATCAACGCAACTTCGCTCGATGTCGAGGCAAAGCTCAACAGTACAGGCGATGGGCTCTATTTGATCGATACTGGCAATGGATCGGAAAGCCTGACCGTTTCGGAATCGGGAACGGGATCGGCGGCCAAAGATCTTGGAATCTTAGGAAGCTCCAAGACGACCGTCATCGACGGCCAATCGAAGCAGGCCATTGAGGCATCTCAGAATCTGAAGTTGACGGTGGCTTCGGGCGACAAGTTGTCCGATCTCATTTCGGATATCAATGATGCGGGTGGTCCCGTTTCGGCGAGCCTCATCAACGCCGGACCCAACAGCGTGCGATTGTTGGTATCCTCCAAGGCGAGTGGCTTTGCAGGACGCGTTGTGTTGGAAGGTGGAACAACCGGAATCAGTTTCACCGCAACATCGCAGGCTCGCGATGCAATTGTTGCCATCGGTGCTTCAGAAAACACGGGTGGAACCTTGGTGACCTCATCCACCAACTCATTCAAAGAAATCGTGACGGGTGTTCAATTGGATGTCAAAGGTCAAAGCACTGATGACATTCAAGTGACGATTGCCTCCAGTAACAGTTCTGTAAGCAAGAACGTTCAATCGTTTGTCGATCAGTTCAACAAGATTATTGATAAGATCAAAACAGTCACGAGCTTTGATCCAAATTCCAAGACCACAGGTATCCTCTTCGGCTCTACCGAAGTCCTTAGAACCGAATTTGCCCTGACTCGATTGGTTACCTCACGAGTCAGTGGTTCCGGTAGCATCAAGTCGATGGAAGAACTCGGCGTCAGTGTTACCCAAGATGGTAAGTTGGATCTCGACAAAACCAAATTGGAAGCCAAGCTGGCCGAGAATCCCGATGCTGTGAAGAGCTTTTTCACCACAGCCGAACTTGGTTTCTCGGCAAAAGCAAAAAAGGTGATTGATACGCTATCAGGCGTCAATAACAGTCTACTGGTGAGCCGCAATCAATCGCTTCAAAGTCAATTCGATGCCAACGCCAAACGCATCGACACGATGAACGAAAAACTCGATCGCGAAAAACTTCGCCTGCAGAAGCAGTTTTACTCTCTCGAGCAAACGATCGCTAAATTGCAGCAAAATCAAAAAGACATTTCAAAGATCGGCACGGTTTCAGTGTAAGTCAGGCAATTGCGTGACCTTTCTCTCGCGAACTGACGACGCGTGAAATCGAGTCCGTCGTGCTTCTCGTTCGCCTGATGATGTTTTGCCTGTCGGTAGGATGGGGTGTGATCCCATCGTTCTCTGGCTGTCCCATTTCTCTTTTGGGGGCAGGAAAGCTGCGAATTCTTCTCGGAATTCCGGTCTGATCTCCATGCAAATCAAGCTTTCGATGGGGTTCGCCTCCGGCGTCTTCTTCCCAACGAACTGGGTTGCAATCAAAATGGATGCTCCTATGGGTAGCACCGTGATGAACCTGAACGATAAGGTTGGAATGATGCAATTGCGAAAAGCGATATTGGGCCTGGTGGCGTTGCTTGGTATGGCCGGGCTGGGAAGAATTTCAGCACAAGACCAAGATCAGCCCAAAGATACCGCACCCAAGATCAACAGTTCACTCGTCAATGGACTTGGGTTTCGAAACATCGGTCCTGCTTTGATGAGTGGGCGCATCGTAGACATCGCGGTGGATCCAGAGCAAAGCTCGACGTGGTATTTGGCGGTTGCTTCGGGGGGCGTTTGGAAGACGGTAAATGCTGGGACAACCTGGTCGCCGATTTTCGACAGTTATCCTTCGTATTCGATCGGTTGCGTCGTAGTTGATCCGAAGAATCGAAATGTCGTCTGGGTTGGGACTGGCGAAAACAATAGTCAACGAAGCGTTGGTTATGGGGACGGTATTTACAAGTCGCTCGATGGTGGTCAAAGTTTTCAGCGCGTCGGTTTGGAAAAATCAGAACATATTGGAAAGATCCTGATCGATCCTCGCAATAGCGATGTGGTTTACGTTGCATCGCAGGGGCCACTATGGTCTTCAGGTGGAGAACGCGGGCTCTATAAAACAGTGAATGGTGGGCGGACGTGGGACCGCATCCTTCACATCAGCGATCATACAGGCATCAGCGACATTGCAGTTGACCCCCGCGATCCCGATGTTGTCTATGCGGTAGCGTATCAACGAAGACGGCATCAGTGGACTTTGATTGATGGTGGGCCCGAGTCGGGAATCCACAAATCGACCGATGGAGGAAAGACATGGAAAGCCATCAACAAAGGGTTGCCGGGCGGAGACAAAGGGAGAATCGGGATCGCCGTTTCACCGATGCAGCCTGACGTAGTCTATACCATCGTGGAAGCTCAACGCGATCAAGGTGGTTTCTATCGCTCGGTGGATCGAGGTGAAACGTGGGTGAAGCAATCGTCCTATGTGAGTGGTTCTCCTCAATATTACCAAGAAATTTTTGCTGACCCGAATGTGATGGATCGCATCTATTCGATGGATACGATGATGCAAGTTTCCGACGATGGTGGTAAGACATTCCGCCCAGCCGGTGAAGCGAACAAGCATGTGGATAACCATGCGCTTTTCATTGACCCTAACGATTCGAACCATTTGTTGGTTGGGTGCGATGGAGGCCTGTATGAGACATTCGATCGCTGTAAGAACTTTCGCTATTTTGAGAACCTGCCAATCACGCAGTTCTATAAAATCGCCGTCGATAACTCGGAGCCTTTCTTCTTTGTGTACGGTGGAACACAAGACAATGCGACCCAAGGCGGTCCTTCGAGAACCAACAATGTCCATGGAATTCGCAATAGCGATTGGTTCGTTACTGTCTTTGGCGATGGTTTCGATCCCGCCGTCGATCCCGAAGATCCAAACATCGTCTACTCGCAATCGCAATATGGTGGTTTGATTCGGTTCGATCGACGCACAGGCGAGCAAGTCGACATCAAACCTCAGGAGAGCCTGGAAGGTCCCGCTTTACGATGGCATTGGGATTCCGCTCTTGCGCTCAGCCCTCATCAGACAGGTCGCATCTACTACGGTTCGCAAATCCTCTTCCGCAGCGATGACCGTGGCGATACTTGGGAAGCGATTAGTCCCGACCTGACGCGCGGGATCAATCGCAATGAACTCAAAGTCATGGATCGAGTATGGGGTATCGATGCCGTTGCCAAGAATACTTCCACTTCATTCTATGGTTCGATCGTGGCTATCAGTGAATCGCCTTTAGCCGATGGATTGATTTATGCAGGGACGGATGATGGCATGATTCAAGTGACGGAAGATGGCGGCGAGAACTGGACCAAGATTGACCAGTGGTCTCAATTGGATGTTCCTGAGTTTTCTTATGTTTCAGACATCGAGGCCAGTTTGCATAACCCCGACGTCGTTTATGCAGTGCTTCAAAACTTTAAGCGAGGCGATTTCAAGCCTTACGTACTGAAGAGCGAGGATCGAGGCCAACATTGGATCAATATTAGCAAGGGCCTGCCGGTGCGCGGATCGACATACACCATTGTCGAAGATCATGAAAAAGCTGGTTTGCTTTTTGTGGGGACCGAATTCGGTCTCTTCGTTACCTTGGATGATGGCCAAAAATGGTTGCAGATGACCAATGGTATTCCCACGATCGCAATCCGCGATCTCGAGATTCAACGACGTGATGACGCGTTGGCTGTTGGTA
The DNA here is from genome assembly GCA_046349875.1 of Pirellulales bacterium. Lineage (GTDB taxonomy): Bacteria > Planctomycetota > Planctomycetia > Pirellulales > Pirellulaceae > JAXMBN01. The sequence goes on from JAXMBN010000010.1 coordinate 55,778, forward strand.
CCTTCGGCCGCGGGATTCTCATTCTGGATGATTATTCGCCACTGCGGCATATGAGCGAGGAAATGCTCGAGAAACCTGCAACGGTTCATTCGATCAAGCCTTGTCCCCATGTACCTTCAGCAACGGCTCGGCTCTAGAGCAAAGCATTCCATGGAGCGAGTTTCTTCACTGCTGATAATCCTCCCTTCGGAGCTACCTTCACTTTTTACTTCCGTGCTGAAAGTTTGAAGAGCAAAAAGAGTGAACGTCAGGCAAAGGATTCGGAAGCGGTAAGAAAGAACCAGGATGCCCGATATCCCCTGGTGGAGACCGAAGGCCGGAAGATCGCGAAGAATCGCCTGCGGCATGGATCACCATCCGCGATTCTGAAGGTCAAGTCGTTCGAAAGCTCAAAGGTCCAACATCCTCGGGCGTGCATCGATTGACCTGGGATCTGCATCACGCAGGTTTGCAGCCGTCGGATGGTACCAGTGATGGTCGAGGGCCACTCGCGATGCCCTGGAACCAAGACGATGGCCGTTTCCAAGTGGGTTGATGGTGAGGTGACCGAACTTTCCGAACCTGTGGCGTTCGAATGCTACCCGTTGGGCATGGCAGAGCTTGTCGACGATGATCGTCTCGCTTCCCAGGGCTTTCCAAAAGAAACGGCCGAACTTCAACGCGTTTTGTTGGCGTCCAATTCGGTTTTGCAAAACGCATTGGAACGTGTTCGAGCGATGAAAGGTGTGGATGGAGAGATCACTCGCTTAGATATTGAAATGCGTAAAGATAATTGAACCCTGGAATTGAAATTGATGGATCTACAAGAGGTTCTCGCTGAGATACAACGCGAGCCAAGCGGCAAGAGCCAGCGATGCCTGGACTTCTGTCGCGCTTGGACCAAGTGGTAGGTGGTCATTGGTCGACGACTTCAGGTCCGACCACAACGCAACGGCAACAGTTTGAGATTGTCTCGGAACAATTCGACAAGTTGGATCAAGAAACTTGTCCTTGGTAGAGCAAGACCTGATTCGCATGGAGAAGAAACCGAAGCGGCAGGTGCTCCTTGGACGGATGGTCGCCTTGCCAAAGTGGCCGCCGAAGTAATCTTCCCATGGGTGAAGGATTGGGTTGTGTCACGGAAAGGATAAAGATGACCGTTACCTTGAAAACGATCCAAGCGGCAGAGCGAATTGCCTTTATATTCATCGCACTCCAACGCTTACCAGTAGCCGTTTGGATGCGATGCTTCGTGCCAAGATCGTCCTTAAATGCGAAAACCTACAGAAGGTTGGTGCATTCAGCCCGCGGAGCATGCAATGCTGTTCTATCGTTAAGTGATGATGCGTGTCGCAAAGGTGGTGTCGTAACACATCTCCGGCAATCACGGGGCTGCCTTAGCGTGGGCTGCCAAGATGCGGGAATTTGAAGCGACGGTGGTGGTTCCCAAAAATGCGCTCCATCCGCCAGCGAAGGCCATTGAAGCGTATGGAGCGACCATCGTCGAATGCGAGCCGACGGTGGAGTCTCGTGAAGGAACGGTCCGAGAACTAATCGCTCAACACGGATTCGAGTTGGTTCATCCATTCGATGACGATCGTATCATTGCCGGACAAGGTACCGCAGCCCTAGAACTGCTTGAAGACCATCCCGATCCTCGATGTGATTATGGCACCTCTTGGTGGTGGAGGATTGTTATCGGGCACGGTCATCGCCGTGAAGTCTCTTCGAAAAGAGGTCGCGGTTTATGGGGGTGAGCCGAAAGGAGCAGACGATGGATATCGCTCTTTTCAGAGCGGTGTTCGCGTGACCCAGCAGACTCCGAATACGCTGTGCGATGGACTGAGGACGACGCTTGCGGAACGAACCTTCGATATCATCCGTTCGCAAGCCGATGGCATTGTCGTTGCGACAGATGTCACGATCATACGAACGATGCGATTGGTTTGGGAATCAACCAAGATGATTGTCGAAAGCTCGTGCATGCCACCCTTGGCTGCGATCTTCGAAGATCCAGAACCATTTCGTGCAAAGAAAATTGGAATCATCCTCACGGGAGGCAATGTGGATCTCGATCGCCTTCCGTGGCAATGCGAGGAAACAAAATGAAGCGTGTTGAAGGTTCTACCTTGCCAAAACCTGCAGGACACTATTCGCCTGCCATCATCCACAATGGCCTTGTTTATGTTTCGGGGCAACTTCCAAAAGTTGCGACCGAGCAAGGCGAAATGATTCCACCGACGATAGAAGAGCAGACACTTCAAACCTTGCGAAATGTCGAGCAAATCCTGCAGGCGGCCGGATCAGACCGAACCCAAGTGGTAAGGGTAACTTTGTATGTTTCCGACATCCACCTATGGGCACAAGTCAATCAGACGTACGCTGAGTTCTTTGGTGACCACCGCCCAGCGCGATCAATCGTCCCTGTTGGCAAGTTTCGCAATGGCGCTATGATCGAGATCGATGTTATTGCAGCTGTTCGCCAAGCTTGATTGCTGACTCGCGTTCAAAATGGGACTAGCTTCGCTTGGCGATGATGTGTTTAGCTTGCTCCATATAGTGAGCAATCGTCCTAGCTCGCACGGTATCTTTGGCTTCGAGTTCTTTAGCGACTAGTTCGACCGCCAGCCACAGGGTTGGATCGGAAAGATAGTGTTCTGCTTTGTCGAGCCATCGGCGTTCCAGCTTGGCGATCGCCTTTTCCCCATCGGCTCGCATCGAGGCAAGGCGTCGAAGCCCCTTTAGATCTTGGTTCGCCGAAGCGGTGCAATACTTGCCAGTGACTTTTGATTCGCCGATCATTCCTGCAAGTAGAATCATCGCTTCCTCTTCCATCCAATCGTCCGAGCCTTTGGAGTGCTTGGCCTGCAATTGACATTTCCCTGCAATGGAAGCTCCAATCGCGGTTTTGCTCGGAAGAATGGATACTTTTTGGATCGCTCGCCCGAATAGCACAGCCAGGACAGCATGACTCGCTTCGTGATAGGCCGTTGCGCGACGATGCGAATCCTCTTCAGAGGCCGAATCGTTACCAGAAGGTGCTGTCGGGTGCATAGGCAAGTTGTAGAATCGGCACAGGGCTTCTATAAAAGGAGTTCAACGATAAGACTACCATACCAATTCTAAACCATGCTTGCCAAGGGATCGTCGATCCAAAGCTCACTTGGCAAAAGTGATAATGCGAAATACGTATGCGTTTCGGAAGGTTCGTTTGAGGCAAGTGTTACGGGAGTATAGGCTTCACTTATGAAGGTTCAATCCAAGGAACACATCGATATTGCGACCCCGACAGGGGTTATGAGAACGCATCTATTTGTACCCGTCGGTAACCGTACTTGGCCGACGGTTTTGTTGTATTCCGAGATATACCAAATGACCGGTCCGATCGCTCGGACCGCTGCGTGGTTAGCGGGGCACGGTTTCATGGTTGCTGTCCCTGAGGTGTATCACGAATATGCAACGCAAGGGGAGGCGTTTGCATATGATCAAGAAGGCACCGATCGCGGAAATCGTCTCAAAACGACCAAGCCCGTAGCCGATTTCGACTCCGATGCGCGCAGTCTAATGGAAGCGTTGAAAGAAGAGGATCGTTGCAATGGGAGATTCGGGGTGATCGGAATCTGTCTCGGTGGGCATCTGGCCTTCCGCGCCGCAATGAATCCGCATGTGAAAGCTTGTGTATGCCTCTACGCAACCGACATTCATAAACGCAGTCTTGGATTGGGTATGCACGATGATAGCCTAGATCGAATTCCAGAGATCCAAGGTGAATTGCTGATGATTTGGGGAAGGCAAGATCCCCACATTCCTCGCGAAGGCCGCCGCATGATATACGACGCTTTGGCGGACGCGAATCGATGCTTTACGTGGCATGAATTCAATGGCGAACACGCCTTCATGAGAGATGAAGGACATCGCTACGATCCCGCCAATGCAGATATCGTGCACAGTATGATTTTGGAATTGATGCATCGCTGTTTAAGCTAGGAATGTATCAACGAATAGCCCTCTCCATTCGCTTCGAATCAATCGGAAAGTTCAACCTATGTCTCGTTTCGTGCCTGTCGTTACGCTTTGGTGCCTACTCGCTTCATTCGGAATGGGGCAGGAAACGTATGATGTGGTGGTGTATGGAGGCACCTCCGCCGGAGTCATCGCCGCAGTTCAGGCAAAAAAGATGGGCAAGTCTGCGGTCTTGGTCGGCCCTGACAAACACCTTGGTGGTTTGACTAGCGGAGGACTAGGCTGGACCGATACAGGCAACAAGGCTGTGATTGGTGGATTGTCACGCGACTTCTATCACCGCGTTTGGAAAAAGTATCAAGAAGAACAAGCTTGGAAATGGCAGCGCCGCGAAGAGTATGGCAACAAGGGCCAAGGCAACGAAGCAATCGATGGCAATCAAAGAACGATGTGGATCTTCGAACCTCATATCGCGGAATCCGTTTTTGAAGAGTTGGTTCGCGAATGGAAAATCCCAGTATTTCGCGAGGAGTACCTAGATCGAGAATCCGGTGTGCTCAAGTCAGGACAAAAGATTCAAACGATACGGATGCATAGCGGAAAAGAGTTTCGTGGTCGCATGTTTATCGATGCAACCTACGAAGGTGATCTAATGGCGAGCGCGGGTGTGAAGTACCACATCGGTCGTGAAGCCAATGCGGTGTACGGAGAAAAATGGAATGGTATTCAAGTGGGTGTGCTTCATCATCGCCATCACTTCGGCGCAGTGAAACAACCCATCAGTCCTTATGTCGTTCCTGGGGATCCGGCAAGTGGCGTCGTTCCTAAGGTGAGTACTCAACCACCTGGAAATTACGGCGAAGGTGATCATCGTATTCAAGCATATTGCTTCCGAACCTGTTTTACCAAGCATGAACCCAATCGCGTGCCCTTTCCGAAACCTCAAGGGTACGATCCTTCCCACTATGTTTTGGCAGCTCGCGTGTTTCAGGCAGGTTGGCGCGAAACGTTTGATAAGTTTGATCCGATTCCCAACTGGAAGACCGACACCAACAATCACGGTCCATTCAGTTCGGACAATATTGGCATGAACTACGACTATCCCGAGGCAACGTATGCAAGGCGGAAAGAGATTGTAGAAGAGCATCGTCGATACCAACAAGGATTGCTTTATTTTTGGGCGAATGATCCCAGCGTTCCTGAGGATGTACGCAAAGAAGTGAGTGCCTGGGGGCTCGCTAAAGATGAGTTCGTCGACAACGGTAATTGGCCGCATCAACTTTACATTCGCGAAGCTCGTCGCATGATTGGTCAATACGTAATGACCGAGAACGAACTACTCAAGCGACGTCCAACGCCTCAATCGATTGGAATGGGATCCTATACGATCGATTCCCATAACGTGCAGCGTTACATAACGCAGGATGGATACGTGCAGAATGAAGGGGACATCGGCGTTGCCACGAAAGGTCCTTACGAAATAGCCTACGGATCCATTCTGCCAAAGAAAGATCAATGCGAGAATCTGCTGGTACCCGTTTGCGTCTCAAGTTCGCACATTGCCTTTGGTTCCATTCGAATGGAACCGGTCTTCATGATCCTCGGGCATTCAGCTGCGGCCGCAGCTGCTCTTTCCATCGACCGAAAGTGTGCGCCTCAGGATTTGCCATTTGATGTACTTGAGAAGCGTCTGTTGGATGATGGACAAGTCTTGCATCATGCTTCCGCTGAAACCGTCCAATCGGAAAGGCCTCTGCCTAAGCTCGATGGAATTTGGGTTGATGATGGTCAAGCGGAATTGGAAGGTGAATGGCGAGCAAGTACATCGGCCCCCCAGTTCTTTGGGGATTCCTACCAACATGATGGGAAAGACTCAGCCGGTAAGCATGCCGCAAAATTCTCAGCTAAGATGGAGAAGGCTGGAAGATACCAAGTACGCATTTCCTATCCTCCGAATGCCAACCGTTCCACCAAGACGAAAGTTACGATTGAATTCAACGGCAAGGTATTGGGGACCAAGTTGATCGATCAACGAAAAGCGCCGACCATCGATGGGTGGTTTGTCGAGGTGGGGACCTACGAGCTGGATCCAGGCACTTCGACGGTACGAATCACCAACGAGGGCTCAGATGGCTACGTCGTTATCGATCTCGTCCAATGGCTTCAGGTCCCTTAATAGGGATAGTGTTCGGATGTGCACTTTTTGGAGATTCGGCCAATCGCATTTGAGTGAATGATTGACTTTGGCCGAAGGAAGATCTAGATTGAATTCAGCCATAGATCTTTGCAAGGTATCGCAATCGCTATGGTCCCGCCAATAATCCTCTCTCGAAATGGCCGGCGAAACCTTTCCAAGGGTTAGATTTCGTAGGCCTTCGGTTAAAATGATGTTGTTTGGAATGGAACGCGGCAAACGTCGAAGTTTCGAATTCCAGAGATTTTGTGGGCTCCAATTGCCCCTACCCACGCGATTTTTCTAATGGGACTACCTCCCATTCCTACCTAAATAGCTGCACGAATCAAACCTTCCTTACCAATGCACGGAGTATTCAGATGAAGTGTTCAGGGAATCGACTTGCCCGTCGAGGTTTTTTGACGGTGGGAGCGATCGGCGGATTCGGATTGACCTTAGGCGATTGGTTTCGCATGCGCCAGGCTCAGGCCGACCAAAAGCACTATGACTTCATCGAACCCAAAGCGGATAGTGTCATCCACATCTATTTGCCTGGTGGAATCGCTCATCAAGAGTCATTCGATCCGAAGCCCTACAGTCCGCTCGAATACCGAGGCGAGATGGGGGTTGTGAAGACGAAGACGGGCGACGTTTTCAGCGCGACGTTGCCGAAGCTTGCAGGGATCTCGGACAAGCTATGTGTCATTCGAAGCATGACGCACGGCGAAGCGGCGCACGAGCGCGGAACGCACAATATGTTCACCGGGCACAAGCCATCGCCCGCATTGATTTTCCCGAGCTTCGGTTCGGTGATCAGCCATGAATACGGTCCACGAAATAATTTGCCACCGTACGTTGCGATTCCAGGTAAAGCCAACGAGTTCGCTGGTTGTGGATATTTGAGTTCTTCGTATGGTCCATTCTCGTTGGGCGCGGATCCTGCGAACAATGGATTCAAGGTCCAAGATTTGAACCTTCCAGGCGGTGTCGATATGGATCGATTCAGTCGCCGACGTTCGGCTCTGGAAGCAGTGAATGCTCACTTTGCATCGCTTCAAAAATCGGACAATGTGGGTGCGATGGATACGTTCTATGAGCGCGCCTACAACTTGATTAGTTCGGATAAGGCTCGCGACGCTTTCAATATTGATAAGGAAACGAAAGAACTTCGCGACAAGTATGGCCGCAATCAAGCTGGTCAACGCATGTTGATGGCTCGGCGATTGGTCGAGGCAGGCGTTCGATTCGTGACGTTGACCTACGGAAGTTGGGACATGCACGCTCAGATTGCAGGCGGCTTCCGCAATCAAATGCCTCCATTCGACCAAGCGCTAACAACGTTGATCGAAGATTTGGAATCGCGCGGACTCTTGGCGCGGACATTGATCATGGTGAGCAGCGAATTCGGACGAACTCCTAAGATCAACAAAGAAGGTGGTCGCGATCACTGGCCCAAGGTCTTTAGCGTGATGTTGGCTGGTGGCGGTATCAAGGGTGGTTTGGTGTATGGCTCGTCGGACGCCACCGCGACCGAACCAGAATTTGATCCAGTCAACCCAGAAGATCTGGCTACGACCATGTATCAACAATTGGGAATCATCGCTGACAAAGAGTTGATGGCTCCGGGCGATCGTCCGATGGAAATCGTCGATGGCGGGCAGGTCATCAAAGGTATCCTTGCCTAACTCGACGGTTTTTGATTGCAATCCTGCCGTTCCGTTCACAATAGAACAGAGCCCTTTGCGATGGAGTCGACTTGCCCTCGGGGTGTAGTCGGCTCATTCGCTGAGTCTTCGTTGGAAGTCTTGGAACCACCTACCCTCCTGATAGAGTTTCTGTCGATGATACGTACTTCTCTTCATTGGGCCATGCGTTGTATGGCATTGTGGAGCATGCTGCTCCCTGCCGTTCTTTGGGCATCGAACCCAGAAGTTGCGAGCATTTCACCTCCCGGTGTTGAGCGTGGAAAAACGACCGAAATCGTGATTCGAGGTGCTCGTCTTAATGATGCAAAACAAATCCTGTTTGCCTCGCCGGGGATGGAAGCCCTACAAGTGACCCCGGTGGATGAAGGAAGTGTCAAAGCAACAATCCAAGTCGCTCCCGATTGCACGTGTGATCTTCATGCATTTCGTTTGGTGACATCGACGGGAATAAGTAACCTCCGTTTCCTTGGTGTAGGTGCGTTGCCGATCGTGGATGAAGTGGAGCCCAACAGCGATTTTGCCGCGCCCCAAGCAATTACAAGTAACGTCACACTTCATGGCGTGGTCAAGGCCGAGGACGTCGATTACTTTGCGATCGACTTGAAAAAGGGGCAACCACTGACTGTCGAAGTGGAAGGGCTACGATTGGCCTACATGAACAACTTCTTTGATCCCTTTGTCGCCATTCTCGATAGCAAACGATTTGAATTGGCGAGGAGCGATGACCTTCCATTGGTCCAACAAGATGGTATCTGTTCTTTTGTTGCACCCGAAGATGGCCGCTACATTATCGAGGTCCGCGAAAGTAGTTTCGGTGGAAATGACCAATCCGTTTATCGTTTGCATGTGGGTGGATTTCCACGTCCATTGAGCGTGTATCCTGCAGGCGGAGCTCCAGGTGAGACGCTGCAGGTCACCATGGTGGATGGCTTGGGACAGACTTGGCAACAGGCCATTCAGATCCCACCCCAAGCATCTGGTGTACATAAAGTTTGGGCGGATAAAGAAGGGATGATCCCACCTTCTCCAAACTATTTGCATGTCAGTCCAGGTGTGAATGTTCTCGAAGCGATTGACAACGATGACCCCAACAAGGCTGTTGTAACCGAAGGTATGCCGATTGCGTTCAACGGCCTGCTCGAAAAAGAAGATGATCAAGATTGGTTTGGGTTTACGGCAAAGAAAGATCAACAACTGGAAATTCGATGCTATGCGCGAGGAGCCATTCGTAGTCCAGTCGATGCGTTTCTCATGGTGCGAAAGATCGGAGGAGGTCAATTAGCAGCCAATGATGATGCGGGCGCAAACACCCCCGACTCCTTTTTGAGTTTCAAAGTTCCGGAAGATGGTAACTATGCTGTTGGCTTACGAGATCATTTAGGTTCTGGGAGTGCCCAGCACGTTTACCGAATTGAAATCTCTCCCGTGTCGCCATCGATCAACACGACCGTCAACGAGTTAGAGCGATACTTCTCGCAAGTGGTTACGGTTCCTGCAGGTGCTCGCATGGCCGTCGAAGCCAATTTGGTTCGCAAGGCCATCGGCGGTGAGGGAGCCCTAACGATTCCTGATTTGCCACCCGGTTTGACACTCAAGCCGACCGTGGTCCCCGGGGATCAAACCACAGTAACGTTGATGTTGCATGCAGCTGCCGATGCAGCACCTGTTGGAAAACTCGTTGATCTGCAGGGCACTTTAACGGTTTCGCCCGAAAATACGCTTGTGGGACACCTCGAACAACGGTCACAGATTATTCGCGGGCGAAACAATGTGGATGTCTGGGGTTACAACGGTGATCGATTAGCGGTCTCGATCGCAGAAGCAGCACCGTTTGATATCGCGATCGTTGCCCCCCAAGTTCCGATCGTACGCCGAGGCTCGATGGACTTGTTGGTGAAGGCCGTTCGCAAAGAAGGTTTTGATAAACCCATCAGTGTCCGATTGTTGACCAATCCTCCAGGTGTAGGATCCTCTGGTGCGATCTCCATACCTGGCGACAAGAGTGAAGCGGTCATTCCTCTCACCGCCAACGAAGGCGCTGCCATTAAGACGTCGATGATTACAGTCTTGGCCACTTACGATTCAGGTCGCGGGCCAATCACCATTGCATCCGAAATGGTTCCACTCGAAGTGGCTGATTCCCTTTTCGATTTCCAGTTCAACAAGACTGTAGCCGAGCAAGGGAAGACCGCTTCGATCATCGTTGGCATTAAACCTAAACGCGAATTCGAAGGGACCGCAGAGATTGAAGTTTTGGGTCTGCCACCCGGAACAACATCAACGCAACCGAAGGTAACGTTTGCTGCAGGTATGGAAAAGCTTGAGTTTCCGCTAACCGTTCCTGCTGAAACGCGCCAAGGAAATTACAAGACCGTTGTCTGTCGCGTGAATGTAACGAGTCCGAAAGGTGTGATCTCGCAAACGAATGGGAATGCAGAAGTTCAAGTGGACGTTCCGCTGCCTCCCAAGACGGTAGCAGCCGCTCCCGCTCCAACTCCTATGCCAGCGCCTGTGGCCGCCCCGGCACCAGCTCCCGAAAAACCGCTCACGCGACTTGAGCAGCTTCGCAAAATGAAAGAAGAAGGCTCAGGAAAGAAATAATCCATGTACCCAATGAAACCATTCATCGATTCTCGTTGCAAAGCAAAGCCTATGACATTGCGAAATCAAATTGCAGCGTTCGCGTTGTTGACGACCTTCATGTGCGGATGGAGCTTCGCGCAAGACAATGCTCCCCAGTGGGTTGGATTGGCAATCTATCCTCCCGAAGTTGGACTCGAACTGGCAAATGATTATCAGAGCGTTTCTGCCGTTGCGACGCGTTCCGATGGTATTACCAAAGATGTAACAGCCGAAGTTGCATGGAAGGTTGAGAATGAAGCGATGGCTTCGTTCGACTCCTTGGTTCTCAAGCCAAAAGCTGACGGCGAAACCAAGCTTCAAGGGACATGGCAAGGATTGGCAGCAACGGTGCCTGTCAAAGTGAGTCGCTCGCAAGAACAGCGTCCCATTAGTTTTCATACCGACATCATGCCGATCTTGACGCGTTCCGGATGCAATACAGGTTCTTGCCACGGTGCAGCTCGCGGCAAGGACGGCTTTCGTTTGTCCTTGTTTGGCTACGATCCGAACGGAGACTATCAACGAATCACTCGTGAAATTGGTATTCGGCGAATCAATCTTGCTCGGCCCGACCAGAGCCTACTGCTGCTCAAGGCAATAGGAGCGGTTCAGCATTCCGGAGGTAAGAAGATTGAAGCAGGTAGCAAGCACTACCAGACTCTTTTGAAGTGGCTTGAAACCGGGGCCCCATTGGATGCGGCGGCGCCGCCAACCGTTACCAAGGTTGAATTTTTCCCCAATCAAGCTGTTCTCGAAGGTGAAGGGTCGCAACAACGAATGATTGCGGTGGCGCACTATAGCGACGGAACAACGCGAGACGTGAATGATCTGACATCCTACTCGACGAACAACGATCAAACCGCATCGATCGACGCAACTGGAATGGTAAAGAGTGGTGCCAGAGGCGAGGCCTTCGTTATGGCTCGTTTTGATACCCACACTGTAGGAAGCCAAATCCTTGCTTTGCCTGCCAATCTGCAATTCACGGCAGCAGCTGTGCAAGGAAACTATATCGATCAACTCATTGGACAAAAGTTGCAAAAGTTGCGACTCAATCCGAGTCCCGTTTGCACAGACGAAGAGTTCTTGCGACGCGTCAACGTAGACATTGTGGGGCTGCTTCCAACCGAAGAAGAGTACAACGCTTTCATCAAAGATGAGGATCCGAATAAGCGATACAAAAAGATCAATGAACTTTTGGAACGAAAAGAGTTCAGTGAGATTTGGGCGATGAAATGGGCCGAATTGTTGATGATCAAGAGCAACAACAACGTCAGCTACAAAGCGGCCTTTATGTATAACAGTTGGTTGACCAATCAGATTGCCGCCAATGTTCCTTTGGATCAGATCGTTCAGAAATTGCTGGCATCGAACGGCGGTGTCTTCAAGGAACCTGCGACCAACTTTTATCAAATTGAAACCGATACGCTGAAGACCTCAGAGAATGTGGCGCAAGTATTCATGGGGATTCGTACCCAATGCGCACAATGCCATAATCATCCGTTCGATCGTTGGACAATGGATGACTATTACGGATTTGCGTCGTTCTTCGCGCAGATCGGTCGCAAGACGGGCGAAGACTATCGCGAGACGATTGTTTTTGATCGCAAAGGTGGCGACGTCAAACATCCCGTCACTGGTCAGAATGCTGTGCCGAAATTTTTGGGTGGTCCGATACCAGAATCGAAAGGAAAAGACCGACGAGAATTACTTGCGCAGTGGATCACAAGCCCCGAAAACCCATTCTTTGCAAAGAGCGTTGCAAACCGGATTTGGGCTCACTTTATGGGAGTGGGGATTGTGGATCCCGTTGATGATTTCCGGGTCAGCAATCCTGCCAGCAACCCCGAGTTGCTGAATGAACTTGGTAAACGATTGAACGATTATAAGTTTGACTTCAAGCAAATGGTTCGCGACATCTGTACGTCACAGGCCTATCAGCGCAGTTGCACGCCAACAGAGGAAAATAAGAGCGACACCCGCAATTATGCTCGCGCAACGGTACGACGGATACCTGCAGAGAGCCTGCTCGATTGTATCTCTCAAGTGACGCGAACCAAGGATAAGTTCCGAGGATTGCCATTGGGAGCTCGCGCAGTTCAAATCGCCGATGGAAGCACCAGTAACTATTTTCTAACCTCATTTGGACGTTCAGAGCGTGATACGGTATGTGCGTGCGAAGCAAGTACTGACCCGTCGTTATCTCAGGCGCTGCATTTGTTAAATGGGGATGCTGTTCAAGGACAAATCAATCAAGGAAAGCTGATCCAAGATTGGACGAAAGAAGGGCTGTCGCCTGAACAAGTCATTGAACGAATCTATGTTCGATCATTGGCCCGCAAACCGACAGATGCCGAGAAGGCAACATTGATGAAGGTCGTAGCCGACGCAGGAAATGCTCAGGTAGGACTTGAGGATGTTTTTTGGGCAACCTTGAATTCTCGTGAGTTCATTTTCAATCACTAAGATTTGGTAGAGCTATGGTACGTTTTTCAAAGTCATTAGTATGTTTCTTGGGATTGGGGCTAGCCAGTTGGTCTTTGGCCGACGATGCTCCCGTTCAGAAGATAACCTACGAGGATCATATCAAGCCCATTTTTCGTGAGCACTGTTTGTCTTGCCACAACACAGGTGACAAGAGCGGCGGCCTTGCGTTGGATTCTTTTGGGGCAACGTTAGAAGGTGGATCGGGCGGTAAAGTCGTACAAGAGACCAACGTTGACGGGTCACGACTTTATGCGCTTATGGCTCACAAGGCTTCTCCTAAGATGCCACCCGAACAAGATAGGTTGCCTGATGCCACGTTAGACTTGGTAAAACGCTGGATCGAACAAGGCATGCCAGAGAATTCAGGGTCGGCGATCAAGAAGCCGAAGGCAAACGCTGCGATGCTTGCAGTGGGTGCATCGGGACGCCCCGAAGGTCCACCTCCGATGCCCGAGTTGGCACTGAAACAGCCAGCAATCTATACAGCTAAAAGCGCTGCAGTATCGGCGTTAACTGCAAGTCCCTGGGCTCCTTTGGTAGCCATTGGGGGACAAGAGCAAGTGGTGTTGTACCACTCTGAAACAGGCCAGTTGTTGGGAATACTTCCTTTCCCAGAGGGAGAGCCTCAATCGATTCGATTTAGCCGGGATGGACAACTTGTTCTGGTAGGTGGTGGCCGCCACTCGCATAGCGGCTTCGCGGTGCTCTATAGCTTGAAAACGGGTGAGCGGATTACGCGGGTCGGTGATGAGCTCGATATTGTGATGGAAGCAGACATCAGTGATGACAACAAACTGATTGCACTTGCGGGTCCACAGAAGATGGTTCGAATCTATTCAACCGATTCTGGTGAGCGCTTGTTCGAGATGAAGAAGCACACGGATTGGATCTACGCAGTGAAGTTCAGTCCTGATGGTGTACTGCTAGCAACCGCGGATCGTAGCAATGGTTTGGTGGTGTGGGAGGCACAGACAGGACGACTCTACTTGGATTTGGTTGGACATAAAGGAGAGATTCGTTCGCTCGCGTGGCGCCCAGATTCGAGTGCGTTGATCAGTGCATCGTTAGACGGCAAGATCAAGACCTGGGAGATGGTTGAAGGGAAAGAGATCAAGTCAGTCGACGCTCACGGTGGCGTGATGTCGATCGCCGTTTGCAATGATGGAACGATGGTTTCGACCGGCAAGGATAACAAAGTCCGTATTTGGGATCCTGCAGGTAATCCAGCTGGTGAACTTCCTCCTATGGCCGAAAATGGTTTGGAGGTTGCAATTACCGTCGACGGCAAGCAAATTGCGGCCGGAGATTGGTTAGGGAATGTCACTCTTTGGGATCGAGCCAATCCCGCGAAAAAGACTTCGTTAGCAGCGAATCCTCCAACGTTGCAAATGTTGATTGCATCGGAGCAAGCTCGCTTGGAACAAGTAAAAACTCAAGCGATATCTGCTAATGCTGCATGGTTGGCTGCAAATCAACAGCTCGAAACAGTTCAGAAGCAAGCAGTTGCTGAAGAACAAGCTTTGACTCAGACCATGGCAACGCTGACGAATGCAACGCAGCAGATGGGAACGCTTAAGAGTGAGGTGGATGCTCAGGCGAAGAAGATGGCTGAACTTGAAGCCGCTTTAGCCGAAATGAAGAAAGTGCAGGGCGAAAAGGTAGCACAATTGGCCGCGACAGAAAATACGGTAAAGGAAATGACCTCCAAGAAGGATGCATTGGAGAAACAAAAGCAGGCTACGGCCGCGGCGATGAAGCCTATGGCAGATGCGGCTGCTCAAGCGAAAGCAGCTAATGACGCCGCCCAAGCAGCAGTACAGCAATCGAGTGCAAGCCTTGAATTAGCGAAGGCAGACCTGATCAAGTTTGAGGAGTATCGCGCTGGATTAGCGAAAAAGGATGCGGAACTGAAGGCACAATTGGACGAACTTCTTAAGCAGGTTGCAGCTGCTGATGAAGCCTCAAAGCAAGAGAAGTCGTCTGTGGAAACGATGACCGCAACCCTCGCCAAGTTGCAGCAACAGCTACAGCAATTGCAATCACAAGTGCAAGAGCATGAGTCGAAGCAGAAGGAAGCCGCTTCGATGATGGCAGCCAAAGAAAAAGCTGCCTCGGAACTGAAAGCCAAACTCGAGCAACTTCAGGGTGAAGCCGCTGCCGCTGCCGAGACCAAAGCCCTCTTCGAAAAAGCCTTCAAACCTCAATAGCCCTCCCCAAACAACACAACGTGCCATCCACCTATTGTTGATGCGCGCACAAGGTGTCAGCCACCTATTGTTGATGACGGAATTTGGGTTCGTTTGCAGGTTTTGGGGCCGAAAATGAGCTTAGAGAGCTCATTCGGTTCGGCTTTTGGCAGAGATGGATGCCAGAAGTAGGCGAAAATGCCTTTGGATGGGAGGGAATGCGCGGACCGTTAGACAGAGAGCTGTTTGGAATCGCTTGAAGATGGAGTAGTGGTCGAAAAAACTACTCGGTAAAGCAGGCGCGGCAGGATCGTTGGCCACGACTCCAGGCGATGTTGCGGTTCTTGGCTTCCTTCTGCAGGTTTACTGGTTTGCCCGCAGCGTAACACTTCCCAAAGTACTTGGAAAAATCCCACACCAAGTCACACCACATCGAACCTTCAATTCCAATTCGCTCAAGAATCGGTTGAAGGTCATCGGGTATCTTGCCACGTTTGTCTGGGCGTTTTTGACGACCCGTCCAATCGAGTAACGTCGAGTACTCGGCAAGCGTCATCGACAAGAAGCCCTTATCGCTGGCTCGTGTTCCTCCATGATGTGGCTTGGGACCTACGACATCATGTTCGTTGAGTTGTAGCGGCGCAGCCAAGCATCTGAGCCTTAGGCGTGAAGCGTTGGCTTTTGCTTTTGGCTCGTTGTTTTCTTTTGGATTTTTTTCGTTTTCTGAACGGAAGTCGCTTAGACACTTTTGTAATCGAGCAACTTCTTCTTTGTCGCGACACCCGCTTAGCCAACTTGATCTGCTGCAGAATCGATTTCTCCATCCCCGATCCTCGAAGGTTCCAATGCAATCGCTGCTGCACGATTCTTTTAGAACCCTTTTGTGCCTTGATGCGATCATAGGCCGAGGTAAAGGTGGATGCCTCAGGAGTTTTTGCCATGGCGGCTCGCACGGGATTCAGATCGACATACATCGCATATGCCAAGAGTCCCGCTTCGTCGACAATCTTCTGAGCTTTAAAGCGTCCTTCCCAGAAGCGGCCTGTGCACTTGTCTTCAATGTTGGCTTTGCGAGCAATAGGCTCCGATACTGCTCGCATGAACCAAGAAATACTCGATAATCGCTTGCGAAGTTCCAGCATTCGCTTGGCATCGGCCATCTCTTTAGCGATCTGCTGTTGCGTTGGTTCACCTAGGCAATCATCTAATCTTTTCCAGGGAAAAGCCTCGGCCAACGCTTAGCGACATCTTCATCCGACCACAGTTTTACGATGTCCGGCCGGGTTCGCAGGATCGAATGAACGTGATTCGACATGACGGCATAGTCGACATCGACGCCGAGCCCAGATGCCTAACAACTCAATACAAGCCGAATCCAGCCACGCCGGTGTTCGAAATCCTTTCCCGACGCCTCATCTTTGCCAGCGAGAAACGC
This sequence comes from Pirellulales bacterium, assembly GCA_046349875.1. Classification (GTDB taxonomy): domain Bacteria; phylum Planctomycetota; class Planctomycetia; order Pirellulales; family Pirellulaceae; genus JAXMBN01. The sequence goes on from JAXMBN010000010.1 coordinate 72,329, forward strand.
TCTTCGCACACATCGCTGGACGCAATGAGCGATGGCGACTTCCTCTTGCCCAAACACCGATTCCCGCTTTGGTCGCGCCATGATTCAACTCCTCCGTTGAATCCTAGCGCAGCAACGTCCAAAGTCAACAGTAGGTGGCTGACACCTTGTGTGTTGGGCGTCAACAGTAGGTGGATGGCACCTTGTGGACTAGGGAGGCGTGGGAGAAGAGAATGCGGCGCCCATGCCGACGAAGACGCCGACTTCGATTGCGGAAAGAAGGACGGCAATGCCAGCACAGATTGCAAAGCCAACGCCTGGATGCATCTTTACTTTGAAGTAGTTTCGAACATTAGTTTGGTAGAGATAAGACATCACTCCGATCGCAAAGAGTAGTGCCGATACGTTGCGGCCTGCAACGCGCGATGTCATTGAGCCCTCGATGGCCATGATGACAAACCAAACGACTTTATCAATGACGTTGTAGGTATACATGGTCGCGCTGACCCACCATGCCCAACGCTGTGGGATTACCAAGGATGCTGCGATGAAAGCGTATAGCGATGCAATGAAAAACACCAAGACCACGATGAAGGCGTACATCGTGCGAATCAACGGTAACTGTTCTTCGAGTTGCCCAATGGCCCCACCCATGACGATGAGAATGATTCCCAAGACTCCAAGGCCTGCAGCTATCAACCCATTGATCACACACAAAATGATGAGACCTTTAGGCGTGCTCTGACTGGTCGCAGCCTGTGCATTTGCGTCATACGAGAGGTCTTTATCCTTGGCGATGTAGGCCTTGAGAAACGATCCATCGTTGCTGGCTTTTTCGGGCTTGGCGATCGGAGCTGACTTGGTCTTCCAGTCTTCATCGGTGAGTTCATCGAACAGCGAATTCATGTTCGATGCCTGCGTCGAGGCAGGTGTTGGTCGAGCACTCGCAGGACGTTGGGCGGCTGGGCGAGGCTGATTGGCCGTCGCTGCAGTTGCTTGTGTTGTTGCAGGTTGTGCAGAAGTCGCTGAAGACGACGCAGGAATGCGTACAACGGTTCCACACTTGCACTTGGCTTGCTTGCCCGCACTTTCATCAGGTACGCGTAGCGTGGTTTTGCACGATGGGCATTGGAATTGGATCGGCATCGTTCAGCAAAGCTTTCCATTCACCAAAACTGGAACTAAGCGTTGGCCTTGGAAGTCGGTGTTTCTTCCTCTTCTTGCCAAGACTGAGCTTTATGCACGATCTCGGCTGCCAACATATGATCGGTTGTATCGCAAATAATCTTACCATCTCGAAGGACGATATTGCGTTTGGCATTCTTCGCAACGGCGAGATCGTGGGTCACTAAGATCACGGTCAGATTGTGTGTTGCGTTGAGCTCGCGAAACAGCTCGATCACTTCCTTGCTCGTCTTGGAATCGAGGTTTCCTGTGGGTTCGTCACCCATCAAAATCGATGGCGAGGTAGCAAGGGCTCGCGCGATCGCAACCCGTTGCTGTTGTCCACCCGAGAGTTGCCCTGGATGATGGTCCAATCGATCTCCAAGCTTTACAAGATTGAGCAATTCGGCAGCTCGGTCTCGACGGGCTTTGGCGGACATGGGAGGACCGTATAGCAACGGAAGCTCCACATTCTCAATGGCCGATGTTCTTGCGAGGAGATTGAAGTTCTGGAACACGAATCCGATTTGGCGATTGCGTATGCGAGCTCGCTGTTCGCGGGTCATGGTGACGACTTCTTGGCCGTCGAGTTTATAGCTACCGGATGTCGGGCGATCCAAACATCCCAGCGTATTCATCAGCGTCGATTTGCCCGAACCGCTTGGGCCAATCAAGGCAACCGACTCACCTCGAGCGATATCTAAGGTTGCATCGCGAAGAGCTGCGACTTGGACTTCGCCAAGATCGTAGATTTTTGAAACCTGTCGAAGCTCGATAAGTGGCATGGGGAGAATCCTCGGAAAAGTTGCGGTATTACTATCCTAAGCGACTTCGCCACGAATGCTATTTTCTTATCAAAAACTCGGGAAGACTCTGCCAAGATTCCACAAAAAAAGGCGAGGAGCATGCTCCTCGCCTTTGTTGTAAACCATATGGGAACCAAGCTTAACGCTTGGAGAACTGGACACCGCGGCGTGCACCACGGAGACCGTACTTCTTGCGTTCCTTCATTCGGGAATCGCGAGTCAAATACCCGTCATCACGAAGAGGTTGGAAGTGTTCTTCGTTGTAGCTGCAGAGAGCACGAGCAAGGCCCATGCGGACCGCACCGGCTTGGCCCATTGTTCCGCCGCCCTTGACGCGGATGAATACATCGACCGCTTCACGTTGATTCACATGATCGAGCGTATCGAGAACTTGACGACGTTCTTTGTCGCATACGAAGTACTCTTCGAATGGCCGGCCATTCACTTTGATTTGACCCTTGCCAGCACGAACGCGTACGCGAGCGATGCTGGTCTTACGACGTCCAGTGCCAAGGGAATCGCCACTAACTTTGTCTTTTTTGACCGCAACCATGTCTCAATCAAATCCGAATATTCAATAATGGTTTAGTGAAATAGGCTACTACTTGCCAAGCTCGATGGCCTCAGGCTTTTGAGCTTGATGAGGATGTTCTGGGCCCGCATAAACCTTGAGTTTGTCGAGCATATGACGGCCAAGAGCGTTCTTTGGAAGCATGCGCTTCACGGCCATGTAGATCAGGTCCGTTGGGCGTCGCTCGAATCGCTCTTCATACGATTCCATCTTCTGGCGAGGATAACCGTTGTACCAAGTGTAATGGCGAACAGCCATCTTGTTGCCGGTCATCACGATCTTCTCGGCGTTGGTGACAACGACGTAATCGCCAGTATCTACGTGCGGTGTGTAGGTGGGACGATGCTTGCCCATCAGAATCATCGCGATATCGCTGGCGATACGACCCAAAACACAATCCGTTGCGTCAACCACAAACCACTTCTTCTCCAGCTCATCCGCTTTCGCCATGAAGGATTTCTGGGTAGCTACCATTACCGAGCACTCCTGCCCAGTCGAATCCGATCGACACAAAACTGGGCCAATGAACAACTTAAGGAAACAAACGAGGTGGAACCTCCGATGAGATTCCGCCGCAATTGGGGATCGAGCCGAATCGTTGGACTCGATGCGAAACGCAATAATCTAGTGGCCGTCGTCGACTCACGCAAGCCGAAATAAGCCATCCTTTCGCGAACTATCGGCTAGTTCGTTTCTTGCCGGAAAAGGAGGAAGAGTCACCCTTCTTTGCGTGGGGCTTCTTGCCAGGTGTCTGCGTCGGAGGATGCGAACCACCTTTGATAGCCATTCTCTCTCGTTTTCCTAGTCTTCCCTTCTTCTTTCCTGCGAATCCACCCGTCTTGGCACCCGGTTTCGCCCCCGATTTCGAGTAGGGGCTTTCCGAGCCGGCGTCACGGGGTCTGTCCCCACCGTCTTTGGGCCGAACGCGTTTGGTTTGCGAGGAGGTTCGATTTCGCTCGCGGTCGTGACCGCCACTCGATCCTGATCCACCTGAATCGCTTGGGCGAGATCGACCGCCACTTTTTCCTTGCGATGATCGCGGTGGGTCTCCTTGTGGGGCAACTTCGCGAAACACAGGGAGTTTCCGACGCAGCTTTACTTCGATGCTCTTGAGTTGCTTGAATTCATCGGGGCTGCAAAAGGAAATCGCCATGCCGCTCGCACCTGCTCGTCCAGTACGGCCGATGCGATGGATGTAGGTGTCCGCTTCAGCGGGCATGTCAAAGTTGAATACGTGGGTCACTGCATCGACATCGATACCCCGAGCTGCAATATCGGTGGCAATCAAGATCGGAGGGTTCTTCCATTTGAATGCATCAAGAATGCGTTGTCGCTTGTTTTGGCTCTTATTGCTATGAATTGCATCCGCTTTGATTTGGGCCGCAAAAAGCTGCTTTGCTATGCGATCGGCTCCCCACTTCGTCTTCGTGAAAACGATAGCGCGAGCTGGCTTCAATTCTTGAATCAGTTCAATGAGAAGATCGGTTTTTTGACGCTGTGGAACCATGCATACATGTTGATCCACGAGTTCGGTGGTTTTTCGAACGGGCTCAATCTTGATTTCGATCGGATTTCGAATGACGTCGGATGCGAGTTCAATGATTTCCTGAGGCATTGTTGCAGAGAACAGTAGCGTCTGCCGTTGGCTCGGAATGTGGGGGATAATCTTGCGAACTGCAGGTAAAAAGCCCATGTCCAGCATCCGGTCAGCTTCATCAAGCACAAGGCATTGCACTTGTTGCAGCGATACAAAGCCTTGACCCATGAGATCGAGCAAACGGCCTGGAGTGGCAACGAGAACATCCAATCCGTTGCGGATCGCTTTCTCTTGCGGAACCTGGCTGACTCCACCATAGACTGCTCCCACGCGAAGTGGGGTAAACCGTCCGTAGCTATCGAAGCTTTCTTTGATTTGGAGCGCCAATTCGCGAGTGCTGGCGAGGACCGGGACCCGAATGTTGCGTCCCGAGCCTTTACTCGGATTGCCGCTGGCAATCAGTCGATGCAAGCTCGGCAATGCGAATGCAGCAGTCTTTCCAGTACCCGTTTGGGCACAGCCAATCACGTCGCGGCCTTCGATAATGGGTTGGATTGCCTGCTGTTGGATGGGGGTCGCTTCCGTGTACCCTTCCATCAAAATGGCTCGTAAGATGGGTTCGGCCAATCCAAATTTGGCGAAGGGAATGGTGTCAGCGATCGGGACAGAGGTTTGCGAGAGGGCGATCGGCGCGTGTTCTTGATTCGTCATACAAATTCCTGAGGCTCAATGCCAAATCCGATTGGTGCGAAGAACGGTTCACGCACAGAATCAGGGGGATTCGGCAGCCGCATTAGCGATGCGGCTTGGTGGCGACCCCAGATTATGTTGACCACTTGAGAGGGCACCCGAGAAAGTCACAACCGAAAATCTCAGATAGTCGGGATCGAATCCCCTATTTTATCACAAGGAACGACAGTCGATAGAGCTAATCGCTTGGCAATACGGGGAAAGGACCGGTCCTTTGCCAGTTTTCGTAATTCATTGCCAGCTTTGGCATGTGAAGATGCGGGACCCATTGCGGGAATTGGCGATTTCCACCATTCTCATGAACACTTCGATCGATTTTAGAGGGAGCATTTCATGGGATTCGACTTGTTTGATTTGTCCAATGACGTGGCGGTCGTGATTGGTGGAACTGGTGGGCTCGGTGGTGCCATGGCGGATGCTTTGGCGGCAGCAGGCGCAAAAGTGGCGGTGATTGGAAGAAGTGCGGAACGCGGAGCCGAGCGCGTTCGCGCGATCGAAGCAGCGGGTGGGCAAGCCTTTTTTCAATCGGCAGATGCTCTCCGCCGAGAATCGCTTGAAGAAGCATGTCATGCGATCGAACAAAAATGGGGTGGAGCAACCATTCTGGTCAATGCCGCAGGAGGTAACCGTCCCGACGCAACGCTGCCTCCTGGGAGCGACTTCTGCAAATTGCCACTCGATGCATGGCAAGGTGTCTTCGATCTCAATCTGGTGGGTGGAGTCCTCCTCCCCAGCCAAGTCTTCGGGGCCGGCATGGTACAGCGCAAGGCTGGGAGCATTATCAATATTGCTTCTATGTCGGGAATGATTCCATTGTCACGGGTCGTTGCCTACTCCGCAGCGAAAGCAGCCGTGATAAACTTGACCCAATTCTTGGCAAGGGAATGGGCCACACAGGGTGTGCGTGTGAATGCAATCAGCCCAGGTTTTTTTCCTGCCGAGCAAAATCGAGCGTTGCTATACAATCCGGATGGAAGTCTTTCACCGCGAGGATCGCAGATCATTGGACACACTCCGATGGCGCGATTTGGTAAAGCAGAAGAACTGTCAGGCGCTGTTGTTTGGTTGGCTTCCTCCAAAGCTGCATCGTTTGTGACCGGTCAAAACATCGTCGTCGATGGAGGATTTTCTTCAGTGACCATCTAACCGAAGGTCATTGAATCATCCGACTCGCGATGCTTCCTTTCAGCGGCTTGATGCTGCTACATCACAATCCTTTTTCATTTGAATGGAACGAGTTTAGTAAATGGCACAGATTCAACTTCGGACGGATGCAACCGACTTGGATTTTCTTTCGTTGGGTGCTTTGGTACATCGATTAGATCCAGGCATCATTCCTTTCCGTAAGGCTCGATCGTTCGAGATCCATGTGTCGGGTGGCGAATACAACGTTGCTGCCAACCTAGCCGATTGCTTTGGATTGCGCACGGGTATCGCAACAGCCATGGTCAACTATGGTATCGGTGAACTCGTTCAAGGTCGCGTTCGTGAAATGGGTGTCCAGCCTTTCTATAAGTGGTTCGAACACGATGGTGTGCGCGGACCCAATATCGCTACGGTTTACAGCGATCGCGGGCAAGGTGTTCGTCCTCCCGTCGTGTTTTACAATCGCGCCAACGAAGCCGGTGCGATGTTGAAACCAGGCGATTTCGATTGGAAAGCTATTTTTGGTGCCGGTGCCAAGTGGTTCCATTCCGGTGGTATCTTTGCAGCACTTTCTCCAACCACTTCCGAATTGATCGTGGAAGGAATGCAAGCAGCCAAGGCGAGCGGCGCGGTTACTTCGTTCGATTTGAACTACCGAGCCAAGCTTTGGAAGACGATTGGCGGCGAAGCCAAAGGCCAAGAGATGATTGGCAAGATCGTCAAGAACGTTGACGCCCTGATTGGTAACGAAGAAGACCTCCAAAAGGGGTTGGGAATCGAAGGGCAAGATGTGGAGCACAAATCGGATCTCGATCCGGATTCGTTTTTCAAGATGATCGAACGAGCCGTTGATAAGTTCCCCAATGTGAAGATCGTTGCCACGACGCTACGCGAAGTGCATTCCACCAATCGCCATGAATGGGCGGCCGTTCTGTGGTATGATGGAAAGCGTTACGTCAGCCCAACTTGTTCGCTCGACGTCGTCTGCCGCATCGGTGGTGGTGACGGTTTTGCAGCAGGCTTGATCTATGGATTGATGACAGGACGCAGCCCTGAAGAAGCGTTGCGTCTTGGCTGGGCTCACGGCGCCTTGTTGACGACATTCCCAGGCGACGTCACGATGGCCAGGCTTCCTGAAGTGGAAGCCATGGCTAAAGGTGGCTCGGCTCGCGTTCAACGCTAAATTCAGTTGAGTGCAATATCGCAATAGGACCACAGCGTTGATCTCGCATCAACGCTGTGTTGTTTTTTTCTTCTTCCGAAAGTCTTCTATCCATGATCGAGCGTGAACTAGTCGTCCAGATGTTTGAGGAAATGCAATCGGAAGGAGTGAATACCGATTTGGAAATGGTGTGGGGTTATTACTTCACCGATTCCAATGTCGACAAACTTGAGGCGGCCGTGCCAAGTCTGGAAGAACGCGGATTCGAGTTTGTTGAAATGCTTGAAACCGAACCTGAAGATGGTGAGGATAAGTTCTTTATCCTTCACATGGAACGCGTTGAATCTCATAACGTCGATTCTCTCGATAAGCTCAACCAAGAACTCGAGAGTTTTGCAGCTGAACTCGGTTTGGAATCGTACGACGGAATGGATGTCGCTCCTTTCGATGATGACCTGCCGGAAGATGAGTGCGAGGATGAAGATTGTGGTCACGATCACGATCATGGCTAACCAAAGAGTGTGAGGTTCATGAAGTCGTGCGCCACCTATCTTTGCTTGGCTGGAGTCTTGGGGTACTTCTCTTTCTAGCTTCCATAGCATGGGGTGGAGCAACTGCTTCGCAATGGGTGGTCGTGGTGAATGCAGATTCTCCAACCTCCCGCACCGTGGCCAATCATTTTTGTGAACTGCGTCAGATACCATCGCGCAACGTCATTTTCCTGCGCGATGTTCCCAACCGCGAAACGGCAACGGTCGACGAGTTTCGCGAGAAGATTCTTTCGCCCTTGCTCCAAGAAATCGAATCGCGTGGTTTATCGCCCCATCTGCAAGGAATCGCTTACTCGGCAGACTTCCCAACGGCGATCGATTTTCTCCCTGATACCCTCGACCTCAAATCCCGTTCGCCGTATCTCATCCCTACGGGTTCGATCAATAGCCTGACCTATTTGTACCGGCTCTGTTTGGCAAAAAGCCCTTCCATGTTAAGCATGGAGGCAAATCTTTATGCGTGCCGCGAAGGAAAGTGGATCCTTGAAAAAGGTGTCCCGGCATCGAAACAAGCAGATTGGGATCATTGGGTGCAATTGCTTAGCGAGGGCAAAAAAGAAGAGGCGAAGAAGGGTTTACAGGCACTGCTACAAGCCTATCCCAACAACTTTGCCATGAGTTATCTAGCAGCGCAGCAATGGGCCAAGCAAGGTGACTTGGAGGTTGCACTGGAGCTCTTGGAGCTCTCGATTGGACAGGGATGGTGTTACGGCGAAATGCTGAAGCAAGATGAAGCCTTTGCTCCACTGCGAGATTCCTCCAAGTTTCAATTGCTTCGCGATTCCTGTCCTACGGTATCCTTTGACTATCAGCGGGGGCGCGGGTTTGATGCTCGCACGTATTGGGCTCCAAGCGGGATCGGGATGCCCACCGATCAAGACGGCATGGCCTATCTCTTGTCGACCGTTCTTGCGGTTACACGCGGTGATGGCAATTCGATCGACGAGGTTGTGAGCTATCTCCGCAAATCCAGAGAGGCCGACTTTAGCCAGCCTGAGGGCAAGTTCTTTTTCACCAAGACGGACGATGTTCGAACAACGACTCGTGTTCCGATGTTCGATCTCGCTTGCAATCGACTTAAAGAACTAGGGCACCAAGCTGACGTGATCACGGATCGCATGCCTATGTTTGAAAAATCGGTTTTGGGGGTCACGATGGGAGCGGCCTCTTTTCAGTGGCGAGCCTCTGCATCGCATTTTCAACCGGGAGCAATCGCGGAGAATCTAACGAGCTTGGGTGGAGCGATGGCTTCGCAGGGGGACCAGACCAAGCTGACCGAGTATTTGCGGTACGGAGCTGCTGGAAGTAGTGGCGCAGTGACCGAACCCTATACGATTCCCTTTAAGTTTCCACATCCGATGATTCATGCGCACTATGCGGAAGGAGCAACCTTAGCAGAAGCGTTTTATCTTTCGGTGAATGGTCCTTACCAATTATTGATCGTTGGTGATCCGCTTTGCCAACCCTTTGCCATTCCTCCGAAGGTTCAGGTGAGTGGATTGACTGCAGGGCAGACGATTGGTCGCAAAGTGGCTCTGCAAATCGGAACAAAAGGACTTGATGCCGAGTCTCTACCGGTGCGCATGGACCTGGTGTTAGATGGCAAATGGATGCGGACTCTCCCTTTTGTGCCGCGGTTACAATTTGATTTGGCAAATGACATCGAAGATGGCTTTCACGAATTGCGCTTGCTCTTTACAGATGCAACGCACATGCAACACAAGTGGGAAGAGTCCATCCCGTTCGTGGTCGGAAAGCAGGAAGCCATTCGGGTTGAGAAGAGCATCGATACCAAATTGGGAAAACGCAAGCTACGCGTTCGATGCCAAGGACCGCAAGGATGGACGCTCAGCCTTCGTCATCATTGGAATGAAGTCGCCCAATCCGACAAATCGACGGCTGATTTTGAAATCGATTTGGAAGCTTTTGGTAAAGGTCCCATTCGCTTTCAGGTAGTTGCTGCCCAGAAGGAGCGACTCCTTTTCAGCAAACCATGGACGGTTGATGTGGATACTGCAACCATTCAATAGAGGATTCGATCCATGGACGATCAGCCTTCAAACAAACGGGTACTAAAGTATCGTTCGGCTCGATCGCAAAGCAGCGTTACCACTCGAGCTTGCTCTGGCATGGTCTTCGCAAGCTGAAGTGCTGCGGCCACATTGGCTCCCGAGGAAGACCCAACTAGCAGTCCGAATTCGCGATTGAGTCTTCGCGTCATATGCATGGCCTCTTCGCTGGAGACCTTCAATGTTCCATCGATGGGGACGTTTTGTAGAAGAGGAGGCACGAATCCTCCAGCGATTCCTTCGATCCAATGGCAACAGGCTTCTTCACCGGCTAACAATGCTGCTTCGGCGGGTTCCATGGCATAAACTTTTGTCTGTGGATTCTGGCGTTTTAGTGCCTTCGAGCATCCTGCGAGCGTACCGCCAGTTCCGTATCCAGACACAAAGGCATCGATGTGTTGGTTCATTTGTTCAAGCATTTCCACTCCAGTTTCATGCTCATGGTCCCATGCGTTGAGCGGATTCTCAAACTGTCGAGGAAGAAAGTACCGCGGATCGTCTGCAGCCATTTGGCGCGTCATTTCGATACCACGCCGATATCCTTGATCGGAGAATAGAATCAATTCCGCGCCGAAGTGTTGAATGATCTTACGCCGTTCGCCGCTTGCTTTCTCGGACATCACGATGGCAACCTTGTATCCTCTTGCTGCTCCCACCATGGCAAAGGCAATACCCGTGTTGCCACTGGTGCATTCGAGCAGGATCGAATCGGACGAAAGCAGGCCTCGTTTTTCAGCATCTAAAACGATCGTCCGCGCGAGACGATCTTTGATGCTTCCACTCGGATTGAGAAACTCGCACTTAACCCAGATGGTGCGTTGGGCATCGGAGAAGTGAATGGGGATGGTTGGGGTATGGCCGATGAGTCGAAGCAAAGCGTCGCCGCGCTGCATAGCAAAAATCCAAAGGTGCGTCGTACGAGGAATCGGGTTCAAGAAAAAATACTAATGCACCATGGTACCAAGTCCCACCCGGACGTAACCCCCGAGCAGGGCTCGATTCTACAAGGAAAAGTGCCTGAGATTCCAATCGTATGAGTTGGAATGGCTTATCGGCCCAGAAGTTCCAATACCCAAAGAAGCTTTGCCAGCTACAATAAAAGTAGTGCGGGGTTCAACAGTGCCAATGACAATGATTTGAGTTTGGTCCCGCATCCCGCCCCTTATGCACCCCTACCCCCTTTATCGTCCTTCACTCCAGGTGTTTTCTTGGGGATGGAAGGCAAGCTTGTGTATGGCCCATCTTTTGTCATCGCTTATGTATCGACGGTCGGCTTTTTGCTTGGCCGCTTTCACAGCATTGGTTGCCTGTGATCCTGCCTTGTTTGGCCAGGTAGCATCGAAAGCGGACGAGGCCGCGAAGGTCGATTTCTTTGAATCGAAGATCCGTCCGGCCCTCATCCAGTATTGCTACGAATGCCATTCAGCCGAAGCCAAGGAAGCCAACGGTGGCTTGTTGCTGGATAGCCAGCCCGCCATGGTCAAAGGGGGTGAGCGAGGCAATGTGATGGCGGGGGAGGATTATCAGAAATCACTTCTTTGGCGGGCCATCAACTATCACGAAGCCGATTTGCAGATGCCGCCGAGTGGCAAAATGCCGGAGGAGACCATAGCCGCATTCCGCGAGTGGATGACAACGGGTGCGGTCGATCCTCGCAAAGAAGCAACAGCGATGGCCAAAGAAGATGCCAAAGAATCGATGGAGTCGAAGACTGCGAAACATTGGGCCTATCAACCTCCTGTAGCGCCTGCTTTGCCCGAAGTCAAAAGCAAAGATTGGATACGAAACGATATCGATCGATTCATTCTTGCCAAATTGGAGCAGGCAGAGTTGCCTCCAAATCCAGAAGCCAATCGAAGGACGTTGATTCGACGATTGAGCGTCGATTTAACTGGGGTGCCTCCGACGTACGAAGAGATCTTGGCCTTTGAGCAAGACAATCGGCCCGATGCCTATGAAAAATGTGTAGAACGATTGTTGGATCAACCACACTTCGGTGAACGATTCGCTCGCTATTGGATGGACATTGTTCGCTATGCGGATAACAAAGGGTATGTGTTTCAGGAAGATCGTGAATACCCGCATGCCTATCGCTATCGCGATTGGTTGATCAAAGCTTTCAATTCCGATATGGGCTATGATCGCTTTCTACAATTGCAATTGGCGGCCGATCGACTCGATCCCGAAAACAAAGAAGGTCATCTCGATGCCATGGGCATGATGACTCTGGGACGAAGGTTTCTCAACAATCCCAATGACATTGCGGATGATCGCATCGACGTCATGACGCGAGGTTTCATGGCGATGACCGTTGGGTGTGCTCGTTGCCATGACCATAAGTTCGATCCGGTAAAGATGGCCGACTACTATTCTCTGCATGGAGTCTTGGTCAACAGCAAGGAACCAGGTGGCGATCCTTCACCACTTCGCATGGTGGATAAAGAAGATCCGAAGCCGTCGTATATTTTCTTGCGTGGCCAGCCAGGAAACCGCGGCGATACGATTGAGCGAAAGTTTGTTTCGTTCCTCTCTAAAGAGCCCGTGCCTTTGAATACCGGTAGCGGTCGGATCGACGTCGCGAACGCGATTGCGTCCCCACAAAACCCACTCACAGCTCGCGTCTACGTCAATCGCGTTTGGGATTGGATCATGGGGGCGCCATTCGTCGATTCCACAAGCGATTTTGGACTTCGATGCGAATCCCCGTTGCAGCAAGATTTGCTCGACCATTTGGCGATCGCATTCGTTCGGGAGGGGTGGAGTACCAAAAAGTTGATTCAGCGAATCGTAACGTCCGCGACCTACCGTCAAACGAGCGAACAGCGATCGGATGGGTTGGCGAAAGATCCTGAAAACCGATTGTGGTGGAAAGCAAATCGTGGCCGAATGGAGCTGGAGTCCTACTTGGATGCCATGTTGGTTACCACTGGTGAAATGGATCGAAGTATCGGGGGAGCGAGTGTCAAGATTCATGAAGCTCCCTATCCCAAGCGAAGAACGATGTATGCCTATATCGATCGCCAAAACTTGCCTGGGCTCTTTCGATCATTCGACTTTGCAAATCCGGATTCGCATTCTCCGAGACGGGCTGTGACCACGGTACCTCAGCAAGGTTTGTTTGCATTGAATAGTGGTTGGGTACGACACGTTGCGAGCCGCCTTGGTGACCAAGCCACCGAGCAAGTCGCGAAGCAGGATAAAGGGCAAGTACGTTCGCATGATGCGGCGATCAAATACTTGTTTCAACAAGTATTGGCTCGCAATCCTGAACCGCAAGAATGGCAGTGGGCTCAGTCCTATCTGGCGAAGATTGGACCTTCCGAATCGGCCAAGGTTCCTCATGCAACTTGGCGTTACGGTTATGGCACATGGAATCGCGAGCAGAAGAAGCTCGAAGCGTTTCAGGATTTACCCGTGTATGCCAATAAGCAGTGGAAAGGTGGTCCTGCACTGCCTGATCCAACGTTGGGATGGGTGATGTTGGACGAAGGGGGAGGACATCCTGGTGGCGGTGCCGAACGGGTTGCCATACGTCGATGGACGGCTCCGCATGCTGGAAATCTAAGGATCGATGGTCAATTGCAGCATCCCGCAGAGGCTGGCGATGGAATCAAAGCCTATATCGTGAAGAATGGAAGCGAAGTGCTCGGCGAGTGGTCATGCAAGAATGGAAAAGAGAAGGCTGCCGTTTCGAAGGTCGACTGTGCAGCAGGTGATACGATTGATTTCATCGTCGACTGTGGTGCCGATGAAAACTCTGACGGATTTAAGTGGTCTAGCCAAATATTCCTTACCCAGGATTCCCAGGAAGTCTACCGAAGCAAAGAGCATTTTGCAGGGAGCGAGCTTCAACGCGAGTACTCGGCCTATGCGCAACTAGCCCAAGCCCTGCTTGCTACCAATGAGTTTTGCTTTGTCGATTAGGATGCCATTGAAATGAACCAACCCGATATTCGATCGTTGCAATGCTCGCGCCGTGACGCTTTGATGCGTTGTGGAATGGGCTTCGGAGCATTGGCCCTGCACCCGTTGATGCAGGAGTATGCGGTTGCGGAAGAGCGGCAATCCAATCCCATGCTTCCCAAGGCTCCGCACTTTCCTGCGAAGGCCAAGCATGTCATTCACATCTTTGCTAACGGTGGGCCATCGCACGTTGATACGTTCGATCCTAAGCCCATGTTGACCAAGTATGCGGGCAAGCCAATGCCTGGCGAGACGCCTCGCACCGAACGTCCAACGGGTTCACTCTATCCAAGTCCGTTTCACTTTCAGCGATATGGTCAATCTGGAATCGAAGTGAGCGAGCTGTTTCAGAATTTGGCGCAGCACATCGATGATATTTGCGTGATTCGATCGATGCATGCCGATGTGCCCAACCATGAACCCTCGTTGCTTTTGATGAATACGGGCGAGCCACGTTTGGTTCGTCCGAGTGTCGGGTCATGGCTAACCTATGGGCTTGGGACGGAAAATCAGAATCTTCCGGCCTTTATCGCCATGTGTCCGGGAGGGTATCCGATTCAAGAATCCCAGAACTGGCAGTCGGGATTTTTGCCGGGAATCTACCAAGGCACGTATGTGAATACCAATCACGAATCGGTGGATAAGCTGATTGAAAACGTTGCGAATCCACACTTGCCCCTGGAATCGCAGCGAGCTCAGCTCGATTTCATTCAAGCGATGAATGCCAAGCACCGAGAGTCACGGCATTCGGATCCGTTGATTGAAGCTCGAATTCAATCGATGGAACTAGCCTATCGAATGCAGACGGAGGCCAGCGATGCCTTCGATATCACTCGCGAACCACAGCATGTTCGCGATATGTACGGCACGGGAGTCCACGCGCGTCAGCTTTTGATTGCTCGTCGCTTGGTGGAACGAGGCGTACGCTTTGTGCAGCTCTGGCACGGTGATGGACAGCCGTGGGACAATCACGATCATCTCGAACGCGAGCATCGCAAGTTGGCAGGACAATGTGACAAGCCGTTGGCGGCCCTTCTATTCGACCTCAAGCGTCTTGGGTTGCTGGATGAAACGCTGGTGATCTTCGGGGGCGAATTTGGTCGCACACCCACGGTCGAGATGCCCAAGCAAGGATCGAATGCAGGGACGATGACCGGCCGCGATCACAATCACTACGGATTCACCGTTTGGATGGCGGGTGGCGGAGTCAAGGGTGGGCAAGTGTATGGGGCAACCGATGAATTTGGATTCAAGGCCGTCGAAAATCGGATGCACGTTCATGACCTGCACGCTACCATGTTGCACCTCATGGGATTCGATCATGAGAAGCTAACCTATCGTTGGGCAGGTCGCGATTTCCGACTCACCGATCTCTATGGTCGCGTCATCAAAGACATAATCGCGTAATCGACCGCAGCTCGAGTTTTCATGGGTAAAACTTGCTACTAAATGCCCATATCCGAAAGTCGATCTGTCACTTGCGAAAGAAGGGATGTCAACTGAGGATGTCGTGCTTCGAGTTGGGAGACCCAATTCGATAGACGCTCCGACAGCGTACTCGACTCTGAGCTCTCTTGTTGTTTGTCGAGCAGCTCCTGGATCTCGCCCATAATCGAACGCAGAGCTTCGATCGAGGGTTGGTCCAGCTCTTGGGTTTGTCCAACTTCTTGATGAAGTCTTCGAACAATTTCTCGAATGTCTTCTTTCGACATGGTTATCTCGATGTCCAGCTATGGAAGCGAAGGAGTTTGTAAACTTCGATTAGAGTTACCGGAAACAAGGACAGCAAGAGGACCACGATCCATTCTTGAATCCCCAAAGGAACGGTATTCAATAGATGAGACGTCCAGGGAAACGTGACGACCGCTACTTGAACGATCAGCGACAGTAGCATCGCTAAAAAGATGGTTGGATTGGTAAACCATCCTTGTTGTGGCATCGTTTTGGTGAAACTCCTGCAGCCCATCGAGAAGAACACTTGAGTCATTGCAATCGTGCAGAACGCCACAGTCCTTGCCACAATCAAGGACTCTTCGTTGTCGTGGTAGTAGATCCCAAATGCCACCAAGGCTACGACGGCCATCAGCAAGCCATGGAGGCCGATCTGCAGCATTCGGTCTATTGGAAGAAACGGCCTTTTAGGATCGCGAGGCGGTCGCGCCATCAATTGTTTTTCGATCGGTTCCATGGCCAACGAGAGAGCTGGAACTCCATCAGTTACCAAATTGATCCACAGAATCTGAATAGGGACCAAGGGCGTAGGCCACCCGATCAAACTTCCCGTGAACATGAAAAGAATCTCGCTGGTATTGCAGGCGAGCAAGAAGTGAAGGAACTTTTGAATGTTTTCATAAATGCTTCGTCCTTCTTCGACTGCATTGATGATAGTTGCAAAATTATCGTCGGCCAAAATCATGTCGGATGATTCTTTGGCAACATCGCTTCCAGCAATACCCATCACGATACCTATGTCCGCCGCTTTGACGGCAGGCGCATCGTTGACTCCATCGCCTGTCATCGCCACGACATAACCATGGTACTTCCAAGCATTGACGATGCGAAGTTTATGCTGCGCGCTGACGCGAGCGTATACGCGAATCGATTCCACTTTGGATCGCAATACTTCGTCGGTCATCGTCTCTAGTTCGGGACCGCAGAGCAACTGATCGTTGCCATCGGTGATATGGAGAGACTTTGCGATGGCCATCGCGGTGGCTGGATGATCTCCGGTAATCATCACAGGAAGGATACCTGCATCCAAGCAACGCCCAACCGACTGTTCCGTTTCGGGCCGAGGAGGATCCATCATTCCCACCAACCCCAAGAAAATGAAGTCGGATTCCTGACGGTGATCGGCTGGATCGCTGGAAGATGGGCGATAAGCGAGGCCCAGAACGCGAAGAGCTTGGTCCGCCAGTGAGCGTTGATGATGGGATGCCCATTCGCGATCCGCAGCGTTTAGTGGGCGGTCTTGCCCTAGGCAACGAATGTGAGTGCAACGCCCAAGAATGACTTCGGGGGCTCCCTTGGCGACCATGAATATCGACTCATCGGGAAGTCGATAGACCTGCGACATCATCTTGCGATCGGAATCAAAAGGGTTCTCATGAAGCAATTGTACGTGAAGCGATGTTCCCGTATGCGCATGCTTGGCGGCGGCGACAAGTAATGCGATTTCGGTAGGATCGCCACTGACTTCCGCTTTCCTGTCCACAGCATTCCAATTCCATTCAGAGTTGTTGCACATGGCACCCACTCGAAGCAACCAAAGCATATCTTGCTCGATCACTCGCACATGTTCTTGGCTCTGTGTGGCATTGGTAGGAGAACCACCCAATGCAGGTGAATGTTCTAGGACGATGCGTCCTTCCGCCGAAAAGCCATTGCCCGTCAAACTGAAGTAGCCATCGATCGTATGGATTTGCGTCACCATCATTTCGTTGCTGGTGAGCGTCCCTGTTTTGTCTGTGCAGACCACGGAGACGCATCCGAGGGTTTCGACGCTCGGCAGTTTGCGGACGATGGCCTTGCGCTTGGCCATACGATTGACCCCGATGGCCAAAGTGATGGTCACGATCGCGGGCAGACCCTCGGGAATGGCAGCAACGGCAAGGCTTACGCTGATCAGGAAAATCTCAAAGAGGTTGCCGCCTCGCCATAAATGCAACATGAAAATGATGGATACGATCAGTAGGCAACCTACGACCATGATCCTACCCAGTTCGGTCAACTTCTTCTGGAGAGGAGTGGGTTCGCTTTCGCCGGTCTCCAGCATACCAGCGATCGAGCCCATTTCCGTTTGCATGCCGGTTGAGGTTACGATCGCCACCCCTTTTCCAGAAGCGACAGTCGTTCCCGTGAAGACCATATTGGTTCGATCGGCCAGCGGTGTTGTGGCGTCATGCTGGTCGCGATGATTCTTTTGGACAGCAGTGGATTCCCCGGTAAGTGAAGCCTCGATCACTTGCAATCCAAAGGATTTGACCAAGCGAGCATCAGCGCTGACGCGATCACCTGCTTCAACAATCAAGACATCACCCGGGACCAATTCTTCGGCAGGAATGGTGTGGAGGTGGCCTCCACGAAAGACTTTCGCCATCGGGGCCGACAGTTTGCGAAGTGCCAAAAGTGCGCGTTCGGCGCGATCTTCGTGAAAGAAGCCTAAAATCCCATTGAGCGCAACGATGAGAAGGATCACGATCGAATCGATCCACTCTCCCAGAAATCCTGCGATGATGGCCGAAACAATTAACAAGCCAATGATTAAGCTTTGAAACTGAGCAAGCAGTCGAACCCATAGAGGAGTCCTCGGTGGTTCCTGCAAGCGATTGTTTCCATACTTCTCCAGACGGGCTCTTGCTTCCTCTAACTCCAAACCATGATCTACCGAAGTTGAATAGGATTCGGCAACATCTTCCAAGGGGATTGAAAAGGGTTGGATCGTTGGGCTTATCATTTCGATTGCTACTCATCCATCTTTAGTGGTTTGGGTACGACGAGAAACGATGTCGTAACGATTGAGTGATTTCCAAAAAAGAAAGCTCCATCAACACGAGGCCAACGGAGCTTTCCATGTGCTCAGAATCAAAGCAAACTCGATCAGGCTTCGGTTGCCTGTTGGCCTTTGTGGTAGGTCACATAGACGTAAACAGGAATCGGTAGATCCCCGAGCGCCTGTTGAATGAGCGGCTTGACATCAGACCAAGAAAGTCCGCCAACGCCGGTTGCCAAGGCAGGCAACGCAATGCTTTCGATCTTTTCTTTTTCGATCTCGTGACGCAGACGCTTCAAGCAATGATTGACATTGGCGATGCTTGCACGACCAGGTCGCGATCCATGCCCATGATCTCCATCTTGAGTCAGCAAGTTAAAGATGCGTACTCCACCAACGCCGCTCCACGTCCAGAGCTCGCCAGGCTTTGGATGAGTCTGATGGGCGTAGTGCCGAAAATCCTTGGCCATCGATGGCCACTTTTCACGCAGTGCCAATGCCAAGCCTGCATCGAAATGGTCATTCGGTGCAACACCGTGCGCTATGGCTTGCGCTTTGGAAAGGAGAATGTCCCCAGATACTTCATGAATCATTCAACGCCTCACGCTCTTCAATAAAACAACGAGTGACCGATCCTTCACGAACGGAACACCTGATGCATTCGATGAATCGCATCAGGGAAGGTGCCTATTCCATTCTTCGGCCTAACCCTCTATCTCTTATTACAAAACAATCCCAAGCGAATTACCATGCCAGTCGGTGCGACCTTTCGTATCACTCCCTTGGTGCATATGAAGTTTTCTCAGGCAGGGTTGTAACAAAGCATGTCAAATCAACCGGATTCGACATCGTGAGTTGCGACAATTCTTTATTCGGTTGGGTTCTCGCGAATGATGACATGGCAAGCGACACAGCTGGTGGTGAGTTGATTGAATGCCAACGTAGCGCCTTCTGCATTCTTTCTTTTCGATTGGCGAATGAGATCGTTCGTTGCTAATTCGAAATTGCGAAGTTGAGCGCGATAATCATCGTTTTTGCGACGGACGAATGCTTCCATCTTTCCAAGAACCCGCAATTGTTCCGAAGATTTTTCCAGCGCCGCGAAGTCGGCTTTGGTTAGCGATTCGAGGATCGATTTGGAAAGTTCGAGTTTGCGTTCCATCCAGAAACTTACTGGATGTTCCTTTGTTACCTGAGGGATATCGTCTTTCTTTTGTTGTGGAGCTGGCTTGGGTTCTTGGGACAATGTATAGGTTCCACACCCAACAACGACACCGATTCCAAGAGTGACGAGGGACTTCTTCAGCATGATTGATGCCTCCAGGAAAGGACAATGGAATTCGTCGTTCACTTCCTGCAACATACCAAAGCCACATTCCAACTACCATGCGACTTCACGTCTCAACTCGCAATAGCGGTTGCGATTGCAATCACGTAGAATGAAGGTCGCGTTCAATGTTGCAAATGGTTATTTGGGTGAAGGAGGATATCCCGTGGGAAGCGATCCGAAGGACGAAGTTCCCTTTTTTCAGTCACCACACAATTGGTGGTGGATTCTATGTGGAGTGGGAGCCATCGTGATTGTGTTATTGATTGCGAGACGCCTTTACGGTTTGGGATAAACAATGTCTCGCTAATTCTGAGCCAAGGACGTTGCTAGGAACTGGATTTTCGACATTTGGCGATGAGAATAGAAGCGTGGGCGAGTGGTAAGGTAGTGATCCTTCCGCCCGATTCTCATTTCGAATTGTTCCATCGTGACCTTCGCTTCCACTCTTGCACTTTATCGTTTTCCGCGGGCATATCGCGAAGAGCAATACTGCATGCCGCGAGCATGTCGACGGTTCATGCGGGAAGCTGGGATTACCTATGAAGTGCATCGTCACTGGGAGTTAGAACGCGGCAGCGTGCTCTACTTCGCTGGGCATACTTCGTTCTTGGATGGTTTTGCGATATCGCTGGCCTGTCCTGAGCATTTGCCGTTGAAGCGAGTGATACACTCGGTATCGGCTATGTTGCTTGGTAAGCAGTTCTACGATCGCAATTTGACCGTCTTTCCTCGAGGGAGCTATCGCAATTGGCGTTATGAATGCCATGGATGGTGGAGTTCACTCGCCTACTTTTGGACGCATTGGTGGTTGCCAGTCACTCCATTTCAAGGTGGAAAAAGAACCATCCAGCAGGCACTCCTTTCAGGATCTTCGGTTTCGATTTTTCCAGCGGGAGTCGTGGGAGAAACTATATGGAGAACAGGAATCGGTGCCATCGTTGGTGGCTTGCCTGATGAGAATGCCATGGGGGATCCCATTTATTTGGCACCGGTTTCGATTCGTTGGGACTTTGAACCGCATCGTGTCCTCGTCGAATCACCGGGGCTTGTGCGGTTGCGGTCGTTGCGTCCGCTTTGGAATCAAGCGATGGATCGCGTGGAGCTCACCGAATGGCTCAAGAAAAGGTATCTCGATCAGGATTGGCCATGGGAATCGGATCGATGCGAAGTTCGTGCTCCAGAAGCTCCCTTTGCCAAGCCAACTGCAGCAATTTCTCGGTAGCTCTAAGATCCCTTCAGCGTTTGTCGCGGAAATGATCCTAATCATTGTCCTAGAATGCTGCGGTTCCTTCTCAAGCACTCGTCGCCGTACCACACTAGTGACATAGCTTTCGAGCTTTGTTTCAAAAGTGGATGTTGAGAATCGAACCCACGATTCTCGTGTACGTCTCTGGTGAGCTGTATTCTGTATGGTTCGGCTCGATCACCTGAGCGCAAAGCAGATGAGCCGATTCGTTCAAGATAGGCATCTCTGAGTTGCAGTTGAGACAACATCCAGGGTTTCAAATCTTAATCATGGAATCTCGTGAAATGGTTCGTGTTCTCTCCCTTCTGTTGCTTGCCGTTTGTGCGGCATCCGTTTCATCGCAACAACCACTTCGGCCACCTGCCGTCCCTTTGGTTGCCTGCGATCCCTATTTTAGTATCTGGTCGCAAGGGGACGAACTCCATGCGGTGGATACGACTCACTGGACTGGTAAGCCTCATCGGATGATGAGTGCGGTCAAGATCGATGGAAAGTCATTTCGCGTCATGGGCAAAGAGCCTTCGACCATGCCAGCCTTGCCACAAAAGAGCGTGACGGTTTATCCAACGAGAACGGTCTATGTCTTTCAAAATGATTCGATCGAGTTGAAAGTGACCTTCATGACTCCGATGCTTCCAGAAAGCATCGACCTGCTTTCGTGGCCTATCACCTATCTCACCTATGATGTGCGATCCTTGGATGGCAAAGGTCATGATGTCGAAGTGACCTTTGATGCAATGCCTGAAATTGCTTTGCAAGAACCCAATCAAAAATCGGAGTGGTCAAAACCAACGATCGACGGCCTGACGGTGCGGGCTGTTGGTTCGAAGGCTCAGAACATTCTTGGCAAAAGCGGAGATGATCTGCGAATCGATTGGGGATATTTGTACCTTGCAGCGCCTTCTGAGTCCGGTGCGACTTGGAACGAGAATCAGCTTCAAGTCGGATTTGGAAAGGTACAGCAAGCAACATCGAAATGGTTTCTTGTTGCCTATGATGACCTCTATTCGATTCAGTATATGAAAGAAGATCTGCGACCCTATTGGCGTCGCAATGGTTGGGAAGCGAAGGATCTTTTGCAAGCTGCCAAACGATCTTATGCGGATCTCGTTGCACGATGTGAAGCCTTCGATCGCGAACTCATGGCTGACCTCCGAAAAGCGGGAGGTGAGAACTACGAACAGCTTGGAGCACTTTGTTATCGTCAGTGTTTTGCCGCTGGCAAATTCGTAGCGGATGCCAATGGCCAACCGATGCAGTTTTCCAAGGAAAATCATTCCAATGGTTGCGTAGCCACATCGGATGTTTTCTATCCGATGGCGCCTCAGTTTCTGCTGTTTGGACCTTCGTTAGCCAAATCGTTTCTTGTTCCGTTCATGAACTATGCGGAAAGTGAACGATGGAAATTTCCTTTCGCGCCCCATGATCTTGGAACCTATCCTCTCGCGAATGGACAGGTTTATGGTGGTGGCGAGCGAACCGAAGAGAACCAGATGCCCGTCGAAGAATGCGGCAATCTTTTGATTTTGATGGCTGCTGTCGCCCAAATGGAAGGAAACCCAAGTTTTGCAGAGAGGTATTGGAAGACTCTGGAAAAGTGGGCGCAGTATCTCAAAGAAAAGGGCTTTGATCCCGAGAATCAATTGTGCACCGACGACTTTGCAGGCCACCTAGCGCATAACGTCAACTTGAGCGTCAAGGCCATCTGTGCATTGGGAGCCTATGCCAAACTGTGCGAGATGCGAGGCGATCAGTCGCAAGCCGATCAATACTATTCAGTGGCGCGAAGTTTTGCAGCGCGATGGGTTCAAGAAGCCGCCGAAGGAGATCACTATCGGTTGGCATTCGATAAACAGGGAAGTTGGAGCCAAAAATACAATTTGATTTGGGATCGTATTCTTGGTCTAAAGTTGTTTCCTGCATCCGTTGCTCAGCAGGAAATGGCCTTCTATCGAAAGACCCAGAATGAGTTTGGATTGCCTCTCGACAATCGCGAAGGGTACACCAAACTCGACTGGATTCTATGGACCGCAACCTTGACCCAAAATCGCGAGGATTTCGATGCCCTCGTGAATCCGGTGATGAAGTTTATCAACGAAACACCTGATCGCTCTCCGTTGACCGACTGGTATCGGACCAAGAACGCCAAGAAGGTTGGCTTCACGGCTCGGCCTGTTGTTGGCGGAGTATTCGTACAGTTCTTGTACGATGGATCGCTCTGGAAAAAGTGGGCCCAGCGCGATCAAACGAAGGCATCGAAGTGGGCTGCTATCCCCAAGCCTCCCAAGGTTACGGAAGTCGTTGCCGTTGCATCGACGGAACCAGCCGAGTGGTCTTATACCACGGAGAAGCCTGCCGCCGAATGGACAAAAACGGCGTACGATGCGACGTCGTGGAAGCGAGGCCGATCTGGTTTTGGAACGGCTCAAACGCCTGGAACTTCGGTCCATACGACCTGGTCCACTCCAGATATTTGGCTGGTTAGAGATATCGAAATCACTCAAGACGATCTAACCGACTTGCAATGGATGGTCCATCACGATGAGAACGTCGAGATCTACATCAATGGTGCATTGGTCGAGCAATGGGAAGGCTATACGGTGCACTATAGCCATCGACATCTTTCCCCTGCTGCACGCCAGCAGTTGAAGGCGGGGAAGAATCGCATTGCGGTCCATTGCCATCAAACGGGTGGTGGCCAATACATCGATGTGGGGCTCGCCAAAGTGGTCAAGCAGAAATAGTGGGAAGCACCTCGTTTTCTGTAGTTCCCGTTGTTTCATCACCGCATGGGTTCGCCATGCGGTGATGCCGCGTCGGAGAACGCTGGTTCGATCGGCGATCTCTTCAAGATCTCTTACGTATCGAGCGGCAGTGGGCTATTGAGGAATGCGTGATAGAGATGGTCGAGAGCGTCAGCATTCATGGATCGAACGCTGGCGATATATCGCAATCGAGCTCGACGCAGCACACCCTTCTCCATGAATTCCCCAAACAAATGCAACCGTAGTCCATCGGCGGCTTTCTTTTCGGGGTCACCATCCGACGCGCGACTCCATGAAATGTCGCGCTGGTCGGTTGGGTGTACCATCAACATGGTGTATACCGGATGCCGTTGGGTACCTCGCAATCCTAACGCCGCAGAATGCTCGGGGCAGGGCTTCGTCATTTCGGCCACTGCCGGAAGCTCGTCAATAACGGCTACATCTCGCAGGGATGTTTTCTCGGGACGATAGTGGAGCACGCGATCCGTACCGACCATCTCCTCGAAGTCGAGACCCACCACCGGATGGCTCGATAGGGTTGGAGTCTGCACGCTTACCCAATAGTCGAATACGATGCTCTCGGTATTGGAATGGAGGATGCGGCAATCGAGTTGAATTCCGAAATTGCGATCCTCGTCTTCTGCGAATTTAGCCACCCAATCATTACCGCGAACGTAGGCATCATAAGGACGTTCTAGCGTCGATGCTAAACGCATCGAAAAAACGTTCTCGTGATAACCGTCGCGAGATGGATTCGCAATTTGAAGTCCCTGGACAGCCTTAGAAAGATCCATCGATAGCTGCCATCCGTGTTGAGACCAGACGACACAATCTTTTTCAAGCGACCAAGTCATGAGGATCTCCTAAGCGAGCAGTTTGGCTTGATAATGCTTTTCACACGACGCTACGATCCGTTGCATGGATTCGTCCGCCTGTTGGCTCGTCAATGTCTGCGAGGCACTCTGCAAATGAACGCTGAAAAGGACTCGCTTCTTGCTTTCGCCATCCTTCTTGGCATCACGATAGATTTCGCGAAACTCAACATTCGATAGCAAGGGGCCGCCAGCTTCCACAATGGTACGTTCGAGTGTTTGCCATCGCAACGATTCGTCGACCACTAGGTTCAAGTCGCGAACGATGGCAGGGAACGGACTGATTGCTTTCAGCCGCGGAACCAAACAGATGTTTTCAATGAACCAATCGAGGTTGAGTTCCGCGACGACGATATCGCCATCGAGTTTCCAACTGTCGCGAATACGACGATGGAGCAAGCCCATCCAACCAAACGGTTGACTTCCCTGTGTCAAACGCAACCCGCTTCCATCCGCTAGCAAGGGAGCGGCGAATTCTTCCATTTGATACGAGCACGCGCCCGCAACTCGTAGAACCATCTCTTCGATAAGTCCGCGGACCGCGCGTAGGTCCAAGCATGAAACCATGCCGAGCGTTACTTGTTCGGACGGGAGATGGCCTCGTTTACCGTCTCCCAGGTATACGACGGCGGTTTCAAAAAGATTGACCTGCGATTGACTTTGACTCTGGTTGAAGAGTCGAACTTGAAGCAAGCTTGGTACCAAGCTACGTCGCAAGAATGTTGCACCTTCCAATAGCGGCGTCTGCGTGGTCCAGGAAGGATTGGCATTCCAGGAATCGCCGATGTCATTAAGATTCTTGGTGACGATACTCGGGGTAAGGGCTTCATCGAAACCGCCCGAAATCAACACCGATCGAACGCGATCGAGCATCACATCTTTCGGGCGTTTCGAAGAGGGAGTCATCGGGACGAGGACGTTTTCGGGTATGCGATCGTAACCATGGATGCGAGCGATCTCCTCAATGAGATCAATTTCGCGTGTGAGATCGTGCCTCCACGAAGGCGCGAGAAACTCTAGCTGATCCTTGGTGCTTTCGGTAACCTCACAGCCTAATCGCTTGAGAATCGCTATTGTTTCCTCCCAAGGAACCTCGATTCCGAGGACTCGGAGGATTTGTGAGCGGCGCAAGGTGATCGAATTGCGGGGAGCAGGATTGCCGCTGGTATCGACCATCCCTTCCAAGAGTTCACCACCCGCCATCTCGAGAATCAATTGGCAACAGCGACGGCTGGCCCAATCCAATCCCATGGGATCGACTTTTCGCTCGAACCGATAGGATGAAGGCGAGTGAAGACGCAATGCACGAGCAGCCTTGCGGATCGCCATCGGGGTAAAGTCAGCTGCCTCGATCAAGACATTGACGGTTGCATCGGAAACTTCCGATTGTGCTCCTCCCATGACACCGCCGAGTGCCACGGCGCGATCGCGATCGGCAATCACGACCATGCTTGGATCGAGCGTATACGTACGATGATCGATCGCCTCAAACGTCTCTTTGAGTTTCGCGGGGCGAACAATGATTTGTTGGCCATGCAATAGATCGTAATCGAACGCATGAAGTGGTTGGCCACATTCCATCATGACATAGTTGGTTGCATCGACCACATTGTTGATCGATTTGAGCCCGATGGCCTGCAGGCGTCGAACCATCCATTCGGGACTTGGTCCAATCTTGACGCCGCGAATCACGCGGGCAGTATAGCGAGGACAGCCTTCGGGAAATTGATTCTCGACGCGAATGGCCGATGCTGCGGTGGTCCCTTTCTTCTCTTGGCAGGTTGGGGCCGGAATGCAAACTTCACGCCCATAGAGAGCTGCTACTTCTCGAGCGATACCGATGTGTCCAAGGCAGTCGCCACGATTGCTGGTCACTTCCAAGTCGATGACGGTATCGCTTCCAACGATTTGAGTCGACTCATGGTTCAATCCAGACAACGCCAGTTTGAGCGCCAATTCGTCTGGCGACATATCCAAGAGAACGTACTGCGACAGCCAATCCCAGGCAACTAACATATGTGGACCCCAATGCAATAAGCAGCGGTGAGGATTCTAGAATTGTCGTAGAAAGCGGACGTCATTGCGATAGAGATCGCGAATGTCGGTGATACCAAATCGTCGCATACAAAGACGCTCGATCCCTAAACCAAAAGCAAATCCGGTGTATTCATTGGGATCATATCCAACCGCTTCCAAAACGTTGGGATCGACCATCCCTGCACCACCAAATTCGATCCAGTTGTCGTTCCAAAGGAAGTCGACTTCCACGCTTGGTTCCGTGAATGGAAAGAACGATGGACGAAATCGAATGCTGACATCGCCACCCAAGTAATTGGTTGCAAACAATCGAAGGACGCTCTTCAGTTGAGCCATCGTCACATGGCGATCGACCCAAAGACCTTCCATTTGGTGAAACATCGGAAAGTGTGTGGCGTCGGCTTCGTCTGGGCGATACACACGTCCGAGCGAAATGATTCGAAGCGGTGGTTGCGTGGCTTCCATAACACGGATTTGCACCGTACTCGTCTGACTTCGAAGCAAGGCAGCATCGGTTCCCGTGGGCGCACCCTTCGCTGCGGTCGCAAGATAGAAATTATCGAGTGGATCGCGTGCTGGGTGATCTTCGGGAATATTGAGGGCGACGAAGTTGTGCCACGTATCCTCGACCTCAGGGCCCTCGGTGACGGAGAATCCAAGGCGTCCCATGATCTCTTTGAGATGCTCCATCGTTTGCGTCAATGGATGCAAGTGGCCCAATGAAGGACGGAGACCGGGAAGCGTTGGATCAAGCGCGGGGCCTTTGGAAGCCGAGCGAGCATCGCCGAGCTTTTGTGTTGCGTCATCAAACAGCGTTTGCAACGCCACCCGAACTTCGTTGAACTTCTTTCCAGCTGCAGGCTTGTCTTCGCCTGAGATCGATCCCATCTCTTTCTGGGCCGCTTTGAACCGTCCGTTCTTCGCTCCTAGAAATTCGATTCTGGCTTGCTCTAACAAATCTGCATTGTTGCAGTTGTCGAGTTGAGCTTTAGCCTCTTGGAGGAGTCGATCCAAACTTTCGAGAAATGCATTCAAAGACATGTTGAAAATCCACCGTTCTTCATGCCGCAATCACGGAGCCATCTCACCAAAAAAAGTGGGGCAGTTGTCTGCCCCACTCAATTGGATCCGTTCGTCAAACAAGGACGGCCTTACGCGATGGCCAATGCCTTCTTGACCTGAACGACGATTTGTTCGAACGCTGCTGGATCGTTGATCGCGAGTTCGGAGAGTTGCTTTCGATCCAACTGGATATTGGCTTTGAGCAAGCCATTGATGAATTGGCTGTATCGAAGGTCGAACTGACGAACCGCAGCACTGATACGAATGATCCATAGGCGGCGGAAGTCGCGACGACGACGACGACGGTCGCGATAGGCGAACACGCCAGCGCGGACCAAGTTTTCCTTTGCGGTTCGGTACAGACGACGACGTCCACCGACATAACCACTTGCGCGTCGGAATAAACGACGCTTTGCTTGGCGCCTTGCGGCACCCTTCCTGGTTCTCATGGTTGAGCAACCTTCTACACTTTGTCTCTCAGGTCTCCGCAATCATCGACGACTTCATCGATGCGGGTCGGGCTACCCTGCAAGCCATCAAGGCTTGAGTTGCAATGCAAATAACACTGCAAGGCGCGGATGTTGAACCCAGAAACTTGGACTAAAACCCGATTCAAAAAAGATTACAGGCTGTTACCCTTGAGGCAGTTATGAATGACTCGCTCCATGTTGGTCGCGACGCATTTCGTGCCTCGAAGTTGTCGAATTCGCTTGGGCGTTTTACGAACGGCCAAGTGAGACGTGCCTGCCTTGCGGTGCTTTGCCTTGCCATTGGCAGTCAATCGGAACCGCTTCTTGGTGGCCTTGTGCGTTTTTTGTTTGGTCATGTTCAAAAAGGCTTTCGACTTCTATGGCTTTCCAATAATAGCAATCCACCTTGATCGCTTTCGCCAGGGAATCCCGGAGTATATCGATCCTCGGTCAAACCGCCAAGGGCTATTGGCCTCAGCCGGCCATTTCCTTCCCGTCCGAAGCAGCGAGATTCGTGGTTATCGTCCCATTTCCCACGGAACTCAAAGCCAATAGCCCAAAAGTGATTCCTGCATTGACCAGCAAGGTTTCAAATCCCATTTTGTACCCGCTAAAAAGAGCGGGGCTGTATTCTCGCAGAAAATAAGTTCCCACGGCAGCGATAAGGCAAATGGCCGGTACCGCTGGCTCGCGAGGCCGAGCTTTGGTCAGAATCCCGAACGCGAAGAGTCCCAAAAGGGGGCCATACGTGAAGCCGGCAAGAGTTAGCAGGGTCGTGATGATGGTCCCGTCCTGCCGCCAGTAGAACCAAAGTATGAAGAGCAGGAAAACAAAGGTCATTGCCAAGTGCACCGATTTGCGGACGATCTTCTGTTGGGATTCCGACCATCCCCGCTCGCGAATCCCAATAAAGTCGATGCAAGTGCTTGCCGTCAGAGCCGTAAGTGCCCCGTCAGCACTAGGGAACAACGCGCTGATCAGTCCGACGATAAATAGCAGTCCGATCCAGAATGGGAAGTTCTGCAATGCTAGTGTCGGGAAAAGTTCATCGGTTCGTTTTTCAAAGGAAGGTAGCCCAAGTTGATTGGCTTTGAGGTAGAGCAATACGCCTAGTGCTAGAAAAAGAATATTGACCAAGAGAAGCACGATACTGAAGACCACCATATTCTTCTGGGCGTCTTTGAGCGTTCGAACGCTGAGGTTCTTTTGCATCATTTCTTGATCGAGCCCCGTCATGGCGATCGTGATAAATATCCCGCTGATGATTTGCTTCAAGAAATAGGTATCCGACTTCCAATCGGTGTTGAAAACTTCGAGCAGTGGGCTTTTCATAAAGTCGCTCGTGACATTTTCCATGAGCGGGTCATTCATGATATGCAGAATGGTGCCCACTAAAGCTGCAAGCATGAAGAGCGTTTGAAAAGTATCGGTCCAAACGATCGTCTTTACGCCGCCTTGAAGCGTATAAAGGAAGATCATCATCATCACGACCGAGCTGGTTGCCACAAAGGGAATCCCCATATCTTTTAGCAAGAAGACATGGATTACGTTCAGGACGATGTAGATGCGGATCGTAGCACCGACGAGCCGGCTCACGATGAAGATTCCGCTCCCTGTTCGATAACTGGTATCACCGAATCGTTGTCGCAGGTATCCATAGATGCTGGTCAATTGCAGCTGGTAATAGATCGGGAGTAAGATTCCTGCGACCACAAAATATCCCAAGACATACCCCAAGACGACTTGAAGGTAACTCCAATGCTGCGTTTGGACGGCTCCTGGAACGCTGATAAAGGTCACGCCGCTAAGTGACGTTCCAACCATCCCAAATGCGACAACCCACCAAAGGCTTTTGCGATCCCCAGAATAAAAGGAATGCTCACCGGCTCCTCGCGATGTGTACCATGCGATTCCCAATAGTAATAGGAAATATCCAAATACAACCGAGAGGAGCAGAGGGGTAGTCATGGCGAGCTCTTGTGGATCCACTAAAATTGCGATGCCACATGATAATCATTTGATGAAGAAGAAAAAACGGGCACACCTATCGTGCGCTCGGGAGCCGTTATGAACAACGAAGTAGCCCAGAAGAATGACGATTCTCAAGAGATTCGCATTCGCGCGGCCCTGCGAAGCGATTGCCATGAAATGATGCAGCTCATCCACGAGCTGGCCGAGTTTGAAAGAGCTCCCGACGAAGTGACCGTCTCGTTTGATCATTTCGTCGAATCAGGATTCGGTTCGCATCCCGTGTGGTACGCCCTCGTTGCAACGCACGGTTCCTCCGAACGGGAAAAGCTGATTGGATTTGCGCTTTACTATATTCGGTATTCGACTTGGAAAGGGCAAAGGCTTTATCTCGAAGACCTTCTCGTTACCCAAGAGTATCGTGGCCAAGGTATCGGAAGGCGGCTGATGGAAGCACTGATCGAAGAAGCGAAACGCCGCGAATTTTCTGGGATGGCTTGGCAAGCCTTGGATTGGAACGAGCCTGCCATTCGCTTTTACGAATCGTATGGCGCAGTTGCCAATCACGAGTGGATCAACTTTCAGCTCGACCTCTAACGCAAACGACGGATTCGTAGCGGCTTACTAAGAACTCGCGTTCCCTCTGAAGAACAGGGCTATTAGCGATTGGGAGTAGGCGATGCTTTGAATGGATGCCAATAACTTGGTCCAAGCGAACTATCATCTGGATCGACACCAGCAATGCGTACGCCAATTCGATTGAAGAAAGGATGGTCGGGAAGATTGGCTTGATCATCGATCTTGATAAAGGCGATATGTCCGTCTTCAAAGAGGATGTTCAGGCCTTGTCCACCATGGACCAAGAACTGATCTGTTTGCCCAATTCTAACAGGTGCATCCGCGAGTATCGCAAAGTAGGGGCGGTTGGACCATTGAGGTGCTTGGTAAGCGCCATTCTCGACCACACCCAAGTTGAATGCATACGAGCCGCCCGCCACATTTTGTAATTGCTTCACTCGCTCAGCTGGAGCATTCTTCAATTGATCGCAAGAAGGGATCGGTGCAAAGAGTCCGGTCGGTGGAACCAAGCTTGGGCACCAAACGATGTTTGTTTTTTCAAGCAGGTTTCTCTCGCGGAGTTGAACCGCATAGTTTCCAGCAAAGGCAAATGGGCCTGTGGTTTCAATCTGGGGAATCCGATGCTTTGCATCGAGATCCGCAAACTGCAAAAGTGCCGCACCTAAGCTTGCGAGATTGTTGCTACAGGTTTCGCGGCGAGCCAATTCTCGCGACGATAAAATCTTCGGAGCAAATAATGCCAAGCAAGCCACGGATGCTGCAGTGGCTACCAAGACGTCCATCCAAGATCGCTTCAACCAAATGAATTCGAGCTGAACGTTATCGGAGTTGAGCTGGGGATTAGAATTACCGGATTCTTGGACAGCTGAGACTTGCTGCAATGTCCGATCGACCAAACCAGCCGGTGGCTCAAAGTACTCATCCGCTTGCGTCAGAAGAAGGAGCTGCTTTTGGAGATTCTCTAGACGTTCGTGGAGATGAGGATAAGCGATGAGGGCTTGCTCAACCTCGAGGTGCTCTTCCTCGCTCAAGGCACCGAGAAGGTACCCAAAAAGAACTTCATCGCTCGGAATCGGCAAATTCACGGTGATCGTATACTCGTAGGACTAGAAAACACTCATCCACTTGTACGTCGAATCGAAATCCCAGTTCAGGTTTCTAACCGAATCTCCCAGAAAAAGCACGAAAAACCAAAGCGGAGCCTTGGTTAGCCCTCCATGGATTCGCCATAAAGTCGCTTCCAAATTTCTTGAAGCCGTTTCATAGCTGTGTGCACGCGGCTCTTGACCGTTCCGACGGGAATGCCGAGCGCTTCACCGATATCGGAATACTTCATTCCTTGGTACACCGCCATTTGCAGCAATTGTTGCGTTGGAACATTGAGTTCCTTGAGAGCCGTCTGGACGCGCTGTCGCGTTTCGAGGTGGACGACTTCATCGTGGGGGTCTTTTAGATCGCCAACCCAACGTGATGCGATGGAATCACGGTCTTCACCCTGTTCATGAATTCCCGCATCGAGGCTGCGAAGCTTATGACGTTTATTGCGACGCTGCGTGTCGATGGCCTTGTTCGTTGCGATAGCATATAGCCATGGGCGAAAGCGACGTCCTTCTTCAAACTGTTCAGCGCGAAGATGAACGCTCAAGAAAGTGGCCTGAAACGCATCCTCTGCCATTTGAGCGTCGGTCAAAAATCGACGTAGAAACGTATAGATTTCGCGTTCATAGCGACGTACCAAACGATCGAAGAATTGGCGATCGCCCGTCGCACGATATTCAAGCAAGAGTGACTCATCACTAATCTGCGACTCTTCCACGCCGTCCATCATTGGATGGTGATTTCCTTTGGCGACGTAAGATGAATGTTGTTGCATGAATCCTTCTCCGACAATCTTCATCAACGTACAAAACAGGCCAATGGAAATGATTTCAATCCATTAAGGAGGCATTAGCCTCCACTACTCAAACAACCGTAGATCGATCCGGCAAATCGACAAGTCGCAAATCAAATAATTACGTCTCTAGTTTACTCAACCTGCCGAGAGTCTGTCAAAAATGAAAGGCTTGGGCGAGCTTCCAATTCACTGTTTTTTCATATGAACCTTCGGATGGGATAAGACGGGTGAAAGTTCCGCCACTTCGCGATTTCCGCTAGCTCGCCAGGCTTCATCAGTAATTGGGGTGGGCTCGATCGGAGGCTTTTCGGCGAAAAGAATTGCCTAATTTTGCTCGACTTTCCAGCGGATTTTCGCAAGCGATGGTTGTAAGTGCTTTGCAGGTAAGGCTTTGTGGCTGAAGGATCAATCTTGACCCGAGACTTCAATTCGTTATAGTAGGCCTACTTGGAAAGCTCGGTAATCTTGGCAGTTGTGGATACAACCGCAGGATATATCGGCGACAGGGATCCGCGGGTTTGCGGAGTCCTGAGGAGATTTGAGGGAGTATTCGGATCAGTAAAGCTGCAGGTTCAAGAGGAACTGCGGTTAGCCATTACGATGGTTTGTCTGGTCCACATGCAGGAAGGATGGATCATAGCGATGTCGAGCACAAAGACCGTGTTCACGACAGGTGAAGCAGCCAAGATCTGCAAGGTGAGCCAGCAGACGATCATTCGTTGCTTCGACAACGGAACCCTGAAGGGGTTTCGCGTTCCCGGAAGTCGCTTTCGTCGCATTCCCCGCGACCAGTTGTTTTCTTTCATGAAGGACAATGGCATTCCGACCGATGCGTTGGAAAGCGGGAAGAAGAAAATGTTGATCGTCGATGACGATCAAGACCTAGTAGATCTGTTGGTCGATGCATTTAGCCGTGATGGACGTTTCGAGATTCGAACGGCGAACAACGGTTTTGATGCTGGCATGCAGGTCAAGGAATTTCGTCCAGATGCTGTCATCTTGGACGTCATGTTGCCAGATATCAATGGTCGCGAAGTATGCCAGCGTGTCCGCAGCGACAAGACGTTGGATACCGTCAAGATCATCTGTATCTCAGGTATGGTAGAACAGGACCGCATTGCTGATCTTCGTGCGGCCGGGGCCAACGATTTCATGCAAAAGCCTTTCACAACCGACAAGTTGGTCGAGCGTGTTTGCGATTTGCTAGAAATCGATCGACCCATCGCCAGCATGTAGCCCTCAAGTGCTTTGCTATCGATTGGGAGTCACGTGAAGAATTCGGAATCCTTAAAACGAGTCGACGTTCATCCCGCATCGATGGAAGAGTATCCTCGCTCGGCCGCGAGCGAGCTTACCGTTTGGAAGCTCGCCGCTTGCTTGGGGTCGCTTGCTGAATTTCCACCGCGATCGTGGGACCAACTCTGTGAGCTTCTCATCGAGTGTGGATGGTTTACGCTCCAGCGTGACCTCGATGTCGATTCGTCCGAAGATCGCATGCAACTCCTCAAAAGCTTGCTCGTACAGATTGAATCGTCAACGATCGAACGGGCATCGCATTCCGACGTTCACGCTACCGAAGAAGCCGCGTGGCAACATGTGCGGATGAATCTTTTGGCCGCTATCGAACGGTGTGTGGATGCGCGTCGCAATGCCGATAGCCAAGAGGCTACCTTGCGACGTTCGATCTATAATTTTGCCTATGGACTCTCGCATGAGATCAATAATCCTTTGGCGAACATATCAGCACGAGCTCAGCTACTACTAGGACGGGCCAAAACCGACGAAGATCGCAAAGCTTTAGGTACGATCATCGATCAATCGCGCCGCGCCTATGAAATGTTGGCCGATGCCATGTTGGTGGTACAGCCTCCCAAGATTCATCTCGCTGAAGTCGACCTGAAGTGGCTACTTCAGCAATGGGAGAAAGAGTTCTCGATGGAATCTTTGCCGAAGCATGTAAGCTTGTCGGTAGCGGTTCCACTCGATCGTTGTCGAGTTCGATGCGATGAACTAAGTATTCGCCAAGCCATTCATATCGCTGTCCGAAATGCCAAAGAAGCCTGCCAACCAGGAAACTCGATTCAGGTTCAAGGTGGTATCGGCATGAATGATGATGGCGAAGTGGGAGTCATTCGCATTGTCGACAACGGCCCAGGGCTCAGCCCCAAACGACTCGCTCATGTTTGGGACCTCTATTACAGCGGTCGGGAAGCGGGCCGTGGATTGGGCATCGGTCTTGCCAAGCTCAAACGGATCGTCGAAGCCAATCTAGGATCGGTACGACTCGATGGTGGCATCGGATCTGGCGTAACCATCGAAATCCATTTGCCTCTAGCTTCGATGTAGTTCGAATTCTCAATCGAAATTTAGCATCGCAGCATCTTACTCGTTTCATCGAGCTCGTGCGGATATTCATGCGTGAGATGAGATTTTTGGTTCAACGATCGGGGCGATCGAGCTACGAGGAAATACAAACGATTGGGTCTCTTAGGGAGAGGTGTGGTACAATCCGAGGACGAGGACTTGGGGTGCCTCTCCCTCCTTTCTCCATTCCCTGCTTTCCTATGGAGTGTTCGATGCCTGCCTCTCATTTACCAAAAACCATTTCTCGCCGTCACTTGCTTCAAGGGGCTGCCGCAACGAGCGCACTCGTGGCGATGCCGACCATCATTCCAGCCTCAGCCCTAGGGCGCAATGGTAGTGTGGCGCCTAGCGAGAGAATCACTTTAGGTGTGATCGGTATTGGGCCACGCTGTACCTATGACTTGAAGGCGATGCTGGGATTGCAAGACATCCAATGCGTAGCCATTGCGGATGTTCAGAAAGCTCGACGGGAAGCTGGAAAGAAGTTGGTAGATGGTCACTATGGCAATGGTGATTGCAAACTCTATCGCGATTTTCGTGAAGTCTTGGATCGCAAAGATATCGATACCGTCCTTGTTGCGACGGGGGATCGATGGCATGCGACCGCTTCCATGTTGGCAGCTCAAGCAGGTAAGGATGTATACAGTGAAAAGCCCTGCGGTTTGACGATTGGTCTTTGCCAGGAATTAGCAAAGACCTTCGCCAAGACAGGGCGCATATTTCAAGCTGGTACCCAGCGGCGAAGCGTTCCGAATTTTCAATTGGCAGTGAAGCTTGCGCATGATGGAAAGCTTGGCAAGCTCAAGACGCTTTTTGCATCCGTCTACCTGCCCTCGATCGACACGGCATGGTTGCCAGGCGAACCGACGCCCCATCGCGATGAAGTAGATTGGAATTTGTGGTTAGGACCTGCTCCGTGGCGGCCCTACAACAGTGCCTATGTTGCTGGCAAATGGCGAGGTTATTGGGATTTTGATTCGGGTGCGAAGTTGTTGGACTGGGGAGCTCATACGCTGGACCTTTGCCAATGGGCAAACCAAGCCGATTCCACACTCCCAACGTCGTTTGAACCTCATCCCGAAAAGATTGTGGCTCGTTATGCCAATGGAGTCGAATTGATTCTTGACTTCCTCAAGACACCGTTTGGAGAGCGGCCCGGCTGGGTTCAAAAGCTCGGGACGTGCCCCGTTCGTTTTGTTGGAGAGGAAGGCTCGGTAGAAACAGGCGATAGCGGCGACATTGTCGTCAGCAATGCGCGTTTGGAGAAAGAACTTCCTGATGCCTCCAAGAAAGTCGTAGGGCTTGATGTTTCGGCCCATGCACGAAACTTTTTTGATTGCGTTCGCTCGCGCAAACCGACGGCGGCCAATCCGGAAGTAATGAAGCGGTCGCATATCGCATGCCACGCTGCAGCTTTATCATGGATTCTGCAACGCAAGTTGGTCATCGATCCGGCCACGGAAACCTTCGTCAATGATGACGAGGCCAATGCCCTACGCCATCGAGAAGCTCGCGGGTGGAATTCTTGATGATTCACGTAAGGCAATAAATTGCATTACTTTTTGGGAGCGGGTAATGGCCAAGTTGCTACGC
Organism: Pirellulales bacterium; assembly: GCA_046349875.1. Classification (GTDB taxonomy): domain Bacteria; phylum Planctomycetota; class Planctomycetia; order Pirellulales; family Pirellulaceae; genus JAXMBN01. The sequence goes on from JAXMBN010000010.1 coordinate 108,699, forward strand.
CCGCTCGCTTGGCCCAGTTCACCCATTGGTCCGTCATCGATTGAACGATATCAGGATTTTGCGAGGCGAGATTCGTCATCTCGCAACGGTCGTTGTCGATATCGTAAAGTTCCCATGGTTTCTCATGTTCTGCGACGAGCTTCCATTTTCCTGATCGGACCGCTCGATTGCCCTCGTGCTCCCAAAAGATAGGTTGTGTCCGGTCGATAGATCGTCCTTCAAATGCTGGAAGCATACTGATTCCTTCCGCCGGCTGGATGATGTGATCTTTGCGCGACGTCGGATAAGGAGTCTTCGCAGCATCCAAGCATGTGGGAAGAAGGTCGATCAAGTGACCTGGTTGAGCTTCGAGTTTCCCATTTCTCTCTTGGGTGATACCCGCGGGCCAATGAACGATAAGGGGTGTACTAATTCCACCTTCGTGTTGCCAGTGTTTGAAGAATCGAAAAGGTGTGTTGCTGACGTTCGCCCAGTTCTTTCCATAGGCAACATAGGTATCACTTCCACCAGGCATGACTCCTCTTCCTTGTCGAACGGGGTAACCATCGCGAGTCTGTTTGGGAATCATATCGGGCTGAAGATAATTTGCAGCCAAGGGTGGAAGAGTAGGGGCATCGGCACGTGCGGTGCCCGTTTTCATACGCCCTAGCGTTTCGGCGCATCCGCCATTGTCTTGAAGGTAGAGAACCAAGGTATTGTCGAGCATGCCATGTTGGCGAAGGGATTGCGAGATCTTGCCGATCCCTTGATCCATGCAATCGACCATGGCGGCATAAACTTCCATGCACTTTTGCTCCCATTCGCGATCCTTCTCTGACTTCCAATCCCCAACGAGTTCCGACAGTTTCCACTGCGAAGATATCAGACCAAGGTTCTTCATTTTGGCGATGCGAGCTTCTCGAATGGGCGCATAGCCTTGCTCGTATTTGCCTTGATACTTTGCGATATCTTTTTCTTTGGCTTGCATGGGCCAATGCGCTGCGGTGTAGGCTACATACATGAAGAATGGTGAATCCGGATGTTGATTCGCATGTTCATCGATATAACGAACTGCATGATCCGTGATCGCATCCGTGTAATAGTATTCGTTGGGTGCATACTCGGGGTCTTGGTAAGGGGATATCAGCTGATTGTCGCGAACAAGCGAGTTTGGATCAAAAAAACTCCCTGCTCCATGAATGGTTCCATAGAATCGGTCGAAGCCACGTTGGCATGGCCAGTTGCTCTTGTCGACATGTTGAGCTTGAGCTTCGTTCTTGGTCACGTGCCATTTGCCGGTCATGTAGGTTCGATAGTGCGAAGCTTGCAGGGCTTCGGCGATCGTCACGGCTCGATGGCTGAGTTCACCTTGATAGGCGGCGATGCCCGATGCAGGGCCGACGCCATCGACCATGTGTCCGATACCAGCTTGATGAGGATAGAGTCCCGTAAGCAGTGAGGCTCGCGTCGGGCAACAACGCCCCGTGTTATAAAACTGCGTGAATCGGACGCCCTTTGCGGCCAACGCATCAAGGTTGGGCGTCGCTATTTCGCCCCCAAAACATCCAACGTCTGAATACCCCATGTCATCCGTCATAATCAAAACGATATTGGGGCGTTTTGGCGTATGAGCTCTTTCCGTTTGGGACCACGCAGAGGCCACCGTGGAGATCGCAATGCAAATGGCGGTGATGCAATGAAATGGGGAAGCACGGTTCAAGAGGATGCCTCAATCATTGGAAGGAACGCAAGCGGCAGCCGAAGCGGTGACATCTCTTCAGCCTCGTAACCATTGTAGCGGTTATGACGGTTACCGTGACGCAACAAAGTCCAGATTCAAACGCTGTTCCTAGGCTCAGTTCTTTTCTTTGCTTGGCTTGGAAACGCAACCTACGGTTTCTGACGGTGGATTCCAGACATTCCTCGCTGTTTCCGTGATTCACAGATTCGCATCTAAAGCTTTAGGTATTGAAAATGAGCTCTCGTTCCGAACGCCAACGAAAGTCCTTACTCCGTCGGAATAAGAGTTTGGGGTTTGAGCAACTCGAAACCCGAATGATGAATACCATAAGCAGCATCGATGATAGTTTGATGCTGCTCCAATCGATGGATCAAGGCACGTCGTATTGGGTGTCGAACTCGCCACCGACCGTGTCGCAATCGGTGATTGTTGGAAACGGTGGAAACGTTACGGGACGTACTGCAACGGCAACGGTGCTCGGTGCGGATGATGGTGGCGAGACCAATCTGCGGTACAACTGGCAAGCCACGACGACTCCAACCGGTGCGAGCGTCTCGTTTTCTGCGAACGGGACCAATGCAGCCAAGAACAATACGCTTACCTTTAGCAAAGCCGGAACCTATGCGATCACGGTGACCATTACCGATCGCAATGGAGCGACAACCACCAGCAATACTCAGTTTGACGTTGTGCAAACATTGACGAGTCTCGTTGTTCGCACTACCGACAATCGAACGGTAGCCAATGGGGCCACTACAACCACGGGTGGAACGCAGTTATCGCTCACCGTCACTGGGAATGACCAGTTCGGCACGGCCATGACGTCGCAACCTTCCTTCACATGGCAATCGACAACGTCTCCTACGGGAGGCTCTGCAACACTCAATGCTTCGACCAACACCTTGGCAACGAGTTTCAGCAAAGCTGGTACGTATGGCTTCCGTGTCACCGCTGGCTCCGTTCAATCGGTCTACAACGTATCGGTCACTCAGACGTTGACCTCGGTATCGCTTTCCACAACTTCAGGTTCGACGATCGATGCGAACAATGGAGTGACCGTTACATCCCGCGAGCAACGTGTCCTCGTCGCAGGGTTCGATCAATTTGGCAATGCAATTGCCGCAACGCCTTCGATGACCTACACCGTGGTCTCTGGTCCGACCGGCGGAACTGTCTCGGCTTCTAACGCGACCGGCGGCAATTCACTGACCTTTAACAAGCTGGGCACGTTTACCGTTCGTGCTCGCAATGGTTCGGTTCAGGTGGATTTTCAAGCCAATGTCACGGCCACATTGACCTCATATCGCGTGACGACTCCCACCAATCAAACACTGACGACAAGCCCTTTATCCATCGGTGGTACCACCCAAAATCTGACAGCCACGGGGCTCGATCAGTTTGGTGGCGTTTTGGCTTCACAACCAACGATTACATGGGAATCTGTTTCCTCGCCGAGCGGTGGTTCGATCACCATCGGTGGAAGCAACAATAGCTTGGCTGCAACCTTTACGCGAGCTGGGGCATATGTCGTTCGAGCCGTATCGGGAAGCGTTGCCACCAACTACACGTTGAATGTTACCCAAACCTTGACGACCATCAGTTTGAGTACATCCAGTGGTAGTGCTATCGACGCCAATAACGGCGTCACGATATCTGGGCGCGAATTACGAGTTGTCGTCAAGTTACGATCAATTCGGCAATCTGATGCTGCAACGCCAACCACAATTACAGCGTGGTATCCGGATGACAGGCAGTACTGTGACCATAACCAATGCCGCCGGCGATACGCTCACATTCAATAAGCTCGGGACATTCCGCCATTACCCAGGCTCGCAGTGGCAATGCAACTGTTGATTTTCAAGTCGTTGTTAGCCCAACGTTATCCTCTTTCCGCGTATCGTCTTCTGACAATCGCGTATTGTCGGCAAGTCCCCTGACGGCCAACACAACCAGCATCACTCTGACGGCTACCGGACTGGATCAATACAGCGGAGCATTGAATTCGCAACCCACGATCACCTGGAGTTTGGTTTCTGCTCCATCGAGTGGCAATGCGACACTCACGCCTAGTGGCAACTCTGTTGCCGTAACGTTTACCAAAGTGGGGACATACGTCCTTCGCGCGACATCGGGAAGCACGGTTACCAATTACACCATCCTCGTCTCGCCCGCGCTCACCACATTCCGAACCGCTTCGATTGATGGTACGGCTGTCGATCCCAATGTAGCTGTGACGGTTGCTGGAGCCAGTGTTCGCTTTGCCCTTCAAGGATTCGATCAGTTCGGCGATGCGATGACGACTCTGCCAAGCTTTACTTGGTCGACCACCTCGGCACCGACAGGCGGAAGTCTTTCTGCAACGCCGGCCACGGGCTATGTAACTCTTGCTTTCAATAAACTCGGGACTTTTGCGGTCCGAGGCCGAAGTGGTTCGGTTACCTTTGACTTCAGCGTGAATGTCCAGCCGGTATTGTCGAGTATTCGGATTCAGACACCTGATAGTCGCGCTATAACAGCCACGGGTGTGAGTGTCACCGGTACCTCGCAAGCTCTGCAGGCCATCGGACTCGATCAATTTGGTGGCGTTCTTTCTAGCCAACCGGAAATCGATTGGAGTGTCTTGTCTGCTCCTACCGGTGGAACGGCGACATTGAATGAATCAGGTAACAACATCAATGCAAGTTTGGATCGCGCGGGGACCTACACGTTTCAAGCGCAATCGGGCAGCGTCAAGCTTACTGCTCGGCTCAATGTCGCGCAAACCTTGACGACCTTCCGCTTGGAAGATTCCTCTGGTACAGCGATCCAAAACGGTGATAGCGTGAGCACAAGCACTGCCGCCAACACCTTTGTCGTTCGTGGGTTTGATCAATTCGGACAGGCAATGACTACCCTCCCGACCATCAATTGGTCGGCGACGACCGTCCCAACGGGCGGATCGATGTCAGCGCAAATGGCAAATGGTCGCGTGACTTATACCTTCCGAAAACTAGGAGCCTATGTCGTTCGAGGCACCTACGGAAACACAACCTTCCAGTTCAATGCGACCGTAACGCAGGGATTGAATTCGATACGCGTTACCACGCCAAGCAATCAGGCCGTAACCAGTGCACTGACGGTGACCGGAACCAGTCAGCAGCTTTCTGCAACGGCACTCGATCAATTCAGTGCTTCACTGAGCTCACAGCCTTCATTGACTTGGGAATTGTTGACGACCCCAACCGGTGGTTCGTGCACCTTGAACACATCGGGGAATGCGGTTACGGCAAGTTTCACCACCGCAGGCAGATATACCCTCAAGGTAAGCAACGGATCGGTCTCCACTACAGTCACGCTCAACGTCGTACAGACTTTGACGTCGTTAGCCATCAATACAACCGATGGGCAGAGCACGAATGTGAACTCGCCGCTCAGCGTGACTGGAAGCAGCAAACAAGTTGCGGTCCGAGGATTTGACCAATTTGGCAATGCAATGGCGACCTTGCCTACGTTGAGTTGGACCACGACCACGGTACCTACGGGTGGCTCTGCATCCGTAGGTTTGGTTTCGGGAACTGCGAAGGTTCAATTCACTCGCGTGGGAAATTATGTCGTTCGCGCGCAGTCGGGAAGTGTTCAAGCCAGTGTTGCCTTTACGGTATCTGCAACGCTGACCTGCATCGTTGCGGTTCTTCCCAACAGCAGTTTGCTCAGCACAACTACGGCGTTGGCAGTAACCGGAACCAGTCAAGCGATAACCGCACGAGGCCTAGATCAATTTGGGCAAACCATGGCTTCGCAACCGACATTTCAATGGTCGGGACTCTCGACGCCTAGCGGTGGTCAAAATACGATCACCACCTCAGGTGCAACGGCGACCTCGACCTTCACCATGGCTGGAAACTATTCCATTCGAGCCTCTTCGGGCAGCGTTCAACTCGACATTGCCATGCGCGTCGTTCAGACGACGACCCGAGTATCGGTCAGCCCTGGAACACTTTCGATTGAAACGCGGATGACGCAGCAGTTTACCGCCAGCGTCTATGATCAATTCGATGATGCGATGGCGACGACACCAACCATCACCTGGACAACCAATGGCGGAATCTGATTTCGAGTACCGGTCTTTTCATGGCGGGTACATCGGCTGGATCGTATACCGTGAGTGGTCGCGTAGGCTCTATTGGTTCGACCATCAACATCACGGTTACGACTCCGCCAGCGCAAACCAGCATTCGAAACTCAGCGATCGCAAGCCTGGTTAGCTCGCTTAACGCGGATAACATGCTCACTCGAACCGAGATGATGCAGATTCTGCGATTGGCAGGATCGGACGGAACCGTGGATGCTATTGAACTGGCAGACTATCAGTTCATCGTTACGACGACTAGTACCTTTACGATGCCTAGCTACGTTCGTGAACTGGCCCGCGATGTTGTTTTCACCAATGCTGCGAACGCAAAGTATAAAGGAGCGAACGCAGGCAACCTCGCTGCGGGAAGCTCGGGAACGCTACTGAATAATCTGGTCGATAAGTGGTTCTTGGGTACCGACGATCCAACGATCACGGGATCGAATTTGACCTATCAGATTTCAACTGGCAACCTCTTCAACGGTACGCCTTCCCGGTCGGATGCCAAGCAAGGCATGCTGGGAGATTGCTACTTCATCGCTGCCGTTTCTTCGATCGCAGATAAGAATGCGCTCGCTGTCCAAAACATGTTTGTCGACAATGGCGACGGTACCTACACCGTTCGCTTCTATGCAAACGGTGTTGCCGACTATGTCACGGTGAGCCGAAAGCTGCCGACCTACAGCAACGGAACCTTAGGGTATTCGAGCTACGGCATGAATACCAATAGTAGTTCCACCACACTTTGGATCGCGCTAGCAGAAAAAGCGTACGCGCAGTGGAACGAAACGGGATTGGCAGGCCGCGACGGAACGAATCGCTATGCCGCGATCGAAGGCGGATGGATGTCCAATGTCAACGCTCAGGTTCTTGGGTATGCCTCTTCCAATTACTCTGTTTCTACCGGCAGCAATAAACAAGTCTTGATCAATGCACTTGCAACGAACAAGTCGGTTACCATCGGCACCCAAACGACGGTCGGTGCCGGTCTCGTCGGTGGTCACGCTTATATCGTCACTGGCTACAATTCATCTACTGATACGTTTAGTCTTTACAATCCTTGGGGCAACACACATCCCGGAGGACTGACGTACGCTCAGTTGCAAGCTTATTGCAGCGCATTCTGCGTGACGGATCCTTCCACTACAAGTCAGATCAATGGCGGTGTGGTACGAGGCAATTTGGATCTCGGAGAATCGGAAGAACTCTCCATTGGTAATTGGACCAACGTCGTTGCCAGGGAATTGGATTGGCAACCGATGGGGGACGCAAACTCTCATGTGTCGATGAGTAACGACGCATCGGATGGATCCCCTTCACTGATGTCGATTGCCGACCAAGATTCATCGGATGTGGACGCAATTCGAGATGAATTCTGGAGTGAATATGAACGATCAGAAAAGGGAGAGCCTGCTGAGCGATCCCTGGATCTCGTCGCATCCTTGGTCGATGCCGCGCTGGAAGAACTGGACTGGGCAGAGCTAGCGTAAGCTCCATCACTTGCCCAACCAAAGGCTTCCTTTTTGTTAGTTCAATAGGATCATAGCGAAGAGGAAGATCAAAAAGAGTATCAACAGTCCTAAAACGATCCAGGTGACGATCGATGTCTTGTATTTGATATGAGGCGTTGCAAGTCGAATGCGCTGGTACTCCGGCGAAAAGACCATGTTGGCTTTAGCTGACCATAGCAAGTACAACAAGTAAGCACTGATCAACGTGCCGATGGGAATCCCGAGCAAGCCGATGGCTCCGAACACGGTTCCGCCGATGCGTCCTACATTGTTGAGCTTTCGCAGGCCAATCGCAACAATCCCTTGAACGATCCCAAGGGGTACATAAATGATCGGTAAGATCAGCATGATTGTCGCTGCAGCTGCTGCACCTCGCTGAGGCGAAGCGAGCATCACGACTCCGAAAACCAAAGTGAAGAAGCCAAGGATAAGATAGAGGACGGCCCCAATTCCAAAGAGGATGCCAAAGGAGCGTATGCCAGCTTCGTGACTCAAGTGTTGTCGACGTATGGCCTCATCTGCACTATCCGCAGTCGTCGCTTGAAAAGAGGTCTGCGAAGTGGCTTGATAGGGATTCCAATTGGCATTGCCGCTTGTTCCACTCGCCAGAGTCGGCGGTGCGGATGGAGTCGAACCAAAATCGTTTCCAAGCGTTTCGAAGACACTCGGCGCGGCATGTGTCGTCGGCTTAGCCGACACGACGGCAGGCGGTTGGACCGTCGGCTTGGCAGGTTGTGGCTTGGGTGTTGGTGCGGGGGCGGTATTCGATGGCGTTGATACAGGTCGCGTTGCGGAGGTTGATGGCGGCTTGGGTAAGGATGTCGAGCTGGGTTGCTTGGAAGGCGTTGATACCAAGGGCTGTGGAGTTGAGGGTGGTGCACTCTTCATCCGTTCGATGATGAATACTTGTTGGCACGACGTGCACTTGCCTTTGCGGTATTCCATTTCAGGATTACCTTCAAACAAAGCGCTGCAGAACGGACAAGAAAATGCAAATCCCTCTTGTGACGCGGGTGCCTTTGAAGACTTGCCAATTGTAAAAATGTGCTTGCAATTCTTGCACATGCCACGCGTCCCTTGCAGCGATGCATCGCAAACAAGAATGTGCGAGCACTTCGGGCAAGGAACTTCCAACATGACATCTGCAGCGCTGGGAGGGGGCGTCGGACTCGGAATGGTCAAAAGGGTTTGGCAACCTGGACATTCACATTTTTTGCCTTGGGAACCCTCGGGAACGCGAAGCAATTGAGAACACTGGGGGCAATGAAATTCGATCGACATAGAAAGGACATCAAGGTGGGAATGGAAGAGGCGACCTAAACCTTCGAAGTGTGGATTCGCATCGAAATGGCAAGACTCGAACAATTTCCCATTCTAATTCCAGGCCTTCATCGTGAGAAACCAAATGGGTGGTGTCATCCTCGGAAAGGTGCCAAAAATTCGCATTCTCGAAAGCTATCGCTGCAGATCTGACCGGAAAAAGGCCACTAACCGGTAGAGTTCGCACAAAGTCCCGAAATTACGGCGTTTGACTTATCCGACGGCACCGTCAAAGTCGATACGAACGAAAGCGGCGCGGAAGGTGCCGAATTGCTGGCTAATGGTGTCGAGATAATCGACGACGATTGGTACGGAAACGTCATCGAAGACAACAAGCATAGGAACTCGCAAGGATGTGGGTAAATTGCATTGCGATCGCGATGCTCGTCGGATGGGTAACTCCAACGTTTGCTGGAGATCCTCCGCGCGATGAGCATTCAATCGTGTTCAAGCTTCAGCCCTTGGACGCCAAACTCGAATCCCCGGTCGTGACGGCGATGACTCTTTCGCCCGATCGTCAATGGTTAGCGGTTTCTGGCGATGATCATGCCATTCGCATGATTCGTCTCCAAGATTGCACTACCCAAGCGACTCTCTTGGGACACTCGGACTGGGTGCGATCGATCGAGTTTTCACGCGATGGAAAATGGCTAGCTTCGGTGGGCAATGACGGAGAACTTCGCGTTTGGTCAACCGATTCGGTTAGCGATCAAACTCAAGGGCGCGTTCTAGCGAAAGAAGAGCACGCCTTGACGATGGTGGCCTTTCATCCCGATAGCGATCGACTCTTTATCGCTGGGTTTCATACCGAGATCGAAAGTTGGTCACTCAGCGCCGGCCAAAAACTTTGGTCGGTAACTTCGAGCACCAATGATAATCGAGCCCTTCGTATTTCTCCCAATGGAGAACTGCTTGCCTGGGGTGGTCGCGATGGAATCGTTCACGTCTACGACGTCAACGAAAAGTCCTTCGTCATTCAAAAGCCTCTGCATCGCGATCGTATACGAAGTGTGGAGTTCTCGATCGACAGTACTCGCATTCTGTCAATTGGTGAAGATCGAAAGTTCTGTCGCTACGATCTTCCAGCGGATGTGTTAACGCTCGAGAAGCAAATGCAAACCGGCAAACTGATGTCGATGGCCATCGTGGATTTGATCACGACCGCGATCGGAGGAAGCGACAATCTCATTCATTTCCATACGCTCGTAGACAATCGAGAGTTAGGTGCGATCGCTGGACATCGAGGCACCATCAGTATCCTTTGCTGTGATGATGCTCATCTCGTATCGAGTGGCTATGACACCACGATTCGAGTATGGAATTGGAAAGATATTTGGGAAACGATCGAAACCAGTCCAGCTCCCCCTGAACTTTCCGCACGCCCAACCATCGATGCCACTGTTCGCTAAAGCACCGAACCGGCGAACTTTGGCCTAAGTTCCAATAGGAATGCATGGAGGTATACATGTCGATTGCACGTCGAATCCGTCAATGGAGAAACAGTTGGTCCGCGCCCCGAACCGCTGATTTGCCTAAGCGATCTATCCGACGAGCCACCGTGGAAACGATGGAACCTCGGTTACTCTTCAATGCAGACCCGATTTGGTTGGGTGGAGTCTACGTCGAATCAGACATTGGTCATGACGACCACGGCGATCTCTTTTACGTAAGCTTCAAGGGTGGTGCCCAAGGAACGAAGCTCGATCGTTTGATTTTGAATACCGATCAGAACGCGACAGGTTACAGTGTTGGCGACAATATTTTTGATACCCTGTCAACTGGTTTGGGTGCGGACCATGCGATCGGATTCAAAATCGAAAAGCTACAAACCGCGAATCCGAATGCTAAAGTCACGGCAACTGTCGATGATGCGTCGATGAAACTCGTGCTTCAATTTGAGAACTTCTATGCCGGTGACCTATTGGTGTTCTCGATCGATGTCGACGAAGTTCAGCATTACGATCCGAGCGAAACCAATCTCGATATTATCAACGGTGGGCTCGACCCGATCACCTCGGGTGTAGAGTTCCAGGGATCGAAACTCTTTGGAGAATTCTCCGCGCCGCACTACGAGATCGTCAACGGAACGGGTACGTTCCTCAATGCCTACAACACGATAGTGGATCCTGCGGGATTGCCGATTCCTCGCGATGATGACAATGGCTTGCGCGACCGATCTGCAGGAACCGCTCTCTCCATGCAGCAGATCCCCAAACCGATCAGTCTCGCAGGGACCGTATACTATGACAACGATATGGATCTTACCCAAGATGCAATCGATCAAGGGATTGCAGGGGTTCAGTTGGAGCTTTGGCTCAAACAGGGAAACACCTACGTCAATACAGGTCACAAGACGACGACCGATGCACAAGGCAACTATCGCTTTGGAGTCGAACTCAAACTCCAGCCAGGTACCTACCAGATTCGGGAAGCTCAACCGCAAGGGTATTTGAGCGTTGGCGCGGTTCCTGGATCGATCGCCGGTGTGGGAACCGTCGGGCAGACGGTGAGCAACAATAAGGATGTTTTGACCGAGATCACGATTGCCAAAGGAGATCAACATGCCGTCGATCTCGACTTTGCCGAAATCATGCCGGCAAGCATTTCAGGACATGTTTGTTTGGTAATGCCTGGTTTCGATTGTTTTTCAACCGCACCCAATAGCAAGACGCCGTTGTCGGGTGTCTTGATCGATTTGCTCGATGCTCAAGGCAACAAGATCGCTTCCACAACGACAGCGGCGGATGGTTCATACCGATTTGAACAGTTACCTGCCGGTGTTTACACCGTTGTCGAGCATACTCCACCTCAGTATATCGATGGTGCGGCCAAGGTTGGTACCATTGCTGGAAGCACAGTCGGTAAGCTCGACAATTCCAATCGTATCAGTCAGATTATCGTCGCTGGCGGTATGAATGGGGTCGATTATGACTTCTGCGAATTGCTTCCAGGTTCGCTTTCGGGACACGTATACGAAGATAAGAATGATGATGGCATTCGTTCGAACACCGAAGCCTTCATTGCGGGTGTAGTGGTTCGTTTGCTCGATCAAACGGGCAAACAAGTGGCTCAAACGACTACGGATGCCAATGGGTATTATAAGTTTTCGTTCTTAGGGCCTGGGACCTATTGCATCGTTGAGGAAACGCCCAATGGCTACATCGATGGCAAAGACCGAGCCGGAACGATCTTGGGAAATGGAGTCGGTCAAGCGATCAACCCAGGTGACAAGATCAAAGATATCGTTCTCCCATCCGGCCGCGATGGTGTCGATTACGATTTTGGTGAATTGAAGCAAGGCAGTATCTCTGGAAAAGTCTTCGTCGATTTCGATGGCGATTGCTACAAAGACCCCGGAGTCGATCAGCCCATCAGCAACGTTCTTGTGCAGTTGCTGGATGCTCAAGGAAAGGTCATCCAAGAAACGCGTACAGACGCTCAAGGAAACTATCGTTTTGATGGGCTGCGCCCGGGTGTGTATGCTGTTCGAGAAATCCAACCAGCTGGCTATTTACAAGGTGGTCAGACCGTCGGTTCGGGTGGCGGGGACGCAACGCTCCAAGACCATCTTCGAAATATTGGTTTGCAAAGTGGCGATCATTTTGTGGACTATGACTTCTGCGAGATTCCTCCAGCAGATATCGCTGGCTGGGTGTTTGTCGATTCGAACGGTGATTGTTTGTTCCAACCCAATGAAGCTCCGATCGCTGGTGTGCGAATCGACTTGCTCGACGGAGCTGGCAATCTACTGCAAACAACCTACACGCTTGCGGATGGATCGTATCGCTTTACCCAATTGCCACCAGGAACGTATGCGGTCAAAGAATATCAACCTGTTGGATACTATCAGGGTGGACAAAAAGCAGGATCGCATGGTGGTGACGATAGCCTAACCGATTTGATTCGAACGATCCCAATCGAGGCCGGGGCTCACTTGATCGACTACAACTTCTGCGAGAAAAAACCTGCCTCGTTGGGAGGCAAAGTCTTCGTCGATAAAGACAACGATTGCGTCCAGGATTCCGATGAGTTTCCATTGGCCAACGTGAAGATTGAATTGCTCGACAAACAGGGCAACGTGGTGAAAACGACTTTCACCGACACGAATGGGCAGTACCGCTTCGTCGATCTCGAAGCAGGTGAATACTCTGTTCGCGAAACACAACCTGCCGAGTATTTCCAAGGAAATAGTATGGCGCCTGCTGGGCGAGCCGTGTCGGTCAATCCCGATCTATTGGGATCAATTGGTCTCTTGTCCGGTGAAGATCTTCGCAATCTCGATTTTTGCGAACTGCCTCCGGCGATGATCTCGGGATACGTTTTCCAAGATGGAGCCACCATCATCTCTTCGGACGGTTCTCTTCCGAAAGAACTCCGACCGGTTCGCAATGGTTTGCGGACTGCCGATGACACGCCGATCGCGGGTGTAGTGCTCGAATTGAGAAATGGTCTGGGACTCAAGATGACGCCCGATCAAGCGATGGCAGGATATTACTCTGGGGATTCGATTCGCGTCGTTACCGATGCGAATGGATACTTCGAGTTCCGTGGCTTGATGGCGGGTACGTACAGCGTTTATGAAGTCCATCCCGATGGCTATGAAGATGGGATCGATACGCCAGGTCCGAATGGAATCATCGCGGTGAACCCCGAAGACTTCGATGATGGCGCCGCTCTTCAAGGATTGATCGAGACCTTGATGCTCAGTGGCGAGACCGATCCTCGCAATGATGCCATCCTTTTGATTAGTCTCAACTATGGCGAGCATGCTCAAGAAAACAACTTCAGCGAAGTGAAGGTGTCGCCATTGCCACCTCCGCCGCCCGAACCACCCAAGCTTTACAATCCTCCGCCAACTCCTAATGGATATGTTCAAAATCCGTTTGAAACCGTGTTGCCTCCAGGACTACCTCCCGCATTGCACGAAGATCTGCTTGTAGGTGGTGGCGTTGTGGTGCCGTATACATGGCACTTGAGCGTGGTAAACTCGGGAACGCCTCGCGGGTATCGTCAAGACAAGGTCGCCGATAAAGAGCGGATCGTTCGAGCAACGACGATCTTGGATGTGACCCAGTGGACCGTTGCAGGAATGCATCAAGGTAAGTGGAACATCGTTTCGGCCAATGCTAAAGCTCCGACCGTCAAGACTCCTAAGGCCTTCAGCTTGGGCGGTGCCAAAGCCCTTGCAGGTGACTTCAATGGAGATGGAACCGATGAATTGGCGCTGTTCCATAAAGGCGAATGGTTGCTCGATGTGAACGGCAATGGTGAATGGGATAAGGAAGATCTTTGGGCTCGGTTGGGTGATGCTGAAGATATTCCCGTCGTTGGAGACTGGGATGGTGATGGCAAAGATGACATTGGTATCTTCGGCCCTGAATGGGAAGGGGATCCCAAAGCGATCGCCAAGGAGCCAGGATTGCCTGATCCCGATAACCTCAAAGCGACACGTCCAAAAAACGTTCCGCCATCTCGGGAAGAAGCTCCACCTCGTGAACGCTTGATGCAACGTAGTCCACGGGCCGATGGTCGGGCGGATTTAGTGGATCACATTTTCCGCTTTGGTGAACAAGAAGATCAAGCCATCGCAGGCGATTTCAATGGAGATGGCATTTCATCGGTCGGCGTTTTCCGCGGTGGCAAATGGCATCTTGATTTGGACGGCGATGGTAAGTTTACCGAACGCGATGCGGTGCTCGAGTTTGGTCGCGCTGGCGATAAAGCGCTCACCGGTGACTTCGACGGCGATGGCATTGATGAGCTTGCGATCGTACGTGGCAATCAGGTCATCGTAGATAGCAACCACAACGGAGAAGTCGATCCTGCGGACAAAGTCTTCGAGCTAGAAAGCACGGAGGGCCAAGTCGTCGTAGGTGATTTCGATGGTGATGGTATCGATGAAGTCGCCTTGCATCAATCGATCGAAACTCCCGATGGCAAACGCCAAGCTGCCGTCCCCGTGGCCGAGCCTCGCCGATAAATCACGCGGACAATGTGAGGACTATTTCGTCCCGAGCCGCCGATGCATATCCGGGGTTGACCTTGGAGGATGTCCAAGGTCGATCCCTCAGTGGGCCTCGATTTACTTGCCGAGATCTTGAAATCGATCGTAGGATTGATTGAGTGGATGCATATCCTTCTTACCATCGATCATGGTGGCGGTCCATTCTGCAAGCCGAAGGCCCAGCCTGCGACATGCTTCTTGAACGCGTTTATCGTCAGGTCCACCCGCTGAAATCGCTCCGTAATGCGCTGAGAATTTGACCCCTGTATAGTCGGTCAATCCGAAAACAAGAAAACCATAATTGATCAAAATCGACATCAAGGTCATGCATGTCCATTCTTGGCCTCCTCCCCATGCACCCGCTGAAGTGAAAACGCAACCGATCTTTCCGTCGCGTTTTCCCCAGTTCTCAATGGGTTGTTGATCCCACCACTGTTTCATTTGCCAACTCACGCTCCCGTAATTGGTGGGCGAGCCTAAGGCAATTCCATCACACCATGCCAAGTCGGAATGGGACGCTTGTTCGATGCTCAGTAACCGAACTTCAGCAGTAGGCAATTGAGCGGCGCCCTCGGAGACAAGGTGGGCCATTCTTTGTGTGTTGCTTGTGTTCGAATGGTAAATTACCAGTATCTTGGGCATAGTCGTAGGTTTTGTAATTTTGAGGGTGGGCGTATCCTGAAGATGGACTAGCCCCTGCTAAGGTGAGTTCTTCTTTTTTAGGCCAATCACCGAATGGTAGGCTGGTTTCGCAACGTTATTTCCATCGAACAAAAGCGGCTTTCCTTGTGACCGCCAAGATACGGCATCATTGACGCCCCAAAAAGTTACCATTTCGATGGATCGACTGTGCTTGGTAAATGCTCTGAATAGTCCCGCATAAGCATCGGCAAGTTTTTTGTCGGCATCGGAAACGAGACCCCCTTGTGTTGTCGAAGCATTCGAAGAAATATCAGCTCCAGTTCCCTGTTGACCGCGAACTGCAGAATTGACATCTAGCTCGGTGATGTGAATCGGCAATCCAAGAGTCTCCATTTCCGATAGTGCTAGATCCATCGTTTCATAGGATGTTCCCACATTGCAATGAGCCTGCGAGCCAATCGCTGACACTGGGATCTTTTGAGCTTGTAGCGTTTGAATGAGCACCATCAGCTTTTTGCGTTTTTCAGGATTCTCAAGACCGTAATCATTGTAGCGCAAGATGGCATCGGGGTCGGCCTCGTGCGCATACTCGAATGCCTTGGCAATAAAGTCCGGACCTATGATGGCAGACCATGGAGAATAGCGAAGTACTTCTGGACCATTGTCTGTGAGTGCTTCGTTGACTACATCCCATACCTTTACTTTGCCCTTGTAACGTCCCACAACGGTGTGGATGTGTTCTCTCATTCTTGCTAAGAGTTCATCTCGGGTTGCTCGCGGACCATTCAAGTTGAAAGGTTGAAATCCGCCGAAACCGCCTGCTCCCGGACGTCCTGGACCTCGAGGCCGATTAGGCGAGCCATCATTTTGATTCGGCGGCGTTGCATTGGAGCCATTGGGAGCTGTGTTCGGAGGTGAGGTGGGGCGTGGAGAAAGTCCATTGGGAGGAAGGCGAGGCGGTCCAATGGTCAACGATTCGTAGCCAGCAATGATTGGCAACGTTTCACTTGGTTGCTGTGCCCCTTCGAATACCCAATTGGGTGTTTGCGAGTGCCACACCAGTGTATGTCCTGCCAGTTGCATTTGATTCTCTGCCGCAAATTTCTCAAGTGCATCGGCTGCAGCAAAATCGTATCCGTCAGTCCCAGGGCGGGGGTGAATCAATTGCCATTTCATTTCGTTCTCAGCCACGATCTGATTGAAATGGTGTTTGACAAGAGCGGTATCTCTTGCGAGTTCTTCCTTGGATCTCCGTCCAAACGGACCCATAGTAATCGATCGATTCACGGCAACGCCCACGAGGAAATCTTCCTTGAAAACTTCTTTGAGCGGAGTGACTGATTCAGATGGATTCGAAGGAGCACTAGGAGTTGCCGGAGACAGGGACTGCTGAGACCCTTTGATTTGGGGCTCTTTGACAGCATGACCCAAGATCGTGAGCATTTGGGCAGCGTATCGCCTTCCGAGTTCTCGCAAACCTGCCGAGGTGAAATGGAGTCGATCTGGATTGCATGGGATTCCCGAAGAGGAAATAACATGCGCATTGGGCAGTGTTGCAGGCAACCGTTGGATAATGGCATTTACGCTCGCGGTTGCACCATTTTGATCTTCATGCACCACTTCACCGGCTAACAGTGGAACTTCGGCTGGATTGAGTGCAAGGTCTTGAATCAGGTCACCGTAGATCTTTTTGACTTTGGCTGGCCAATCCTGGTCGTTCGTGTTCGATTCTCCTTGGTGGAGAAGGATTCCTTTGATCGTTCCTCGCTTCTGCGCAGTCTTGGCAAGTTCGACCATATAGTGATAGGGACTACCATCGTACTCCTTCGCAATGTTCTTCTTCCAGTCTTCTGCCGTAGCGAGATACTGTTGGTATTGGTCCTTATCAAACATTTCGATCTTCGCACCAGGTACGGCGACCTTGATGACGCCAACGCGATACTCTTCTGGAAGGGACGCAACCATCGTCTTGCCAAAATTGTCGACAAGGCTCAGACCTCGGATGCGCTTCGTTAAAGGTGGAACCGCTTCATACCAATTGCCCTTTATCCAGTTGCGGGCAGGTTGATCGAAATCGGCCATGACCTGAAATCGTGGATTTCCAACTTGATCGCTTTCCTCCATGCGTGCACCACCTTCCATGTTCGACTGACCGAAGCAGAGGAAGACGAGGAACTTGGGATCGAAATTGGAATCGCGCGTTTCAGCAAGTGTTTTCGCTGGAATCGGTGAAGTAGTTACTGTTGTTTGATTTTCTGCAACTTCCTGGGCAGCAATATCGTATGGCAATAATCCACAGGTGAGCAATAAAAAGAAGAGTCGGTAGCTCATCGTGATTTCCTTTCTAAGAATAAGCGAACAGAAAATCGCCCATTGGCTATCTTCTGCAATAGCTCGAGTGATATTCGGATGAGAACTGTTTGTCGAAAAGGTGCTATTGGAAGTACAGTTGAAGAGTTTCAGCGAGATAGTGTCGGGCGTTCATCCAGGTGTGTCCACCCTCGGTAATAAGGCTTTGATGCGCGATTCCTTTTTCAGTTAGAAACGCATCAAACTTTTGTGCGGGTTCAAACAAAAAATCTGTTTTGCCAACACCCAGCCAAAGCAGTTTTACTTCCGCGTTCGTCGTCGATGGATTCTTGATGAAATCGGCAAGGTGCGATTGGACGACCTCGGGGGTCAAGTAGGCACTGTACGATCCGATCCAAGCGAATAAATCTCGGTGTCTCATCGCTGTGTATAAGGACTGTCCACCACCACGAGAGAAGCCTGCAATAGCACGATGTTCTCGGTCCGCTTGGGTTCGATATTGGGATTCGACAAAAGGAATGATTTCTTGAATGAGCTCCATGCTAAGCCGCTTGTACATGTCGGCGGCTTCTGGTGAATTCGGTGCAGGGGTCCCAGTCATCATATTGCCGTAAGGCATGGCAACAATCATTGGCTTTGCCTTGCCCAGTGCGATGAGGTTGTCGAGGATGAAGTTGGCACATCCTACCTTGAACCAAGTTTCCTCCGTGTCTGTTGTACCACTTATCAAGTACAAAACAGGTAATCGTTCCGTTATGGAAGAGTAGCCGGGTGGCGTATAGACGAGCAACGGGCGTGGACCAAGCAACTGTGAATGGTACAAACAATAGTCTACCTTTCCGTGGGGAACATCTTGCCACTCGTGTAAGCCAGGTTGGTTCCCGGGAATATTGATGAGACTATTTTTGAATCGCTCGTTTGGGAAGAGATATGGGTTGTTTGGGTCGGCAACTTGGAGTCCATCGACGACAAAAGCGTAAGGGTAAAGATTGGGCTCGATCGGTCCAACCGTGGTCTGCCAGAGATCGTCCTCACCCTTCGTCATGGGTTGATTGGCCTTGATAAACTGGCCACTGAGTTCGACTTGTTTCGCGAGAGGTGCTCGAAATCGAAAGGTCACCGTGCGATCCTGGTGGATTTCGGGTGAGACGATCGGAGGTTTGCGAGTTGGCTGCGCAGACAATGTGCCGCAAGCGAAGCAAAGAATGCCCGATAAGAGAAAGGTGGTTGGATTCGAGAGTCGCATCATGGTTTTCTTGTTGAGGAAGAGTTACATCGGATCAATTTGCATGCCACCGCAATTCGTCGATCGCAAGAAATCCCCCGGGCTTTGAGCCACCAACTTCGATGAAGGCAATGTTTGGGGCCTCAATGGTCATGTCAAAAAAGGGAATGGGATCTTCAGGAGATTTGCGAACAGGGACACGCTCTAAAGTTTTTTTTGCCAGCGATTTGCCATCGGAACTAAAGGCTTCTAGATAAGCCGAACTCGTTGTCGATCCCCACATTCGTAAAGTCACTTTGTTTGCTTGCTCTGAAGAAGTGATGCGAATCGGAATGGCTTCATTGGCCATGGCATTGACTATTCCTTTGTTTCCCGATCCCAAGTGGGGAAAGAAAGTGATCCGTCCAATCGCTTTGCTTTTTTGGGGAGGATGAGCCAATTCAAAGCGGATACCTTGGTCTTCCCATTTCGCAATAGGTTTACCAATCTCAGCGTTTTCAAAGTTTACGATTCGATCTTCGGCCCAACAGGAATCGATGATGAGACCGATGCCGAGCACTGCGAGTAGAGTTAGAAAGAAAGAGCGTGCCATTGCACGAAGGATACGCGAGATTTGCATGGGTGAACTCATAGTGCTTTGAGTCCTTGCATCGTGCCCGTCGATGACGCAAACCGATCTCGCTCAATGCCCATTTTTTGCAGTATGGAGACAAACAAATTGGGTAGAGGATAATTTTGCTGGAGATCGAACGCTAAGTGCTTTCCATGGCGAAAAGCTCCACCTGCAAATAGTATGGGCATATTGGTGGTCGAGTGAGCATTCGCATCACCCAAATTGGAACCGTAGAGTATCATGCTTCTTTCAAGTAGCGTTTCACCTTGTTCTGTAGTCGATGCCAGATCGGTCAATAGTTGATTGATAAGTTTCATGTGCTCCATGTCGATGGAACGAAGTTGAGCAATCTTTTCAGCTGACTTTCCGTGGTGCGATAGGTTGTGGTAACCATCGTTGATGACCGTTCCTGGAATTTCGATGACCGGCGAGCCCACACTGTTAAGCATCAAGGTGATGCTGCGAGTGGAATCGGTTTGAAAAGCTAGTTTGACCATGTCGTACATGAGGCGGATCTTAGTCATGTACTGCGAAGGATTCGTCGGATCGGTTGGCGACGCAACGTTGAGGACGGGCTTGGGCTTGCGTTCCCATTCTTTGGCTGCCAGCAAGCGAGACTCTAAATCACGAACGCTCGAAAAGTACTGGTCCAACTGGTGACGGTCAGCGTTGCTCGAACGCCTAGATAATTCGCTAGCTTGTTCGGCCAACGTGTCGAGGATGCTACGTCCTGAATCGAGTTTGTTGACTTGGGCTTCCATTTCAGCGGAACTGCCCTGCATAAAAAGTTGCTTGAACAAGTTGGCCGCACTCTCTTCAGGCGGAATGGCGACGCCACTTCCCGTCCAAGACAAACTGCGTGATCCCGAGTTCACCGAGAGTGTCAGCGATGGAAATCTCGTATGATGCCCAATATGTTCTGCAATCAATTGGTCGAGCGAGATCGAATTTCGAAAGGAACTACTGGCGGGATGAGGCGCGGCCGTGAGAAAACTAATATCCGAGGGATGTCCTCCATCAACATTCGGATGGGAGACTCCGCTAAATACTGTGAAGTGTTGGCGATGCTTGCCTAAAACGGATAAGTAAGGTGAAAGCTCATAGTCGCTTCCGGATTGTTTGGGGAAGAAATCCTCTGAGAGCAAGCCAAGGTTATTGCAGATGCCGAAGAATCGTTGGGGGGATTGTTGCTTATCGTCAGAGCTGATGGTGCCACCATCAGTGTTCCCCTTCGCGGATTCTAACCATGGAAGAGCCAACGCAATTCCCGCTGCTTTCAATGCAGTTCTTCGATGCAGGGGACGGTTAGAATTTGTCGGCTTGTTCATCGAATTTCTCGCAATTTAGCGATTGAGATTGCACGGCGAAAATGGGTTGCAATTTCTACTTCTGAAGAAATAAATCACTAGACACGATGGCATGAATGATACTTCTTGCACCATGTTGACTGGATTCGGTTTGCGTCAGAATGGAATCGATTTGAGGACTACTTGATGCCGTGAGAGCCGAACCTGTAGCGTAGATGAGTAGCTGACTAGTCAAATTCTTAGCGATCGCTCTTTCATCACCAAGCAATAGCCGCTTGAGGTCGCGAATGTCGTCAAACGTTCGACCATCGATAAGGGTGCCCGAACTATCGACTGGAAGTGCATGGTGAAATGCAAATGCTTGTCCATTCATTCCTACTCCCTTCGCAGGTGTCTGGTCTTCGGCGATAGCGCGATAACGGTCCCGAAAACCACCCATGACATCAAACGCTTCCAAGGCTAAACCTGGCGGATCGATTTTTGCATGGCAACTTGCACAGCTTGATTCTGCGCGATGTCGTTCGAGTTGTTGTCGTATGGTTACGGCTCCACGAATATCGGGCTCGACCGCTGGTACCGACGGTGGTGGCGAGATTCGTAGGCCGAGGATTCGTTCGGAAATCCAATTGCCGCGAATGACAGGCGAGGTAGTTGTCCCATTGGCCGTTACCTTGAGTACACTCGCTTGCGTCAACAGTCCGCCTCGCACTGTGTCTTTCGGTAATGGCACCAGTCGCATGGTCGCTCCATGGATCCCTGGGATGTTGTAATGCGAGGCTAATCGTTCGTTTAGGAAGGTAAAATCGGAATCGATGATCACCTTGGCGGGTAGATCATCGTGAATCAACTTGGCGACATAGAGTCTCGTTTCTTCAAGGGCCGCCGCTTTCAGGGGTTCATCGAGTTCATAATCGTTGTAAAGGGTCGTGGAAGGAGATGTATCATCGATTTTACGTAGATCGAGCCAGTAGTCGGCAAAGGCTTCCACGAACCGACGCGATTTCGGATCATCGAGCATTCGATCCACTTGCTGATGAAGAACTGAAGTTGTGAGAAGTGAGCCATTATCGGCAAGTCGGCGCAATTCAGCGTCGGGTTTGGAATTCCATAGGAACAGACTCAAGCGACTGGCAATTCCATGCTGGTCGAGTTTTCCAGGGGCATAATCCAGGTAAAGGTAACCCGGCGAGGCAAGGATTGCGGTATAGGTTGAAATCATGGAGTTGGCAAATCCATGCCCTTTTGCATACTCGCGTTCAAAGAGCTTGACGAATCGATCTATCTCGGTTTGTTCAACGGAACGATCGTAGGCTAACGTCAAGAATGACTGGATCAAACGGATTGCATCGACACGTGGTTCTGCGGATTCGACTTCGACTCGTACATCGACCCAGCGTGGACCTCCAAAGCCTCTTCTAGGTGGTGCCACTGCTGCATGTCGCGGCGATGGAAGAGACTGAGAGGGAGACGCGGCAGACTGAGTGGCGGGCATGCTGAGCACCAACCCACTCGTGGCCGAGTCTGGAAGCCGCTTCAAAGGTAAGTTGCCAAAAAGACGATGATAACCAAGGGATGTTGCCTCATCGTCGATTGGTCCATCGACCTCCATCCACTGGATTGCATAGCCAGGCATTCCGGATTCGGTCGCTAGAGGATTGACATATTGTTCGTCTGTTCCATTTACTCGAGTGCGAAACAAACGCATTCCGTCGGATTGGATGACCTCATTGGCAATCAATGTCGCTTCAACTTCACCAACCGTTGGTTCGATTTCAAAATCGAACGCTCCGAGAGAGCGGCTCTTGCCCGAACTCTGCGCATAGATGCCAATCGGTTCTGACCGGCGTCCAGGCCAGACTTCATCGGTATTAGGCCGATGCCAAAGAGGAAGATGATAAACGGGTGCTTTCTGTTCGCCAAAACCTTCATAAAACCATCGCCCAATTCCACCACCACTCACCCATATCGAATAGCCCTTAAAACGCAATCGGTACTTCCCCGATGCTGGCACGCGAAACTGTCCCCAGCTATATCCGCCTGCATCGCTAAAAATACTGGAGACACGTCCGACAGCTTCTCGCTCTCGAGTTTCAGGCGTCGTTTTGGGAGCATCCCCACAACGCACATCCGGTTGGGCATGAGAATCTAATACCGGGAAGGAAAGTCGATCGGGCAACGTGCCGTTTTCTCGGGGCCAAAAATTGCCCACCAAAGAGAGTTCATCTCGAGCGTAGTATCGCTTGGTAGTTCGAAGCGGTCTCGCGAGTCGCATAGAGACCGCTTGCTTGAGTGCTTGGTCGGCCGCATTCATGTAACGCGAAAGGTGAACATGAGAAACGTCTAGGGCTTCTCCGACCTTGTTGTAGCGATATAGTTCTCCATCTTCAGGAAGTGTGTCTCTTATCTGTAGCCATGGTAGGTTGAGCAAATCGCGAAGACTATTCTCGTATTCATAACGATTGAGTCGTCGATTGACCCCTCGGCCGTCGCGCGCAATGCGTTCGTTGTCCAATGCGACCAATACATGCGATAGATTCTTCAAAAACTCTTCACGTGTATGGAGCGGAGGCTGAGGTTCGGTTTTGGGCGGCATCTCTGCAGCCTGAACCCGCTCTAAAACTTGCGTCAAATGGAGAAGGCTCGCACTGTCGGAGCGCCATGCAAGTTCGGCAAGATTGAATTTGGTTTCTTTGGAGTCTCCGTCGTGGCAATCAAAGCAGTACGTTTTTAGAAATCGAGCGAGGTCTTCCGTTGGCATTTGGCCTTGCGCCTGCCCTGGAAACACTACCAAACACAGTGATGCCAAGGTGACGAAGGTTCGGAGGATTGCGTCGACTGTAACTTTCGCCATGGGATCATCCTTTCCACCGAGGATCGTTACTGTTTTACTTGGCAGGCTCTTTGCTGCCAGGAAACATGACCTGTGCCGATTGCCAGAGATAACGTCTCCAATTCGTCCAATCATGGCCTCCATCACTAAGCACCGAAAACGAACGCACCCCAGCGGCATTGAAAATCGCCATTGTTTTAAAGCTATTGTTCAGCGCGATGTCGGTTTCGCCGACTGCAAAGTAAAGCGGGACATTGAAGCGTTTGTTTGCGTTTGTATCCTCCAATAGCGCGGCAAAGTTGGTTTTGATCGCTTCTCGCGATGGCTCGTCGACGTACCCAGAACTGAAAACGTAGAGTTCACTGAACATATCTAGATTGGGAATGCCCGTATTGAGAACAACAAATCCTCCCATGGATAGTCCTGCTAGGGCTCGCGAGTCGCGGTCTGTGCGGGCTCGGTAGTTCTTTTCAATGTGTGGGATGATGCATTCGAGAAACTCTTTTGTGCACGCATCCCGTTCTCCAGGTTTGGGAGATCGGAAAGACGCCAAGTTCCGTGTATTGGGCATGACCACGATCATCGGCTTCGACTTCGATGCGGCGATTAAATTGTCGAGGATTCGATGTGCGTGGCCTCCATTGCGATCCGTTTGACTCCAGCGAGCATCATCATCGCCCCCACCGTGGTTCAAATACAACACCGGATAGGTTGCATTCGAATCGTGATAGCCCGGTGGCAAATAGACATGCATCCGCTTTTCTTTCCCCGAAGGATCGAGATAGTTCGCTTGCAGAATGATGCCATGCGGAACATCGCGTTCTTCATAAAAACTCGCGTCGTCCCGTTTGGGTAGTGAAGGAAGAATCGGTAGCGATTGTGCGCCCGTCACGATCGGTGAAGGCTGGCGTTGGCCATGAACCGTTGGTGTGGCCACCAGCGAAATGGCAAACATCCAACTGATCGCAGTTGAATGAATGATGGGGAAGTGACCAAGGAATCGCGTATGCATTGAATTCAAAAGTTTTTGCTTAGAAGGTGAGGGCGTAATGTCAATGAAATCGACTCGTAAAGAACATGCATTGCCGAAGGATTGGTTGGCGATGCCGCAGCGATCCACCAACATTCAGTTCGCATCAACATGAGCTCAATAACCTGTGAGTGCTAGGAGGAAATGCGCATTGTCGCGGAGGTTTTTTACATGTCGAAGAACGGCATACCTTTTATGAATGGAAGATCTCACGCCTTATTGGACGGCGAAACTTTCTTACGACGGGCGTTTGCATGCGCTCAAGGTGCCTCGGATTGGGGTTTTCGAAGCCAAAACGAAGTTTGACGCAGGATTGAAGACGGCGATTCCTATGAAAAGGTCTAGATTCAAATTTCAAAGTGGATGAGAATATCGGAGAAATTTCACATAATGGCGATAGTTGAATTTGAGGCTGAGTTTTGACGCGTCGATCCGTTGCACTTCTTATTGAAACGTCGAACGGGTATTGCCGTGGATTGTTAGAAGGTGTCATTGCCTACACGAAAGAGCAACGGCATTGGTCGATCTACTTAACCGAACAGGAGCGAGGAGCACCGCCTCCCAATTGGTTGAAAAAGTGGGATGGCGATGGAATCATCGCAAGAATCGAGACCGACTCCATTGGAAAGCAATTGAAGCAGTGCAAAGTTCCCATTGTCGACTTGAGTGCTGCGAGACACGTTCCGGGCGTACCTTGGGCGGATACGGAGGATCGTGAAATCGCGAGACTCGCCGTGGATCATTTCGTGGAACGTGGATTCAAGAATTTGGGGTTCTGTGGCGACATCGGTTTTCAATGGTCATCCAAAAGATGCTTGCATTTTCGCCAGTTCGCCGAAGAAGCTCAGCGATCCTTCTTCGAATTGCAATCGGTTGCCAGATTTGATCCTCTATTTGATGCGGTGGCCGAAAAGCGAAGAATTATGAATTGGATTCGAAGTTTGCCGAAGCCTGTTGCGATCATGGGATGCTACGATTTTAAGGCTCAAGAGATTCTCGACGCATGTCGTCAGTTGAAAGTCTCGGTTCCCACGGAAGTCGCAGTGCTGGGAGTGGACAATGATCGTTTGATTTGCGAACTCTCCGAGCCAACATTGTCGAGCATCATCCCGGATACAAAACGCACGGGGTATGAGGCCGCGCAACTTCTTGATCGAATGATGTCCGGTGAATCGGTGGCGACGGACCAGCCATTGATCACGCCTCCTCTGGGGATCTTTCAACGCGAATCAACCAATACGGTGGCTATCGAAGACGAGCACGTCGCAAAAGCTCTCCACTACATTCGCAAGCATGCGGCCGACAATATTCGTGTGAACGATCTTTTGGATGAAGTAGATCTATCTCGAAGAGCTCTTGAACATCGATTCAAGAAGCTACTAGGGCATACACCTCATGAAGAGATTCAAAGGGTGCGAATGAATCGAGCCAATGAGCTACTTTTGGAAACTGACTTGACGTTGAATGAGATTGCAGAAAAGCTGGGGTTTGAACACTCTGAGTATCTCGGGGCAGCATTCAAACGAGAGGTTGGTTTATCACCTGGCGATTTCAGAAAGTCGCAAGGCAAGTCGACAGATTAGGTCAATCTATACGATTCGAAGATAGGCGATTGGGACAATATTGGGGCAATCGCACGACGTAGCACGATCGTCCCGATCATGAAATATTGGGCGCACTTGTGTATGCCGATTCCGCAGACACATAAGCAACCAAGTTTGATCTACAGCAAGAACGATGGTTTCTGCTGTGCCTTTCGGAACCGCTCAATCCGTTTTTTTCTCGCTTCTATATTTCTTTTCACTTGCTCTGCAAGTGCCGCGGATTTTCTTCTTGATTCCAGAACATCCAGATGGATTTCCATCATATACCGAGCGTCTTCAGCACTGATTTTAGGTGTTGGAGGTTGATCGTCCGCGTCGGACTCCAGCATTGGCGTGAAAACAATCGCTGAAATAATCAGGTATATCCAACGCTTTTGAATAGCTGTCATGCTCTGTTTTCTCCAATGGCAGAGGTGATTCAATATGTCCACTTGGAACGGTCCTAATCCCAACGTAGAGTTTATATCAATGGCATTGATATGCTGCGATAGATTTGCACGGAAAGATATGCAAGCCACCCATGGGCAAGAAACAAGTATGAGTAGAACATGATCTTGGCTGTAGCATCCTTCGGGTCTCACATCACCGCCAATCTATCGTTTGCCCGATTTGCTAGGTACGGTTTTTTAAAACCGGGGTCGTACATCTGCACGATGGAAGCGTTGAGAATGCGTTTCAACCAACAAAAGAGCAACAGAAAGCGGTGAAGGCGCTGAGACTCGAACGCTGGACCAGCGGATGAAAAGTTGACTGGAAAAAAGCACTCGTGAAGGCACCCGGATCATGAGACAATGTTTAGCCGAATACATTCGTCAATCGCGTTGGCAATTTCCGGCAATGACCCGAATCGATCGGCCATCTGCTTTTGAACACGCGGGTTATCGAGTGCTTTTTGAAGCTCGATTCCCTTCCATGTGAGTTTCAAAAATCCCTTATTAGAAACTGTTTCTGCAGGAAGGAAATGCAGCGATGCATCAAACAAAGAACAATACAGAATGCCCTTCGAATCAAGAACGATCAGAAGGTCAATCACATCTGAGTCGGCTACTCCATCGATTTTGGGAAGTTCAGTTGCGATAGGAGCCAAACTGGCACAACGCAGCAGTTCCTTTATCCTTCGCATTTTTCGTCATCGCCTTTTGGTTGAATTTCTCGACCCCACTGCGGTTCGGGCATCGCCAAAGACTGCATGCTTTTCGCGATAAGGGTTAGTAGGTCATCTTCCGTCCCGAGTGAATTTAGGTTTGAGCCTGAAGAGCGATTCAGCGCTTTTAGGAGTTCCCTTCCTTTCCAAGTGGTTTGCATCGCAAAGGACGGCTTAGGTTCTACTGACAGATTTTGAGGGAAACCCTTGCACTCGATCAGATCGGCTGAGATAAGCACTACGATAAGGCGAATGACATCGTTGGGAGACATCGTTCCAACCTGAGGTAGCTCTTGGAAAAGTGAGCCCTCGTGGAGTAGCGTAATTTGAAGGAGTTGTCGAACCGACTCGATCATCTCTCGAAACTCCTACTAAAGAGCAATCTCGAGAGCTTTCACGAACACCCAACCAGGCGTGAGATGGTTCTGTGGGTCGATTAGCTAGCGAAAGGCGGGTTGGAAGCGAATAGTCAGGTCAGAAAAGTGGTGCCAAATAGCTGCCAAATATTTGGCATTTGGTCAACAAGGTGACGTGCGATGGAGAACTAGATGGACCATGAGAATATCAATTCCCATGAGACAAAGGAAAATCGCACGAAAGAGTGAGGGCGCTGGGACTCGAACCCAGGACCAACGGATTAAAAGTCCGTTGCTCTACCGACTGAGCTACGCCCTCTTTGCTGTTTCCAGCAACCTCGATCTCAATTCCGCTCCACCTGTTTTGGGAGGGGGTGGCGGGTTTGTTCCACGAGGCTTCGTACTGTATCAGACACCGCAGGAATCGAAAAGGGTTCACTGAGAATTCTCATTCCCTTCTCCAACGATTCTCCAGCGTTTCGCCCGATTTTGTCAAAATCGGACCTTTCACTTCCATCATACTCTCGCGGCAATCCTCCCCATGCGGCAATGTGGACCTGGGGTGAATCATGCCAAGGTAGAATAATGGAAAGCCCGCCACGATGTCCCATCCACAGGAATTGGCTATGAGATCTCGCATTGCTGCTATCGCTCTCGCCACAACCGTCGGGTTTTCTTGCCACGTTACTTTCGCTCAGGCACCCAAAGCGGTTCAAGTTCATGCTTCCAACCTGACCACTGGAATTCCAGGGAGTGGGCCATTGCGAGAAAATGGCGAGGTCAAGCAATGGCTGGCAGATCAAGCCAACCATGAAGCGTTTACGATCGAACTACCCATGGGACTCGATCTGGGCAAAGATGCCATAGCGATTCCCAAAGACAATCCGCTGACGCGCGCGAAGATCGAACTCGGCCGTCAACTCTATTTTGATCGGCGCCTTTCCAAGAATGCCGAAGTGAGCTGTGCCGATTGCCATCATCCGGATCATGGATATGCCTTTCCAAGTCCATTTGGAATCGGGGTCGCCAAGCAGACGGGCAATCGCAATTCACCAGTTGCCTACAACCGCATTCTCAGTACCACGCAGTTTTGGGATGGTCGAGCCGCTTCTTTGGAAGAACAGGCCAAGGGTCCCATCGCCAATCCGATTGAAATGAAGCTCAGTCATGAAGCAACGATCGACTTCTAAAGAAGAACGCCGTCTACCGAATGCAGTTTGAAAAGGTCTTTGGGCGAGCCCCTCATATCGATGATGTTGCCAAAGCAATCAGCTCTGCTTTTGAGCGCGTCCTGATCACGGGTCCAAGTCCCTTTGATGCGAATGAGCCTCTCCGCAAACTTCGTGAATCGTTGGCCGATGAACTCGAAGATCTCGATGCTCTCAAGAAAGAACAGCCAGCTCTTTATGCGAAGTACGAGGCCGCCAAATCGCTCGCGGAAAAGATGCCGATGAGCGAATCGGCGGTACGAGGTCGCGAACTGTTTATGGGAGCTCGCGGAAACTGTGCCGCCTGTCATGTGGGGGCTAACTTCACAGATGAAAAGTACCACAATCTTGGCGTAAGGATGGATGCTGCCAAACCAGATCTTGGTCGATACGAAATCACGAAGAGTGAAGCGGACAAAGGTGCATTCAAGACGCCGACCGTTCGCAACATCGCGCGAACCGCTCCCTACATGCACGATGGTAGCCAAAAAGACCTTAGAAGAAGTGGTCGATTGGTATGTGAGAAGGGGCAATCCTTGCCTTTCGGATAAAGTTCGAAAGATCGATATGTCTGCCTCTGAGAAAGCTGATCTCGTCGAATTCATGAAGGCTTTGACGAGACGCTTTCCGAAGGTCAACAGGACGTCTACCTCAATAAAGCTCTACGTATAATTTTCTGAGCGCATCGCGGGAAAAAATCGGTAGAAGTATTTGCTTAAAACTTCCATCGATATTCGATGCGCGAACCGTAGATATCGGGTGCGTTATCGAGCCAACCGCTCATGAGGTCGATTCGAATAAGGGACGCGTTGTTGATCGCTTTTTGCCAACGCGTTCCTAGCCCGTATTGCGGTCCTGCGGCACGGCTTAACAGATCGTTTCCGTAGGTATCAAGCCCCGCGAACTCGACTGCAAACTGCCGACGAAAATCAGCGCTCAATAGATTTACACCCAAAGCACCTCCGAAGGAATTGGAGCCTGTTGGATCGAGCGTTGGGTAACCGGTGAGCCCATCGCTTTCGAAGTTGATGCCTGTATTGCGAAGGATCCCTCCCGACCCCGCAGCCCTAGCAACTGATTGCGGTGTTCCATAACCGACGAAGGCATTGAAGTAGGGAACAACCGTACTAGGCATGGCCGAGATCAACGAGTTTTCAAAGAGCAAGAGGCCACCATCGGCCGTGCGACTTGTGCGCGGTCCCTCTTGACCCAAATTGACAATGACTCGAACCGAATTGGAAATGCGCGTCCAATAGCGTCGCGAGTAAGCGAATGCAAAGTTGTGGTAGTCGCGGTTGAGTCCTTCTTGATCGTTGAGATAAGCGTAGTCGGCCTCGATGTATCCTTGGTACGCTTCGATGAACCACGCGGTTCCTACCACTCCAGCCGGCTCGGGGTCATTGCCGAAGGCCGGGCTAGTAACGTCATGGAATCCAGCAAAGATGTGCGTCAAAATTCGACCAGTTGAAAGGAAGTGAATGTCTCCAAGGAAATGCCAATGCTCCACCAATGATGGCATCTTCATCAAATTCCATTTTGATCCAGATCAAGGGAAGGAGCCCAAATGAAATCGGGAGATCGAAAGTGGGATAGACACCTCGGTAACCACCGACCATGGCTCCAACGTCCCCTTCGAAAAAGACCGTGTTGAGTTGCGCGTCTAGTTCTTCTTCGAATTCGAGGCCGTTCGAAAAATCCAATCGCGTAAATCGATTGTTGTGATCGAGAGGCCCCATGGAAGCATGGATGCGTTCGGTTGCGGTGAGCTTCAGGTCGGCCTCGAGGTTGAGTCGATGCGCTGAAGTTCGGACCGGTTGCCCTGCATTGCGATGGATGCCGACTCCTGTTCGATAGTCTCCATACACGATGAGGTATGAGCGGATTCACATCGCTAAAGACGGGAATGGCTGGTGCAAAGATTCCTCCCTGGTAAAAAGGCCGCCACCATTCAGCCCATGGACGCTGTGTTGGAACACACTCCTTGCCATGAAGTATGACTGCATGTCTTGCGGTGGGTTGTAGCTTTGGCGGAGCGGGTGTTGGTGAGAAGTCAAAGGGAGAATACGGCACCTGGCATGCTTGGCCATTCATGGCTGGAGGGCAACGATGGGCAAGTTCATCAAGCTGCTGCTTGGCATCGGCCGTGATCATTGTCCAGGGTTGATCAAGGGGAAGCGAAGGAGCATACTGCACTCGGGGGCGACTGCTGTGTCGTTGGTGGGTGCCTGCGGTGGATGGGGCATCCATAGTTTTTCTTGCCCTTGATACTCTTGCAATGGACGAATCGGAATCAGTCCTTCCACACCTTGGGATGATTGTGGGGATGCAAGGGAAGGTGTTGCTTCGCGTTTGGGGAACTCATACTTTGGCGGAAGATGAGGACTGGGAAGCTCTTCCACGCGAAGAGATTTACGATCGCCAAATCCTTGAAAATCCTTTGGCGGAGGCACGGCTGGTAAAGGTATAACCTGTTCGGCGTCTGGTAGTACCAACTTGGATTTTTCGTTGGCCTCTTGGGTATGTGAAACGGTAAGCTTGGTTCCTGGAAGAGGATAAAGCGAAGGGGTAGTGCCAATGGAATTGGTTTGTATGGCGGGGAGGGGAATGGCCGAACCAACTTGAAATGATGGAGCCTCAAAGAGGTTTCGCTCTTGACCGATGCAAGGCTTCCACTCCGTTCCGATCGCAGCCATGAATGCAAACGCCAGGCTCGTTTGGAATGACTTGCGACGAAGTTGCGTTGGCAAAGAACACACTTTCTCTGAGCTCATCGGATTTCGAA
Organism: Pirellulales bacterium; assembly: GCA_046349875.1. Taxonomy (GTDB): domain Bacteria; phylum Planctomycetota; class Planctomycetia; order Pirellulales; family Pirellulaceae; genus JAXMBN01. The sequence goes on from JAXMBN010000010.1 coordinate 140,416, forward strand.
CTCCGACGAGTAAGGATGGACATCGATGATGCCTTCATTCAGCATCCGTTCCATCTCAGGCGTACCCTGCACAAATTTGACGAAGTAGATCGGTTCCACCCGACTTCGCAATCGTACAGAAATTCGATAGCGGCCTGGCATGCACAACGCTTCGCCAGGAATGACGTAGCGTGCGCGGCGGAAATCCAATGGAGGAATGCTCCTGGACTCCATGCGAGCGAACGGTGCATGATTGAGTACCGTGTAGGGGACGGTGCCGGGGCGAAAGAAGGGAAGGGGATCGATATCAACATTGACCGGAAGGTACATTTCGCGATCGGTCCCTTTGAGATTCGTGATCAAGAATCGTGTTTGAAAACTTACGAGTTGAAGGTCAGGTTGAGCCGTCCCATTGCGAACCATTAATGAGTGGTTGTCCAGCATGTCGCCATTTGCATCGAGGTGTCCGGTTTCCCAAACGCGTCTTCCGTCGGGTGCAATGAGTACGACGTTCAACCAAAGCTGTGGCTGGGCACCCAATGAACCGCTGGGCATGTTATGGCCTTCAGACGTATTGGTAACAATGAATTCGAGAGGCAAATCTTCTCCGCGGGTCGCGGCCTTTGAAAAGATCGGACCATCGATGCGGCTGCTATTTTCAAGGACCGCAGATGCGTTGGCGCGTTTGACATCCACCAACTTTTGATTGGCTTCCACGATCTTTCGCGCATCGCGACGATCTTCGGCCAACTGCCATGCAGGAGGAAACTGAGGGTTCGGTCCCAAGGTTTGTGGGAGCGATTTTTCAAAGGCTTCCGTTCCCCACCCAGATCGCCAATCGAACGTCAACCAATCTTCAACTTTCCAACGCAAGGATTTTTCGTTGTGCGGAAAAATACCAGGATGAGCGATGGGATACATCGGACCGTAGAACATGTGATTGGCATGTTTGCGTGGAGGCGACGTAGGTTTTCCACCAATGATGGCGCCCGGGGCCGTTGCATATCCCGATGGTTTGCCTGGAACCAATCCCATGTGACAATCTTGGCATGAGATACCTTTTTTGCAGGCTGGTCCTGCGCGATATTGTTGATAGACGATCTCAAGACCGATGCCTGGTTGCACTACCACTTGATGGCAGCCCGCACAGAAAGAACTATCGCTGAGCTGTTCAAATTGGATGGCTCCGCGATGGATCGATTGGAACGGTCGTTTGTCTGCAGGATCGATTTTGACTTTATAGTTTTCGGCGTCACCGATAACGTGCGCTAAAGTCTGGCTATCCCAAGATCCAGCCACTGGATCATAGATCGATCCTGGCTCGACTCGCTTTTCACCGTTCACGCGACCATGATGTTCGACGACGCGGTGGCAAACGATGCAAGTGATGCCCTCGCGAAAAACGCTGGGGCCTTCAAAGATCGACGCTTCACGAGGATAGTTGAGCTGCGTGGCGATCGGTGCATGGCAACGCATGCAGAAGGTACCGGACGTTCCCCGTGTTAGCGTCGCGACCGCCTGTTCGAATCGATGGAACATGGGCGAAACCGCTGCGTAGGCATGAGAGGAGACTCGCCATTCATCATAGATTTGTTGGTGGCATTTAGCACACTGAGTTGCTGAGGGATACTGCGATTCGGCAAAGAGCTCTGCATGCGGATCGATGGCTGCTTTGGGTTCCGCTTTCGGGGATTCTTCCTTGCGTTGTTGACGTTGCTTTTCACGGTTGGGATCGGGACCCATTTGACTGAGCGGATCGTCTCCACCCCCGAGCAGGTCCTGTGGATTCGAGGCTTGGCGAGGTAGAGAAACGGGGCCGCTGGCCGTAAACCACTTGGATAACTCTGCCTGATGTTGGCGAGTCATCGACTGATCGAGCGAATAGCTGGGTAATTGATAGCGGTTCGTAGGACTTTGCTGGCTGGGTTGTGTTCCTGATGCGGCTGATTCGCCTTGCAGCCATGGAGCGACAGCACCCGGTTGGCAGATTCCAGGGACTTGAGCGTGGCTTGTAGAGACTCCAAGCCAACAAAGCATCGCTCCAATAAAAGCGAGGGTGCGAGGGGTAACGAGAATTGACGGCGATGGAATCGTCATAGGTGGAATGGTGATAGCAAGCAAAACATTCGTTTTGATAGGAATGATCACTTCTTGGGGATCGACCATCCCATTCCGAATTTGCAACATTCAGCGAATGCAACGAGCAATCGATGCAATCGATTCAAGGTCACAGGGTCTTGCAATTGGAATATCCGTTACACTTTTTCATCGAATTTAAAGAAATGGCTCAAGGGAGCGACCAAGAAAACGCATTCCCTTGGCATTCCAACCCATGTTTGAGAGGAGCCTTGAAAAGTTTTGTGTCCTGAGACCAAGGATCATGGGAAGCCATCACGATAACTGCGCCTTTCGTTGCGTAATCGAGCCCGAAATGGGTTCGGCCACCGTCCAAATTGGATGGCGGCATTACGCTGCGCGGGTTGCCGAAGTGGCTCGCGATGGTTTCACCGTGATTGTTCCCGTACGCGTCGCCAAGCGATTGTCTCAGGGATCGAAATTCACACTCGATTATCACGACGAAACGTGGCTCGTGGGGGTGGAAAGTCGTAATCAGGATCCCAATGGACTGATCAAGTTGCGAGTACGACGCGAAGAGGATCTAACCCAGCTAACGCATGACGGCGAATGGGGATGGCTCGACTTTCTCGGTGGAGTCAGTTTGCGGAATGCCGATCCATTACTTTCGATCGGTACGGTATGTGGCATCATCACGATTCTGCTCGTCAGCCCAGGGGTTGGCGATGAACTCGGAACTTCGAGTTATCTCGCAGAACTCTTTCACAGCATGACATCGAGGGTTTGGGAAGCGCTGTCAGGTTGATGCTCACACTCGAGTTCGACGATTGAGTGTATTGATAACCAATAGTACATCAATCGGAGTTAGCATCGCATCGCCATTAGCGTCAAGATACGGATTTTGCGGAGCCGTATCCAGAGTTCGAATGCCATCCCGATTGAGTTCGTTGATGATGAGCAAGGCATCCAGTGGTGTGATGGCACCATCGGCATTCACATCTTCCACATGATCTTCGTTGGTCCATGGGGAACGGCGATGGAAGTTGATGGTTGGAAAACGCTGAGCAACAAAATCAACTTCCACGTTTTGCGTCCTCACATTGACGGTCGTGGAAAGAGGAGTCCCCAGTCCATTCCCCGATGCTTGAACGGTGTGACGCCCCCCTGAAACGCGAAGGCTCCATTCGCCTCCTTGCCCTGTCACCGTTTGCCAAGGGCCTACATCGATTCGAATTCCAGGCAATCCTTCGGTGGCATCGTAGCGACCATTTTCATTGCGATCGTCATAGACGATCCCGGTCAGGAAGGTCGAACCGAATTGCTGATATCCCATTTGTACCGACCAATAGTGGTCGAGATCAGATGCAGCGCGAGTTCCATAGCCAGCGCCTATTTCACGGAAGTCAGAGCCGGGACGCTGAGTCGCCAATAGTAAATCGCGCTGTAAACTTTGGCCAAGTTCCTTCATCACATGATCGACATCGGAAAGGGCCAAGCCTCCTGCGATGGCTTCGATCGAATTCGCTGTCGAGGGCAGCTCGCTTGCTAAAGCATATCCCGCGTCGCGAGCCATTTGATTGGGCCATCGTCCATCGATGATGCTCTGATGAGCCAGATAGTTTGCGAGCGACATTTCGTTCGCATGGTTTTGAGCCGATTGCTGCAATAATCCATTGAAAGCAAGCGGAGGAAGGGACAACGTCGAAGAGAACGAAGTGCTCCAGCCCGCTTCGAGGCGATAGGCCTCTGGCTCGTAACGAAAACGGTTGATCTCGTAGGCCAATTCCAAGGCTACCTGCGAAGCATCGCATGTGATGCGCGGAGCCAGCGATTCGATCAAGCGAAGTGAACGTTGCATCGTACGAGCAGAATGGTTAGCGAACATACACGTTGGCGAAGGTTACTTTGCCTTGCGGCTTGAGGACGATTTGCGGTTTTGCGTTCGTTGCAGGTTGAGCGGACTTAACGGCAATCTGTCCGTTCACGCGTAGCAACCATCCCTCAGGAGTTCGTTCACCTTCCAAACGGTTCCAACTTCCTTTTTTGACGAGATGAGGCATCATCAATGGATGGGCCGTGCTGATGGGACCTTGGCTGTCTTGAAAGGGGAGTTCCAATTGCGACGCATCGTCTTGCAATCTTGCATCCAACACGAATCCCTGAAGCGAAGGGATGATCTCCGAGAACAAAGCCGAATCGATCTCGGTAGCATCTCCTTGATAGGCAAGCTCCCAGTCTTGAACTTTCCAGAGTGATGGTTTCTTGGTCGACCAACCGCGAAGGTCGAGTCCGGAATAGATCGATCGGAAGCCTCGGTTTTCTTGCGCGACCATCGAGGCATCGACCGGCGTATCGGGAAGTTCACGGATCCGCATATTTCGATAGTGGACCACGCCCCCTTCGGATTCGATGCAGATGTAGCCTTTGCGAGGATTGCATTCATGGCCTTCGGTCACCTGTTTTCCATTGACGGATAAAGCAATGCGGCCGTCTTGGCAATGGATGCGGTAGTGATTCCATTCAGGACTCGGCTTGGAACGATCTTCCGTGGGAAAGGCTCGACTTCCACCTCGTCCATTGACCGGCTTCATGGTGGCGCCATGAATGGGAAAGATGTCGCCATGCGTCGTATGGCTTTGTGTATTTCCGTATGCGTTCTCGAGCACCTGGACTTCGATACTACGATGGAAGGGAACCCCTTTCGAAGTAATATCATCGGCCCAAACAAAGATGCCCGCGTTTCCTTTGGGTACCATATGCCGCCATTCGACTTCCAGTATGAAATTCTGATACATGCGATCTGTACGCAGTTCCCCAATCGGTTTGCCGGAGCAGATCAGCATCTTGTCTTCGACCTTCCAGGTATCAGGTGGTGTATTTACCAGTACCCAGCCATCGAGATTCTTTTCATTGAAGAGGGGCCGCCAGCCTTCTTCCGTTGTTTGTGCGAAAAGGAAGGTTGGAAGGAACGCGAACGCAACAGTAAGCGAGGCGAGGAGGCAGAATTGGCGAATGGTCATGGAAGGGGATACCGAGAGGAAAAGGAGTATCGATAGGGAGAGGCTTTATCGTAGTATGCCGCCCCCCTCTCGTTCCAGCATTGGCGTCGGAAACAATCAGAAATAATGGTTGCGCTAGAAACTGAAGAAAAATGAATGGCAAACGAACGACGCGGTGAATTCGAAAGTCCCGTTTCGGTTCGGTAAATTAGGAGAATGGAGAATTGAACTCCATTCTTGTTTTGAGCTCTGCCGATCGTTAGGATGAACCTATCTCACTCGCACGACTGTTTGGAAGGACGGAACGATGAAGAAACTGAGCATGGCAACGCTTGTTTGGATGGGCTTGGCCTCCGCGACTTGGGCTCATCCAGGTCATGGTGCGGATGCTGATCCTCATTCCGTCGCTCATTATGTATTCGATCCCCTTCACTTCTTTTCGTTTCTCGCCGCAGTCGTATTAGGTGGAGTGATGTTGGCGGTGGCTCTTCGAGTTTTGCGAGCACCCAAGGCCGCAGTGGTTCGCAAACGCAGCTAGACTCACATCCCGAAGCGTCCGAGCGTCAGCGAGGGACCGCATCCCTCTTGTCACGAAGCGTTAGCAAAGGCCGTCGCGCTCGCCGATCAATTGCAATGCCAAGGCACGTCTACCACCACTGGCATTTCGATTAGGGCAAAAAAATCTCACAGATCGAGTCACAGCGTGCTTCCCATCGTTCATTTGATTCCGATTCTCTGATCCGATCCTCGGACACAATTTTTTAGTCCCCCAACAATCCCACAAAGCGCATTCATATTTTTGCCCCACATTTTTTTGCCCTCCAACGTTGAGCTCTATGCTTGGAAAGGGCACTGTGAAGAGATCGAATCGGGAAAACTCTGATTGAGCTTGATCTTTACAACCCAACGCGTCTGCAAAGGACGTCTCGAAGAAGCTAGGATGGTTGCGAAAGTCAGGCCCTCACTTAACGTGTCGGGTCGTGATAATACTCAAATGCGCGACTCTCCGGAAAAATTGTGAGTTGCGCGCCTTCCCACTCTGAGAAAACGGCCGAATGGTAGAGTCCTGACATTCGTAGTGTAAAAGGGAAGGTTAAGCACTCCATGAAGTACGTTCTCCTTTGCTATTTGGCACTTGTGGGTCAGGTCATATTTCCTCGCATATTGGGAGCGCAGCAAAAGGTTCATCCTTCAGACCCCATCAAGACCAAAGACCAGATGCTGGCGGAAGCGATGTGGAGACTCGCAGGACTTGATGCCGAGAAAGACGTCAGAGCAGATGACGTCTTTGACGAGGTCTCAAAAGCGTTTCCACGGTCGGCAAAGGTAGCCTATTGGCACGCCAAATTTCGGGCGTTGGACGGGCAGCAGGTAGAAGTGCTACAGAAAATCGTCGACTTTTCGCAGTCGCTCCAGCAGCAGATGAAATCTGCTTCAGGGTCGGATCTCTCAACCGACCAGCTACTCTATTCCGCAGAGCTTTCTGCAAATGAGATTGGACAGAGTTTTAGAGGACGCCTTGAATCATTGAAAAACAACCATCAGGAAAATGATTGGGAGGCAATGATGTTGAAGGCAGTTGCGCTCGATCCTAAGCTTACCGCTGCCTGGGGTGCACTCTTGGAAAGTGAACATCCAAAGACTGCCAATATGGCCATTGCAGCCTGGTGTGAATTGGAACCAGACAATTGTGTTCCTTATTACCATCATGCTTTCAAGCTCGCATCGACATCCTTTGCCAATAAAGAAAAACAAGAGTTTGATTTCGAGGTCTTGAAAGTCCTTGAGCAAGGAAATAAACGAACGAAATGCCTCATACCATTGGAGCCATGGCCAATTGATTTTACGGTGTTATTGGGAACTGATTTGCCAAAGGACATGGCGGGGCAGGAGGGAAAGCCAATCGACCGGGATGTTTTTTGCTCGCTCATTCAAAATCACTTCGACTGTTTAGGGGCGATCGGCGGCGGCGATCCCAGCATCCCCAACCACTCTCTTGATTTCCTGCAAGAGTATATGGTGACGCACTTTAAGTCGATGACCTTTGAGAATCGCTGTCGCTGCTTGCAAGCGTTCATCGAATTAGGCCTTCACTTAGTGGACTCTAACAAATTTGTTGTTGGACTCCTTACGCAGCGAACAGAAGACGTCGCGCTATATGCTGAAAATCTAGCGACTCAATTCGGAGACTTTCGACATGCGGAGGAGTTTCATCAGATCGGAGGGCATCTGCGAGATGTTCGCTACGCGTTAGCAAGAGCCTATCGAGAACTTGAGCATAACCAGAAGTTCACCTTAGGTGACCAAATCTCGCAGCAAACCATGAGTTCCATGCGAAAGTCTTTTCAAGTTCCACGCATAGAGAAGATCCTCCCTCCCCCGCGGTTACCAGTGATTTCCTCTGCTTTCGGTGCAAGCGAGGATATGGTTTTGCTCGACGTCTATCTATCAGCAGATGGTGACTATTACGTCAACGTCAAAGAGGAAACGTCAGTCGAAGATCGCTTGGACAATAAGGCACTGGAGCGTAAAGGATATCTAAGCCTTCACTCGGCATTGGAGCGAGTGCAAGAAAGGAACCGCGAACAAAGACGCCGCTGTGGCGTCGTCTTGGTGAACGATCATTTCTTGGTCGGGGATACGGGCGCTATGTTCGAGGCCTTTTACTGGGGATACTGGGGAATGGATTCACTATGCATCTTTGCTAGTAGCCACGAGGACAGATTGAAGTCCTTGACGAATAAATGGAAATCCTACCTCGTAAGTTCGGCGCACATCATCGGCCGCGGGCCGATGCTGCGACAGGAAGACCAAGAGCAATTTTCAAAGCATGCCAATCTCTTAGTGATTCCCTACGGCCGAGTTCTGGATAGCAACAGTGAAGTGTTGCCTTGGCTACAGGAAAGCCCATGGAAACTGATTCTTGCAGGCATTCCCGGTGATGAAGTCGAACGTTGGAAGGCCATGGACCTTGGACCATCGGTTGTTGGTCTGCTTCTCTCCCCCAGTGAATGAACGATTGTTAAGCCTTAGCTTGCGAGTCGCTGATCACGACTAAATTAAATCCACAGCACTTAGGAACAAGATCTTCCGCAATCATTGGGAAGTGAGTCCGATCGTTTATGGTGTTTGGATGTCGGCTAGACTGATCGGGAAAATACTATTTGGGTGGTTGGAAGAAAAGAACGCCTTTGGCTTGGGTCTTTCTTCGATAGATTTTGTCGCCACAGCAAACGAAAAGATAGGACATTCCTGGCCCTGACAATTCGACGCTGACCATGGGCTTGGGTTCAGGGGGCGGTAATACTCCGCACAGTCGACCGGTGGGATCGAACACTTGAAGGCCAACGGCGCTCGTTACGTAGTACCTTCCTTGCGCATCGGTTGCCATTCCGTCCCCTTTGCTGGCCTGCATGGGACTCGGAAGCCGTAAACTCATGTAAGGGGCAGCGAATTGCAATCCTTTTTCTGGATGGATCCGCCAGACCCACACGTTCTCGCCGCCATAGTCGCTGACGGCCAAGCTTTCTTGATCCAACGAGAGCGTTATACCATTTGGCTTGGATGGGCCGGTGCCCGCCTTTTCTGGTTTCTGACCAGGTCGAATGCGCGTGACTTGGCTTTTACCTGTTTCCGTAAAATAGATGGTTCCTTGCGATGTGACCACCAAGTCGTTGGGTTGAACGTCCTCGGCCACGATCTCCATTTTTCCGCTAGGGTCGAACGCCAAAATCTTTCCGGGATTGGTTGCCTGACAAGCATACAACTTCCCATCGGGACCAAACTGCATTCCACTGATCCGAGTTACGTTCTTGGCAAACTCGGATAACCTTCCTTCGAGATCGACACGAAGGATGATGTCGCCTTTGGTCACGTCGGCAAAATAGAAATTGCCTTCCGCATCGCTTGCCGCGCCATCGGTGAACCCAAAGCCCTCGGCCACGACTTCCCAACCTGCGCCTTCGACGAGTAGTCCGGAAAGTGGCATGTCCTGGGCCGACAATCGAGGACTCGCGAAGGAATGGATGAAGGCGCCCGCAGCAAGAGCGAGGAGTACTTTGAACGATGTTCGAATCATTATCGAATCTCCGTGGCCTGATAGTGAACGCCGGGATAGTCTCGCCATAGCCAACGAAGCATATCGGGTAGGATCGCTGCACCGTGTTTGGCGTTGTGCCCGTCCGTTCCCATAACGAGTTGGTGATCATAGCCTGCAAATTTCAGTGCTGCTGCCATCTCGCGATTGGCCAACGGCCAGTGACCATGAAGGTTATCGAGATCCTTTTCCCCATCTTGCAAAAAGATGCGGATCGGTTTCCGCTCCGTCTTGCGAATCAGCGCTGGATACTGATGGCCTCCTCGAATGTTCGTGAAGCTACCGACATAACTGATGACTTTGCTAAAGGATTCAGGACGCTCCCAGGCCGCGGTGAAGGCACAGATTCCTCCCGAGCTAATACCTGCAAGGGCGTAGCCTTCGCGATCATTGGTAAGGTTGTATTGCTTTCGAACTTCGGGAAGAATTTCTTCAAGCAAGAACCTTGCATAAAGATCACCCAGGGAATCGTATTCGAAGGAGCGATTGCTGCGAGGCTTATTACCCTGAGTGGATGGATACTGTCCTGGATTGATAAAGATGCCAATCATAACAGGCATCGCTTGTTGGTGGATCAGGTTGTCAAACACCGTTGGGACGCGGCTATGTCCATTGTCGGTAACGTATCCTTGGCCATCCTGAAAGATCATGACACACGCCGGTTGTTGGGGTGTGTACTGCGCGGGAACATAGATCCAATAATCGCGTTCGGTCCCAGGAAATATCTTGCTTTCGTTCCACGCGTGTTTCGTCACCTTACCTGTTGGGACCCCTTCTTGCTTCAAGGAATCCCGACCTAGAGGGTATTCTTGAGCGATCAGGGGTGGGGGGCTGGCCATCGCCAGGATCGCGATCGAAAGACAGAGTATTCCGAAGGAAAATCGATTCACGAGTCGTGAGCTTGGAAGGCTCACCGATGAGAATGGAGATAGCATGGCGAGAACTCGATCGAGTCAAAAGGAAGGTTGGATCGAAGGACTTTCATCATAGCAAGAACGGAGCGGAGTTGCATCCAAACAACGCATCCACAAGTTACAATTCGTATCGCATTTGTCGACTTTCGAAAACTATCTCGGCGACAAGGCTTGGTGTAAAATCGCATCCGTTCGATGGTATCCATACCCGCCACTAAATCCTCCCCCAAACGTTGACTTACCAATTCTTATGACGCATCGCATTCTGTGTATCGGCTTTGTTGCATTTGGACTATTGAGTTGGACCTCTGCAGTTCAAGCACAGTTGAAGCCGACCTTGATCGTAAAACCCTCCGGTGACGATTCGCTCGAAGTTTATCGACAAGGGCTCGACAAGCCGCTTGTAACGCAATCGGCCAAGGCGGACTTTCGCCCCTATTTGCATCCGGTGTTGAGTCCCGATGGCAAGAGTCTACTGACCGAGTATAGCCCGGGGCATCATAAGCATCAGACGGGCATCTATTGGGGAATGACTCGCGTTAACGATCGCGACTATTTCCACCATCCTGAAGGTTCTTATTGGAAACGCGTGAGTCTCAAGATCCTAAAACCGCAGGCGGAATCGGCTGGGGATCATGTGCAGTGGCAAACCATATATGACTTGCTCGATGAGCATGGCAATGGAGTTCTTCGCGAATCGCAGGTGTGGAGTCTTCGCGATCAGGGCGGCCAGTACGTATTGAATCTCGACTGGTCGGGTGAAGCGTTGGTGGATGTGACGGTTGGCAAATATGACTATGGTGGGCTATTTGTTCGCATGCCTTGGAAGCCCAACATGGAAGCCCATGTGCTCAACAATGCGCGGCAGGTCGATGGACGCGCCGAAGGACAGCGAGCCGTATGGCTCGACGTCGGAATGAAGCTCGATGGTCGCGACGATCAAGCTCACATCGCCATCTTCGATCATCCGCAGAATAAGGGCTTCCCGCAACCATGGCGAGTCGATGGGCAGTTTGGAGTCGGCCCCGTGCGCGCTCGATTAGGGGATTGGAAGATTGCTCGCGGGCAAGTCGAATCGATCCGTCATCAGATGGTGGTGTATACCGGTGAGCGTAGCGATGTTGAGATCACGCGACAGTGGTCGCAGTTCTCAGGCCAGGATATGGCCTATGCTCAGTGGCAGATTGCACAGCAAGAAGGACGCAAGGCGGAGTTCTTAACGCCACAAAAGGCCGTGGAAGCGATGACGATGCAGCCAGGATTGCAAGTCAATGTCGTCGCTGCCGAACCGATGATCGTTCAACCGATGGCGTTCTGTTGGGATGCAAAGGGCCGACTGTGGATTGCCGAAAATCGTGACTACGAAACGCGTCAAACCGGATTTGCGAACGATGGGAACAGTCGCGTTCTCATCTTGGAAGATACCGATCGCGATGGAGTTGCTGACAAGAGTCAAGTATTTGTCGAGAACATTCCGTTTCCGGCGGGCATGGCAGTGGGTATGGGGGGCCTTTGGTTAGGCGCACCACCCAATTTGCTTTTTATCCCCGATCGCAATCAAGATGATCGAGCCGATTGGGATGACATCGAAGTTCGCTTGACGGGTTGGGGCATCCGCGATCGCCATGAAACTTTGAATAGCTTTTTGTGGGGCCCCGATGGCTGGCTGTACGGCCTTCAAGGATTTGCAACTCCTTCGCAAGTTGGCAAACCCAAGGGCAAAGGCAAGCTCTACAAGAAAGGTGAGCCATTTCCGACGAGCTTTGAGTTTGAAGGAGCTCCTGTCGACATCAACGGTGGCGTTTGGCGCTACCACCCCACGCAAGATCGATTTGAAGTTGTAGCGCATGGATTCAGCAATCCGTGGGGCATCGATTTTGATGCCAAGGGGCAACTCTTCATCACCGCGTGCGTTATCCCACACCTCTGGCACGTAATCCCCGGAGGAATCTACCATCGACAAGGTGGAAGCCATTTCAATCCCCACGTGTATAGCGATATTCGAACGATTGCTGATCACGGACACCAATCCGCGCATGGTGGGGCAAGGGTCTATCAATCGGATGCCTTGCCCGAAAAATATCGCGGTCGCATCTTTATGGCCAACATTCATGAACATGCGGTGCTCACCGATATTCTCGAGCCCAAAGGGAGTGGCTACGTTGGGCACCATGGCGATGATTTTCTTTTAGCCAACAATGCGCAGTGGATTGGGTTTAGTGTTGAGGTGGGACCTGATGGAGCCATCTATGTGCTCGACTGGCACGATGCTGATATTTGTGGCAAAGAGGTTTTGCAAAAAGAGACAGGACGCGTGTTTCGCATTGCTCCTAAGGTGTCGCAAGCAAAGGATTTTCCCCATCGCTACGGCGATCTCGAAAAATGTTCGGATCTAGAATTGGTTGGCCTCCAAAAGGTGACGAGCGTTTGGCATGCGAATCAAGCCCGCGTGATCTTGCAGCATCGGGCTGCAACCCGCTCACTGGATCCTAAAGCCATCGCCAGTCTTCGAGATTTGGTATCGGATTCGACGCAAGGGGATTTGCGATTGCGCGGCTTATGGTGCCTCCATGGTGCCGGGCAATTATCTGAAAGCGATTTCCAACGATTGCTTGAGGATCCTTACGAACATGTGCGAGGATGGGCCATCCAGCTTGTTTGTGAAAAGGGCGATCCGTCTCGCGCGATCCAATCGAAGCTGCAGGATATGGCTGCAAAGGATGCGTCTCCCAATGTGCGGCGTTTTCTTGCTTCCTCCTCGCAGAGATTATCGCCGATGGTGCGGTGGCCGATATTGGAAGGGTTGGTACGTCATGCGCAAGATGCGGAAGATCACAACTTACCGAAGCTCATCTGGTTCTCCTTGGAGCCGTTGGTGACGCAGGATATTCCGAGGTCTTTACGATTGGCAGAACAGTCCGCGCTACCTATGGTGACGCGGCATGTAGCGCGTCGGCTTGCCTCAGCTGACCAATATGGAGCCATGTTCGAACAATTAGGACACTGGAGTGGATCGGGATCGGAATCGATGCTTTTAGGCATTCGCGATGCTGTGGAAGGCCGATTCGACATGAAAGCTCCCTCGGGCTGGACGGCGTTGGCCCCGAAGCTTGCTGAGAAAGGTGGAGAAATCAGTCGGCTGAGTCGACAGCTATCGCAGCAGTTTGGAGATTCGGTAGCGGCCGAGGCGATGCTGAAGACGGTGCGCGATCAACAAGCAGCGTTGGAAGAACGCCGGAGTGCTTTGCAGATGTTGGCGGGGCGCAAGCGTCCTGAATTGAGAAGCGTTGTGCAGCAATTGATGGAAGAGCCATCGTTGCGTCAAGATGCGATTCGGGCGATGGCTTCGGTGGAAGATCTCGATTTTGCGAAACGGATCTTGGAGCGTTATTCGAAGTTGAGCGATGCCGAGAAGCAGGAGGTTCTTGCGGTTCTATCGTCGCGATCGGGATATGGGAATGCATTAACGGATGCACTACGGAAAGGGACTGTTCCCAAGAAGGACGTGCCTGCGTATATGGTTCGACTCCTGCGTCGTGTGGTTGGACCGCGGTTCGTCGACGTTTGGGGACCGATCGATGAAGTCGGTGTCGATAAGGAAGCAAGTTTTACGAAGTATCGCGAACTATTGACGGAAGATCGTTTGCAGAAAGCCAATGCAACGAAGGGGCAGATGTTGTTTCAAAAGACTTGCTCCAATTGCCACAAGTTGCATGGGCAAGGAGGTGACATTGGTCCCGATATCACGGGAGCCAACCGTAGCAACATCGAATACTTGCTCAGCAATATTCTCACGCCCAGCGCGATCATTCAAGATGCTTACAAGATGCACATCGTTTTGATGGAAGATGGTCAAGTCTATTCCGGGATTCCTTCGGAAGAGAATGAGCAGCAGTTGAAGCTAAAAGTAGCGGATCGCAAAGAGCCGATAACGATTGCCAAGTCGCAGATCGAATCTCGGGAAATCGCTCCCGTTTCGATGATGCCTGAAGGGAGCCTCAATGTTCTCAACGATCAAGAGGTACTCGACTTGTTCGCATACCTCCAAAGCCAGAAAGCCAACTAGTAACGAAGGTGGTTAAGGCGGTGCAGTCTGGGAACGTATATGTTTCTCATGGCATCGCTGAGCCTATAGCAGATACCCATTGGGATTGTGCTGAGTGAGACGATGCATCAAGAAGTGAAACGGCTCATCATCGGAGCAGAAGTGCTTGTTGCGCAGCATTCACCTTAGCTTCAATAAGTCGCTATGGCATCCTTGGGAATTCCATAATCTCCCTTTTTCGCCCCCAAAATCGACATCAAATTGTCGTTTAATTCGTCATTCAGTTCGAGCAAAGTTCCATTGCGAATCTTCATGATTGTTGATGCCATCGCGATTTGTTCATTCATCGAGCCGATTACGGATCGGTTCAGAGACTTGGCAAACTGAACTTCATCGAAATGGATCGTTTTGAGTTTCTCCACCAATCTTTCTAGGCTGTCCGAATAGAGTTGGTGCGTTACCGATTCGATGAGCCGCGTTACTAGATGCTTAGTAGTTGTCACGCCCTTCCCTGGAATAACACATGAGTACAGTGATTTTGTATTGCTGATCAGGATGAACTGAATGCGGTCAACAGCAAACGTTTGGGTTGACCAGTCGAGTATGGGATCTCCATCGAGCGGCATATCCAAAAGTCTGCCAGCCTTTACTTTCGAGCTGATTTTTTGCGAAAGGCGAATGATCATCGACGCATGCTTTATTGATGTTAGCAAGAATGTAAACAGTAGGACCCGTTCAACTTATTCGATGATGGTCTGCTAGGAAATCATAACAATTGTGTTGTCGAATGGGCCATTCTGCATTGACTTGACGCTTCTAAGAAGTTCCTTGTTTTACATCGATCGAGCAAAAGATCTGAAACCTCAATCGCTTGATGGGCATCACTGCGCATTCTTGTGCATCGAAGCTAAACCCTCACCCTCATTCCCTCTCCCTTTTGGTCGAGTCACTCGGTTGCCGCAATGTTCTTAGAAAGGGAGAGGGAGGCAATACCGGAGTTTTATTTGCAGAGCAGTTCCTATTAGGCGTTTTGAAATGGCGGCTTTTAGCTTTTCACATCCAGAAGCGTCAGTCCGCCAGCGACGTGCTGGCTATTTTCAATCCTTTATGGCAGTCCGAGATACGATTGTTTCAGGTTGGCATTGATTCCAACCGGGGTAGGTCGTGAACAATCGTCGAATAGACTCAATTGCCGGATGAAAATGCGTTATCTATCCGAGCAGGACTAACTTCGAGCCAGCGAACCTCATTTAGCCTCAAAAAGGTTAATTCCTTTCGAGATTATGGGTTCGGCCGAGAGTTCGACGGCTGAATCCGTTCCCAACTGGGATGACTCAGCAACGTTAAGAAAAATGGAGTGATGGAGAACACGAATTGAACTTTTTCTGGAGGGGATAGTAGCGCTAGAACCGGCTGTTCCGAGCCTTTTTGAGCAGATCTAACGTTAATTGAGTAAAGTAGTTACGACAATCAAGGAGTGTCACGTTCGTTAGGGAACATGCAATCCGCCCGCCAGTCGGTACACCGCAAACACGCTACTTTCCTGAAGCATCCCGGAAGTTCTCTTCGATTTGCGTTTCGGTTTCTAACTCGTCTGATATCCAAACCCTCGATAGGTGAGCGATTACATTCTTTACATCTCGGGGATGGGCAGCACGACGCGATATTTTTACATAGGGTCCATCGGTTTCGGTTAATACTGATTTCTGGGCACTCGTGCGATGATCGCCCTTCCTTTATCTGTGGCTATCATTGACGGGTTGATCGAAAAAAGCATCCGAAGTCGACGGCTCGGTCCAAGCACTTTAGACCACCGCTGTACCAATGAAATACTGCCTTACGCACTCCGAAGTTCTCCAAGATGGAAAGTACCTCATCGGAGGCGTCACGAGAATGGATTGAAATAAACTTCGTTAACTTCGGAAAGTGATTCAATAATCTCTGAAAAAACCCGGAGTTGATCGTCTTTCGAACTCCGCCCTCTGGGCAAAATCCAATCCGACTTCACCTATATAGTCGGCAGTTGGGAGAAGCCTAGCGAACAATTCAAGCTCATGAAGATTCCCCTTCACTGCGAGTGGATGAAATCCAAGTGCTAGCTTGACATGGCGGAGCGAACTTACGTGAGGTAAGCGCAAGTTCATAATGGCTCGGCAATTGAGTTACAGTTACGGTGGTAATCCTTCGTTCTCGCACTGGTGTGCAATTTCGAGAGGATTGGGGTAGCGATCGACGTGGCAATGCGTGTCAATTAGCACTTTTTCTTTTCCTTGCCAGTCCCGCAGCCCGTTTCATTTCCGATGTTCCTTTATCCGCTATTAGACTTCTTATTTCGTCCATTGCTCTGATGACGGTACCTGAATGTCGGATTGCCTCAAACGGCAACGGTAGACCATTTGCGACGAGCATTTTCGCAATCTCGATTTCAGAAGGCTCACGAAGAAGGAAAGAGAGGCATGCGGAGGTCGTCTGCCGCCTCAGACCCTGAATTCTCCCATTCGACCTCCCTCTACAAAAGTCGACTCCGTAAACCTCACTGTCCAATCGGGCAGTGTGCAGAGCCGCCCTACGGTAAATGCAAGGCATGCACCTTCCGCACCCATTCGCTGTCCGATTTATCCAGGTACTTTTATGGCCGCTTTTTGCACAGGAAACACTGTGTTGATAGATTGCACTGAGGAGGTCGAGATTGTCACAATGTGCGACGGCTTCTCCCTTCGTCATTTCAACCAGCGGATTTGAAATGGGATGATCAATTCCTATGGCAGACATCCAATCTCGGAGGTACGCCAAATAACTAGGGTGGGCAGTGCGGGTCGAACAGCTACCGCGACGTGCAGGTGTCAACGGAACGTTCAAAGCAATTGTGCCATTCTCCGGAATCAATAGCGGGGTGCCTAGGCCGAGGCAATCAGCGACGACGAGCCCTAATGCAACGAAAAGGATCGATCGACTACGCATCGTTATTTCCGCACTCTTGCCCTGATGGCCGATTCCCACGAACGTCGATGTGATGCGACTGGGATAGGCCGCCTCTAGAGCTGAGAGCAGTTTACGTTGATCGCTCAGTGGTCCGCCAATGCCGGGATCATGATGGCCAACCAACGCAATGCGCTCATTTGGATTGCGTTCAAGCCAGTTGATCGCACCTATTAATGAATCCAAGCCGCCAGAGAACAAACAAGCCGCGTCGCCGCACGCATATCTAGGTGGGATCGACGATCTACGTTTTCGGCGTCGTCGGCGAATAATCGGGGAAGCCAGTTTCGTAAAACTCAAACGCCATTCATCACCACTAAGGAAGCTTAAGCACTTGTTCGCTAAACCCGCCGCTTCTTTCCATTTCCGTGGATCGGCTACTGGAATCGACACTTCAAAAGTTCTTGTCCAGCCATCATGCGACTGTGAACGCGCCACAAGTTTGTCTAAGGCGTAAACAGTCGCTGCCACGAGTAAGAAGTCTAGACTCCGCTCAGTAGGATTTCGGACGCTCTTGAGGAGCGCCGTGAAATCGAAGTATAGAGCCGACAACTTTGTATTGCGATCGGCAATAGTAATAACTGCGCCTTCATGGGGCGAAACAAGTATGGGGGCAACCGTGACCGCATAGGACATAGCTCAGGTCTCGAATACGGCTAAAGTGTCGCGCATAATATCTCCCGCAAGCTTCTCACCCGCTTGTCCAAACCAGTCGATTTTCTGCACGTCTCTTCCGTGCGTTG
>JAXMBN010000011.1:0-149444 GCA_046349875.1 Pirellulales bacterium
TAGCCAACCCTTTGGGCGGACCCCGCCGCGTCGGATTGGAACTTTCGGCCAATATGTCTGCTGATCCAGACAAACGCATCTATGCTGCCGAGCGGGATGGTGACACAACCGATATCGTTGTCGACCTTCCACCGATGGGACTCTTAAGACTGGAGGATTCCTCTGGCTCGATTGTTCGTAAAAAAGGAGCGGTCATTGGATCCAACGTCGGTGTGTTAGGGAATGAGTTTATTGAAGGCCACATCGATCCACAGTCGGGCAAGGTTAGCGCTCTTTACATTGCGAAGCGCCGCGGGAATCGCATGAGCGGGATGTTGGCGGTTCGGCTCCATGAAAAGATCGATGGCGAAAGCTATTCGAAAATGGTTGCCGATCAATGCACCGTCACCAGATCCAATACCGTCCGAGGCAAGATCCAAGTCCGCGGACGTTGTTTGGTTGGCAAGCATGAGCTTGGCAAGTTCGAGATAACCTATCAACTTTGGCGTGGTAGCCGCATTCTGGAAATCGATCTCAAAGTCTTCAACTTGGCTTCTCGGCTCACATCCAATGATGCCGTTGTCTGGAGAACCGCTTGGCCGAATGAAACATCTAGCTTGGCCACCTGGCACCAAGGAATCAAACAACCATTCTCGGGAAAGCGAGGAATTTGCCCTCTCTTGGTCGAGATTGATGAGGCCGAACATAAAGGCTACGTACTAACTGGAGGCAACCCCTTGCAGTTCCGTGCAAGCGAGCGATTTCTGGATACCGAACTCCTTCGTCACGATGACGGCACCATCCATGCCCAAATCGGACTTGCCATCGATCTTCCTCGGCCGTACCAATCTGCCCTGGAATGGTTGGTTCCACCATTGATTTCTCAAGAAAAAGCTTCGCCTCTTTCCTGTGGAAATGCAGCCTGGTTCATCCAATCTTCAGTTTCGAATGTTACGCTGAGTCCTTATCGATCGCTGATCGATGAGTCGGGTAAATTGGTAGGCATGCGAGCGTGGCTAATGGAGACCGGCAACCGCGGTTGTTCCGCCAAAATCGAGTGCTTCCGCACGCCTGCTCAGGCCGACCGCGTCGCTTGTTCGGGAAGATCGTTAGGTAAGATCGATATCGAAGGCGATACATTAGTGGTTCACGTCAGGCCGAATGAACAGTCCTTGATTGATATTTATTGGCCCTAACCGATATCGATTGGCCTTCATCGACACCAATTGGAGTTCGTCGTATGGCAAGTATGCCGGGACCAGAAGATTTAACGAATCGAGTCGTTGGAGGGTATCGTGTCCTCCATCGGCTAGGTCGCGGAGGCATGTCGGAAGTCTATCTCGCTTTTCACGAAAACTTGCGTCGCCATGTGGCGCTGAAAGTCCTTCGTCAAGACTTGGTCGGTAGCGAGGACCACCATAGTCGATTTCTTCAAGAAGCCCGCGCTGCAGCTTCTTTGGTCCACCCCAACATCGTACAGGTCTACGATATTGGCGAGTTCGAAAAAGTACACTACATCGCGCAGGAGTATATTCCGGGCAGTACGCTACGCGCCTACATTCAACGCCGTGGAAGATTGCCTATCGCCGAAACCATTTCCATTCTGATGCAGGTCTCTGCTGCTCTCCAAAAAGCATCTTCAGTTGGCATCGTTCACCGCGATATCAAACCTGAGAACATTTTGCTGACACCCGATGGAGAAGCCAAAGTTGCCGACTTTGGACTCGCTCGCACTCGCACGCAAGATATGAATCTTACCGAGATCGGGATTACCCTCGGCACACCGCTCTACATGAGCCCTGAACAGATTCAAGGAACACCGCTCGATTCTCGCAGCGATCTCTACTCGCTAGGAGTCACCGCATTTCACATGCTGGCGGGCAAAACACCTTTTGAAGGTGATACGGCATTGGCTTTGGCGGTAACACGTCAACAATCCTCCACCAAATTTGAGCGAACTGCGACCGGATGTTCCCTACACTTTAGCCAACATCGTGACGAAGCTCTTAGCCAAGAAAGCCGACGAACGATACTCTTCGGCTTCGTCCCTTTCGCGAGCATTGCGTGAAGTCGCGGAGGCATTGCCCGGTCGCTGGCATGGGGATCAAGTGCTACCGTTCAGCGATTTGGTGATCGATGAAGCCAACGCGGTAACCACGCAGACCATGCGTCTTCAAGCAGCCATGCAAGTCGAGAAGTCTCGTAAAAAGACTCGCTGGTTGGTGGCATCAGGAGCCATCTTAGCAGCGTTGAGTTTTGGCAGTTTGAGCTTCCTGTTCGCCAATCAATGGAATCGAACCAAACTCATTCCAAGCCCTTTTATCAACCAAGTGTCCGTCCCAAGAAAGGCCACCGTTGAAGAACAGTTCATGTATGCACTACAACAGAATGGGATTCAAGAGTGGCGAGCCATCGAAGCCTACTATCCTCCCTCTGATATCAATAATTTAAGACTCAATTTGAAAGCCTGGCTCCATTTGGGACAAGTCGCCAGCGCCCACAACGAATCGTTGGAGGAAGCTCGAAAAGCCTTTCGAAAAATCATCGATCGCTACGAAGAAAATCCGGATCAGGTCGATGAGCTGGTTTATGTAATGACTCTCTACGAACTTATGTATGTAGAACGATCCTTGCATCCCAATAGCGACGACTGGAAAAAACTTCGCGAAGAAGCACAGAGGTCGGAAGTTGTTATTCGCGACAACAAAAAACGCGAATTGCTTCGATCTCTCCTCCCTCCCAAGGTGGCCGAGTTGCGTAGCGAAGTCGACTGATGACCTGTTCAGATTGTTGGATTGTGGGAAAATAGAGAGTGTCGATGTGCCCCTTGGCTCTCTCACCCGAAGAAAACAGCAGGAATGCCCACTCCGCCGGATTTAGCAACTACGATTCGCTCCTGGTTTGACCAAATCCAGGTTCCCCTCCATCCTTGGACACGTGAAGCGGTTGCTGCAGCGTTGGACAATCCGCGGGATTATCCGCACCTCTATGAGGCTTGGATTCCGGGTGATCGGATTGCATTGGCCGTTGGACCCTTACTCCCCGATCCCATTCCTTTCATTGGTCATGTGGTCGATTATTTGATCGCGCATGGATTGGAACCACAGCAACTTCACGTAGTGCTGGCCAACGATAGCAGTCGATTCCGTGATGGCCTGATCGATTCTCTTGCAAAATGGAAGTTGGAACCGACTCAAGTTTCCAATCACGATCCTTTCGACGAAAAGAAGCTCGAATTCTTAGCGGCCGATATGGAGGCGAACCCTGTTTACGTCAACCGTGCAATCATGGAAGCCGATTTGGTCTTACCAATCGTCGGCTTCCGGCATCCGAAAGCCTTAAGCTACTTCGGTCCGCAAGCTTTGGTCCCTTGGTTTGTCGATCACCAAACACAACGCCGCCTTCGAACTCTCACGGTCGATGCGACCGATGAAGGGGCCAAACAACGTCGACAATTCGGCGAGTGGGTTGCGAGGCTTGCGGGCATCGCTTATGTCCTCGGTATCGTTCCAACGCGCAAGCCACCCTACATTGCTCTCGCATCCGGTGACCCCCATGCGATCGAACACCAATGGATCACCGATCGCACGGCTCAAGATAGCGATGATTCTCAAGGTGTGGTAAATAAACAAGCCAGCGACTGGGTCCTCGCGCATATCGGAAGCTCGACCGAATTTGTCAGTTGGAATGAACTGGCATGTGTGCTGACCGAACTGCTTTCTCAACTGTCCGATCAAGGTAATCTCATTCTTTGCTCCTCGATTTCCGCGACGCGTTCAAGGAGCCCCCCGGCTTATTGGGAAGCACTGATTCTGATGATGAACTGGAAAAGAAACTGCTGAAGTCCGAGCTTCCCAATGCGCTAGCGGCTTTCTTGATTTGGCATGCACTTCAGTCGTGCCATATCTACCTCATGAGTCAGCATGAGCGTGATGCGTTAGAGTCGATCCATATCGGTCGCATCGAACATATCGATCCCATCCTACGATTGACAAGTCAATCGCAACGAGGAACGATCATCAACAATGCGCTATTGGATTGCCAATCCTTTTATACTTCCTAAGAGCATGAACTTTCACGACGCCTACCTTCAAACAACTCTTGCCTTTCGTGGTAAAGACCGACAGTCGTTTCTGCACCGGCTTTGCACGCAAGACTTGCGATTGCTTCAGGACAATCCCGTTTTGGAAACATTCTTCACGGATGTGAAAGGGAAATCGTTAGCGCACGGTTGGGTTTTCAATCAAACCGATGCAATCCTGGTGACCGTGCATGGTCAGCATCAGGAGCGTCTACTAACCCATTTCGATCGCTATTTGATCCGCGAAGACGTGGCGATTGCAGACGAATCGGGGCAGTGGATTTGGTACTACGGAAATCGAGAGCTTTTTCCGCGACTAGAGATCGAGTTCCTTGATTTGCCCAAGAATAGTCTTCAGTGGGGACATATTCCTTCGAATCTTGCTGCCGAGTTTCCAAGTGCTTTAGCATGGAAGGAAAGCCATGCGCGATACGGCTGGCTTGGTGTAGCCTCAACCGACGCTCCACGCTTGGTCTCCTTTCTGCAAGAGCGAGGAGGCATTATTAGCACCGAGAATGATCATCACAACGCGCGCATTCGCGACGATTGGCCACAATTTGGTCTCGATTTCGACGAATCCCATTTGCCACAAGAAATCGACCGCGATGCAAAAGCTATTTCGTTTACCAAGGGGTGTTATCTCGGCCAAGAGACCATCGCCCGACTCGATGCACTTGGACAAGTTCAAAAAAAACTGTTCCGCCTTCAATGCAAAGGACAACAAAATGTTGCGGCAGGCGCTCGAGTCATGGTCGATTCTACGGAAGCGGGATGGATCACCTCGAGTGCCATCGATAGCCAAGAAAACCAAACGCAAATGATGGCCTTCATCAAGCGTGCCTTCCATTCGAGATCGACTCGATTTACCGTGGAAGGAATCGAAACCACCTACGCATCTCCAACCTGCTGAGCGATCCATGACCGAGCAAGAGTTTCTAGCCCACCACGGCTTAACACGAAACCCATTCGCAGACGAAGATGCACAGACAGATATCGTCTTCAAAGAACACTGCATCGCCAATTCCTTTCATCCTGCATGGAGTAAAGTCTTCGGCGATCCTCGTGAACCTTCGACCGCCATCGTATTGGGATCCAAGGGCTCGGGCAAGACAGCCATGCGACTGCAACTTGCGGGTGAGTACGCCAAGCACAATCAAGCTCACCCCGATAAGCGCGTCTTTGTCGTGCAATACGATGACTTCAATACCTACTTAGGTCGCATCGAACACCACATGCCGTCTCGGTATCGTGGGAAACCAGAGAAGATCCTTCAGTCCATTCGGCTATGGGATCACATGGACGCAATCCTTTGTGAAGGAGTCACCAGCCTCATCGATGCGATCGCCCCTTTGCAATCCACATCGCGATCGGACACCATCACTGCCTCGCAATTGGCCGCGTTGGATCGTGGCCAGCGCCGCGATCTGATGCTGCTTGCCGCTTGTTACGACCAATCGAAAACGGGAACCTTTCGCGATCGCTGGAAGAAAACCCGACGCGCTGTTCAATATTCCAATTGGTCAACTTGGTACGAATGCCTCGGAGGAATCGTTGGCACCATTCTCACGCTCGGAATTTTGATCTCGCTATTTCAGGCCGACTCGATCGCTATCCAACACGTCGTATGGTCTTCGATCATTCTATTGCCACTGATGTGGGCACCGTACCTTTGGCGATGGTCGCGATGCGGATTGCGAGCCTGGAAGATCATACATCGGGTCCGTGTCGGCAGACGCGACTTCTTCACGCTCACCCAAACACTCATGTCGATTCCCATGAAAGAACTGGCTGCACAGCCTCTTCCTACGGCACCACGAACCGACGATCGTTACGCATTGATCGAGAAATTCCAACTCATCCTGCGAACCCTTGGCTTCCATGGACTGATCGTTCTTATCGATCGCGTCGACGAACCTGACCTCGTCAACGGTCTGCCTGATCGCATGAAACAGTTGGTATGGCCGATCCTCGACAACAAGCTTCTCAAACACCCTGGACTCGGGCTCAAGTTGCTGCTCCCTAGCGAACTGCAATACTTTTTGGATCGCGAAGACCGCGAGTTCCAAGAACGAGCTCGCCTCGACAAGCAAAACGTCATCCGATCGTTTGATTGGACAGGGGAAGCCCTTTACGATCTGGTGGAAGCTCGGATGAAAGCCTGCTCCCGTGACGGACAAACCCAACGTCCCGCCGATCTGCTCGATAAAAGCATTTCCGAACAGCGATTGCTGGCGGCGATGCAATCATTGCGGACTCCACGTTCCCTATTTCGATTCTTGTATCGACTCGTTGCGGAACATTGCAAAACCTATCGATCTTCAGATCCTTGCTTTTGTGTTTCGACAGCAACCTTCGAAGCACCTTAGCTGTGGCTCTAATCCGAAGGCATCGGATTGGATAGTCGATTACTTCATCGAATCGACGACCACCTCAGGAGAAATAACTTTGAGCAACAAACACTCGAGCTACCACACCACAGGATTACTTGGGTGTGGTCGGCTTCTTATCTTTAGAATCTTTGTCGTCTTTGCCTTCTTGTCCTTGTCTTTCTTGATCCTCAATGGAGTCTTCGAGTTCTTCGCATTCTTGTTGGTCTTGGCAGATCCCGTATCGCCCAAGGTTTCATCAGGAGCCAATGGTTTGGCACCTGTCACGGCGACCGATTGAAGCAGCATGATCAAATCAGGAGACTGCGGGGCTATAGAGACAGTTGACTCGATTGCATCTCCGCTCTTGGCTAGATCCAATCCATTTAAAAAGACATTCACTTTCGTCTTGGCATTGACTTGGATTTTGATCCGCTGATTCCCAGCCAGGATCAAAAGATTTTCGGCATCTTTCGCCTGGATCAGTCCCACGATATCGAACTTCTGGGCTTCATTGGCCGTTGGTGTTTTTTTCTGCTCGAGCAGAGATTGCCCTTGTCGACACCTGCCGGATAGACTCTGCAGAGTTTCGCTTCATTTCTTCTTCATTGACGCGTCGCATGTTTTGCATCGGCCGAAACAACTCGACTTCGGATGCTGGCATGTGAGGCTGCATCTGGAGCGTCCAGTTCGGCCGTCAGCCTGACATACATTCCTATTTGTATCCAACTAACTTCGCGGTGCCGCGATAGGAAACCTGCTGCACCTCGTTCGGCATCTGTATGCTTTTTTCTCTACCAGAACCATCTGTCACTTGAAGCAATTCGATTTCCATTCCTCGAACGGGTTCTTCAACTCAATGACTGTCAAATCAGTTTTGCGCTACCACGGTTTGCTCCACGGTTGCGACAACTCCACAGGCTAGCGCCAACGATGGTACGCCAACGCGAAGACTTCGTGTCATGAAGGCCCAAAATGCCATATCAATCTCCTTGGAAAATCAGGGGGCACCCTCCATTGGGCAACCACCTCATGCCGAACTCGCAAAACTGAATACAATAGGAGGGCCGAGCACATCAAAGTTGTACTCGCAAATGCATCGAACCGACAAACCTCCTTCAATGCAAACGCCCATCCAAGCGTGCATATAGGTGCCCCAAATTCAGGATATCAAAGGGGCTTCAGGATATCGAAGACGTCTGATCGATGCGCTCCCATTTTGTTCCATACAACTCTTCCATTATACGACGGCCTCGCAACTTCTTGTTGGAGAAGTTACGAAGATCGCTTTGCTTAGAATGGAAAAGTCCTTTTCCGAAAAAGTAGGCCGCCACTCATGAATCAAGCACCTTCCAAAGTTTCCATCCGGACACTTCAAAAGATGAAGCAGCAGGGCGAACGAATCACCATGCTTACGGCCTACGACTATTCTCTGGCACGTATTCTCGACGACGCTGGAACGGATGTCCTGCTAGTTGGCGACTCGCTGGGAATGGTTGTCCAGGGAAAATCCAGTACCGTTCCGGTAACGGTCGACGAGATGATCTATCACGGAGAAATGGTTGCGAGGGCCGCGAGGCGAGCCATGGTGGTGGTGGACCTTCCTTTCCCCGTAGGTCAGTTGGGAGTGAATCATACGCTCAAAATCGCCGCTCGCATCATGAAGAAGACCGGTTGTGAAGCGGTGAAATTAGAAGGGGGTGCTGCACAGGCAGATGTGATTGCGGCTCTTGTCTCCGCAGGTATTCCGACCATCGCCCACGTCGGCTTGCGGCCTCAAACGGTCCATGCACTTGGAGGATATCGCGTACACCGCAATGAAGATCAACTAAAGCATGATGCCTGGGCTGCCGAATCTGCTGGCGCCTTTGCCCTACTCATGGAATGTGTTCCTTCAGAGTCGGCGACAAAGATCTCGAAGGAGATCAAAATACCGACCATTGGGATCGGCGCGGGAAATGGTTGCGATGGACAGGTATTGGTGACGCATGACTTACTTGGGATGAGCCAAGGAAGTGGAGCGAAATTTGTTAGAAAGTATCTCGACTTCAAACAGCTTTGCACTCAAGCGGTGGAGTCGTTTCGCCATGACGTTCGATCTGGACAATTTCCAGATGAAAATGAGAGCTACCACTCCTAGGATATTGGGGACGAACCTTCTTCAGTTCCGAGAATCATCAACTTCATCCCAGTGAGAATCCAAAGCCTTACCACTTCTTTGAGCTCTTTCGTTTTTCAACGTCCCCAGTTGGAAACCCATTCGCATCTCAACATTTGCCCCAAATCGTGCGAGACCCCAAATGGATTTGTTTGCACAAGCCGAAAAATCAAATCTGGATGATGCGAAACCTCTCGCTGCCCGTATGCGTCCCAAGAATCTCGAAGAGTTTTTGGGGCAGCAACAATTCATGGGCCAAGACAAACTCCTTCGCCGCCTTCTCAAAGCGCGTCGCATCGGATCGCTGCTTCTGTATGGTCCCCCAGGTTCGGGCAAGACGTCGCTCGCGCAGTTGATTGCCGCCGAGCTTGGAACGAAGTTTCGTCAACTAAGTGCCGTTCTTTCTGGCGTAAAAGAACTTCGCGAAGTCCTACAATGGGCTCGCGATGAAGTCAGCTCGGGTGGAAAACGTCCTGTCCTTTTTATCGACGAAATCCATCGTTTCAATCGAGCCCAACAAGATGCTCTTCTACCCGATGTCGAAGATGGTGTAATCGAGTTTATTGGCGCAACGACGAGTAACCCTTCGTTCAGCGTCGTGGGAGCATTGCTAAGTCGAAGTCAGATTTTCCAGTTCCAGCCACATACGGAACAAGACTTGATCGCGCTGTTGCAACGAGCGATCGCCGATAAGCGTCGTGGCTACGGAACGATGTCGATCGATGTTCACCCGGGTGCATTGGAAGTCTTGGCCAAACTGGCTGAAGGGGATGCGCGCCGAGCTCTTGGGGCACTCGAAACGGCAATTCTTTCTTGCCCAGCGCGCCCGATTCCGTTGACTGCCGAACTCGCGCAAGAGTCCCTTCAACGTAAGTCGCTCGCCTTCGATCCATCCGGAGACGATCACTATGATCTCGCAAGTGCCTTGATCAAATCGATCCGCGGTAGCGACGCCGATGCAGCCTTGTATTGGCTAGCTCGTGCATTGGAGAGCGGTGAGGATGTTCGCTTTCTATGCCGCCGCTTGCTCATCATTTCCAGAGAGGATATCGGCAATGCAGATCCACAAGCAATGACATAAGCCACGTCGACGATGCAGGCTTGCGAGTTCATTGGATTGCCGGAATGCCAATGGGCTCTATCACAATTGGCGATCTATTTGGCTTTAGCCCCCAAACCAATTCCGGCCACCTCATATCAGCGCCGCTCGCAAGTTGACGTTGCGGAAGGTTCACTCATTCCCGTCCCCATCCACTTGCGCGACAAACATTATGAAGGAGCCAAACGATTGGGCCACGGAGCCGACTATGTTTACTCCCATCTTTCCCCTGACGGAATCGCTGCCCAAGATTATCTCGGCGTCGATCGCAAATACTATCATGCCACCGACCGTGGGCATGAAAAGGAGCTTAAAGCTCGCTACGAGTTTATTCGACAAAGACTCGATGGGGACTCCCCCGCGAAGGAGCCACCCGAAAGACAAGGCTAGCAATGAATGAGGCTCGATATCCAAATTCACCTTGCCTCAGCCTCGCGATCCTGTTAATGCTCCCGAATCGTCTTCGGCTCGGGGATTCATCATGGACAACACAATCAACCAACGTGCCCCATTTGCGGCCATGGTTTTGTGGTCCGTCTTTTCCTTAGTGCTAGGATGTGGCCCTCTTCATTCGAGCCGGACGCAACGCGACCAACCTAAGGACCGTACGCGGATCGGGACTCTGCTAACGCAGATTCGCAAAGAGGTGAGCCTCCCCAGCGCGTTGCCACCACCCAGCAACAATCGACTTTGGCGGCCTGATCTTGCCATTCTTTCTTATGCAGATTTTGAAGGTGACTCTATCACTCTGCACAATGTTCGAAACTGCCGCTATCGAACGGAAGAGGACTACGATGTCCGCCACTATGATTTGCGATTTGCATTAGATGAAGTTCGAACCGTAGACTTCATCGTTGTCCCTTTCAAGAATGCCAAGCTCTTGGCTCACACGATGCTGAGCTTTGGCCTGGTCGATGGTAGGCACTTCATTGTCTCGGTAGAGGCCCGGCTGGAACAAGGAGAAAAATACTCTCCCTACGGTGGATCGATGCGCGGCTATGAACTTCTCTACGTCATCGGAGATGAACGCGATCTCATTCCACTGCGAACGGAAGTCCGCCAAGTCGATGTGTACCTTTACCCCGGAAATGCCAACCCGGATCAAGTCCAAGATCTATTGGTCGACATGCTTCGTCGAGCCAATCAGCTCGCCAGTCACCCAGAATACTACGACACTCTCACCAACAATTGCACTACCAATATCGTGGACCACATCAATCGTCTGCGACCAGGAACGGTGCAACTCGACCCACGCGTTCTGCTACCCGGCCATTCGGATAACCTCGCCTATGAACTTGGGCTTCTGAAAATCGACGGAAAGTTCGATGAAGTTAAGGAACGATATCGAATCAACGTTCTATCCGCAATCTATCAAGACGATCCCGACTTCTCGACAAAAAATACGTCGACATGATCCAACGTCGCTATGATGGCTCAATGATTTCATAGGCGACGTGGAGAAGACTGTTGCGCCCAACAAGGCACTTTAGTTCGCGGCCTTTAAGCCAATCGGTCAAGTTCTGTTTTGCTCTTCATTGGCTTCGGGATGAACTTCTAAAGCCCAAGTTTCTGACGGCTTCGTCCCCAAGGTGACGTCCAGCGATCGGATATGCCCCCGCCGTGAAATCAACATTTCCACTTCGGTTCCCGATTTATAAAGAGCGACGCGTTCGGCCAAATCACTCCCGACGCGAAGGGCATTCAATGCAATGATTTCATCGTCAACGTTGATACCTGCCAGATCCGCTGGGCAACCGCGAGGGATCTTCTTCACGATAACTTTTCCATCGACCAATGCGGTTTCACAACCAAGCCAACCGTCGGCCGCCGAAGGAGCTGATTGGCTATTTGCAGTTGAAGAACTCTTGGCATCATTCGACGCAGGCTTCGAATCGGTGGTCTTGAATCGCAGGCCATACCACGACAAAAAATTGGAGAAGTCGAGCTCATGAGGTTCTCGAATCATGGAATCAAACCACTTTTCCATGGGTTCTCCAACCACCTCGGAAACGATCGCTTCAAACTCTTCTTCGGTATACCCCTTTTCAAGATGTCTTTGCCAAAGAAGTCGCATCACATCGCGAAGGGATTTGTTTTTTTGAGTTCGCTTTCGAATCTCGCAGTCCAACAACATGGCCACGAGACCACCTTTGGTGTAATAGCTGACGCGAGCATTCGAGGCATTTTCATCGGGGCGATAGAACTTGATCCATGCATCCCAAGAACTCTCTGTCAATGGTTGAACCAATCTACCTGCAGAATTCTGAACGGTAGCGATACTCTTGCTTAACCTGGCGAGGTATTCATCGCGGGTACACAATTGCGTTTGGGCCAAAAACAGTTCGTCGTAATAACTGGTAATTCCTTCCGCGATCCACAACTCGACAAAGTACTGCTCACCTAAGTAGTCGTAATCTCGCAATTCGCGTGGACGTAGGCGACGAACATTCCAAGTATGAAAGAACTCGTGGCTCACCAAAGACAACCAATCGAGATACTGGCTTTTGCGTTTCATCGCCCAACGACTCGACATCAGCACCGAACTATTGTCATGTTCGAGACCACCAGAGGCTTCACTGGCAATATTCAGGAACCAGTATTCTGGGTACGGCTTTGTTCCCCAGAACTCTTGTTCATGGGCTACGATCTTAGATATATCTTCAATCGCTTTTGGATAGTCCCAAAGATCTCCACCTAAAGCATTCGCAAGATAGTGGCTATGCCCACCGACATCAAACTCGTGAACGGCGACATCTCCTAACAACAATGGGCTATCGACCAAGTCGTGGTAGTGCGGGGCAAGCCTGGTCCACTCGTGATTGGCTTCCGCTTGGGGCAAGGAGGTTGCCACTGTCTTCCATTGCGAGGGACGTTTGATTTGCACTTCATGCGGAGCTTGCAGCGCTTCGACATTCGTTAGAAACGTGGCAGCACCGGTAAGAAATGCAAAATCACTTTCGACCCAATTGGTACGAACACTCATTTCTCGGCAATACAAGCGGTAACGTACTCGCACCGACTTTACGTCGTCACATAGTACCGTCCAGGTATTTTTGGTTGACTTGGCGTAGGGTAGGGGAGTCCCATCATCGGCATTTTCGACACGCATCCACTCGATGTTCTTTGCATATTCTCGTACGAGATAGCTGCCGGGAGTCCAAACCGGTAACATCAACTCAAGTGTCTTTTGATCTTTCAGTGGAAAGATCGCCGTCACATCAACGACATGCCGGTCACATTCAGTAAAATCCAAGGTGTAACGAATAGTTTGGGAGGCATCCTCTGCCATAGCGTTCCTCTCGACGAACAAACCGATTCCCAATGCGAGAATCATGAACCTAAACAGCGACAACGATTTTCTACTCATTCTTGTGAAAGCTCGATCTTGTTCCAGGCAGGGTTGAAATATTTTCTTTCACACAAGGCTAACAACGTTTCTTCCGTGGGAAGCCATGGTGTGATCGGAGAGGAAAATTCTGAGTCCTGTTCGAGGGGCTTGGCCGACCATGCCTCCACTAAACTGGTTGCCAATTGCGCTCGCGTCAAAGGAAGGTTAGTCACAAAAGCGTCGTGGGGCCTTCTTTGACGATAGTCGGGCTGACGGGGAGGTTCCAACAAATAGCGAGATATCTTTGCGAGATCAAAATTGTAGAGAAGCGTACCATGATACAAAGCATAATTACGCTTGCACTGCAGGGCATTTCCAGAAAACTTAAGGCCATCGAGTGTCAGATCGCACGTTCCCTCCATGGCGATGGAAGAGTTCCAACGGGCCAGGGATTTTTGTAGCGTTCCCATCACTTCGGCATGCATCACATCGAGTTGTCGGAGGTGGGGGCGTTTGTCATAGGAAAGCAAGACAGAATAAACGAGACACCCTGGACCATGAATGACGGTAGCTCCTCCGCTTGCTCGGCGGAGAACAGGCACACCATCTCGAACTGCCTGTTGCAGACGAACCTCAACGTCAGCACGCGAAGATCGGCCCAACACGATACAGTCGTGAGGTAACTCCCAAATCCGCAAGAGTTCCAAGCCCTGAGGCAATTGCGATTGATCCGCCGCCTCTAGAAGAGCCTCATCAAACGCTAAGTTGAAAGCTGGGGTCGGCAGAGTCTGATTCAATAGAAACATGTGCGAGTGTGGTTCGTTCGATCGAAATCAACCGTGTTTCGTTACGGATACTGAGTTCAAGGTGCCTATCAGTTGGTTTTCGAATCCCATTGTAAGACAGCGCCGATGGCTCGATGATCTGATGCAACCTCTTCGTCCAAAACGTCTACGCGTAAAACCTTCCATCGATTCTGCAAATCGCGATGGAGTACATAATCGATCTGACGGGTAGGCTTGTTGACCGGGATTGTCGGTAATGGAGAATTGTTAGCACGTTTCCACTCTTTCTGAAGAATGGAAAGGGGCTGCGAATCAGGTACCGCATTCAAATCCCCCAACAGCAAACAGGGATCGGATCGATCGCGAACCATGGCATTGATTTTCTCCGCTGACGCATTGCGATCGTCGTCCCCGGGGCGATGATCGAGATGCGTTGAATAGACGGTAAATGATTGTTGGATGGCAGGCCAATAGAGTTCAGCAACCAGAACCCCACGCTGCTCGCCTTCCCGAACCATGGGAAGCCAAATATTGCGATGACCTAGGACGGGCAACTTGGTGAGGATCGCATTTCCGTAATAGCCTCCCTGCAGATCGATGTTCTTCTCGAACAGGGGAGTCATGTTCAACAGTCTGCCCAATTCGGAAGCCTGATCCACTTGCTTAGAACGGACGACCAATCGATCCACTTCCTGAACGCAAACGAGATCCGGCGAGTACGACTGCATCACTTTTGCGATGCGTTCCAAATCCAACCGACCATCAACACCTTCCCCATGGTGGATGTTGTACGAAAGCACTTCGCAGTTGCAGTGCTCCGCCCACAACCACCTGCAAATACCCCACCCCACACCACCATTCCCAACCAAATTGAATCACAGCAATCTCTTCCTGCCATCTTACACAATCACAACGTGCCATCCACCTATTGTTGATGCGCGCACAAGGTGTCAGCCACCTATTGTTGATGACGGAAATTGAGTTCGTTTGCAGGTTTTGGGGCAGAAAAGAGCATGGAATGCTTAAGCGGTTCGGCTTTTGGCAGAGATGGATGCCAGAAGAAGGCGAAAATGCCTTCGGATGGGAGAGAATGCGCGGACCGCTAGACAGATTGCTGTTTGAGATCGCTTGAAGATGGAGTAGTGGTCGAAAAAACTACTCGGTAAAGCAGGCGCGGCAGGAACGTTGGCCACGACTCCAGGCGATGTTGCGGTTCTTGGCTTCCTTCTGCAGGTTCACTGGCTTGCCCGCAGCGTAACACTTCCCGAAGTACTTAGAGAAACCCCACACCAAGTCACACCACATCGAACCTTCGATTCCAATTCGCTCGAGGATCGGTTGAAGGTCATCGGGTATCTTGCCACGTTTGTCTGGGCGGTTTTGACGACCCGTCCAATCGAGCAGCGTCGAGTACTCGGCAAGCGTCATCGACAAGAAGCCCTTATCGCTGGCTCGTGTTCCTCCATGATGTGGCTTGGCACCTACGACATCATGTTCGTTGAGTTGTAGCGGCGCAAGCCATGTATCCACAGGCCTTAGGCATGAAGAGTCGGCTTTGCTTTTGGCTCGTTGTTTTTCTTTTGGATTTTTTTCGTTTTCTGAACGGAAGTCGCTTAGACACTTTTGTAATCGAGCAACTTCTTCTTTGTCGCGAAGCCGCTTGGCCAACTTGATCTGCTGCAGAATCGTCTTTTCATCGATCCTCGAAGGTTCCAATGCAATCGCTGCTGCGATTCTTTTAGCACCTTTTTGCGCCTTGATGCGATCATAGGCCGAGGTAAACCTAGATGCCTCTGGAGTCTTTGCCATGGCGGCTCGCACGGGATTCAGATCGACATACATCGCGCAGGCCAAGAGCCCCGCTTCGTCGACAATCTTCTGAGCTTTAAAACGTCCCTCCCAGAAGCGGCCAGTGCACTTGTCTTCATTGTTGGCTTTGCGAGCTATAGGCTCAGATACTGCTCGCATGAACCAAGAAATACTCGATAATCGCTTTCGAAGTTCCAGCATTCGCTTGGCATCGGCCATTTCTTTCGCGATCTGCTGTTGCGTTGGTTCACCTAGGCAATCATCCAGTCTTTTCCCGGGGAAAAGCCTCAACCAACGCGTGGCGACATCTTCATCGGACCACAGTTTTACGATGTCTGGCCGGGTTCGCAGAATCGAATGCACGTGGTTCGACATGACCGCATAGTTGAGCACATCAACACCGAAGGCGGATGCTAGCAGTTCCATCCTAAGCCGAATCCAGCCACGCCGGTGCTCAAAATCCTTTCCCGACGCCTCATCTTTGCCAGCGAGAAAGGCCCTTCGCACACATCGCTGGATGCAATGAGCGATGGCGACTTCCTCTTGCCCAAACACCGATTCCCGCTTTGGTCGCGCCATGATTCAACTCCTCCGATGAATCCTAGCGCAGCAACTTCCAAAGTCAACAGTAGGTGGCTGACACCTTGTGTGGGGCGTCAACAATAGGTGGATGGCACCTTGTGTTAGCGGAGGAAGTGTTCGAGGGGAGTGATGAAGGTGGAATCGTAGCGGTTGGCGTCGGAGGGATCGTGTGGGTCGAGGCCATGCGACTGCTCCCAGGCATCGGGAATGCCATCGCGATCGGTATCGATGGGTGGTGTACCGGATTCCATATGGGGCCATCCACCAACATCGGTTTGTGAGTCGATGATCCCAGGAATGCCACTACGACTCCCTTTGGAAGAGGTCGTTCGAGTTCGCACATCACGGAGAATGCGCTGGTCTACGGCATCGTGATGTGGAATGTTGGCTCCAACATCCTTGAGCACATCGACATAAGCTTGCTCGGCTGTTGTCTCGGTCACATAGGATATCCAAGGAGGATCAAGCAAGCGAATCGAAGGCCATGCGGCTGGATCAACCAGTGTGCATGTGGAGCCCCAATTATCCTGATAGTCACGCCCTTCCATCACATTTCCATCCACATAGTATTGTTGTGGATCGGCCGGTGAACCAACGTCGGGTTTTAGCAAGTAAAACACACGCGTGGCTGGGCCGGGAATATAAAAATTGTTGACCAACTGGAGTGCTTTGACTCCGCCATCGTTGGTTCGATGTTCCCAGTTGTAGACAACGTTATTGCGTATATCGAGCCTTCCCGCGAAACCACCACCTTTATTGAGTCCTCCGGCCAAACTCCAGTTTCTTCCCGCACAGTGGGCTAATAAGTTGTGGTGAAAACTTCCGATGTTTCCTGAAATGCTTCCGGCAAAGGAATGGCCCTTTCCAGGTTGGTACTTTTTATGGTTCGCAATGTTGAGTGCTTCAGCAACGATACAGCGTTGGACCGTGATGTTACCAGCTCCGCGTGAGCTGACTCCTTCATCGATCGACCAACTTACCGAACAATGATCCATGATCGAATGATCGGTGCTCGCAAAGCCAGTTCCATCCATTGTCAACTGCGCTTCATCTCCGACTCGGATTCGAAGATGACGCAAGATAACATCATGGGTGCCAAAACAACCAAAGGTATAGCCGCGGATGCAAATCCCATCACCGGGGGCAGTTTTCCCTGCAACCGTAAGGTAGGGATTGCGTACAACGAGTTTGCTTTGAAGATGAATCGTGCCGCCAACATCAAACACCACGGTCCGCGGACCTTCTGATTCAACGGCATCACGCAATGAACCTGGCCCGGAATCGCCAAGATGCGTGACGTGAAGAACCTTGCCGCCCCGTCCGCCTTTGGCGAATCGACCATATCCTTCTGCACCTTCAAATGCCAATCGGCGGACTTGAAATCGCCACACTCGTCCCGTTTCGTTAGGCTTGTTGGATTCCATTGGCCGTTCATCAACTCGCCAATAATAGGTCTTGAATGGATTCCATTGCGCGTCTTGCAGGTGCGATGTAGGCTGCCCTTCCCATCGATTCGTAGAAAGTGATCCTACGAATTCGGGAGATCCGACTTTCGCATTACGTACAGCCTTTTCATCCGTTCCTAGGTATAGATCGAATCGATCTACATGGTTGCTCGATTGCCATTCAAGCTTAGGACGCTCCTCTGCATGCTCATCGCCGTCGAACGGAGAAGGTTTGCGAGCCTGATGTTGGAGGTCGCCACCATCGATACAAAATCCATTCAGGATCATGCGCGGTGACGTTGTTGCCGCATCTGTGAGGCTCCATCGAATATGTACGGCCTGTCCTGCTTTGGCCTCGAATTGAAGATAGTGCGTGCACGCATCATCGTCATGAATCACTCTTTGCGTTGGCGATTTCCATTCCGAGGCCCCTTGGTCAATGACCTGCATACGCAGCGCAGGCCAATGCTTGTCATCGAGCCCATTGTGATACGACAGAATGGAATGTTTCCCAGGGCTTAGGCCCTCCAGGGTCAATTCGAGCAATGCCGCGGGCTTGTCACTGGTCACAACAACTCCATCCGCAACAAGCGCTTCCGGATGATCGAACCCAGCCTTCCACCAATCACTGGCCCAAGTTGCTCCGTTGATCGGCCTCAAGGCCATCCGAATCCCTTGCGACTCGAGATGCATCGTTTGGGCCGACGCGATGCGCCAGTCGATTGCATCAGGGGCGAGGACATCGCGTCGCTGATTGTCGGGACTCAAGTCGACAAGCATGGGCTTACCTGCTTCTGCAATCGAAACAGAAAACAAGCTCAGGAATCCAAAGATCCACGCAACGACACGAAGAGGCTTATGCATGATTCGATCGAATATGGGGAGGACACGAAGAGAAAAGATACGCGTCCTTCTTGCGCTCGATCGCTATCAACGAGAAGGCATGATGTCGGACGCTACTGCGAAAAGTTGTTCTCTAGGATATCGCGAATTTGACGAGCTGTGGTGCCATCGCCATACGGATTGCGAAGAGCCGAACGCCGCGCATATTCATTCGCATCTCCCAGCAGTAGCGTAGCTTCTTCAACGATCTTCTCTGGGTCCGTTCCCACCAATCGACACGTGCCCGCGGATACACCTTCCGGTCGCTCGGTTGTATCACGCATCACTAGTACCGGTTTGCCCAAAGAGGGTGCTTCTTCCTGCACGCCACCTGAGTCGCTCAGCAATAGAGCGCACCGATCCATCAACCATACAAAGTCTTCGTACCCTGCTGGTTCAATAAGAGCAATGGTTGGATGATTGCCAAGCCATTTGTGGACTGGGCCTCGCACTTGTGGATTCAGGTGCACTGGGTAAAGAATTCCCACATCGGGAAAGCGTTGTGTGATCTGAAGAAGCGCTTGGCAGATGCGTTCAAAACCGTCGCCGAAAGATTCTCGTCGATGGCCCGTTACTAAAATCCACGGAGCCTTCGTGCCATGTAAGTATTGCTTGGTGAATGCTTCGGGAATGCCTAAGCGATTCGCGATGTCATCGCTCGAAACCCCGCGTTGTCCCAAGCGATTGCGCACCCAAAGCAATGCATCGACAACCGAATTGCCGGTCACAAAAATGGAGGACGGAACGATACCCTCGCGAAGTAGGTTCTGTCGACTCACATCGGTCGGGCAAAAGTGCCAACGGGTCAGCGGAGACGTCAATCTTCGATTCATTTCTTCAGGAAAGGGAGACAACATATTGCCAGTGCGCAGTCCCGCTTCCACGTGTCCTACCGGAACATGGTGGTAAAAAGCGGCCATGGCCGAGGCAATCACTGTCGTGGTATCCCCTTGAACAAGCATTGCGTCGGGCTTCTCGCGTACGATCCAATCGGAAACCGACTGGAGGACTCGTCCTGTAAGTTCGGGAAGTGTCTGCCCTGGTTGCATCAAATTGAGGTCAAATTCGGGTTCGATTCCGAACACGGCCAAAGTTTGGTCGAGCATCTGGCGATGTTGGGCCGTTGCGAGAAAAACGGGCTGTACAACCTTGGACTCGCGAAGTGCAAAATAGATGGGAGCCATTTTGACACATTCGGGACGGGTTCCTGCAACGACGGCAATCTTCTTCATGGAAATTGGTCTAGGGTTTTTGAGGGATAGCGAGGAAATGGAGAGAGTTAGACTATTCCGAATCGATTCCGAGTACAATCTCAAGAACTCCTAAACCAACCGATCGAGAGGCAGAGATGGCCGGATATGCCGACAATCTCGCATCGATCTTGACCATGCATCATGAGTAAAGGTTTCGTCATCGATGGCTGAGGGGACAGCAGAACCAAAATCGGAACGCTTGATGTCGTTGATGCGTATCGTGGGCTCATCATGACGTGCTCGCATTCAACGGATTCGGCTTGGCTCAAACGGCAAAGAATTTTCTCAAGGAAACTCCTGACGATCCATTTTGGCAGAAGGTCCAATTCCATTTTTCACACGTGGAATGGGTCGGTGGAGGGTTTTGGGATTTTATCCAGCCATCCTTTATGTTCATGGTTGGCGTTTCGATGGCGTTCTCCTATCTGCATCGCGAGTCACGCGGTCATCGATGGGAACGTATGTTAGCATGCCATGCTCCGGTCGTTGGTTCTCATCTTTTTAGGAATCTTCTGATATCCAATGGAAGAGCTACCACCACTGGTCGCTCATGAACGTTTTGACCCAAATCGGATTGGGTTACGTTTTTGTTTTTGATGTGGAAGCGACACTGGGCCATTCAAGTCGCTGCGATCGCCGCCTGTTTAAATCACGATCTTCTATACAACGTATCCGGCGTACCCGATGGATCCTAAAGATGGATATCCGATGGCGGACGATCAGCGTTTGGGTCCGCGAGCATCATGGAGGGATTCCAGCCGTTTGGCAGAAGCATGTCAATGTTGGACACGCTATCGATGTCAAGCTTCTGAATTGGCTACCGAGAGACAGCTGATTTGAGCTTGATCGTGGCGGGTATCAAAACCATCAACTTCCTGCCATCGCTGGCGACGATGTTGATTGGGTTGATTTGTGGTGAAGTGTTGCGGCAGCGCATCTTGTTTTCGACGAAGCTATTTGGGCTCATCGTAATCGGTGGTGTGTCGCTGGGACTGGGTTTGTATTTAGAGTCTTTGGGATGTCCGATTGTAAAGCGGATTTGGACCCCTTCCTGGGCTCTCTATTCTTCCGGTATCTGCTGTTGGATACTGGCGGTCCTGTTTGTAGTCATCGATGGCCTTCACCTTCGGCGTTGGAGTTTTCCGTTGGTGGTGGTGGGGATGAATTCGATCGCCATTTATGTCATGGGGCAGTTGCTTCGTCCCTGGACGTCCGGGATGCTCTCGACCCATTTTGGCAAAGGCTTATTTACGCTTTATGGATTCGCTGATGTTCGCTACCAACCCACGATCGAAGCCTGTTTGGTAGGATTGTGTTTCTGGCTAGCATGTTGGTGGATGTATCGACATCGCATCTTTATACGAATCTAGCTTTCGGAATGAAGGCTTAACCCATGAACGGGACGATCGGCAAACCGATGTCAACATTGCAGAGAACAGTTACAAAAATCGCCATGGCCTTGGCGATGGCGATGCCGGTATCGGTTTTCGCACAGAGCGTTGCGACGATTGCTGGAACAGGCAAGAAAGGGTTCAGTGGAGATGGTGGACCTGCTGCCTCTGCGGAACTCAATAATCCTTTTGCAATTGCTCGCGGTCCAGATGGCTATTTGTACGTTTGCGATGTCGACAACCATCGGATTCGTCGAATTGATTCCA
Organism: Pirellulales bacterium; assembly: GCA_046349875.1. GTDB lineage: Bacteria > Planctomycetota > Planctomycetia > Pirellulales > Pirellulaceae > JAXMBN01. Next base: position 21,426 of record JAXMBN010000011.1, read on the forward strand.
AGGGCATTATTACGACGTATGCAGGAAATGGGGACAAAGCCTATCAAGGGGATGGTGGACCTGCGATTGCGGCCTCATTGAGTTCACCTTATGAACTGGCATGGGATCGCAATGGAAGTTTGTACTTTGTTGAAATTGGAAACCACGTTGTCCGAAAGATTGATGCCAAGACAGGCATCATTTCGACCGTTGCAGGCAATGGAAAAGCTGGGTTTGGTGGAGATGGTGGACCTGCGACGCAATCGCAATTGAACCAGCCGCACAGTTTGATTTTTGACGCAGATGAAAACCTTTTGGTTTGTGATATTCTCAACCACCGTATACGCAAAATCAACCTCAAGACGGGTTTGATTGAAACCTGGTCTGGTACTGGGGATAAAAAGACATCGCCAGATGGTTCCAAGATTGCTGGGGCGTCGCTGCAAGGACCGCGAGCGATGGCTTTGGCAAAGGATGGCTCGATTTGGTTGGCCTTGCGAGAAGGGAATGTGGTGCTGCGGTTGGATCGTCAAACGCAGACCTTGAAGCGCGTTGCCGGGACGGGTAAGTCGGGCTTTACGGGCAATGGTGGTCCTGCACTCCAAGCAACCCTGAGTGGACCAAAGGGAGTGAGTTTGGATCGCAATGAAAATGTTTATTTGGCCGATACAGAATCGCACTCGATTCGTTACATCGATGTCTCCAAGCAAACGCTTGAACTTTTGATTGGGGATGGCAACCAAGGAGATGGACCCGATGGCGATCCACTGCGATGCCGGCTTGCTCGGCCTCACGGTGTGTTCGTCGATTCAGATGGTTCGATTTACGTGGGTGATAGCGAGAATCATCGCGTTCGACGATGGACACCCAAGCCCTAAGAGAGAAGGAAAGGGAGACCGATGGAATATCCGCTGCAGATGCGTTTCAAACTCTTTGCACTGGCTTCGCAGATTACAGTTACCGATGCCAAGGGGACTGCAATTCTCTATATCAAGCAAAAGATGTTTAAATTCAAAGAGCATGTCGAGGTCTTTCGCGACGCATCGCAGCAAGAAAAGCTCTTCGATATTCGAGCCGATCGCATCATTGATTTTTCTGCCAGTTATTCCTTTACGGCAGCGGATGGCAGTACGTGGGGAAGCGTTCGGCGTCGTGGGGGGCGATCCCTTTGGCAGGCCTTCTATGAAGTGATCGAGAATGGCCAAGTCGATATGCAGATCACGGAAGAAACGCCTTGGAAAAAACTGGTCGAAGGACTTTGCTCGGATATCATTGTTGTCGGTTGGGTCGTGGCTTATTTGCTGAATCCCTCGTACTTGGTGAAGCGACCAAGCGGTGAGATGTTGATGCGGGTCGTCAAGAAGCCAGCCGTGTTTGAAGGTAGTTTTGAGATCCAGAAATTAGCTGACGTCCCACCGGACGATGAGTTACGGATGTTGATGAGCCTCATCATGATGGTGTTGCTCGAACGGAAACGAGGCTAGGACAATGCGGATTGATTCGCACCAGCATTTTTGGTTTTACGAACCGCGAGAGTATCCGTGGATCCAAAAAGAGTGGAACATTCGAAAAGACTTTTTGCCTCATCAATTGCGACCGATCTTGGAGCGTCATGGCTTGGACGGCTGTGTCGCCGTACAGGCTCGCCAAAGTTTGGAAGAATCGCGATGGCTGCTTGAGGTAGCCGATCGTGCAGAGATTGTGCGAGGAGTGGTGGGTTGGGTCGATTTGCGAAGCCCAGAGGTCGACAAGCAGCTCGCTTCCTTTGCATCCCATTCCAAGTTTGTTGGTGTTCGGCATGTGGTGCAAGATGAGCCGGACGATCGTTTTGTGTTGCAAGAACGCTTTATCAAAGGTATCAGCAAACTCGAGCGCTACGGTTTGACCTACGACTTGCTGCTCTATCCAAAGCAACTGCCGGCCAGCATCGAGTTAGTGCGGCGATTTCCCGATCAGCCGTTTGTTTTGGATCATATTTCCAAACCTCTGATCGCCAAGCAAGTCATGGAGCCGTGGAGAGCGGATATTCAGAAACTGGCTGAATTCCCGAATGTTTATTGCAAGGTCTCGGGGATGGTAACCGAGGCCGAGTGGAATGGATGGAAAAGAGAAGACTTTCATCCCTATTTAGACGTTGTAGTGGAAGCCTTTGGGCCCTCGCGGATCATGTATGGGTCGGATTGGCCTGTTTGCTTGTTGTCGGCTGAATATGATGCGATGTTTGGAATCATCGAGCATTATTTCCAATCGTTCTCGGACCGGGAAAAAGCAGGGATTTTTGGCGGCAATGCCATCCGCTTTTATGGGCTTTCTTGAGCTCGCAGAGTGGGATACGATCGGGGATTATTGAAACGACCAAGCACGGAAAGGGAAATCCTGTGGGGGCACCGACATCTTTGGTGGCTCGGCTGAAGTCATTTGGCCAAGATCATCTTTTGCGATTTTGGGACCGACTCAACGATCAAGAACGTGAGCAGTTGGCCGGACAGATCGAGTCCATCGATTTTGGAATCCTGCAATCCTTGTGTACCTCTCAAGACAAGGAGAGTAGTGTCGCAGACGTTGCCGCGGAAGCGTTGGCTCCGCCCGCTGTTCGATTGGGACAGAATTCTGAAGAGCTTGATGCGTCGGCCAAGGAGCTTGGTGAAAGCGCCTTGCGAGCAGGCAAAGTTGGAGTGATCCTGGTTGCAGGGGGCCAGGGAACGCGTTTAGGTTTTGATGCGCCCAAGGGTACATTTGAGATCGGCCCTCTAGCGCATCGGACATTGTTCGAGATGCATGTCGATCGACTGATGGCGGTCATGAAACGCTATGGAGTCGCCATCCCATTTTATGTGATGACGAGTCCTGCAACCGATACAGCAACCCGTACCTTTTTTGCCGAGCACCACAGCTTCGGGCTTCCAGAAGATCTACTGCACATTTTCTGCCAAGGGACCATGCCTGCAGTCGATGAGCAAACCGGCCAGGTATTGATGAGTGGACCAGCAGAAATTGCGCTCAGTCCGGATGGGCATGGTGGCATGCTGCAAGCATTGGATCGCAATGGGTGCCTTGAGCATGCTCGTCGATCAGGAATTGAGTATTTCTTCTATGCACAAGTAGACAATCCGCTTGTCCCGCTTTGCGACCCAACATTGATGGGGCACCACATTCGCATTGGAAGTCAAATGACTACGCAGGTCGTGCGAAAGCGATTTGCCAAAGAGAAGGTGGGAAATGTCGTTCAGATTCGAGGTCGGGTTGCAATTATCGAATACAGCGATCTCCCCGATTCGGTCGCAGAAAAGACCAATGCGGATGGATCCCTGCTCCTTTGGGCGGGCAATATCGCCGTGCATGTGATGGATCGCCGTTTCTTGGAACAAGCACTAAGCGAAGCCAATCTCCCGTTTCATCGCGCTCGGAAGTCGGTCTCCTTCGTGAATGCAGAGGGGGAAGTCGTAAAGCCTTCGCAGCCAAATGCCGTCAAGTACGAGAAATTTATCTTCGATCTTTTGCCGCTGGCCAACAATGCTTTGGTCGTTGAAGCGGATGCGAGCGAAGTATTTGCTCCGGTCAAAAATGCCGCAGGTTCGCCCACCGATGCGCCCGAACATGCGCAAAAAGCCATCATCGACCTGCATTCGCGTTGGCTTCAGCAAGCGGGAGCGGACATCGCCGAAGGGGTGCGAGTCGAAATCAATCCGAGATGGGCACTAGACGGAGAGGAAGTTGCTGCGAAAATTCTAAGCCCAGCAGAAGAGTCAATTCGAATCGAAGCGGACACTTATTTTTCCGTTTCGTAGACGCTGAGTGATTTGGCTAAAAGTTGGATGCACGATTTAGTGAAATAGGCAGTTAGGGATATCCGTGTCCTCGGTATCGATAGAACCGAATCGGGGCCGATGGAAGAGAGGAATTCAACATGTTGCATGCAGTCATCATGGCCGGTGGTTCAGGAACACGATTTTGGCCGGCCAGTCGACAATCACGCCCCAAGCAGCTATTGAATATCGCAACGCCGAGGTCGATGCTTCAAACAACCTTGGACCGCTTGCAGAGTTTGGTGAGCAACGAGCATGTCTTGGTGCTTACCAACGAGCAATTGGTGGATGCGGTTCGGGAGCAACTTCCTAGCGTACCAACGGAACACATCGTTGGAGAACCATTCAAGCGAGATACCGCTCCTTGCATTGGAGTGGCGGCTGCGCTGGTATGTGCGGCAGATCCGGACGGAACGATGGTGGTAATGCCATCGGATCACGTCATTGAACCTCGCCAGGAGTTTCATCGTGCAATCAAAGCGGGTGCGGCACTGGTTGAAAAAGACCCAAAGCAAATTGTGACCTTTGGAATTCGTCCCAATTACCCTGCCGAATCCTTTGGGTATGTACAACGCGGTACACCGATTGCAGCCGAGCCGGGCATTTCGGCGTTTGAAGTCGAAAGGTTTCGCGAAAAACCAGATCGCAAAACGGCTGAAGAGTATTTGGCTGCAGGTTCGTTCTATTGGAATAGCGGTATCTTCATGTGGAAGGCTCGAACCATCCTCGATGCTTTGATGGAGTACGAGCCTGAGATGTACGCACACATCGAAGAGATCGGAAAAGGCATCGGTACGAGTCGATTTCAAGAAGTTTTTTCAAAGCACTTTGAGCAAATCAAAGGCAAGTCGATCGACTTTGCCGTGATGGAACGCTACAAGAATGTCGCGGTGATCGAAGCTCCATTCTCTTGGGATGATGTTGGCAGTTGGCAAGCCATCGCACGATTGATTGAGCCTGATGAATGTGGCAACGCAGTGCAAGGTCCCTATTTGCCAATCGATTCGAAGAATATGATCGTGCGGTGTGAAAGCGATCACCTTGTCGTCACCATCGGCTTGAACGAGATGATCGTCGTGCATACTTCCGATGCGACCTTGGTGGCTCCTAAGTCAGAAGAAGAACGCGTGCGTGAAGTCGTTCAGCAGCTTAAAGAGCTAGGGCACCATCGATATCTATGACCGAGTCACCAGGGCCGGAAATGCAAGAGCCGTTTGGAAATTGGCCTGCGCAAGGACGCATTGCAGGAATCGATTACGGCACGGTGCGTATCGGTGTTGCCATTTGCGATCCTTCAAGAACATGGACTAGTCCTCTCACCACCTACGAACGCAAGACACCGATAAAGGATGGTGAGTTCTTTCAAAAGCTGGCCAAGGATGAGCAGGTTGCTGCATGGGTTTTGGGGCTACCCATCCATTGCGATGGGAACGAAAGCGTCAAGTCAGTTGAAGTTCGCGCATTTGCGAAATGGCTATGCGAACTCACAAAGCTTCCCATTCGGTTCGTGGATGAGCGGTTCTCGACAGCCTTTGCTTCTCAGTTATTGCGTCCGGCCGAGTTAACACGCAAGCAAACCAAGAAGCGAGTCGACCGGGTTGCTGCCTTGGTTATTCTAGAGTCCTATCTCGAACAAGAACGACACGGAATCCCCTATTCTCTGCCAGCGGGGCTCGATGAACGCCGTTCTTGATGGATTTCTGGTACACTGAAAAGATCGATCACGGGTGGCAAAATAGGTTGTTGCCATCTCATCTGGCTGCATCGATCTTAGGATTATTTGAGTCGGTTAGTGAACTATGATGATGTCGAAACGGCTTGACCGATATGCGATAGTGTCTCGATCGCTTTGTCTTTTAGCGTTGGGAATTGCTTGGATTCCGGGATCGATCCAAGCCCAAGAAGTCGCTGCGACCCAAGAAGCCCAACGTATCGCTTCCAGTACCTCTAAAGCCAAGGATCTTTCGGAGGCATTTCGCAACGCATCCCATGTCGTGTTGCCTTCCGTGGTTACCATCCTGGGAAGCAGCAAGTCCGTCAATGAGACTCTCGATAATCTTGGACTGATCGATGACAATCAACGATTCGATAGCGTTGGATCGGGAGTGATCATTGAAGACACCGGTTTGATCGTTACCAATCATCATGTGGTGCATGAAGCGCGGCAGTTGACGGTGCGACTGGATGATGGTCGTGAATTCGAAGCGCAAGAGGTTCGTTCCGATTCTTCGAGTGATTTGGCAATCTTGAGAATCGATTGCAAGGGACCGTTAGCTGCGGCCAAGCTTGGCGATTCGGAACAGTTGGCGGTTGGAGATTGGGTGCTTTCGATCGGAAGCCCTTTTAATTTTGAGCAAACGGTTAGCGCCGGAATCGTTAGTGGAAAGTCTCGCGTTTTACAAGGAATGCTTCGTGGGCAACTTTTGCAAACCGATGCGGCTATCAATCCAGGAAATTCAGGCGGCGCATTGGTCAATTTGGAAGGCGAGGTCGTTGGGATCAATACCGCCATCGCGACCCGCAATGGGACATTTTCAGGTGTTGGATTTGCAATCCCGATGACTCGCGTTAAGTGGATTGTCTCAGAGCTCACACAACGTGGCAAAGTTCGTCGAGCGAAGGTTGGTTTGCGAGTAGAACCGCTGCCGACCAATTTGGCATTCGAACTGAAGCTTCCTGTTCGAAGTGGGGCGTTTGTAACGAGTGTCACTAAGGGTTTGCCAGCCGAAAAAGCAGGGATTCAAACCGGCGATATCATCGTGGAAGTAGCTGGCCAAAAGATTCGTACCGAGAATGATTTTTCGGAAATCGTCGAACAGCTTCCGATCGATCAGCCAAGCGCCGTCCGTTTGCTGCGCGAGGGGAACTCGGTAGAACTGATGGTGTCTCCTGTTGAGCGAGAAGAGCGTACCAAATAGTGATCGCTTGACCGTTGATACGAATCGTGATCACTTCGAAGGTGCTTGGAGTTGATGACGTCGCTGCTCGATGATCTCCATCGGATTTTCTGGAGATGGAGGAAGCTTGAGTTGGGACAGATACCGAAGCGGCTCAACCTGGAACTTCTTGAGGGCGAGATAGTGCATGAAAGCTTCGAACTTTGCGGCCTCGGTACTAACCCAAGCGTGAGCTGTATCTGGGACGCCGTGAAATTGAAGAATTGCGATATGGTCTTGATTGGCTTGCTCGACAGCTTCCACAAAATTCGCCAACTCCCATTGAGGCTTGGCATCACCGGCCGAAGGTAGAAGCAGAGGGTGATCCTTTCCGGGCTCAAAGGCGAATCCCTTGCCTGATTCGTACGATTGCTCAGGGACGCCTCCCCGTCGAGCAAACTGAATTCCATGAGCTTGAAGGATGGGGAATGCTTTTGGGGTGATGGAGTTGCCGGGCCATGCAAAGGTTATGGGCTTGGGAATGTTGTGTTCTTTGCAACGTTGAGCGATCGCATCGAGTTGCTCCTCGAGGCGATCGAGGTTCTTCTCCTGAACGCCCATGTGATCGCGCGTATGGTTGCCGATCTCAAAACCGTCTCGCGATAGCTGTGCGATTTCTTCCCATGTCATGTAGTCGCGTTTGTTCGTCGCAAAGTCCCAGCCTTCGGTGATGAAAAAGGTTCCACCAAAACCGTACTTGAGCAGAATGGGACGGACAAACGTAAAGTGGGTCTTGGCCGAATCATCGAAAGTAAGAATAACGATCCGCCGCGATTCGTTTGTGGTTGCGTTGGAGTTGTCAGATGGTGTTTGTGCTTCGAGTGGACTCTGAATCACCAAAAAGATGATGGACAACAGCCAACGGTAGTGACTGGGGGCTCGCATGGTGGGACCGTTCAAAATGGGAGTATGTGTCAATAATTAACAGAGGAATCTCAGGGGCTAGCTTTGGAGCGGTGATGCCTGAAAAGGGTATCAAACGCCGATCTTTGCGATCCTTCGAGATCTCTGGAAAGTCTTCGCATAGGTATCGCAACGACGGAACAGCCTTCATAATAGCGACTTCCAAGGTCCCGCATGAAGAGACAACGAGAGATGAAGTTTCTTTTGTGCTTGGACCATGGCTGGATCGAGTTATTTATCATTCCTTGCAGGAGACTGATTCGTGCGATTTTTTCGAGTTCTATTTTTTATCGGTCTGAGCAGTTGGGGCACTGCCCTTCAAGCTCAGCAAAACTCTCTCCAAGAATTGTTAAAGGCGGCACCTGAAGCAAGGACAGCCGTCTTGAAAAAGCTTCAAGAAAGTCCCAACGTTTCCCTGCAAGAAATTGCAACGTCCATGGGCAAGGCAGATGCCGTCCAAAAGAATGCATTATTGGCGGTAGCGCATCAGGTTTTGAATCGCGATCCCAAGAATGCGATACCACAAATGAACGCGATATTGGAAAACAAATCGCTGGACCCTACCATTCGTTATTGGGCATTCACTCGCATCACAGGGAACAGTGTCGAGAAACGAAATGCCATTCTTAACACCATGCTTGATGATCCAGCATTGCCTTTGCGGTATGAAGCCGTGAAACATGCGATGGCTGAAGTGGCTTCAAAGAAAGAAAAAGGAGCCAGCGATGAAGAGTCTAAGAAGGCTTACCAAGAACTCTTGGCCAAGGCTCGGTTGCCAGAACAAATCCAAGAGATAGCAGATGCATTGAAGAAGTTTGACGTCGAAGTGGATCTCGCGAAGCACTTTGGATTCGTTGCTAGTTGGAAGATCATTGCCTCATTTGACAACCACGACCAGAAGGGTTTCCCCGTAGCATATGGACCAGAAGAGGCCTATGAGAAAACGGGAAAGATCGATGAAACCAAACAATACAACGGTAAAGCGGGGATGGTTGGCTGGCAGCCTCTGACGACAGACGCGAAAGACGGTGCTGTCGATCTCAATCCTGTCTTCAAGAACGAGAAAGGTGCTGTCGCGTACGCTTACGCGGAATTCCCAGTCGATCAAGCGATCGATTGCGAGGTACGCCTAGGGTGTATCAACGCCAACAAGGTGTGGGTCAATGGCAAGTTGGTGTTTGCCAACGAAGTCTATCATACGGGAATGCAAATCGACCAATATTCAGGAGCGGTCAAATTGAAGCCCGGTGTGAATACGGTGTTGGTGAAGGTCTGTCAGAACGAGCAAACCGAACAGTGGGCGCAGGATTGGAAATTCCAGCTGCGCTTCTCGGATGCGTCGGGACTCGCCATTCGTTCCTCCAAATAAAGTCACACAATCGAAAGTACCCATACCTATGAAATCACTTCAGTCATTTTGCCGTTTTGCATTGTTATCGGGATTGATTAGTGGAACGTCCTGTTTTGCCGATTGGCCAGGGTTCTTGGGGCCAGGCGGAAATAGCATGGCATCCAAGGATACGTTACCCATCGATTTTGCTCCTGCTAAAGAAGGCCAAGCTTCCAAAAATATCGCTTGGCGGACTCCGCTTGTGGGACGTTCTGTCAGTGGTCCCATCGTCGTGGGCGACAAAGTTTTCACGACAAGTAGTTCGGGAATGGAAGGACGTTGGTTGCACGTCTACGCCGTAGATGCCAAGTCGGGCGAAGTTGTTTGGGAACGTACGAGCCAAGCGACAGGACGCCCCTATTGCCATCCTACGAGTGCCAATGCGGCACCAACGCCCTGTTCCGATGGAAAGCATGTCGTAGCCTTCTTCAGTTCCAATGACTTGTTTTGCTACGATCTCCAAGGCAACCTCCTTTGGTGTCGAGGATTGACCTTTGATCATCCTCAAGCTGCCAATGACGTTGGGATGAGTTCATCGCCGATCATCGTTGGTGGTACGGTGGTGGTGACCATCGAATGTCAAGCCGATTCCTTTGCCACTGGTATCGATCTCGCGACTGGAAAAACCAAGTGGGAGCTTTCGCGACCACGAAAGGCCAATTGGTCGAGTCCTCGATGGATTCAGGGAGAAGATGGTTCGCAGGCGATCGTTCTCCACGGCTTGGATGACATGGTTGGAATCGATCCCAACACCGGTTCGCAATTGTGGCGTATCGAGTCTCGCTATTCTTCGATCGCGACGGCCGTCTTTAGCCAAGGGAAACTCTACGCTCCCGGAAGTGGAACGAAGGTCTATCAAGTCAAATCGGCCAAGGAGCAGCCCCAAGTTGCATGGGAAAACAACAAGGTAAATCCAAGCTCGAGTTCGCTCTTGGTTAGCCCTGTGGGTGTTCTTGGGCTCAAAGGAACCGTTTTGGCTTGTGGCGACGATCAAGGCAACGTAAAGTGGCAAACTCGCCTGCCAGAAGCAGGGCAGTTTTGGGCCACTCCCGTGATTGCGGGCGACTACCTTTATGCCTTCGCTATGGATGGGAAGTGCTTTACCGTCAAGCTCGGCGAGAAAGGTGAAGTGGTTGCAACTTCGGAGCTAGGCGAAGGTGTGTTGGGATCACCTGCGATCGCGAACAACGCCATGTATGTCCGATCGGTGGATGGGCTTTGGAAGATCTCCCAATAAGTTTGCTCGATCACGCGAAAAGCAAAAGAGCGTTATCCGTCGCATCTCCCATGATCTCTAGCGACGGATAACGCCTCACAGAGTGATTTATCAACCAACCATTCACCTCATTAGTAAGGTGGATTGTTCGGGAGTTCACCGATGAGAACTCCGGCTGCCGTAAAGCCTTGACCACGAACGTTTGCTCCAGCGTTCGTGGCATTCGATCCATTCGATCCTGAAGCAAAGCCCGAAGCACTGGCAGCGGCAAAGACATGGATTCCGTTTTGTTTCGCTGGTCCTGAATTCGATGTCGAAGTGGATAAGGGTGGCTTGGAAGTCGACTTGGATGCGGCATCATATTGGTTTCTGCTCGTATCGTTCATCGATTCTCGATCTTGACGAGCGAGCCACGAACGAGCCGCGTTTAGATCTGCTGACGAAAAGTAATTTTCGTTGCCGGTATAGCGAGATTCTTTGCGATGTTTGCTAGCTAATTCGTCCCATCCAAGTCCATTGGCCACATGCCACGACAGTGCTTGGGCTGGTCCTTTGGATATCTTTCCTTCGCCAAGTTCACTACAAAGTTTTTCGATGACCAGATCATCACTGACTTGTTGAAGTGGGACCAACGAGTATTTCATTCGTGGAGTGGGATTCGGCTTTCCATGTTCTAAGCAAAGTGTTGCTACGTTGAGCTTGCGCGTCTTTCCTGGATCGATTCGAAAAAGAGCGCCCTGTCCAAATCGATTGCCACCGATGTTTCCGAAACCATTCCCCAAGCCTTGCCTTCCGAAGCCTTGGCCCTGTTGTCCGAAACCCTGTTGTCCGAATCCCTGCTGGCCAAAACCGCCACCCAGTTGTTGACCTTGCCCATTTCCGTTGAGTCCAACTCCATTACCATTACCATTACCATTACCATTACCATTACCATTCAATCCAATTCCATTGCCTTGGTTCCCTAAGGGGCCATTGAATTGGGCGAGAACGGGAACCGCACCAAACGTTGCGGGCAGTTGGATGTGAAGAGGTTGATCGGTTTGATTCGAAATGATGACGCGGCCTTCGTTCATGTTTTGAGGAACGAATTTCACATCGATTTTTCCAGACTCCATCGCATCAAAAAGCGAAACCGCAGGATCGGTATTCGCTTTATCTTGCGCCTGCAAAGGGTTACAAGAGAGCATCGATAGAATTGCGGCAGTAGCAAAGACAGATCGCATGAAGGATTACTCCCATCGGTCCACAGAAAGCCAAAGGTGTCGAAGGTCTCGTTCGATTGAGAGCAACCTAAGCAATCAATGTGCCAATTGAGTTAGCAATGTTTGATCGTTCTTAAAAACGTGATTTGGAGACAGGGTTTTCGCGAAAAACAGTGCAACACATGGAAGACGCAACGCACTGATCTAGCGAAATCACTTACAACTCGGCCCAGGTCTAAGTAGCTTCTTGCAGCAGAACACAACAAACCGAAGGATTCTGCAACATGAGTGCGGACAGGTCCTTTATAGATACTCTGTCAGCGAGGAGCGTTCAGGCCTTCGTAGATCGTTTTTAGAAGGGAGCGATGGTCGTGGACGTCTTGATGAAGTGTCCAGATCATGATGCCTCCTAAGTCCTCGGATCGCACCCAATCGACTTTGGCTTGCATCGTTCCTTGTCCGTTGTACCAAATCGTATCGCCAACCTGATCCTTGTTTTCAGCACCGGGATATTGGTTCACAATTTTGGCATAGGTGTAGCCACCATTGGAAAAGTCTTTCCCAAAACCATATCCATAAAAAGGAACCCCCAGGACCAGCTTGGATTTTGGCAGTCCGCGGCCCAGCCAATATCGAGTGCAGCTTTTGGCAAACTCGACCGATGAATGTTGTCCGGGCACCTTTGGATTCCAGGGGCCTGCGGCATCGTAAGCCATCACATTGACAAAATCAAAAAGCTGCAAGGTTGCATCGCCAACGCGAGCTCCCCCATATCCCTGCGACAAAGCACATGTCAACAATTTACCCTTTTGGTGCAACGGAACTGCGAGTTCAGCGATGAAAGCATCGTAGTCCTCATTGATAGCCGGGCCTTCGAGGTCGATATCCAATCCATCAATCTGATGCGTCTCGACATAATCGACCAATTTCTTGACAAAATGACTTCGATGCGTTTTGTCGATCAATTGAAAATATCTCAACCGCATCGATTCCTTCTCGGATGCAGACCCACCACAAATCGATATGAGGACGGGAATACCGATGCGTTTACAATGCGCAATGACTTTGGCATTGTTTGGGTGGAAGCTCAAGTCACCATCATCATTGATGGGGTTTTCGAAAGCGAGATTGAGGTGGGTAACCTTCGTTAGAGCAATCTGCTCAAGCTTGGTATCGACATCTCCGCCGGCAACGAGATAACCCACTATTCGTTTGTTGTTGGCATCCTGCGGCAAACACGGCGATGCGGCGACGAGGGTAAGGAATAGACATCCCATCAACCAACGAAGCATTGGAAGCTCCCATGTGATCAAGGAGGAAAATTAGTTGAGCATGCCTATTGTTGTCGACGCGCGTCAGGATCGGCTGCGTCTTGAGACGAACCATACAAAGGCATGTGTCGGTAGTAGACTTCCAGACAATAGAGAGCCATACAGGTGCTGTAGATGCGACCGCCCGATACGCCCCACTGTTCCCCAGCGGGTGACCAGCTACCGGCCTCGCGTCCACTCTTTTCTTGCGCAGCGGGTAGCTGAATACGCATGGCTCCATTCCATTTTTCCCATGCAGGGCCGCCAAGATGGTGCAACATTTGTGTGGCATAGTACCAATAGTAGTAGGCTCGTTCATCACGTTCAGTAGAGACAAGATTGTCGAGCAGCACATCCGCACCAGCTTTGAGTCTTGGATCATAGTTTTTCCAGCCGAGATACTGGCGGCATAAGAGTCCTTCAGCAGTCATCGTCAATGAGGGACGATCTCGGTCGAGGTAACTGTAGAGCGCTCCTCCTTCATGTTGGACCGAATCTAAAAACTTGGTGACGTTTGCTAGGATATTATCCTTCACCGGAAGGCCAGCCATCTTTCCGCTCATCAAAGCCATCACATACCATCCGGTGACCGAAGTATCGGAGTCCTCTTTGGGGTGATAGCGCCAGCCGCCAAGATCGCTTTGTGCGTACTCAGCAAATTCGATCGCTTTGCGGCAAGGGATATGAAGCGATTCATCCTTGGTCATTCCATAAAGTTCACACAAGGCAATGGTGCACTGGGCTTGAGCGTACATCTGCTGGCGATCAGGAGCTTTGTCGGCAAAGAAACCATTGTTCTTTTGGATCTGCAGCAAATAGTAGAGTCCTCGATTCACGTTGTCGCGATATTCTCCTTCGCGATGGGTGTGTCCAGCTCCGAGGAAAGCGAGCATCGCCATTCCCGTGGCTGCTGCCTTGTTTTCGGCAATGCCTGGAGATGCGTAGGGGCCAAGAAGACTCCATGAACCATCCTGGCGTTGTTGTTTGGCAAGCCATTTCAAACCGAGTTTGACGGCATCTTCGGTACCTGCTGTCCCTCCATAGGCGCGAAGCAAAGCACTTTTCATGCTGCCGCTGCGGCCGGCCAGTCCCATCGCCAACGCTGGTTCGGTGATTCCGACTTCTGCTGTAATCTTCATCGGTGTTTCCACCGGGATTTCGATCGGAGTTTCCGTCATCGATTTGCTGAGGTCCTCGCGGACCGTATCAGTCAAGCTATCGGCCATTTCTTCGCTATCGGAAGCCGATACATCAAAGCTCATCTCTCCTTCCGAAGCACCAAAAAAACCTGTTAAGCTGATGCCGCTGGCCAACTGCGCGTGCAATGGGATCAAAACCAAGATGATGATCACAATCACATGAATGATGAAGCTGATCAGCCATGGAGGCAGTCCACGCTGTGGATCACGGAGCTCGATCGAATCTTCCTCTTGAGGCGTGTTTTGAAAAGCAGCAAGCCCCGACTTTCCGAGTGCAGTGCGCCCGGGAGCGAGATGCTTGTCCACGCGATTGGGAAAGGAGGTTGTGGAGCCTCTCGATTTACTCGATGCGTTCATACGAGAATACGAATCCTTGGCTTTATAGGCTTTCCAAAAAAGCGATGAGTGCCTGCTTCTCTTCTTTGGTCATCTTCGGTCCGTCTTGGCGCGGATGGGACTTGAGGACCTGATCCAATCCTTCTGCTCTGTTGTCATGAAAGTAATGCGGACCCCGCTGACTAAGGCCTCGCAACGATGGTGGATTGAATTCATGCGATCCCTTTTCATCGCGAATGCCAACATCGTAGGAGTTAGGGCTTGTATAGGTAGGAGGAATATGGCATTCCACGCAACTCTGTTTCGCAAAAACCAAACGACCTTTTTCGATCAACGATGAATCCTCGATCCCTCGTGAGGCTCGCACCGATGGTGGTGATGCCAAGGTACGGCAGTAGGCTGCAATATGTTCCACCTCATCGGCATCTAAGTGCCGATAGGATTGCATAGTCTTGTCCACGGAACGAACAATTTGGGTGTGAAGGCTTGGATCCAGACCCCGCCAGCTATAGGGAGCTGTATTGTAATTTCCAAGCAGCGAAATGGTGCGTTTGGCCGCCCCGTAGGTTCGATCACCAAGGTTGTCCGTTAAGAGGCCATTGGTATGGCCGTCCACATGACAACTCGCACAGGTCATCCAGCGGTCGTGCGAAAGCGTTCCATCATGAAAGAGCTTTTCCCCCTTCTCTTCTTCGGTCAGTTCGCGAATCGGACCCATGAAGATAGTGTCGGTCAGTTTTCCACGATGAAGGTCGATAAGGCTGATGCAATCTTCAAACTTAGTGGCTACGAGAGCCTGTTGCGTCGATTCGCGAATGACAATGGAAGCAGGATAGGTTCCCACATTGACGTAGCGAAAGTTCTGTGTCTTTTCTTTTCCAACGGCAACTTGATTCGTTCCACCCACCGCAACGACACGGTAACCTTCACGAGAGATGCGAAAGGCCGTTAGCTCGGCCGCACCATTCCCGGGAACCCCTACCGGACGTATCTTCCCACCGCGGTAGACTTCTTCGCGACTTTCATGGAGTAAGTGATCCACTAAAACACTTCGCAGATCATTGCCGAGAAGAACTCCCCAGTGAATGTCGTTTTCCGTTGTTTCGGCAAAGTCGTTGACCGTCGCGTGGGCCAAAGTGATAAACTCGGGTGACACCGATTCGATATCGACGATTCCGTGTCCCAAGTAACTATGTTGACGAATGATTTTTCCAGAGTTGCTATCGACCAAGGCGAGTGCCACTCCAAATGCGTCAGCTACCACACAGAGTTGCTTCTGCGGAAGGGTCTTCATCACTCGAGGTGAAAAATTCAAGTCCCAATGATCAACCCTGCTCAGTGCTTGCGTATCTTTGTCGAAACGATAATTTTCAATACGCTTTGACCACAAACAGGCGACGCGGAGTATATGGCTTTGGGGAACCCATTCGCATCGGACAGGACCTGCCGAGGTTGCGAGCTTGGTTACACGTTCGATCCCGTCAGCATTCCACTTCAGTATCTCAACCGCGTTCTGTTCGCGATTGACGACCGCAAAGTAGCCATCGTACAAAGGCTCCAGATCGACTAAGCCTGGTTGAAGCGACAGTTTTTGTTGCATCGATTTTTGATCGATGTTCCAAACCCAGATCTCGCCTGTCTTTTGTTGCGCCACGGCCACGCGCTGTTCGTCACTCGACAACACCATATCCACGGGTTGCCGATAGTCGCGATCTTCTTGCGATGCTGTGCCGATTGAGGGTTGTCCACTCGTTGGTTTATTCTGTGCCCAAGCGTGAGTGGCGAGTAGGCTGAATGTCCATCCGTAAACAGATACCCAAGCCATCAACCGAATGAAGGCTAGGGATCGCGGCACGAGTTAGTTCCCATCCCGATTCTCCTTGAAAAGACCCAGCCCATCATTCTAGGGCGAAATGGGAATGGAAGGGAACGGAAATGCAAAGACTTTTAGAGTCCTCTGTCCCGATTTTTGTCGAAACAATCGCCCTTAGAGGATCGATCGGACGGGAATGGATTTCCTTCCCCGAAGGTCTGCATTTGGACCTTAGACGGTCAATTGGCCACCTGCGGACACCCATGCGCTGAGCGATCAGATTCCTTCAAGTGGATCTTCCGAGGACGAATGGAGTTCGGGGTCACTTCGACGATTTCATCGTCCTCGATGTCGAGCCGCTTCGAGATGAGTGCTCGCGGTGGCTTGAGAATGATGTTTTCGTCACTGCCTGAAGCACGAATGTTGGTGAGCTTCTTTTCCTTGACGGGATTGACGCAAAGATCGTTGTCGCGAGCGTTTTCGCCCACAATCATCCCTTCGTAAATCTCTTCACCAGGACCTACGAAGAGTTCGGAACGCTCTTGCAAATTGAAAAGCGAATACGGAACCGCTTTGCCAGTGACCATCGAAACCAAAACGCCGTTTTGTCGACTCGGCATATCAGGTTCCATCGGATGATATCCCGAGTAACGGTGGTTGATGATGGCCGTTCCTTGCGTTGCGTTGAGCATCCGCGTACGTAGACCAATCAAACCACGAGCCGGGATCTCGAATCGGCAAAGGGTATATTCACCGCGAGGCGACATCTCTGTCAATTTGCCGCGGCGATTGCCAACCATTTCCATAACGGGACCAACACGATCCGTCGGCACTTCGACAACAAGCGTTTCAAAGGGCTCTTGAAGAGCACCACCAATCTCCTTGAGAATGACCCGCGGCTTGCCAACCGAGAGCTCATATCCTTCCCGACGCATCGTTTCAATCAATACCGACAGGTGCAAAACACCACGTCCACGGACGGCAAAGGCATCACTACCTTCCAAGGGTCGGACACGCAAAGCCACGTTGCGTTCAAGCTCTTTTTCCAACCGAGCCTTCAATTGACGCGTGGTAACATACTTGCCTTCGCGACCCGCAAAGGGTGACGAATTGATGCTGAAGATCATTTCCAGCGTCGGTTCGTCTACCGTCAAGCGAGGCAATGGACGAACGTTGCCTCGTGGGCAAATGGTGTCGCCGATTTCAACTTCTTCCAGACCGACCACGGCTACTACGTCACCGGCAGTCCCTTCATCAACCTCAACACGACCTAGCTTGTCGAACACAGCGAGCGAGGCAATTGTGGCAGGAAGGATTCGATCCCCCGATTTCGCAAGATCCACGGGCATATTCTTCCGCATGGTACCCGCTTGGATTCGACCGACCGCAATACGCCCTACGTACTCCGACCAATCGAGGTTGGTTACGAGCATTTGTAAAGGTGCATCGGGTTCAACTTCAGGACCGGGGATGCGATCGATGATCAAATCGAGCAGGGGTTGCATATTTTCGCCGCGAACCTTTGGATCATGGGTCGCATAGCCTTCCCGAGCAGAAGCGAAGATGAAGTCGAAGTGATCCATATATTGTTCGCCACCGAGGTCGCAAAGAAGCATCAATGCTTCATCGACCACTTCTTGGCAACGAGCATCGGGGCGATCGATCTTATTGATGACGACGATCGGACGTACACCCACTTCCAATGCTTTTGACAAAACGAAACGCGTTTGTGGCATCGGCCCTTCGGCCGCATCCATCAATACGAGTGCCCCGTCTGCCATACGAACAACACGCTCCACTTCCCCGCCGAAGTCGGCGTGGCCAGGGGTGTCGATCAGGTTGATTTTGATTCCCTTGTAAGGAATGGCGATGTTCTTGGCGAGAATCGTGATGCCACGTTCTCGCTCCAGGTCATTGCTATCCAGAATGCGTTCGCCTTGCAGTTGGCTTTCGCGAAATTGCCCGCTTTGCTTCAGCAAGCAATCCACGAGCGTGGTCTTGCCGTGGTCGACGTGGGCGATGATGACTATGTTTCGGAGGTCGTCTCGACGCATTGTGGTTGAACAAATGAAGGCTTGAAGGGGTCCTAAGAAGCGCAATGCCAACAAAAAACGGCACCCTTTCGCAAGGGTGCCGATTGTGGCACAAAACCAAGGTTTTCAGTAGCCCAACTGATCGTTTTTACAGGATTCGCCCTTCGAACCCGCATCAAACTTGTCCAAGGATCCAAGGCTTTTGGCCCTTGAATGCTGGTTTTGAAGCGATCATGGCTAGTCGTTCGGCCAACCCAGGAAAGGTCTCGACCCTTCCATTCTTAGTGCTTGTGGCCGTGATCGTGACCGTGGTCGTGTTCCAATGAGGCTTTCTGAACCTTTCCATCGACCGTCACCATGAGGGTGGATTTTACCCCTTCGACTTCCATTGCGGTCACCAAAGCGGGATCGGTGATTGTAAAGATGGATCCTTCGATTTTGTGCTCGTCAGCCGCCGAACCGGCCAGATCGTAAACCTTGGGTTCTTCGGTTCCGACTTTGACTTCGATTTGTACTTTCTCAACCTTGGCTCCACCGGCCACGATTTCTTCGCAATAGATCGTCACCGTCCCTTTTTCATCATCATGAGCCCATTCGACGTGAGCCCCCATGGGCTCCAAGTCTGCCAAATGTCCTCCGTGCTTTCCTTCTTCATGGCTGTGATCATGGGCATGATCGTGCTCGCCACTCTTCTTGGTTGGAGGAACTTTAGTCTGGCATCCGGTCATTCCGACGCAAAAGCCTGCACCTGCCACCAATGCCAACGACAATCCAATTCGAGAGAAAACACGAGCCATGCTCACGGTTTTTATCCTTATCCTATGGGTTCGCTAGGGATTCGTACGACCGCTGCATCCCAATGCATGGTCTTCTTTGGCGGCATACACGAGGGATACGGAAGCCCTTTGCAACTGCACAAAGATTGCCTAAGCAACGAATTCTAATTACGCATTCAATCCTGAATGCGTTCGATCATTGTAGCCCTTTGCCCATCGTTCCGAATAGATGGTGAAGGTGAATCGATGGCCTACAAAGGAGATACGAACCTTCCTGTCCCCATCGTGTCCGAAGAAGAGCCATCATGTCCGAAGAAGAGGACGGATAGCCAAAGATCCTAGTGGATGTGTGGAGGCTCAGCTGAGTCGAACCCAATCATGCAAGAAATGGGCTTTGGGCGGACCGACCTTGGCCGAGGCAAGATGGGGAAGCCAAACAGCATCGGCAACCGTTTTGATCAACGTGTGAGGATCAAACGGTGACGAGAGGCATGAAACGCCTCCAACCGATTGGAGAAGCTCCCTCCACGATTCTTCCCAGCAGGAAGTGAGGAAAACGATGGGAATATCTTTAGCGTTCGGTTGTGTTCGAAGATCGATGGCTTGTTGTTGGGCAGCCAAGGGGTCGGGTGGAGCCGAGAGGATGATGAGGTCAAAAACGATCTTTTCCAGAGCTTTATTGGCCACCGTTAGGTCTCGCGATAGAAAACAGCGATACCCTTCTTGATCGAGAACCGCGGAAATCCCTGTCAAAAACACCGGATCGGGCTCGATTACCAGAATCATGGGCTTGGGGGCGACTTGGTTTTCCATGGTATTTCCCTACAATTCCCCTCACTCTAGCCTGCCCGAAACGCTCGAAGGAACCTCGCGAAAGCCGGTGAATTGAGCTGTCCACGAGGGCTTGGAGATCCCATAATTTTGGCTCGCTATTCGGGGCCAAACATCGACCCCATCCCTTTACCTTTCTGTTGAAGCAAAATCAATGTCATCCCCTACCCCAAACCCAGGCGACGCAACCTCCCAAGATTTGAATGCCCTTCAGGCTGCTCGAGTGGAAAAACTGCGCAAAATTGAAGCCCTGGGATTGGATCCATGGGGGCATCGAATCGATGATCGTTTGCTGAATCAACAAGTCCGCGAACTGGCCAACCAGATTCGGTTTCGAAAAGCGGATGGTACCGAACTGGAATTGCCTGACTTTGAAGGTAGCGAAAAGGTTGACTACAAGGCCTGGAAGGCTGGACAAGGGGAAGGCGAAGAAATTGGCCCTACGGTCCGCGTGGCAGGCCGTATCGTTTTGATGCGTCCCACGGGCAAGCTGGTCTTCCTCAATCTGCGCGATTGGTCGGGCGATATCCAAGTTCTGATCGGTAAGGGACAGGTCGGTGATGAAAACTTTGAGTTGACCAAGTATTTGGATTTGGGGGACTTGGTTGCAGCCGATGGCCGGCTTGGGCGAACGAACACTGGTGAGCTCACCGTGTTTGCCGAGAAGTTGCACTTCATGACCAAGTCGATGGAACCACCACCAGAGAAGCATGCTGGTCTCCAAGATCCCGAATTGCGTCAGCGAATGCGTTATCTGGATCTTACCTACAACGAAGGCGTGCTCGATACCTTCCTGAAGCGGATCAAGATCGTTCAATCGATCCGCGATACTTTGAATCGACGAGGCTTTGCTGAGATCGAAGGTCCAACCTTGCATTCCATTGCAGGTGGTGCGGCCGCTCGTCCTTTTACCACGCATCACAATGCACTCGACATGCCATTGTTCCTACGGATCGCTTTGGAACTTCACCTCAAGCGATTGTTGGTGGGAG
Organism: Pirellulales bacterium; assembly: GCA_046349875.1. Taxonomy (GTDB): domain Bacteria; phylum Planctomycetota; class Planctomycetia; order Pirellulales; family Pirellulaceae; genus JAXMBN01. The sequence goes on from JAXMBN010000011.1 coordinate 42,148, forward strand.
GTATGGAACGCGTTTATGAATTGGGACGCGTGTACCGCAATGAAGGCATCAGCGTACGGCACAATCCCGAGTTCACGATGCTCGAGTGCTATCAGGCTTACGCCGATTATGAGTCGATGATGGAATTGACCGAGCAAATCATTTGCGATGCATTGCGAGTGACTGGGCAGCCATTCCAAGTCAAATGGGGCGATCTCGATATCGACTTCACGCCGCCGTTCCAGCGCCGAACCTATGCAGATCTTTTTGAAGAGCATACTGGCTTGAAGACGGACGACGCTGCCGGCATTGAAAATTTGGCTCGCAAGATTGGGCTTGATACCAAGGGCAAGCACCCCGATGTGATCAAGAGCGAAGTGTTTGAAGAGAAGGTTGAAGACAGTCTGATCGGTCCGATCTTTGTGATCGACTATCCTTCCAGCATCTGTCCATTGACCAAGCGAAAGACGGGTAAGCCAGAAGTGGCTGAGCGGTTCGAGCTCTTCATCCATGGAATGGAATTGGCCAATGCGTATACCGAATTGAATGATCCCATTTTGCAGGAACAACTATTCCGCACGCAGCTCGAAGGGATGGCCGAAGAGGATTCCATGGCTCGCATGGATAACGACTTCGTTCGCGCCTTGCGTCACGGTATGCCCCCGGCAGGTGGCCTAGGTATTGGAATCGATCGCCTCGTCATGTTGCTTACCAATTCGCGCAGCATTCGCGACGTCATTCTGTTCCCATTGTTGCGCAACGAATAATCGTTGGCCAGTGAGCGCGGGCATCCTTGATGGATGCCCGCTCAATCCTTTTCGATGCATGGACTTGCCTTCCTCGGGAACGGAATAGCGTCATCGACGGAGTGTGGCTTCGAATCGTAGTTGCGAAACGGGATGTGAATTCGCAAAACGGAATCAAGTTCAAGCCAAGTGGAGGGATGGATTGGATACGTTGCTCGCCATCCTCAAAGCAACCCACTGCAAAAGCACGCATCATTTTTTTGCCTTGGATGCGCTTCTCGAAGTCCAAACGGACCGTGGCTTGGAACTCAGCAATCTCTTGCTGGCTCACTACCAAGATTATTTGACCGGCGCGAAGGATCCCGACAACGTATTCAAAGACTTCGAGAATCACGTTCTTCATGTTCGCGATCAAGAATGGGGTGGGGCCATTCGCACTTCGCTCCGTTGGTACGAAAAGTGCCTCTCGTTTCTTCAGCAATCGAAATGGAAAGAAGCTGCCTACGCTGTTGGCGTTCTAAGCCATTATTTTTCCGATCCTTTTATGCCGTTGCATACGGGCCAATCGGAGCGAGAAACGACCGTTCATCGACCTCTCGAATGGAGCGTCAAATGCGCGTACGAAGAGATCTATGGAATTGCAACAGGATACAACTTTCCTCCTTTCGAATGGACGGACAGCCCCGATTGGTTTGCAGAGGGAATTCGAAAAGGAGCGCATCAGGCAAACCTTCACTATGAAACTTTGATCGATCAGTACAACATGGCAGAGTGTGCACGTCAGCCTGCCTTGGCACTCAATCGCACTTCCAAACGCATTCTGGCCGAGATCTTTACCTGGGTGATCACTGGGTGGGCTGGTGTCATCGATCGATTAGCCACGGAGACGCCCGTTTCGATTCCAGAGCAGTCCCTTACGCCCGCCACGCTCATTGCTGGATTACAAGTCCCTTCGCAATGGGTACTCAAAAAAATCGACTCGGTCCAACAGCGTCAACAAGTCGCAAAGATTTGGGAAGAGTTTCAAACGACTGGCAAAGTTGTTCGCAATCTGCCTGCTGAACAAAAAGCTGTTCTCAGTTTGCGGAATCGCGATCCACAGTTACAAGCTTTTTTGGCACAACGGAATGCGAAGCTCAACGATCAAGCCAAGAGTTCCTCTATTCCGATCCAAGAGAACGCCATTGCTGAGCCTGTCGTAGCGCAGGCCAAAGAACCTATAAGTAGCGGTGAGCCACCGTTGGGATCCGAGCACTTGCCCGCGATTGTTCAAATCGAAGAACCTGCTGTAGTTGAAGAACCTGCTGTAGTTGAAGAACCTGCTGTAGTTGAAGAGCGAACGGAAGTTCAAAATGTTCCGATCTCGGCCAACGATGTGTTTGACGAGAACGACGTGGCAGAAAAGCCCATTCGCCGTGAGGAAGAAGAGCAGAATGTTGTTGTCAAACCCAAGCACCAGGAACCACATGCCGCTGATGCATCAAGTGCAAGTGAATTTCGTTTGAGAGAGTCAGATCCGATCGTGGATGCCCCTTCCATCGGACCCAAGACAGCAGTTCGCTTTCACCAAGTGGGTTGCAAAACGGTAGGCGAGTTCCTGCGTGGTGATCGGGATGAATGGGTGGAGCGACTTGAAACAAAGTGGATCGACAACAAACTTATTTCACTTTGGCAGGCGCAGGCTCGATTGATGTGCGAGTTACCCGACGTAAATGCTGTGGGAGCCATTCTTATGAGTCTCACTCCATTCGATACGCTGGATCATATCGCCGAGACCGATCTAGATTCGTTTTATCAATCGATACTCGAAGCAGCGGAAACTCACATTGGTAAACGAGCCCTTCGAAATCAGGCACCTCCTACCTTGGAACGCGTTACACCTTGGTGGCGTTTTGCGCACGACCATGTGAAGCAAGGATCTTCGCGACAAGTTGGTTCCATCGATGGGTAGCGGAAATGGTTCCCCGCTAAATTAGACGAGCAAATTGAGTGTGCTGGAGATCGCCTCGTAAGGGATGGTGTGAGGGCCATCGAATGCGTGGAATTCGAACTGAGCTGCATGGGCTTTGAGAAGTTCTGCCAGCCAGCTTCCAGTTTCGAAAGGCAAAATGGCATCTTGGCGGCCGTGGCTTTGAAAGATCTTCGTTTGCGATAGACCGCTGGATTTCGCCTTCCATACTTCTTCGCAGATGAGGGCACCTGAATATAGGGCCATCGCTTGTGGAGGTTGAGGCAATCCACGTAGCGCAACATCGACCGAGAGCATTGCACCTTGAGAGAATCCACCAAGAAGCAATGTTGTTTCCTCGAGGCCGTATTGTGTGCGTCCTGCTGCAATCATGCCGACCAGTGCCTCGCGTGCTCGATCGATTTCAGGAGGTGTTTCGTTGCGCATCCGATCAAAGGACCGCGTCATCGAGAGTTCCATGAGCCGAGCCATGTTCAACGGCCACCAGGCTCGAGCACCGGGCATTCCATATTCGCCGAGGTCGATGGGGGCTGCAGGAAAGAACATGGCCGGAGCAATCTGCAGGGAATCGGCAAGCTCTACAAATTCGCCCGCAAGTTGCGCTAGGTCATCCCCCGGAGCCCCGTAACCGTGGCAAAGCACGATCATATGGGTAGGTATTCGAGATTGAGGGCGAACAACGATGGTTTGTAGTTGAGAGAGCGAGATCGACTCGCCGATCCACGAAGGTTCGGAAGACATGGAAGATAGGCACTTGCTATTGTTGAAGGTCGATGAATTTTTGGAAGTCGCGGTCGAGTGCCTTGATATCACCAAAGTGCTCTTGGAAATCGACAATCCTCTGCTTGGGATCGGTTTCTTCGAGCGGTTTTTGCTTTGATAGGAACTTGAGATATTCGGAATACTCTTTCGGTTTCTTTTTGATCAAATAGTAGTTCAAAGCCCAGCACTCGGCATAGGCATCTTGCATCTTGGCTGCATTGCGAAAGCGATCGTCATCACTGAGCAGCTGTAACAGCGAGTTAATGGGCCGCCGCGTTTTATAGTCGCGATAGTGGATGAGATTGTACTTGTTGACCTTGCCGATGGCACCCCAACCTGCGCCACTGGAAAAATCGGGTGTTTCGAAGAAGACAGCCAATCCTTCGCTAACCCAAGGTGGATTGTCGGCCAAACGTACTTGCAGTCCACTGTTGTAAGCCAGTTGATGTACCGCTTCATGAACGATCGTCGCTACACTTCGTTCAGCCCCTGGCTCCATCAAAATGCGATTGACCAGTTCGATTCGGTCGACTCGCATGCCATCTGGGATTCGCCCTTCGATTCCCGTCAAATCGAACGTGGTGATTCGATTAGACATCAAGTTGTAATAACCGAGCACGGAATCTGCGGATCGTCCCAATTCGGGAGCGGCATAGCGTAGATAACTTTGTTTCGATTGGAAGACCAGAGCAACCAGAGGGAACCGGGGCTCTTCAAGTTTGATGCCGCGATCTTTCCAGAATTTGTAAAAGCCCCGATAGAGTTTTTCGTAAAGGGCGCCCGTCCACTTTACATATGCTTCGGTAGTGTCGTAGCAGAACACGAAATGCGGAGTCTTGTGGATTTTGAAGCCTTGCGGCATTTCGAGCAGAAGTTGTTCCGCGATTTCATCTTGCGTGAGAGGGTGGAAAGGTGCTTCCACATCTTCTTTGCGTTTGATCTCATCGGGTTGAGCGACAACTAGCTTGCCATCGGAGGTTCGAAGGAGAAGGCCTCCATCGACCGCTTCTACAACGACTTCGCCTGTGACTTCCTTCAGCTCTTTTTCGAACTCGTATACAACTTTCTTACACGGCAGTTTTTCCTGAGCCCTGGCAGGAACGGAAAAGCACGTCATGCAAAGCCAGATACCGCTGGTTGCGGTGAGACGAAGCAAGAGATCGTTCATAGTTGGGCGGTTGAACTTCTAGCAGTACGGGAAGACGTTTTCAGCGAAGAGAACGAGAAAAGCCGATGAGCCAAGTATCCCAAGAGGATACCAGCGATCGCTAAAACCAGGCAGAGCCCTGCTTCTTTATAGCGTACTCCGTAGTGTAATAGTTCAAATATTCGCATGGAAAGTGGGCTTACGCCTGCAGGGAGAACCAAAAGATAGCAAGAGAGTTCGCTCATAGCGATCGCAAGGATCAGCAGCAACAAACCTCCCAAACTTCCCCAGTGCAGACCGATAAAGAGCTTGATCCTACTGATGGCGGAGTATCCATCGAGCTCAAGGATCGATCGATATTGGGATCGCCACCGGAGATACAAAAAGTAGAGAATCGTGACGGCGATGGGCAAGGTACGAAATTGGAGAGCAATTGCAGGAAGGCAAAGCGTCTGTTCCACCAGGATGTTGCTCAAGGCGGGTGGCAGCGATTCAAAGGTGCGTTTTACGGTAATGGCAATCATTGGGCCAGGCAAAGAAAGACAAATCGCGAATGCGGGGAGAACGACTTTGGGAAATCGTACGGCGAGGTAGGATGTAGGAACGCAACAAAGAACCGTAAGGATCGTTGAAAATCCAACGAGCATAATCGACCAATAAAACTCTTGCATGAACTCAGCGACGCTCAAGAAAGATTTTCCAAACTGATGAAACGTCCATTGATGTACGATTTGGTCACCGTTTTTGATGGGATCCCAACCCGCTTTCATGACAAGATTTCCGAGCGGAGCGAAGATTGCGATGCATGCAACCAAAATAGCGATTGGCCAAAGCGATATTGATAGGGAACGTGAAAGGGCAAGCGTTGGGCTCGATGGACGAGCGACGTGGTCTGTAATGAAGGACGTGCATGAAAAGGAAATGCCTAGTGCTACGGTGAGTAGCAAGGGTGGGAACATGCTTAGGTAGAATGCGCGCGAGGAGTCGGCGCCACTGCTTAGATCCAGATAGCATTGTTCTGTAAGCGTTGGGACTCGGTAGAGATTCGTCACCACCATGTCCCCCGAAATCCAGCAGGCCACGATCAATGTGGATATGCAACCCCAACGAATCATATTGGGAAGCCATACGCGTAAGAGTACGTTGGAGGTACCACCATCGAGCATGGCTTGGGCTTCGTGCGATGGTGATGAGTGAGTTAACCCAACAGCCAAAATCCACGCGCACCATGGTATTGCATGAAACGCGTGAATCCACGTAACAGCCCACAGTCCAGAAAACAGATTTTGAGAGGCTTGGGCTTGCGTTACGGTCCACCAACCTAATGCACCAAAGCCAGCGTTCCATCCACCAGCTTGGATATAGAGCGGGACGAACATCATGCCTGTTAGCAGGCCAGCAAGTATTGAACTACCTCTGCCCTGCAACTTGGAAAGCACCAACCCCAATGGCATCGCCAAGAGGCTAGCCAACACCCCCGCTCCCAGCATCACCACAATCGAATTCCCAACCACACCCACCTCCTTCCCCCATTATATCACACAAGGTGCCATCCACCTATCGTTGACGCCCAACACAAGGTGTCAGCCACCTACTGTTGACTTTGGATGTTGCCGCGCTAGGATTCAACGGAGGAGTTGCATCATGGCGCGACCTAAGCGGGAATCGGTGTTTGGGCAAAACGAAGTCGCCATCGCTCATTGCGTCCAGCGATGTGTGCGAAGGGCCTTTCTTGCAGGCAAAGATGAGGCCTCGGGAAAGGATTTCGAACACCGGCGTGGCTGGATTCGGCTTAGGATGGAACTGCTAGCATCCGCCTTCGGTGTCGATGTGCTCAACTATGCGGTCATGTCGAATCACGTTCATTCGATCCTGCGAACAGCCGGACATCGTAAAACTGTGGTCGGATGAAGATGTCGCCACGCGTTGGCTGAGGCTTTTTCCTGGGAAAAAAGACAGATGATTGCCTAGGTGAACCAACGCAACAGCAAATCGCCAAAGAGATGGCCGATGCCGAAGCGAATGCTGGAACTTCGCAAGCGATTATCGAGTATTTCTTGGTTCATGCGAGCTGTCTCTGAGCCTATAGCTCGCAAAGCCAACAATGAAGACAAGTGCACAGGCCGCTTCTGGGAGGGACGTTTTAAGGCTCAGAAGATTGTCGATGAAGCAGGGCTCTTGGCCTGCGCGATGTATGTCGATCTGAATCCCGTGCGAGCCGCTATGGCAAGGGCTCCAGAGGCATCTGGGTTTACCTCGGCCTATGATCGCATCAAGGCACAAAAGGTTCTAAAAGAATCGCAGCAGCGATTGCATTGGAACCTTCGAGGATCGATGAGAAATCGATTCTTCAGCAGATCAAGTTGGCCAAGCGGCTTCGCGACAAAGAAGAAGTTGCTCGATTACAAAAGTGTCTAAGCGACTTTCGTACAGAAAACGAAAAAAATTCAAAAGAAAAACAACGAGGCAAAAGCAAAGCGAACTCTTCATGCCTAAGGCCTGTGGATGCATGGCTTGCGCCGCTTCAGCTCAACGAACATGATGTCGTAGGTGCCAAGCCACATCATGGAGGAACACGAGCCAGCGACAAGGGCTTCTTGTCGATGACGCTTGCCGAGTACTCGACGTTACTCGATTGGACGGGACGTCAAAAACGCCCAGACAAACAGGGCAAGATACCTGATAACCTTCAACCGATACTCGAGCGAATTGGAATTGAAGGTTCGATGTGGTGTGACTTGGTGTGGGATTTCTCCAAGTACTTTGGGAAGTGTTATGCTGCGGGCAAGCCAGTGAACCTGCAGAAGGAAGCCGAGAACCGCAACATCGCTTGGAGTCGTGGCCAACGATCCTGCCGCGCCCTGCTTTGCGAGAGTAGTTTTTTCGACACTACTCTATCTTCGCGATTCCCAACAGCTCTCTGTCTAGCGGTCCGCGCATTCTCTCCCATCCTAAGGCATTTTCGCCTTCTTCTGGCATCCATCTCTGCCAAAAGCCGAACCGAATGAGCATTCCATGCTCTTTTCTGCCCCAAAACCTGCAAACGAACTCAATTTCCGTCATCAACAAAAGGTGGCTGACACCTTGTGTGCGCGTCAACAATAGGTGGATGGCACGTTGTGTTAGGGGAGGGCGTTGAGGGTGTAGTAGGCTTGCGGGTGGAGGAGAGGGTCGGCGGTTTGGGATTGGAGGCCATCGATCTTCAGTTCGTGGACGTGCCCGATTTGCATGCCCTGCACTCGAAGATGCACTTGGAGTCCGTCGGCAGAGACGGTGGCTTGTTGAATGGTCGGATGGGTATGGTCTACCTCGGGGCACCCTTACGCATATTGCTCGCGATAGATGTAGGTATAGGTTTCCATCGCGTACCGTTCAACTTTAGAGGCCAAGGCTGCATCGACTAGTTTGGTGAAGGTGAGCAAAAAACCGTCTGGTTGAACCCGCATCGTGTGAATCTCAAAGGGTGTTACTCCCGTCCACTCCAATCGTTCCACGGCGAAGTCGCGCGGTCCACGCGATCCCCATCCGCGATTGGTGCCGCCAACAAACATCATTCCGTTCGGCGCAAGTTCTACACCCACGACCCCGGATTGAAATCCTGAACGGAATGGAAAACAGGCTCCTTGATAGACTCCTTTTACCTTTTCTAGATCGACTCGCATGATGGTGCTATGCGTTTGATCACCGACAAACAATTGGCCCTGAAAGGGTCCAAACTTTCCTTGCGTTTGGTCGCATGCAATGCCGCTTGCTGATTGCCCCATTTTTCCATAGGGAAAGAAGACTGCCGTAGGAACAAGGTCTGCATGCTTTTGTGCCTCGATGGCCATGCGGCTATCATTCGCCGGTACCACCGGTGTTTTGTCTTTCCAGGCGTCGACCTTTGAAAACCATTTGTTGCCGCCTGGATGACCCGCAAACTTGCCCGGTACCAGATGCTTAAGACCACAGGTTCCGTTCCACGGTCCTTGGTTATCGGTGTAGAACACATCCCCACCAGCATTGAATCCAATCCCACCCGGGGAGCGAATACCGTAGGTCGTTGGGATGGTCTTCCCTTGCGAATCGACTCGTACACACCAACCACGAAACGGGACGTCACTTCCAAAAGAACCGGTCAAGCACAATACAACCCACAGGTCACCTTGCCGATCAAATTTCGAACCGACAGCGTACTCATGGTAGTCGCCACTGATCTCCCAACCATCGCCGACAATTTCAAACTCATCTGCAACGCCATCTCCATCAGCATCGCGCATACGCGTAACATCCGATCGCTGCGTTGCATAGAGCCAGCCATCTCGCTCTGCGAGTCCAAGTGGCTCGTGCAAACCGTGAGCAAAACGACTCCACTTCAGTTTCGATAGATCTTCTTCCTTGGGATTAGCGACGATCCATACTTCACCTCGCCGCGTCGCAACCGCTAAGCGACCATCCGACAACCATTGAAAAGCACCTGCTTCAAGAACGGCATTCTCCGGCGTCGGAAATGTCGCGATACGATAGTAGTCACTCTCTTTGGTCGCTTGCGCACGCACTTCGAGAGACCACGCCAACCCAATCAACACGAACAAGATCGACCAAAGTTTATTGCACATCATGAATATTTGTTATGACTACGATGCACAGGACGCATCGAAAAAATGGAGATTCAAACCTACCAACGAATTCGCTGTTGGATGATGCTGTGCTCTTCTTTCGGAATCGACATGCGCCACTCGGTTCCTTCCGCTGTCTTCACCTGTTGCAACTCGCCACCCTCAAGCTGCAATTCGATACCTGGACCGACGAAGGTCTTGCCATCGCTCGACTTCCAATCGAGCACAGGAAGTCGAAGGTAGATCGGTGCATCACTCGTTCGCTTTAATCGAAACGTGCGGAGAATTTCCTTCTTATCTTGCCCTTCTACTTGCTTGGGCACGAGAACCTCTTCCACTTCACATTCAGCGATTCGATATCGAAAGATGGGTCGCTTTTGCGCATCGAGCCGGTACCCAATAAAACGAACACCCAATTCTCTGGCGGCCTCTTTGGGCCATGCAGCATCCATCGAATCCAATCGAGCAATGGGAATGCGTTTTTCGAACGATACCACGTGATCGCCTAGAGGTCCTTGATATCCCGGTCCGCGTCCAACCCAGTGCTTGGATGCGTCCAAGAACTCATTTTGCCAAATCCGCGCGAGCGACATCGTTCCCGCATCCCATGCAATATTGATTTGCTCAGGGTACCCCACACCAATCCCACGCGGCCCAAGTCCTTCGATAAAGTTTCGATAGAGAATTGGATGATCGATAGGCTTGAGGACAATCGACGCACCATCCACCCCTAACGGCTCTTTCGCATCCTTCGACTCTAGATATTTCCACATCGCTTGAATCTGGCGATGTGCATCTCCATCGTATACGGATGTTAACACCGACTTGCCCTCGGGAAAGCTGTTCGGCATCCGTGTACCTGGACGATACTGCGTTGGGTTGAGTAGATAGCGCACAAACCAATCATCTCGAATTCTCTCGCTCGTCCGTTTCAAGTCGATGGCACCAATGCCAACCGATTTGTTTCCATAGCGATGGCACTTCACACATGCCAGACCATCGGATCCAACGAGTTTGCGCCCCGTGGACACCATCGATGATGCATCCTCTAAAGCCGTATGGCTCGCTTGAGAAGCCTGCTGTTGATCGATTCGCGCAAGATGCACTGCAAACATGTCGAGATGCCCTTTGCCAAAACCGGGCATGCGCGTGGTCATGTACGGTCGTTCTTTAGCACCTTCACTCAAGACCTTTTTGAGGTACTCCAATCGCAGCTTATCGCCGACACCATTGAGGGGCGGAGGTAATCGTCCTTCGTTTCCCATCTCTTGAACCGAGGTCAAGAACAACGCATCGCGAGCGGCCTCGGGTGCCCCCACACCATCGCGTTGGTGACAGGCAATGCAATTGCGAGAAAGCATTTGCATATGAATTGCGGTCGCTGGTTCTAAACCACCCTTTTTCGATTCAAGAGTCTTTCGAATCGAAGCAATCTGTTCCCGCGTCAATCCATAAAGAGGAACCTCGGCACTAGGCTTCGCCTGAAGACAGCCATGGTCGAGATTCAATTCGTTGAGCTTGGGTAGATTGCGCGACCATTTGACTTTTTCCTGAGTCGCATGGCATTGGCCACATCCAAGTTCGCGGTACCATTTGCGTCCCTCTTCAACGAGCGATTTATCGGGATGCAAACGACTAGGAATCAATTCTTTACCACCGTTGGAATCCGCTGTTGCTGAAACCAAGACTGCCAAAGGCACACGACCTAGCCCTTCCGTAGCGACGTCCACTTCCAGTTCCTCACCACCCGAGTTTTCAAAGTACTCGATTCGAATGCGATGCATACCCGAAGTGAGTTTGACTTTGGCTTCACGATGCTGCATGGGATGAATACCATCGACTCGAACAATCTCGCGATCATCGACGAGCAATCGGCTTCCGTCATCCGATCCAATGCGAAAGGTGTATTCCGAATCACGTTCCACGGGAAGAAACGCATCGAAGCGAATTCCGAAGTGATCTTTGCGGCCTGCAATTTGCAAATCGAGACCGCGCGTGGTCACTTCCTTCTTCACCTCCTGTTCGTCAAAGTTGGGTAGCCGATCCCATGTTCCGTAGAAGACCTTCGCTTGAAATGCTTCGACTCCTGCACCAAGAATCGATTCACCCAAGAGATAACATGCCAAGTCTCGAGCTTCCGTCCAATCCTGCACCATCTTGGGCATGAATCCAGAGGGACGAATTTGGTGCGGATCGAGCAAGAAGTGGGTCAACGAATCGACCGTATATTTCCTCGTAAGATCTCCTAAGGGCACACTGCTAGGACCTGGTGAGCTATTGTGGGCATCAGGATCGTGACACGCTGCACAGCCGATCTCTCGATAAAGTTTCTTACCTCGTTCCAATGCCTTGCCATCTCCTGGACGATCGATCGGAATGGAATCACCTGCCAAGTAGGACGCAATCGCCAAAGCACGATGGTCCTTTTCTGGTTGGGAAAGCCCGTGCAGCATATCGGGCATCGTCGTTCCCGGCTTGGCATGTAAAGGATCACGTATCCACTCAACGAGATAGTCGAATCGGATGCGGCTCCCCAGTTGATCAAGGTTCGGCGCCCGCTTGGTCATTCCCGCCCATGGTGTATTGGGCGAAGCATGGCAACGGACACATCCAAGATGCGCTACCAAGAGTCGTCCGCCCATCGCATCATGATGCCCATCACTATCGGCAACACTCGATGGATGCGATGCATGCTCCCGCTCATAAGCAACCACTCGAGGCCGAAGCGAGTCGGCTTCCATGTCGCGTTCAACAATCCAAATGTTTCGGAAGCGAACGGGATTACCATGGTCTTGCAAATGAATGGGACCTGGGGATGAATCCTCGGGAAATGGTGCTGCTGCCGTTGGATTGGGGACGTCAACGGCGCTATGAACGACGACGCCGTTCAGACGAACGGTCAGTTTTGCATGTTGCGTTTTCTTCCCTTGTCCGTCAAATCGAGCTGCCTCGAAATCGACGTCATAGGTCTGCCAGCTTAGAGGCGGAAAACACATATTGATATCGGGATCACGAACGCCGTAGATACCACCTGCTTCGTTGTTTTTCCCTTCGAGTCCAAACGAATCCAAGATTTGCGTTTCGTAACGCCCTTGATGATAGACACCACTATTGCCTCGTTTTTGCCCAGAAGCCGATGGCTGCAATGGTGTTTGAAACTCAACATGCAATCGATAGTCGCGGAATCGCTGGCGAGTCGTAGCTCCTGGCATCAAGAGCCCATCGTCTGTCTTTTGCGCTCCATCGTTCCATTGCTTTTGAAGAGTCTCAAGCGAACCATCGAAAAGTACCAGACCTCCTTCGGGAACTCGAGCTCCCAATGTCGGACTTTGCCGGACGATTTTTTGGAGCTTTCGATTGTCAATCAATGCAACCAACGAAGCTTCATCCACTTCCACTTGCGTGGGACTCGTTCGATCCCATCCTGCGCTGGGCAAGCCGCCTTGAAAGAGATTGACCTCGTACTCGTCGTTCCCCAAGGCCACCACCTGAACCCCGATTTGGGTTCCGGTGTACTCACCTTGTAAAGCCGCTACCTTGTCCTCTTCTTGGAATAAGCCACTAGTGAAAGCGACTTCGTTGCCGAAGCACAAGCGAACGATTGCCCCGCAAAGAATGACGCACTGGAAGAACCGTTGGATGGCTGAAGGAGTTGAGAATTTCATGCAAAACGAACTGGGGGCAGAATTGATGAGACAAAAAGGGAGGGTCGCTGAAACGCTTTAGTATAATTCGAGAGAATGGCTGGTCAGATCGGTCGATTCCGTTTTCGAGACTTTTGAAATCATTGGGACCTGTATTTGAGATTTCAATCGCAACTTCCTCAAGACACCATTCGAAGCGAAAAGAGTAGACATGATGACGAGACTGTCAAGTAATGGACATCCCAACCGCCTCTTCGGAGTATGGTTGCTTGGTTGGGTCGTCTATTTTTCGCAGATGACCCACGCCGAAGTCATCAAGCAAGATCCGGTCCTTGAGAAAGCAACGCTGAAGATTGAATTGGTGGATGGGGATGGCCAAAGGATTGCAAACGCCATGGTGCGTCCTTACGCCTTGCGATGTGTTGAAGAGCCTTCCACACACTTCTTTTGGCCGGTGAAAGAATTTGGTGAGGCTCCACTGGTTACCTCCAATAGCGAGGGCATCGTCGAGATACCCTATCCAGCAAAATGGATGACTTCCGGAAGCCGAATGACGACGTCTCAACTCTCCATCACCATTTACCACACCGAGTTCATTTCCAAACAAGTCGACTTGGATCTTGCGATCGCGCAACCACCGATTGAATTGCAAGCAGGGTGTGAAGTTTCGATCACGGTGAAAGATCCGCAAGGTGAATCGAACTTGAACTTTGGAATATTGATGGCAGGGCCAGGGGCCTCTGCACCTTGGGCAAGCCAACCTCCCTCGACGCGACGATCTCGATCGATTCCTCCGGGAACATGGCAAGCGTTGATTGCTAGTCCTCAACCCGATGGAGTCACCTTGTTTAGTGGAGTCATCCCGATTCGCCTTCGCACATCGCAATCAGCGACTCTTCGCAATGTACCACTCAAACCTGGTATGCGGCTTTCTGGCAAACTCTCCGAGAATGTTCCACGACCCGTCGAAGATGGAATCGTATTGGCCTTCTGCACTCCCAAACCGATCGAGGCGGTTGCTGGCGAACGCCCGGACGTTGTGCGATGGGCAACGTCGACATCCATTCAAGCCGATGGATCTTTTACCTTTGCCTCATTGCCCGACTCGGGCAACCTTCAATTGATCGCATTGGCGAAAGGATGGATCATTCAATGTGAAGAGCGTTCCAAGAATCAATGGACCGTGGGTCAACTACTCACTGCAGATGAAGCCCGTGAATCGATGCCGATCATACTTCCTATGGAAGAAACGGGCGATCTTGCCGTTCGGCTCGTCGATCCAAAGGGAGAGCCAGTGATAGGTGCCACCATCGAAACTTGGCCCAATCAATTCGTCGTTGGTGCAGGATCTACCATCCTTGGAAAACGATGGGACACGCTCGAGCGAATCGAGGCGATGATTCAGTCGCGTCCCCTGGAATTGCCGAAACAGAATGGTGATCGATTCACGAGCGTTACCGACAAACATGGGATCGCCATTTTGCGCAACCTTCCCATCGGGACAGGCCTTGCGTTGACGGTTATCGATTCGAACTATCGTCTACCGACGCGCGAGGATCGATTGCAAGACTTTCCGTATCGTCTACTGAAACCTGGTATTACTGAAATTCAGATTGCAGTAGAAGAGATACCGAAATAGGTTGGCTGTTCCTATTCCTTTTGAGCATCAACCTCGAAGATCGAGCTGGGATGGACCTTCGTCATCATTGACTTCCAATTGAAGCAGTGAAGTTTCCACGGGATGATCATCCTTGCGTGGCTCTTTGTGCTGGCCCTCGCGATGACCTCCACCCACATAGTGCTCATTAGCATCACGGTCTTGGGTCTGTTCCCCATGTTCGACCTTTTCCACCCCGGCCATGGTGGTTGGAGCAGTCCCTGGACCTGTGGTCGTGGATTGAGCCGTCCGCGCCTGCAGGGGCGTCGACGCCGCAACTGCGGCGTTCATTTGAGCAGCAGGAATTTGCATGATGCGTCCTCTCCTAAACGGAACATAGTTTATCGTTCGGGACTAGGTTGCGGTCTCGTGGATCCTTGAGGCATTTTGTTGGGAAAGAGTTGTTCCAGCGTTGCCGTATCCCAACCTGGAAGGGAAGGCGTCACGATCGGCTGATCGGTCGTACCTGTTACAGCGAACTGAAGAAGGGTCGCTCCGCGGTTTCCAAAGAGGGGCTGTAGCATGGCGGCAATTTGCCCGCGCGGCCCCACATAGGTGTACAGTTCCATGTGCAATTCGCGTCGCATATTCACTTCGCCCTTGCCTCGCATGCTGATGATGTCACCATCCAAAGCGATCTCATCCAAGGGAATACGATCTCCATCCAAAGAGAATCGAATATCTGCGCTTTCAAAAGCACCCTCTTCATTGGGAGCGCTGACTCGCATGAGCCTCAGCAAGCGAATCATGAATGGTAGCTGATAGAGCTTCGCTTCGCGGAGTTGGACGATGCCGCCCCCTGAAAGCGTTTTCACGTTTTGCAACGAACCATGAATTTGGGCATCTACGTAAAGCTTTCCGTTGGCCTCACCGGCGGGTTGACCAAGATCGAGCAACAAGTTGCGAAAGTCAGCGTTGTCGAGATGGAACTGCAAGGAGACTCGACCACTCGACAATTGGCCAACTCCATAAGCATAGAGTTCACCGCTAAGCGTTTGTGCCTTTAAGTCATCGCGATGGACAGGTGGTGTTGGGAAAGGAGAGGAGACTTTGGGAAGGATCTGCGACGCTGGCGGAATCAACCTCCTGGGTGATCTCTTTGGTCCCATCGACCGAACTTGCCCAACAGCCGATGCCAATGTTACTCCGCCATCGCGACTACCTTGCGCTACGGCCGCTTGCACACTTGGAAGCGAAACGCGACTTGCCTCGCGTCCCAACAGCAACTTATCACCTTCAATAGCGAAGCGACCTTCCAAGGCAAGGACGGGTACATTCTTGATGGCCAAGGCATCCAGCATCAGATCTCCTACCGCGACCGGCCCTTGATCTGTTGAAGCGCCCTCCAGATGGACGGATCCCCGAATGCCGGAAGCAACCGCACCACCGGCCAGCTTTCCATCTTCCAGGTCGAGATCCAGATTCCACGATTCAGCTCGCGGTTGATTCTTGGCGGCATCGATCTTAAAAAGCGTCCACCCTCCCACATTGACGGGACCGCGATAATCGAGCGTCAAGAGAGGTTGCCGAAGCTGGTCAGGAAGCGATGACAGTAGGCTTTGATCGATGATGATTCGTGTTTGTGGGAGCCAAGTAAAGAGACATCCCCACGATCCATCGTCGCGCAGTCGGCATGTCCCACCAGCCTCCACAATACTAAAGTCGTGATAGCCTTTCATTTCAATGTTGAGCACACCTGTTCGATACTCCAGGTGGAAGGAAATGTCGTTGAGCAGATAGGGCAGGGTAGTAGGCCGCAATGACACGGTACTTCCCGTTTGCGCATCGACCAAACCTGCTTCATCGATGAGAACGCGAACGTCGAGTGGTTCATCGGCGTGTTGCCGAGTCACCACAACATTGACCTTATCGAGGACCCCGGAAGGCTGCGCTTGATTCCAAAGCTCACGGACCGACGGAGGCAATGCACGTTGAAGCCCTTCCTGGAGAGGAACGGATTGAGCATCAAATTCCAAACGAAGATCGTCCAATCGCCCGATTCCCGAAATACATTTTCCCTGGCAATGGATGCGAGCACTATCGTGCCGCCCCTGGAAGTCACGCAAGAGAATCACATCGTTGTCGACCGTGATTTGGCCATGGATATCAAAAATCGGATAGCGGAATTCATCATATAGAATGGAACCACCATAGATTTGAAGCTCGATCGATTTCGCAAGAACATCTGGATTGTCGCGGGTTCGAACAAAACGGGCATGCGTTACTTGCACGGAACCCACGGGTTGTAAAGAACGGACAAACGATTCCAATCCCGTTCGCGAAGATCCGCGAGGAGTCAAGGCAGCGATCAATGCAGAATCGATCGCAACCGGTTCGCTCGCCACTTGAAGATCGATTAGCCATCGCGGTGAAGCTCGTTCTAGTCGAAGCGAACCACGAAGCGGCTGTCCATTTGCGAGAGCGCTCAAATTCTCGCCGATGATCATACCATCGCGATAAACAAACTCTCCTTGCAAGTTTTGGATAGGGTACGGAAAGACATCGGCTTGCAAAGAACACCCACGGCTCCACACTTGAGCCACGGGGTTCCATTTTCCATCTTGATAGGCCACCTGGACGTTCGCATCGATCGTTCCCGCAATTGCTAACTTATCCCACGTTGCACGAATCGGTTCTGGAAGAGCTTTGTAGAGCACTCCATCGAGCGCCAAATTGGTAACTTGTGTTTTGATGAGAGCTCGTGGCGACTTGCCCCATTCGGAAACGTCCGCATCGAGTTGGAAGGATGCGGATCCAGCTTTGGCCTTCGTGTTGCGAACCTGCAGCAAACCATTCTGACAAAAAAAGTTTCCGCCTAAGTCATCGAGCCGATAGGGGAGTAATGGATGCTCGAGGCGTCCATTTTGAAACCCGCCACGGACCTCATAGTTCCATGCTCCTTGTTCAAATCCAACACCAAACTTGGCGTGTCCTTTGCAGACCAATCCGTTTGCGGCAACCCACTTCTCACGCAAGCTCTGAGGCACGATCGTCATCAAGCGATCGGAGAAGTCCATATCTTCTAATTCGCCCTGAACATCCCAAGCTTTCTTATCCGCGCGGACTCGAGTCACTGCATGCAAACGTCGAAAGTAACTGCTCGACACGGATGCTTGAATCGTCAAGTATCGCCTCGACTCTTCGTTGGGAAGGAGAGGCACAGGGATGTCAGAGGTCGGTGTGCCTCGAAGCATTGCTTTGAGGTCGTGACAGATGAGTTCTTCATGATGCTTGGAGGGCCCGCCGATGCGAACGAACCCATCATGAATATCGATCGGAGGCAACTCGGCCGGAATCGCTTCTTGACTCGATAAACTTTGAAGCGACCATTGCGTTTCATCGATTGGCCATAAAGAAAGTTCCAATCCATCGATGCGCACATGTTGAACTGGAATGCGTCCTTGCAATAGTCCAACCAAGTCGATGGGACCACTCGCTAGAACGCGTTGCGCGCGAACAACACTTCTCGGCCCTTCATTCGTTGGAAGCGAAACTTCTAAGCCTTCCAAGACGATGGCTTTTCCTTTTTCAAGGTGCGCTCGTTCCAACTGCACGAGGTGTTTCGGAAACTTTTCGCCCAGGCGTTTTAAGATTTCGCCGCGAAGCTGACGATCGACTCGTCCAATGACGTAATAGTAACCTGCGAGTCCAAGAATTCCGAGAACGAGCATCCACAGAACGCGATGCTCCCACACCAAATCGCGATGGCGTTTATGAACTGCTTCCGCAGTCGTATCGTTCTTCGGTCGCCTCGCTTCCATGCTCGGACAACAACGCCTATGAAAAGGAATTAATTAGGTAACGCTTTCGATCGACTCTGAATCCAATGCCAAACGTGAATCGCGCCCACTCCAGCAATCACACACAGCATGAGCACTGCAGGTTGACGATACCGAATGGATCCCACAAACACGAAATGCAATGCTCCATAATAGAAGCAGGGCATCCCATACCAAATCATGAGTCGCCATCGATGCCGCTCGATACCTATTCCCAAAGCCGCGAAGAAGAGAATGCCCATGTACGACAGCGCTTCCGACCATCGCAATACCGCATTACCGACCTGACTTGCCGTTGGAAATGGACTCCACGTCTTCCAGGATTTTAGCACCCCAAGGCGAATAACGTCAGACGGATTTTCGCGAGCCCAAGATATGGCTGCCGAAAAGAGCTTGCGATCCAATCGATACTCCATGGTTGATACCAAGGGCCGCCCTTCTCGTATCGCTTCCGCATCTTCTTCAGCTTGTTTGCTAGCAAACTCTTCCGAAAAGAGCATCCCCTCATCACTGCTTCCCGTGGCGTTGGGGTGCCATCCATCGTAAAGACTTGCGCCGACCTGCAATGTCGTGGGAATCCACGTGCCTGTGACCATAAAGTTGCGCCACCACCAAGGAGACATAACGGCAATCATGGCCAACATCAATGCGACGCCATCGACCCACCGCGCTTTGCGAGGCGTCATCGCACCCATCGCTAGCAATACGCCTGGCCACAGGATCCAGCTTGGTCGCGCCAAACAGGCTAAGCCTGTCGCAGCTCCGCTAACCAAGGCCCAACCCAACGCGCGTTTGGAAAAAGAAATTGGTTCGACCGCCGAACTATTCGAAAATCGCATCGACCATGCCAACAAAGAGCATGCAATCAAGGGACAAAAAATGGCTTCGCTCAAAACAAAAACACTCATCCCCATGGCGCCCGGATAACATGCTGCGGCCACCCCGGCCAAGCGTGCCGCGCCCAACCCACCGAGGCGTTTAGCCGCCATCATCACAAGACCTACCGTGATCGTTCCCAAAACGCAGCCAAGATATCGAGCCATCATGACCGAACTTCGCGGATCTTCGATCCAGCGGCATGGGGCAAGAACGATTGGATACAACGGAGCGCGAAAGATTTTGGAGTTGGGTCCGCCATATTCGTAGGGTTCGCCATGAGCCAATCGGCCAGCAAGGACCCAATAGGAATCGCTGTCGCCAAACCGAAACAACACACCTTCGCGATCGGCCATCGACTGCCATTGATGGGCTGCAGCCAACCGCAGCACCAGGGCGAAGAACAGAATGCCAAGCGAGATGCGATCGCGCCAAATCGATCGAGATTGGTTTTCAGATCGCATCCATTAATCGCTTTGACGAATCCATAGGAACGGGAAGAGAACAGACGAGGGCCATGAGTGCGATAGATCGCAGACCCCTGAACCAACATATCAGGGATCCGTTTCAAACATCATAGCATGGATCGTCACTTCAAAACCATTCACTCCCTCGGCAACATCGCCTAGCGTTGAATCTGCCGTCCAGTTCCACTCGCGAAAGGTGACCAGGTTCACGTCTTCCGATACTGCCCGAAGTTTGCAATCGGCTTCCCCCCAATACGAATTCCAATAGGGTGTGGATAGTCGGAAGGAAGTTGTCTGCCAGTAGTACCAGTCGCGACCATCCCAATGATAGGAAGACGAACGGGAACGCGTCGTGGCTACGGTATCCCAACGGCGCAACCGCCAGTTATAGGCTTGAATCAATACCGTTGTGTTGGGTTTGGCCAGGAAGCCACCGGCCGTTATCGGTTTGATGTAGGAACCATACTCATATCCTAGGTGCTGTCCATCGGTCGGACCAATCATGCATCCGGTAAGGACGCTCAACAACAACCCTAGTCCAAGGCCAGCCATCCGTTGGGAAAGCGAAAGTACGTGATTCATCGCAAGGTCTCCATATTGAAAGGTGGGAGCGATCGAGTCGCTTTCCTTGGGGAGCGTACCTTGCACTTGGTTGTTACAAGAATTTATGGGGCGAAGTTATCTCGCCTTTTCGAGGATTTGTTCGAATCGATTTTTCCAATGAATGGGGATATTCGGGTAAGTCGAAGCGAGAACCCTCCACATTTGTTGGGCATCTTTTCCTTTGCCTTGCTGGACAAGGGAGCCAGCCACGCGAAACTTGGCTTCGAACCACGCTTCGCTACCTGGCTTTACTTTGGCCAACCATCGCTGCATGGCTTTTTCCAATGCGTTGGATTTGGCATCGGCTGTGGATTCGAGTTCGGCCGAGTCGCGTAGAAAGGCTCCCCATTGCGACAAGAGAAGATCGTTGCCAGCTTGGGTCCCAAGGAGCGACGCAAAATCATCGCTGACTGTCTTGGTTTCACCTTGCCAAGCTCGCATTCGAAGCTGCATACACTGACGCTTCAATGAAAGAGTTCGATCCATGGCATCGGGCAACCATTGATTCCCCGCGATGTCGATACACTCTTGAAGCATGGGGATCCATGCCGCACGATTTCGCATCGGTTGTTGCTCTACTAGTTCATAGAGCGTGGTCAACAATGGCCAAGCCAATGGCTGAGGTCGCTCGATGCGGAGTTGATTCATACAGCTTTCTATGTCTTCTTTTACAGGCGCATCTCCTTGCCTTGCCGATTCGAAAATTCGACACCACGCGCCGAAAATCGATTCCGGTTTTTTAGGTAACGAAGCAACATCGGCAGTTTTGTCGCTGGGTATACGATCCAATCTTCGTATGCCCAACGATGCGAGCCATCGTCGGTCGGTAGCCAACCATTGATAGAGTACCGTTCCTTCCTGCAGAATCGGAACATCGACTTGGGATCGCTTGGCTTGGAGGTGATTCCCGAATTCGATCAGTTCAGGGTACTCGGGTCGCTCTTCACCGCCATTGCGGGCCCAAACCGATTCGAGCAAAGAACGCCCCATGGCGTATTCCAAGTTGGATTCTGTGGGATCGCGATCCCATGCCGCGCTCCAGATACGTCCCGCATCTTTCCAACTAGGGCCACTGAGCAAATAGCGATCGAGCCAAGGTAATGCTTGGCGAGTCGTTGCATCATCGGGCCATGTTTCAACATGTTCTTCCAGGATGGATCGATACAACGCGCCATCGGTTTCAATCACCGATGGGTCTTTATTGTCTGCAATCTTTTTGGACATAAGCCATGCGGCCATCAAATGCCCAGCAGGAGCCTTGCTCGCCGAAGACGCTTTCATCGATACTAGTCGAAAGGTTTCGATCGCTTGCGTGAGTTGTTG
Source organism: Pirellulales bacterium (assembly GCA_046349875.1). Lineage (GTDB taxonomy): Bacteria > Planctomycetota > Planctomycetia > Pirellulales > Pirellulaceae > JAXMBN01. The sequence goes on from JAXMBN010000011.1 coordinate 63,698, forward strand.
ATTGGTTTGCAAAATGGCCGCGTTCAAGTCCCAATGATAACGCTTGCTCAACGTCGCGGTCTTGATAGGCTTTGCTTTCGGCCTGCTTCAGTTTCTCAACTCCCTTTTCCCATTGTTTTGCAGCCAATAACTGCTTGGCCTCTGCTCGCAACAACTGCAGCGCCATCGATGGCTCCGCTGCAACTTCGGTTACATTTCCAGTTGACTTCGCCAACCCGATCAGCCTCGATTCCGCTCGTAGTTGCCAGTAGCCTCCAAAGAATTTTCCAATGTCGTTTTTGAATGCGAGTCCTTGTTTGAGAACCGACGATCGTTCAGACTCGGATAGCTTAGCCATCTCGGCAAGCAAGAGATCCAAGCGAGCCAAAGCCAATTCAGGAGTGGGTGGAGGATTCGGTTGCTGGGCAAGCCACTGTTTGGCTTTGTCGAGTTCTCCTTGTTTGCGATATCCATCGATCAACAATGCGATGGCTGAATAACGAAGCTGCATATCGGACGACTCTTCAAGCAATCGCTCGATCATGGCAGTACCTTCGCGGTACGAATCCGCCAATAAAAGGCTCTCGGCTTTGGCCAAGTCGAGTTTTGCTTGCCCCTTCCAGTCGGCGGGCACGCGAGCTTGAGCTGCTTGAATCGCTTCTTGCATTTGGCGAACGGCAGCGAGACGGTCGGAAGAACCAGCGGGATAGCATTCACATCGTACGCGGTAGAAGTCCATTTCCAACAAGGCTACATCAGCGGTCAGTAGTTGCAACTGTTTGAAGGGAGCTACCCCTGAGGCACTCGCCGAGCGCGATGCCAGCGAAGCCGCGTCCTCCACTTCTTTCCGCAACCGCTCCAAGCCATCCAGGCACTGCCGGACCAAAGTTAGAGCACGTTGGCGTTCGTCTTCGCGGGTCGGTGCGGCCCAATACTGACTCAACGCATACTGGGCTTGCAACCATTGGGATCGCCATTGCTGTAGCTCGAGCCATGGAAGCCTCTTTTTGAAGACGGGATCCTTTCGATAATGATCGATCAGTTCTTTGATCGCCGCATCGCATTCACCACGTCGATCGTATTGATCAACGGCTTGCCGTCCCAATCCCTCGATCCACCACAACGTCCAAAGAGCGTGAGCGTCGGTTCCTGGCTTGTTGAGACTGCGTAGATCTTCGCAATGATGATGAGCCGTATCATACAACTGCGCCCGCCACATGCTTTGAAGCAGAGCATACTCAAAATGACCTGACGAAGGGACAACACCGAAGTCCTGGGCAGAACCTGATGGCGCGATCGTCATAATCGCTACGATCGCTAAGTGGATCGGTCCAGCAATGCTACGCCATAAGGCTGATTCGATGGAACGACCGTTCCGATTCATGTTCAAGATGTCCCCTTCGGAATTATCCGAAGTTCCTTCCTACATCATCCATTTTGTGTGCTACTCTTCTTAATCCTCGAAGAATCGGGGCATGGAAAGAATGGATTCGCTACGAGACGAACTTTCCAAGTGAGCACTTTCGCATGGGCCTTTGCCAACTCATCGAACGCATTGAACGACGTACACCCGAGTTGGATCCACCCGAAGTGGCCCGGCTGGCACTTCTCCTTTCTCTCCAAGATCCTACCTTGGCGAGCTTTGGAACCGATGAAGCGCTGGAAGTTGCTCTCCGCAATGTTCAGTATCGGATCCAAGCAACATCGGATCAACACGCCGCAGTTGCCTCGGAACTAGATAACTTAGCCAGCGGTGATCCTTGCGAGTTTTCACCCGACCATGTGTGGACGCTCATCCGCGCGATCAAAGTCCAGAGCTTTATCTTACAGATGTACCTGGAACCGTTGCCAGCGGATTGCGAATCTCCCAAAGGAATGAAATAAGTTTCGCGGTTACGGTTCGATGATCAGTCGTTGAGCAATCGACGCATCGCCGACATCAAAACCTCTTCCACTTCAGGGGCCACCCGCGATACCGGCCCAGTCTCGTATCCCCCTTGAGGATACGACCAACTCATTCCGATGTAACCGGGCCCATAATCTCCGTAGGCCGCCATCAGGATCGGTACATTGGGCTTCATTTCTTGAGCAGCAAGTTGATACTCGACAAAGAGCTCCCCTGGCATATGAAGCACTTGGATGCTTCCCAAACGCAAGCGTTGAATCAAGATCTCATGCCCGCTTTGCATCCGCTTGGCAAATGCCAAGTGCCTCGCAAACTGCACGCGACGACCGGGTGGTAATTTGTCGTCTTGTAGCTGCTTCTGAATGGCTGCCTCATCCTGATACTGAGGGCTCAGAGGGAGCTTTACTGGTACGGTTTTCCAGTCGAGATCTCGATCTTGGATCGCAACTTTGGTGGTGGCTTGCCATGCTTTTTCCATTCCTTGGCGAACGCGTTCCGTCAACAAAGCCCGATTGGCTGGTTCGCCATCGTTGTACTTGCCAGCGGTCACATTTCCACCACCACCGTTGAAGTGGACCTGGAATACGTGCGATTGTTGTTCGTGAGCGCGCCGCGCTAACCCGATGAAGTCAGCGCTGACCTGACCTTTTCCGTAATAGCTCATCGGATGGGTCGCATAGTAGGACATCATCGCAACGGCTTTATCTTCATTCCAGAATGAAAGGATCTGAACATAGGGATCGATCACTCCTTCTGGTTGCTCGCGAGCTTCAGCGCTCTTGGTAGCGCTCGTTCGCGTGTACTTTACCTTTCCATCGGGACCAAGTACGCGTCGAGCCGAGGCCACCTTTTCGATTTTGGCTTTCCCATGTCCCACATGGGTGATGGGTGTTGCCTTGTCGAGCGAGGCTTTGGCCGCTTGAGCCAAACGATCCATCACCAAGTTGCCAAACTCGCGATCACAGCAGACTCCACGCAACCCAACCATCGAAGCGATCTCATCGGCTTCGAAATCCAAACCGGGTGCATCATGTTGGTGCAAGGAATGAATCGCAACTCGATCCGGAGTCGTATCGACCGCTTGCGCAACAACCTCCCGCATGCGATCGTATCCAGCATTCCCGATTCCAACCCAATCGAAGGCGATAAGCACGACTGGCTTTTGTGATGAAAGCAGAACAATCCCTTTGGCTTCGAGTGGATCATCGACCGATGCTGTGGGGACGACCAGTCCATCGCATAATGGAGAGCCAACGGGTGGAGTCACATCCACGGCAAACGTCGCCAGACGGATCGGTTGTGCAACTCCCATCGGAAAAGTAAACATCGATACCGTGAGGGCCAAGACCATCGATGTCAATCGAGTGCAGACCATGTAGTGAACTCCGATGCGCATGGGGAAGGAAACGTGGGCTGGAAGGATTCGAACAACCGCGTGCTAGAGGAGAATGGGAGCGATCGGTTGACCTTTGCTGATCGGAAAGGGACGTTGGAAACGATCGACCAATTCCGTGTGCGGCGAGATTCCCAAACAGTGAAAGATCGTTGCCGTTAGATCTTGAGGTTCGAGTCGACCTTCCAACGGATAGGCTGCTTGGCGGTCCGATTTGCCATGGACCACACCACCACGAACACCTCCACCTGCGAGAGCCACCGAAAAGACGTGCCCCCAATGGTCGCGGCCACCACTAGGATTGATCTTGGGTGAACGACCGAATTCGCCCATCCATACCACCAAGGTTTCATCTAAGAGACCGCGTTGAGATAGATCCTCAAGGAGTGCTGAATAGGCTTGATCCATCGGAGGCATGAGCGCTTTCTTAAGTCGTTCACTATTCTTCGCATGGGTATCCCATGCTGGCGCGACGTTTTCGTCATCTTCCCATCGCGTCCAATTCACTTGAACCAGCGACACTCCGCTCTCGATCATACGTCGAGCCAACAGCACACTTTGACCAAAGCGGTTGCGGCCATAGCGATCGCGTGTTTCGGGTTTCTCTTCATTCAGTTGAAAGGCCACTTGGGCTTCGCGGGTTTGCAACAGATCGAGGGCTTTGTCTTGCCAACCCATCCATCGTTGAAGTTCGGCGTGTTTACGAATACCTTCAAGCTTGGCGTTCATCGAGTCTTTGAGCGTCCGCCGTTGAAGCAATCGATCTAAACTCACATCGGAAGGTAAAGAAATATCGGGAACGCGAAAGTTTGGACTATTGGGATCGCATGTGAGCAACCAAGGATCGGCATGATCCCCTAACCAACCCGCATCTTGTCCAGGCCAAAGGATCTTGCCCGTGTTCCATATCTCTTCGGGCAAGCGAACGCTTCCCGGAAAATGATGACGATCTCCGCGAAGATGGCGAACCACAGCAGCTAGACTCGGCCAATCATTGGGTGACCCAGGCAAGGCATTCTCGGAGTTCTTTGGAGTATGCGGATAGCCCGTCAACATCCAATATCCGCTGGAGGAATGCGCATTGTCATCGGTCGCCATGGCCCGCAAGACCGCAATCTTGTCGGTCAGCTTCGCGGTAAGGGGCATCAGTTCGCCAACCCGCAATCCAGGAGTCGCGGTTTCAATCGTTCCAAAATCACCTCGAACCTCTGCAGGAGCATCGGGCTTTGGATCCCAAGTCTCTTGCTGGGGAGGACCACCCAATAGAAAAAGGACGATGCACGACTTGGCTTTTCCAAACGAAGCTTGAAGCTCATCTCCCTGCAGCAAAGGTGCGGCCGAGGAACGCGAAGCGATCAACTGCGGCAGTCCGATGCCAAATGCCGAAAGGCCTCCCAGCCGAAGCCATTCGCGACGGGACATGCCATCGCACAAAGGAGTTGATTGCGAGTTAGAAAAAGAGAACATCGCGGTTCTCCCGAAGGTAGGATGCGGTGGGGAAGGAATAGCGATTGTATCATGCCGAAGGACTCAAAGTCCAACGGGGTCGATACAAGCGGATTCGGCAGCCTACGTCTGAATCCTAATTCTTTTCGGCCGCTTCCAAGGACATTTTGGCTTTGTGGACCATATCTTTGGCCCAAGGCTTGTCTTGGTAAAGCTCGATGATTCCCTTATAGAATCGAACCTGCAGTTCTTTGGGCAATTCTACCGAAGCCCAACGCATTTGATCCTGCAGCATTTCCGCCGCCGGATGGGTGCGGTCCGAGGGGGCCTTGAGAACCTGTTCTTTCATATGGGCCGCTAGTTCGATGAGCTTTTGCTGCTTGCGAGTCAATCCCTTCGGTTCGCTGAAAACGGCAAGCATCGCGTCGATCTTAGTAAGGGCCGCGCTATCGTTGATCGTACGAGCTTGAACGCAATCGAGAAACGCTTGTTCGATAGGATCGAGTTGTAAAGCACTCCCTTCCATTCTCGCTTTCCGTTGCAACGATTTCGTAGAACGCAAGAGCTCGATATCAAACTTTAAGGGTTCGTACTCCTTCAATTTCGGATCATCGGGATACCGAGTTTCAAGCTCTTCAATTACCGATTCGAGATCCAATAACTGAGAATCATCACCACTTTCCAGTGCTGTTTGAATTAGAGCATGAAGGGAATCAGACGAGGAAGGACGAGTGAAGTGGAAGATGGCATAGACACAACCCAACAGTGCCACCACTAAGGCTCCGATGGATATCCAGTGCACCCAATCATTTTTATCTTCAGCATGTGTCACCAATTGACTTGCGCGGCGTCGATCATCTTCTTCGACAATCGTAAAGTGCGTCTGCCCTACTACACGCTCGGAACCTAGTTCGTCGGATTCAAAATCAGATTCCAACGCGCTTGGGGAAGCGACTCGCGTGGATTCTTCGGGGCCAGCCATCGGTGGTTTGGTTGGTCTTGAAAATGTAGGACGAGCCACTGCTTGTTCGACCGAAGGGGGCGCTACCAAGGTCTCATCGTTATGGGTTGGAACTCCCAAGTCACGAAGCTTGGGATCGGCTTCTTTCAGATCATCCAAATCGATCGATGTTAATTCGGCCGCCGTCGCGGCTTTCTCCAAAATCTGACTGGACGACGTCAATTCTTCTCGCCGCTGCAACCCCATCTTCAAAGCTTTGAGCCGATTGCTGACCACTAGGGCCGTCGGAGGCCGCTGAGTTGGATCTTTCTTGAGAAGTTCTTCGATGAGCTCAGCAAATTCATCGGGGACTTCTGCCAGAGAGGCAATAGGAGTGGGTGTGTTGTACCGAACCGCATAGAGAACTTCAGGCACGCTCTTGCCTGTAAAGGGAGCGCGACCGGCCAAGCATGCATAGGCTAAACTTCCAACCGCATAAAGATCGCTACGGCTCGTAACTCCTTTTCCTTCCGCTTGCTCAGGTGGCATAAAATCGGCAGTTCCGATGACCGCGCCCGCCACCGTCACATCGGTCGAACCAAACAATTTTGCAATACCAAAGTCGGTGAGTTTGATCTGCCCTTCTTCATTGATCATGATGTTGGCAGGCTTTAAGTCGCGGTGAATAATGCCGAGATCGTGCGCTTGCTTGAGTGCCCCACAAATCTCGATACAGATATCGATCACCCTTTTCCAGGGAAGCTTCTTGTGACGACGAAGTTCTTGTTGAAGACTTTCTCCGGAAACATACTCCATCGAGTAGAATAGATGCCCTTGCTCCTCACCGTAGCCAATCAGCTGCACAATGTTGGGATGGCTGAGCCTTTTCAGCGTTTCCACTTCTGCAGCGAAGCGACGTCGAAAACGCTCTTGATCGGCGAGAACCGAGGCAATGACTTTGATCGCAACCGGTTCATTGGTCTTGGCGTGAGAACCTTTATAGACGGTTCCCATTCCACCTCGTCCCAAGATCCCTTCGATTCGGTAAGGTCCCAAGTATTCAAAGTCCATAAAACCCGTGCCGCCAGTGCGTAGAAAAAGGTGATGAGCGATGTTGTTGTATTGGGATCCGCGGATGATGGAACATCAAACCGGTTCGCATCCAGAGTGTCCTCAGCGGCTTGCGCAACTTGGCCGAGCCCTCGAGCAGGATGGTTGGATGAAAAAATGCCAACTTCCGCAATGGGAACCAGCCAAGAACGATGTGTTGCAATTGGTTCACAATCCTGACTACTTGGAAAAACTTCCCAAGTGGTGCGAAGCCGATGCAGGCTACATCGAAGCCGACACTCTAGTATCCACCAAATCGTTCTCGGCGGCTACCATTGCCGCCGGAGCCGTATGCGATGCGGTAGAACGCGTGATGCGAGGCGAAGACGAAAAAGCTTTCTGTGCAATCCGTCCCCCAGGACACCACGCAGTCCGCCAAGGGGCGATGGGGTTCTGCTTGCTCAACAACGTGGCCATCGCTGCGCAGCGAGCACTCCAATTGGGCTTGAACCGCATTCTGATCGTCGATTGGGACGTCCATCATGGCAATGGAACCCAAGATGCCTTTTATAAAGATTCCAAAGTCGCCTTTTTCTCTTCCCATCGATATCCGTTCTATCCTGGCTCGGGGGCGGCCGACGAAACGGGGGAAGGGGAGGGCCTAGGCTGGACCGTCAATTTGCCGCTTCCTGCGAATTCAGAAGCCAAAACGACTGTTGCGCAAATTCAAGATCTCGTCGGAAAACTCGCCCAAAAAGCCAAGCCCGACCTGATTTTGGTCAGCGCTGGATTCGATGCCCATCCTGCCGACCCTGTCGGCGGACTATGCTTGGAAGAGTCCCATTTTGAAGAACTCGGACGTTGGATCGGCGATCTAGCACGCGATCATTGCAAAGGGCGACTGATCAGCTTGTTGGAAGGCGGCTACCATCTCGACCATATGCCGATGTCGGCGGTCGCTCATCTTCGTGGACTTGAACAATCGCGAAAATGAGTTGATGACGACCGACACTTCGTCGCGCAAGTCGGCTTGACCTGACGAGTCCTTCCCAGCCAAGATCTTTTTTGCATCGCTCGAATCATTGCTTTTGAAGTGATAGGAAAACCAGAGTGACCTCTACCTCGACTCCCGTGGTACCTTGGATAGCGCAGGGTCGCGAACGACCGCGGGTCGTGATACTTGCCCCTCCTGGAAAACCCAAAGTCCATCAAGAGCTGTATCGTTTGCGTCCTATCATCGAAGAGCATTGCGAGTGCATCGCGATCGATGAAAAGTTTGAGTATCGATTCGGGACCAATGAAGAAGATCTGGTCGTCGTACTAGGCGGCGACGGATCGATCCTACAATCGGCTCGCCAAATGGGACGTTTTCAGCGGCCTGTGCTCGGTGTTAATTTAGGTCGGCTCGGTTTTTTGGCCGCTTTGTCCCCAGCCCAATTCGCTGCGATATGGCCAACCGTCTGCGCGGGGCAGATTGCTATCATTCCGCATCTTATGTTGGAATGCGAGGTTTTTCGGGGTGACAAGCTCGTGACCAATCAATTGGGGCTTAACGAAGCAGCGATCCTGGGTGGTCCTCCCTATTCGATGTTGCAGATTGATCTTTACGTAGATGGCGAATTGGCTACTACTTACAACTGCGATGGACTCATCATCAGCACACCTGTTGGTTCGACGGCGCATAACTTAAGTGCCGGCGGTCCCATACTTCGCAAGAATTTACAGGCGTTCGTGATCAGCCCCATCAGTCCTCATACGTTGACGATGCGACCGGTTGTCGATACGGCTGACCGGGTTTTTGAATTGGTGTTACGAGCACCGCACGCGTCGACCAGCGTGGTGGTTGATGGACGCGTTGTATGTCCCATTGGAATGGGGCAACGCGTTCGCATCCAGAAGAGTTCGCAGGCGTTCCAATTGGTGAATGTCCCTGGGCAAAATGACTACATCACCCTTCGCGACAAGTTGGGGTGGAGTGGCAGTCCTTCTGGAAAACAGAACGAATAAATTCAATTGCAAACGCACGAGCCAGGAATCGCTCGCGCGACGTAGCATCCATAAAAATCGAAATCAATCCGCTGCAAGGAGGCCGGTACATGCGACTGCGAATGGGATGGGGAATCGTTGTTGGTTTGATGCTCAGCATGGCCATGCCTTTGCAGGCTCAGCAAAAGAATGGGCCTACCACCAACAAATCGAATACAAAGAATAGTTCCAGCAAGCCTGCAGTCAAAGCGGCTTCCGAACCGACCAAGCCCGTCGCAACCAAATCGGAATCCGCCAATACCGATGAGGCTAAGAAACCCGCCGCGGCAAAGCCTGCTGCTGTGAAACCAGCCATTGCTGATCCCGAAGTCCCCGAAGGAAAGTACTTGTTGCGGTACAAACTCAAGCCTGGGCAGATGATCCAAAGTGAAGTCACACACTTGGCGAAGACCGATACCAAGATTGAAAAAGCCGAACAATCTTCGCAATCGCGAACGGTTAGTCAGAAGATATGGCAAGTGGAGAGCGTCGAATCCAATGGCGATATGACATTCGTCTACTCGATCGATAGCGTCGACATGTCGCAACAGATTGGGACTGGTCCAGAGACGACATATAACTCCAAAGCCGATAGCGAAGCGCCTTCCATCTTTGGCCGAGTCAAGGATTCGATTGGCAAGCCTCTTTCAAAAGTGACCATCGATCGACTTGGGCAAGTCGTCAATCGTGAAGAAGGCAAAGCCACGCCGAACATGGGCATGGGCGACCTTGCCATGATCATGCCCGAGAAGCCGATCGGCATTGGCGATCAATGGGAAGCCCCTCGCGAGATTCGCGTTCGCACGCAAGATGGCGGACAAAAGACCATCAAGATTCGAGAGTTACACGAGCTTGAAAAAGTATCCGCCGGCGTGGCGACCATTTCCATTCGCAGCGAACCGTTGACACCTATCACCGAACCTGAAATCGAAGCTCAAGTGGTTCAACAATTGAGCAATGGAAGCTTGCGATTCGATTTGGACGCAGGGCATCTGATTGCGAAAGACCTCAAGTGGAACGAAAAGATCGTCGGCTTTAGCGGGCCAGGAAGCATGATGGAATACACGGCTCGCTATACCGAAGAGGTCAAGAATGTCGAGATGAAAGGTATCGCGACGGCCACCAAACCTTCCAACGAGAGCTCGAAGAACAAACGGTAGGTCGGCAACCCGAACCATCCGGAATCGAAAGGATTCGGCAAGGTCGTGCCCCTCAATTGCGTCCTTGTCGAACCACAAGCGTTTCGGCCATGCTGGCTGGCGAAGAGCGTCTCGCGGCAGCGAAAGCGTAACAACCAGGTCGACTTTTCCGAGCAATCGCCGAGTGGATACCCGTCGAAATCGCGCCAATTCGCACGAAAATCAAAAGAATTTCGATGTTGGACAGTACCCCCTTGCAGGCGGCGAAAATCGGTTAATAATCTTAGTCTCTTCGGCACCCCTGTGGTGCCAAGAATTGCCCCTGTAGCTCAGTCGGTAGAGCAGCTGACTCTTAATCAGCGGGTCCAAGGTTCGAGCCCTTGCGGGGGCACTCCATTTGAAGCGACTTTACAAAGCTTCTCACGTGTCCAAGCCAGTTAGCGGAATTCGCTGACTGGCTTTTTTTGTTTTGGGAATGGATCCTTCAAGAATCGCTTTTTCGCCGCTTCATCTTAGAGCTCTCTCCACTGATCAACCTATCTTTTACCAGCACAGGTTAAAATCGAGATTCTTCTGGATCGAATTGCCATCGCGAGCAAGTGCTTCCAATGATTCGTAAGCAGATCGTCTTGTGCTTGTCAGAAATTCTCAGCCTCTTGATCGGACTGAGCTGGGTTTCTGCGCCGGTTTTATGCCAAGAGATCGGCCAGAAAAACACATGGGCGCGGCCGATTGCGATGCCAGGTGTGCCGAATGCTCATCAAATACATGACGATTTGTATCGAAGTGGACAGCCAACTTCCGAAGGGATGGAGCAACTGGCAGCGATGGGGATTACGACCATCATCAATCTGCGTTCCTTCCATTCGGATCGTGATGAGATCGGATCGACGGGTCTAGCCTACGAACACATCTACATGAAGGCTTGGCATCCCGAAGAAAAAGAAGTAGTACGATTTCTTCAGATCGTTACGGATCCGCGACGACTACCGGCCTTGGTCCATTGCCAACATGGATCCGATCGAAAGGGTACTATGGTCGCACTCTATCGTATCGTCGTGGAAGGTTGGACCAAACAACAAGCCATCCAAGAGATGGTCGAAGGGGACTATGGCTTTCATGCAGTCTGGGTCAATTTGCCTAGGTGGATTGAATCGTTAGATGTCGACTCGATTCGCCAGCAGGTTGGAGAAGAACGCATCACTCAAGCTCGCGCGGCACTTGCCAAGCAACAGGGACGCCAAAATCCAGAACCATCCCAAGGAAAGCAAGGCCAAGAAAAGGAGGATGCGGTGCGCAGTCTGGACGAGCTCTTGCTATTTATGCCAACGCGATATCCCGAAGGAGACTGGAATCCTCCTGATCTCAACTATCGCGACGTCGAGATCCAATCGAAGGATGGCACCCAGGTACATGCTTGGTATTGTCCGGCGGAAAATCCTCGGTTGTTCGTGTTGTATACGCATGGCAATGCTGGACATATTGCAGGCCGTGTTTCGTGGCTTCGTTATTTGCAGAAGGAAGCTCGCGTGAGCGTGCTTGCATTGGATTATCGAGGCTATGGCAAGAGCGATGGAAAGCCGACGGTTGCGGGGGCCATCGAGGATGCTCAGGCAGCGCGGGATAAGCTTGCCGAACTAGCCGGTATCGATACTCGAGAGATCGTCTTGATGGGTGAATCACTTGGAGGTGCCATCGCCGTGCAGTTGGCTGCCGAGAAACCTGCGAAGGGGCTCATTCTGCAAAGTACGTTTGCATCGCTTCATGACGCAGCCAAGGTCCATTTTCCATCGCTGGCATGGTTGGTTCCCAAGAGCAAACTGAACTCGATGGAAAAGATCAAACAGCACCAAGGGCCACTCTTTCAAAGCCATGGAAATCGGGACCGGACCGTTCCTTTCCAACAAGGGACTGCCTTGTTTCGTTCAGCGAACAAACCGAAGCGTTTTATTGAGATTACTGGGGCGGATCACAACGATTGGCAAACGCCTGAGTATTTGGAACAGTTTCAACGCATCATTCGCGAGTGGAGCGGTCATCCGTAGGAAAATGCTTGGGATGGCGACCTCATTTTGAGCCCGAAAATGCCTTGAAAAGGGATGGCATTGCGGAGTTGGAGCGGTTGACTACAATGCTTTTCTCGTGCTCGCGGGCGTTTCGCGTTTTCGAGCACCATCGGGCCGTAGCGCAGCCTGGCTAGCGCGCTACCTTGGGGTGGTAGAGGTCGTGGGTTCGAATCCCGCCGGCCCGACTATTTTCAAAACCCTATGATCCTTTTGGGTCGTAGGGTTTTTTCGTATCTCTTCCCCATCACGAAGTCGCCCCAAATTCTTTCCCTAAAAATCGAGTCGAGTAATGGTGACTCGAACGATTCCCAACGCTCTCGATTGCTTAATCTTCGCAAATTTTGCACACATTGAATCGCTGTATCGACGATTCTTTCTGAAGAATCAAGCCCGTGAACAAGAAGTTTGTTTTAGGAGGTAAGTGCAGCAATGGCTCAGGCGACCTCATTCCTAGTCTTTTCATTTGCGATTGGAATGTTCCTACTCGTTGAGTATGCATCGTGGAATTATTCGGGCTGGAGAAGACTGCAGAGTGATTTCAGATCGAATGCAACACCAATTGGCAGAAGATTTCGCTCTGTTTCAGGATCGATGGGAGAAGGATGGTTTCAGAAATCCATAAACTGCGGATGCAACGAGGTTGGAATTTTCTTCTGGCAATCGGATATTTTTGATGGATTTTTTCATCGAAAATTGCTCATTCCCTGGTCGTATGTTAGAGATCTAACGGTTGAGAATGGCGAGATAGCCTCATTTAGTGTTCAAGGCGTTCGGATCACTCTGATTTCAAAATACTTGGTTGAGTGGTTGCAAAGTAATCACGGAAAAACGCTTTTATTCCCGCCCTCACTAAAGACACCATAGACATACGGAACGGAAACATGCTTCGTGTTGTTGTGTTTGTATTGCTTCCAATTTTCATCGCCGATGATGCCACATTAAGACTGCCTCGCTCGACTCGTGTTTTAAGTGGAATCAACAAGCCAGCCTTCGCGACCTCATTTGAGCTGATCGAGAATCTTGTGCCTGAAACGGGGATGATTGTCCGACCGATTGGATTTTCACCAGCCGATGGAGATTTCCCCTTTACTCCAGAAAAAATATTGAGCCTGCGTCAGTCGCATACCGTGTTGGCTGACTTCACAAAAATTGGTTCGGATATCGTTCGATACTTAAGAGACTCTGACGTCATCAAAGTGCTCGATCTTTCCGGGACGAACATCACCGATGCGGATGTGGAAACACTAACTTCTCATGCGAGCCTTGAAGTCCTCGATCTCTCGGACACCAATATTACAGGGAAAGCCCTTGCATCACTGCTGAAGTTAAAGCAACTGAAAGTTCTGAGCATTTCGGGAACGAACCTATCGGATGAAGATATCGAGAAGTATTTGTCAGCAAGCAAGGTCGAGGCTTTGTTTTGCCATTCCTTGAGAGGAAAGCGGCGTTCGATCAGCGTCCAGAGTGATTCGTTACGCGTTCTAGACTTTTCCTTCAATGAAGGCTTAAGGGTTCATCTACAGAATATGCCGAATGGAGAATCTCTGTTTCTTGCTGATTTCGATTTCAGCCGAATAAGCTTCGATGAATCGCGGATTTCAAAGTCACTCTGCTTTTATCGTGTAGGGAATTCAAATGAAGAGAAGGGAAGGTTGATTCAAAGAACAAGAACGGAGTATTTGAGACTCAGCCATGACTGGTTCCCAGCTAGCTAAAATCGCTTGGCCTTCTCCTAAGAACAAGAGAATTCCGCAATGAGGAAAGTAGAGCTATAAACCGATGATTCGCGTGAAACTGGATGAGCCTTGATTTTCTCAACCCGAAGCGTCAGCGAGGGACCGCCTGCGCGGGACAACCGTCATTTCCAGCCACCCCCAAATCCCCAGGGCTTTTTCGGTAGGAAACCGAACATAAGAAACATTATCGGACGTTCCGTAGAGGTTTTTTAGAGGCTGGGTTTTGGGAATAAGCGTCAACTGGATCGGTCTAGATGGCAGGCAGACCCGGTATCGGCCACGAAGGTTGGCATGCCGCAGCGTGGCTGTCGATTCAAAGTGCGAGCGCCAAATCGAACCCACAGCAATCGAACCCTGCAGGACAATCTGCGAGCCCAGCGCATCGAGCCTCAGGCGTGCAGACATCTTCGGCAGCGTGGACGCGGGGACCTGAAGCGAACACCACGCCTCAACGCCAGAACAAACTTAAGACTCGAACACCGGCGACCCAACCGGCACCATTTGCTCGTCCTCAACCTTCTGCAGGTACGCTCCCATCTCCCGGAATTTTCCGTAACGGGACTCCACCAACTCGGCGGGGTTCTGAGCCTTGAGCTGCTCGAGCGTCTTCACAAGATAGGTTTTTAATTTGACCGCCATTTGGTGATGATCCCGATGAGCCCCACCCAAGGGCTCCTCGATCACATCGTCCACTACCTTTAAATGCGCCAAATCCTTGGAGGTAAACCGCAACACGTCGGCAGCTTTTGGCGCGTGCTGGTGACCTTTCCAAAGAATCCCAGCACAACCTTCAGGAGAAATAACCGAGTAGTAGGAATATTGCAGCATGGCGATGCGATCGCCAACGCCAATCCCTAACGCTCCCCCAGATCCACCCTCGCCAATCACGACACAAATGATTGGCGTCTTCAATCGGCTCATCAAAAACATGCTTTCGGCAATTACCTGCGCTTGCCCACGCTCTTCAGCTCCAACACCGGGATAAGCGCCGGGTGTATCGATGAAGCAAATGATGGGAAGACCATACTTCTCGGCAAGCTTCATCTTGCTCATGGCCTTGCGATAGCCTTCAGGATGCGCGCATCCGAAATGACATGCCGCTCGCTCTTTAAATGTTCGACCCTTCTGATGCCCCACAACCATGACCTTGTGGCGATTCAACTTCGCAAAGCCTGTAATCAAGGCGCGATCATCACCAAAAAACTTGTCGCCATGCAATTCGACAAACTCATCAAACGCAAGATTCAAATAGTCACGTGTGTAAGGACGATCCTTGTGCCGCGACACTTGAACAATCTGCCAGGGAGTCAATCGAGAATAGACTTCTTTGGTGGTCTCGTTCAATTGACGCCGCAGTTGTCGCACCGACTCTTCAACCTCGGTCGTTGCCGTTGCTTCCGCCAATTGACGCAATTCCGCTTCGATTTTGAGAATCGGAAGCTCAAACTCTAAGCCTGGTGTTGCGTTTTCCATATTCCATCCAGCTCACAAAAGTCCTTGAAAATCCCGGGCCAGCTCACGCGTTTGGCCGCCCACTGCAATCACTACGTGCTTGCGATTTACCGTCGCCCTGCCCTTTTTACTTCTCCTCAGGCCCTTCCTTCTTCTCCTCCGACCTGGGCGAACGCCCTTCCGCTTGCTCGGGAGAATCGATCCGTCCTGCGGTTGGAAAGTCATCGAAGATAGAACGATCAGGCACGCGAGGCGGCTTCTTGAAAATCTTTGTCCCTCGAACCAACTTGAGCACGTCCCACATACTCTCAGGTCGCTGATCCGCTCGCTTCGACATCATCTTGCGAACCAAGGCAGCATAGTCGGCCGTGACGTTATCATTGATGACCAATGGCGATGGTATCGGTGCCGAGATGTGCTTGTTCAACAAGTCGTTGGGGCTTTCTCCCGTAAACGGTGGCTTGCCCGTGACCAACTCGTACAACACGCATCCCAAACTGTAGATGTCCGAACGAGGATCTAATCCCTCTCCCCGAATCTGCTCAGGGGACATGTAACTACGAGTCCCTTGAACCTGACTCGATCCAAACCGAAATAACTTGGCAATACCCTTGGCGATCTTCTGGGAGATCGTAAAGTCGATCAAGCGAACTTCACCGTCGCGACTCACCAGAAAGTTGTCTGGCTTCACGTCGCAATGCACAAACCCTTTGCTGTGCAAATAGTAAAGGGACTCAACGCACTGTTCGAGAATCTTGTCCAGCATGAAGGCCAGCGAATCAGGTCCTCTTCGCAACGCCTGCTTCATATTCAATTCGCTGAAAAGCTCGAGAACCAAATAGGGCAACTCGGTGTCGGTTTCAAACTTGAAAATCCGAATCAAGTTCTTGTGCGATAGGTTCTTGGCAACTTCAAACTCATGTCGCAACGAAGCGATTTCGGCTTTGTTATTGCGGTGGTCAGGCCGAAGCACTTTGAGCGCATAACGCTTCTGGTCCGTCATGTCGACCGCCTCAAAGACCTGGCAGGTACTGCCCATCCGAATGAGCCGGGTAAGCCGGTAAGGTCCGAGGATATCGCGAGATTTGGTCATGCCGAAACCTAAATGCTAGCCATTTCCGGCCGGTAGGCTCGGAATAATCGTCATAACCCAATCATAAGCCGGACCCGCATTTCCCGAAAGGTTAAGCCTCATTTCAACCAAACCACCCACAAGAAGTAAAAACAACAATAGGTGCCAGCCACCTATTGTTGGCGCACCCCCCTGCTCCACTGGAAATGCCGGCAATTTCGGGCGTTTTGCATTCTTCCTGGGATTCTTCCCTGGCGTTGACCGAAGGTGTCATTCGATTCGACGACACTCCTATCGTCGAATGAACCCAACCCCATAAGGAGCTCACAATGAAAAGCCAAACCTTGCCGATTCGCTTCGAAATGCAGTGGAATGATTCTGAATTCGAGAATCCTTCCATCGACTTGCGGATCGAGAACACCTCCCCTGCTCCGCTACGTTTGGAAGTCCAATGGGGTTACTGGCACTTCGATTCGCAATTGCCTTCCACGGCCATTGAATCTTTCCAACGCGAATGCCCCACTGGCGGAATTCTGCAATGGGCCGAAGAAATGATCGATGAAGTCGATCACGGGACTTCGAAATCGTTCTTCATGTTTGGTGAAGAACTCCAATGGATGCTGTCGGTCAGCCAAATTCTCTCGCCCGACATGCATTGCCTTTGGGTGCAAGCCAACGATGAACGCATCCTGATACTCGATGGAGCAACGCTCGCATGTTGGCTAGAAAAGAACGTAGTCCCATTGTTTGAGGTCGAATAAAGCCATTCAAACTCAATGGCTTCGATCTTCGAGCAGTCGTTTTCGGAGTGGGGTATAGTCCCACCATGGTGCCTTGGGTGCCCCTTCCATGAAGTCCACTGCAGCTAAAAACACGTCGATGACACAAGGATCATGCTTTTGATGGGTGAGCGTGCAAAGTTCGTCAAACATTTGCAGCGCATCTTTCCCGATAAGGTCTTGGGGACATTGAATCCCTAATAGCAACAGGTCTTGCGCCGTTGCTTTTCCAACATTGGGTATGTCGGTGAGTCCGCGAATCGAATCTCGCGACTCGCGAACAACGTCGCTCCCTCGCTGCGATGCACTCACCTTGGAAATCTGCGCAACCCGTTTTCGCGACTTTGCCATGATTTGCCTCGGAGATTATCGCTGCATGGGTAACCGTACCAACTGAAGTTCGCGAATATCTCCAACATCATTCTTGGCTTTATGAATGCAATGAACCTCAATGCGATAGGTGCCATTCTCTAAGGAGACTCTCCCCAGATGCCGCCATCGAAAATCCTGGAAATGCTCCGTCTCTTCGATTTTCCAAACGACGTTCGCACCTGCAGGCTTCCACTCTTCGCCAACTTTCTTCAAAAAGCGAAACTCCACATCGCTGCCCCCCTGCCCTACTCCACAACCTTGCAAGACTGCGACGTTGAACTCGCCCGCCTTGTCGCATTGAAGTAGCCACCATGCGGAATCGGCAGCATCCGCCCAATAACCAACCGTATTCTTATGAGGCTGAGGCTCATAACGAAGCAAGCGAGCCCCAATCGTTTGTGCGGCACTCCCTGGCAATCGAAAGCTACCATCGGCTTGAGCTGTCACGGTAGGCTGTACCCATTGAGGCACTCCTTCCATTTCAAGCTCGATCGAAGACTGATCTGTGAGAGTCTTCTTCGCACCTAGACCGATCTTCCAATGATCGATCTCAGGCTGCAGAGTCCCTTCCCAACGTTGATCTCCCTCTACGATGCGAATACTCTTCACTCCGTTGAACAGTCGAGGAACTTTGATATCGCGAACACCATTCACTTGGATTGGCTGCAGAACGACCTTATTCTCTTTCACGGTCGTCCGAAACCCTTGGATCTCGGGGACCTGAGCTTCAATCGTATTCGTTCCTAAACCATCGAAAGCCAGAAATCCAATCGACCCCAACACCAAACTCCGTGATCGATGACCCCATCGCATATTGCTACTCCTCAAGCTAATCCCGCCCTAATGACTGCAGACTCAAGAGGTGGATTGTAATCCAACCGAAAGGCGCTTGCCTGAAGGAACGCATAGCTTTTATGGCAAGTTCATCTCAGGGACCAAACAGCGAAAGCTGCTGGGGTGAGGAATCGACATGGGGTTCGATTCCTTTCAAATGCTCATGACACCACCCCAGGACTCGCCCCGCAAGGCTCATCCCGCTCAAGAGCGCACCTTCGATGCGGGAGTTATGGCACCAGTCACCGCAAGCTCCCAATCGGGTGCTTGGGTCCCACAAACATTCGCTCTCCAATGCGGGATCCGGAGTCGCAAACCTCCACCGAGCACTATGCCGATAGATTGGCTCTGGCATAGCGATGCCACATGCATCGCGAAGAGCTTGCAACAACAACTCGGTAACGTGGTCGGCATCGTCGAGAAGATGCTCTTCCGCCCATCCATCGGTGCTATGTGCAACCCAACAATCAAGTTGTTGTGGCCGACCATGCTTGGAGTTATTGCGAGCCATCCAACGAAGTGGGCTGTTGTGGATGAAGGCACCATCACATGGAAGACTCCATGGTTGCGAAAGAGCAACCATCAACGTCCAGCATGGACGCATGCGGACCTCATCGCTCTTGGGTTTCCATCGACACCCATCCGGGACAATCGTTACTAATTGAGGTGCAGGGCAATTCCAGAGAACAATGTCAAAAGGTCCGTGGCGCTCGCCATGCTCGTCCGTTAACCAATAGAGGCCAACCGAAGACGAAGAAGACGTTTGTAATCTCGACTCGCAACACTCCATCGACGTGCCAACAATCCGAGTCCGCAGATGAACGCGAAGATCTTGTCCCAAATGCCGTCCCAACTCATTCATTCCGGGGACGGCAACAAAACGATCAATGGTTTTCTTTTCAGGTTGATACTTCCCTTGATCCCAAACTCCAATACGTCCCATCCAAGGAACGATTAAACCATCCTCCATCCAACTGGCGAGATACTTGTGCAAGCGACAATCGCGCACCGTCATGTACTGCGCACCGTGATCGAACTGTAAGTCGCCATGAACACGACGCGTTGCAGATCGGCCTCCAAATCCTCCCGATTTTTCGAATACGCAAATGTCGAAGCCATGATCTTGGAGGAGGCGAGAAGCCATGAGGCCCCCAAGCCCCGCACCGACCATTGCAATCCGCGGCGAAGTCTGAAACCTTGGTCGATTCACCATTCGACTATAGGCATCCAAATCGAGCCGCTTGGCATGTTCTTGAAGCGGCCGAGGGCGAACCGTTCCGATGCGAGGCTGCTCTGGTTCGAAAGGTCGGTCGAATTGCCCAAAGCACCATAGTATTCCACCATACGAAGAGGGATCACGTCCATCCAGCGCATAGCGGTGATTCAAGTCGACCACTCTTTGCAAGGCAACCTCTGGATCATGAGCCCAATCTAAGAGAGCCTTTCCCCAGGTCATGCGAAGGTTGTTATGTAGTTCACCATGCACGAGCAAGCTCCGCTGCGCAGCATTCCACAAGGGTTCATGCGATTGTCCACGCGCGCAACTTTCCCAACTCGACCGCTGAGGTCTCGCATCTTTTCGATGACGGTCCAATGTCGCGCGAGCCCACGCCGGCAAGGCATCCCATCCTTCGTAATATTCGCGGTAGGCGCAGAACCCAAACGCTAACTCGCGCCAAATCAATAGTTCATCCAAGTATTTTTCGGCGGAAGGATGAGGACAACGTTCATACGTTTCCCTCGCAAGTCGTGTCGGCGCGACCATTCCATAATGCAAATAGGCCGACATGCGACTCACACCATCCACCTCCGCTTGATTGCGACGTTTGGCATAGCTCGCAAGCTTGGACGATAGAAATGCATTCCACCTTCGGTAACCGTTCTTCGAACCACCACGCGTATCCGCCACTGGCCCGACGGTATGATCGATGTCGCATGTACATACCAACTCTTCTAAACTTGCGCGACGAAGGTCCAACGATTCTTCGAGCACCTCGGTGGGCAACAGATTCGATAGATCGGCCTGAGGTAGCGAGACCTCCCATGGTGGCCATCTTTTCCCGACTCGCTCTTCGTACAATTGCTTCGTTGCTTCTCGATATTGATACGCTCGATCAAAGGCCTTTCCAACCAGACGGTGAGGAACCACACAGGCCGTATCGACTGCAAGGATGGGGCAGTCCATTTTGGAAGCTAACCGTTCTGTCCATCCTCGGGTCGGTTCTAACGGAAAATCTTCCGTGATGATCATTGCCGCTTGCTTCGCCACTTCATAGAGCATCGGAATGCGATGGCTGCGTCGATCGAGATGGAAAAGGTAAGGAATCTCGAGCTGGCGATATTGTTCTTGAAGATCGCGAGCCCCCTCGAGCATGAACGTGTGGTGGCGATCCGACGCAAACGGGTACGATTCGGCAATTCCCTGATAAACAACCAAGGGAACTTGGAGGAGCCTAGCCCAATAGCGTGCCACATCGAGAGCGGGATTCTCATCCGTTCGGAGAGCGTGGTGTGTCCAGTACATCACGTACTTTCCACTCGGACGTGCTGGGGAGGGAGAAAACCAGCGAGATCGCTCAAGCAAATGCGGTGGCAATGAGTCTAGCGAATACACCATGGCTCCGGTCCATCGAGAAACTGGGCTACTATACGCACCCGGCAATGCCCCCGATGCCATTCGCGTTGTTTCCCTCGCATTTTCGAGGAACTGTCGAGAAAAACGGGCCAATTCGACGATCCATTGTTTGTCAAAGCCTAGAATAAAGGGCTAGGACTTTTATCGATTTTGTGCGGAACCCCGTGGATTCCATGACACCGACACCCTACCGAAACTTTTCGCTGATCTGGCTCGCCGTGGCATTTCTTTGGGGAGGCATTCTTGCCCCCCCTGCCCTACCCCAAGAAAACATCATCGTCCTGAAAAATGGGATGACGATCAAAGGGCAATATAATGTTCTGCCACGCGGAAGCCTCGATGATTCCAAGCATAGCAAAGGGACCGAGGCTGGAACGCTTGCGGTGGTCGACGATGGCCTACGCGCCACCTTTGTTCACAACAACTCGATCGCAACCGCCAATCCAACCGATCCTCTTCTTTCGATTCCGCTCAACAATGCCAAACGACGATCCACTGATGGCCGCCCGCTCCAAGGCATCGCTGCATCGCAAGGGACAGACTTCAATCAATTCGGTCGTCGCTTGACCCAAGTCCGAACCGTCGGTGGAAGCCATGAACTCGTCCAAGGTATCACCGAAATCACTCCGGTCTATTTGCGAGTGGAGTCGATGCGAAGCGAAAAAGGAACGCCCCTTTGGGACATGCGTATCGCCATCCAATCGATACCACCCAAACTCTTAGTCGACATTCTCACCACCAATGCCAACCGCCAAAGCGAACAAGAATGGCTCGATATCATCAGCTTGTTGAATCAAGCCAAGATGTATCCCGAAGCCATCGATGTACTCGAACGATCCATTCGCGAATTGCCCGAGATGGCAGTTCATCGCAAGAACTTGGCTCTTTTTGCGCAGGCCATTGCCGACCAGATGTTCGACGAAGTCCAATTGCGTCGAAACGCAGGACAATACGATCTGGCGAATGCCTTACTCCGCGGGTTCCGCCCCGAGAACATGACGGTAAAAACCCAAATCAAGATTCAAAGCGACTCACCGAAGACCAAGGCGAACAACTTCGTATCAAGCAGATCAATGAGGAGTCTTGCTTAACCCAGATCCAACGAGCGGATGATGCTGCTCTTCAAATGGCCCTAGAGCCTATACGCGCCGAGATCGCCGAAAAACTCTCTTCGAACACGCTCAATCGCATGGTCGATTATGAACGGCTCAAAGACGACGATACGATGAAACTTGAAAGCCGTGTTGCGATGGGCATCAGCGGTTGGATCGCCGGCTCCGGTTTGACCATTGAAAACCTAGGACTTGCCAAATCTCTGATTCAAACTCGCGAGCTCGTTACCAAGTTCCTATCGAACACTTCCGAAGTCCAACGGCGCGATCTCCTTCAGCAGATTAAGAAGCTCGAAGCGGGCTCGCCTCGCTTCATTGCGCCGTTGGTCGCCCACATGCTACCCGCGATTCCCTTGCCAACTCCCACCGAATCCGATCCGACTCGCTTCAAGATCGATATCCCTGTCGCGCAATTGGATGGCGAGCAAGTTTCGTACTATCTCCAGCTACCACCTCAATACGATCCGTACCGCTCTTACCCGTGCATCTTAGCGTTGCATGGTGGAGGCACCGCGGAGAGCGAGCTGAATTGGTGGGCTGGCCGATACAACGAAGAGTGGAAAATGGCGGATGGTCAAGCGTCGCGACATGGCTTCGTCGTGGTTTCACCTATGTGGAAGAATCCTGATTCAGGCCTCTATCAATCGACTGAAAACGAACACGCTCGAGCCCTCGCTTGCTTGCGTGATGCCATGCGACGAACCAATGTGGACTCCAATCGCGTGTACGTGGGCGGCCATTACTCAGGGGCGATGCTGGCATGGGATCTAGCTTTATCCCATCCTGATCTTTGGGCTGGTGCAGTTGCCATCGGTCTTGGCACACCCACACCCTTTATCAAGCACTATCACGAGAGCGCTCGTTATGTCCCCCTCTATTTTGTTTCAGGGGAACTCGATGGTGCACCTGGACCACGCATTCGTTTTGGTGCTGCCCTCGACGACTACATGCAATTCTCCCGCAATGACGTTCTCTACGTTCAATACAATGGCCGCGGAAGCGATATGTTCGTCGAAGAACTACCTCGCATCATGCAATGGATGAACCTTGCCAGTCACACCCGTATTCCTCCACCGAAATCGAACATCACTCTCCGCTCTGCGCGGCCTGGCGATAACTTCTTTTGGTGGCTCGAGGTGAATGAATTCAACAACGACAAGATGAATCATCCGTTGCTCAAGTTCCTTCCCAATCGTGTGGCGGATCTCAAGTTCGAACGCAATCCTCAATCCAATACATTCACTTTTTCCGCCCTTCCCGCTCAGAAATTTACCTTGTGGCTCGATCCAACCACGGCGGACTTCACCAAGAAGATCAAGGTCATTCAAAAGCGAGACAAAAACGTCGAAGTGACACCAAATGTAGAAGTTTTGCTCGAAGATGTCCGAACTCGTGCCGATCGTCTTCGCCCGTTTTGGGCGAAGGTTGAAATCGACTGATGCGATCGGCTTGGGATCATGCCTTGGAAGAGGGCTCACGATCTGCTTGTCGGCCTGTTTGTCGGCGGCGCGAACGTCGCGACCACCGCACGAGACCACCTACACCAAGAGCAACACTTAGGCACGCCATCGATGTAGGTTCAGGAACCGCCGTCACTGAAAGATTATCCAACGCAAAATAGGTTGGAGTATTGATCCCGAAGGTGCCCGTGTCGCTGGAATCAAATTGAAAACCAATCGATCGAACTTGTCCTAACCCAGTTAGATCGACCGAATTCCACTGATTGCGAACAAAGTCTTGGGTATTGTCTGAAAAGCGATAGTCGGCCAGATAATAGTCCATCGAACCTGTCGCAGAACCCGTTCGATTAGACCCAGAATAACCGGTAATGGTCAACTTCAGGAAGTCAGGGTCATTGCCTGATGTCCCACCAAACTTCTTGGCAAATCGGTCACCATTGAGCATCGAAAGAGCGGCATAGGTGGTATTCGCTAAATCGACCTTCTGCACTTGAACGGTATCGGCGAACGACAAATAGGTGTTACCAAACCCAACACCATAGGCCGCCGAACCGGAACCCGATCCTGGATAGGCCGCATACTGATTTGTAAAGCCAGCGGTCGTCGAATTGGAGACGCTCGACAGCGCCCATCCTGACCAGAAACCACCGAAACTCGAATTGTAACTGTTCGGGAGATAGAAGCTTCCTAAGGTAAATCCATTGTTGTTCGTTACTGGACCGCCATTTTGAAAAGAGCCGGCAGGAACAGAACCTTCAAAAGTTAGCAAGTCGGCATGGGCCGATATGGTTGTAAGGCAAAGGCCCAGTAGGGCAAACCCAAATATCGAAAAGTCGTTGCGTCGTATCATCATCATGGTTCTCCAAAAATCAAGCTGCAAGTCACGTCTATGTTCGGTAATAAAGAAGTTGTGGTCTCACACTCGGGGGAGTGGAGACGCGAAAGCTTGGCGAGCATTTACTCGGGGTCGTCGTATCGATCACCGTCACCGCGAGTGATCATGGCTGCCAGCACTTGTTGATCGATTGAATCCGAAGAAAACGAACGCGTCCGCAGCAGAACAGTCCATCGCTCCACCGGGATGCTTGCTGCGAATTTCGTTGTCGCCGATCCAACTCGTTGGGTCATTGATGCCACCCGACTGTTCAAAGACATTGCTACCGTTGATCCATTCGGCGTCGGGCCCAAAGCATCTTCAGCAACACAAAGTGTTGCGGTCAGTCCATCGGTGATGTCGCGAAAATGGAATGCGCGATCGTAGACGAAGACTCCGTTGTTGGTATTCGAATGCGTTGTAATGCGGCTTGCCCAAAATACGCCACCGTAATCGCTTCGACCGCGCACCTGCGTTCTCTCGGGAACCGATGGACATTGATAGATTGCGATACGATAGTTGGCCGCACGATCGTTGTTGGGATGATCAAAGGGGACGTTGTAGTCGATAAGCTGGCCAAGATTCTGCTGTTCCAAAAAAGGAAGCAACAAGGCAGACCAAGCGAAGTTCTTGAGTTGTGAGGGGATCCACCCGGCCTCCACTGAAGGCAACCGGGAGGTAGTCGTCGCTGCGTATCGTGGTAGTTATGCAGCGCGATTCCAATTTGATGAAGGTTGTTTTGGCAAGACATACGCCGCGCTGCTTCGCGAGCTTGCTGGACTGCCGGCAACAGAATACCAACCAAGATTCCAATGATCGCTATGACCACGAGAAGCTCAATCAGAGTGAATGCCGAGCGGCCATTGGCTGGCCATGATGTATCTCCTTATCATTCCATACAAGAAAGGAAAAGCACTCTATTGCGCAGCCCAGCCTATGCGCAGAGCGATCCCTTGGCGCATGAGCAATGGTTAACCCACGTAGGAACTAAGGAGCTACAGGGAAAACGGAAATGGGGCAAAACGAAAACAATGGATTGAAAGCTCGGCCAAACGCTCCACCCAAAGAGCACCGATGACCTCGTCCTCGGTGATCTTCTGACTTCCACGCATTCGAACCGCTTCGCCTTCTCGTGCTACTCGCCCAAGAGCGAAGAACACAATGGCATTTTCAGAACAAGTGAATCGAGATGAGAGGTGTCTCTCATCGCATGGGTTACAGCGGCCGGGCCGTCTCGGAATCGCACCGAAGTTCCCTGTTTCGCGGTTGCTTTAGAAACGCAGGCTTTCGCAAGCCTTTGTCGAGCACCGCCACCGTGTGACGTGGCGTAAAGAGTACCACATCATCCAACCTTCTCAACCCCGAACATCCGATTTCACAAAGTTAAATTGGATAAGCTTTTCTTAAGATTCATGCGTGAAGGGCTTGATTTTCTAGGGTGAAAGCGACCTCCCTTATCAAACGATTTCCACCCCAATCAGCAACACTCTCATGGCCGAAATCAATCCTCTAAGAATTGGATATCGGTATCGGCCAACTGGCTTGATGAAACAGGACGACAAGTCTTTCCCGTGCTTTCCGTAGAACGACCGCTCGGACCACGATGCGGAATGTGACGCAACTCGCGCGTCTCAAGCGGAAACGTGAAGGTCGTCTGCTGAGCCAACCATTGGGCCGCCTCGCGATTGTAGGGACTCTCTAAATTGAAGTTGCGGAAGCATAGCATGTCCCACAACATCTCGCAGAGATGATCGATCTGCAGACTAGGTACCCAATACGAAGAGTATCCACCCAAGCAGACCGCACCCGATGGCGCAATATTGGGATGAAAGATCGGAGTGATCCATTGCAGGTTCGGCATGTGCCTCGGATAGTGTGGCCCCAAGGTGATTCGACATTGATGCTCTTCCATGATTCGAATGCCATACTCGAACGGATCACACACGCGCACCAAACTCGGACCATAAAACCATAACAGATAAGACTCCGGCAAATCGAGCTCACCGCGATAGCAGACTTCAAATGCAAAGGCCCCGCTTTCGTTTGCCAAAGCACTCAGCGCTTCAAAGTCGGTTTGCAGTCGCCGCTGTCGTGGTGAATAATTTTCGATAGGTTCACTCATCGCACATCATGCTCTCCAACTCACATCGACTTCTTCGATTTGCAAAATGAACCAGCGACCATTTCGGGATAGACGACCAAGTGATCCCCCTGCCCTACTTCGGCATCTTCCAAGGTTTGGTCTTCTAAAAGACGTTTCCCACCCTCGCGATGATCGAGTGAATAGCTGATGGGCAACCCGTCCGGTCCGAGAACGGGGAGTTGAAGCTTGGAGACGACATTGGGAAGGATCCTTTTGACCGGAACACCTTTCGCAATCACCGCTTCAACACTTTTTGAACCAGTTTGATCCACAAAAGTGACCCGAGTTTTTTCGTCCATTTGGCTTGTCATCGCAGCTGGCACTCTCCCTGAATAATGTGGTTTTCTATTGGAAAGGCACAATCTTCGATCGTTCGAGGCGCAAGTTTGTGCTTCGGGGAAACAGCTTCCATTGAGAGCATTTTGGCAGAAATCGGCTTCAGAGTGTGAAAATCGCTACCTGCGGCATTCCCATGGGTTAAAAAGAGTTCGGCGTTCTCGATGTTTTCTTGGAACGCAATCTTTTCTACCGGAAGTTTAGGAGTCTCCGATGTCGCCACTGCGCCGGCTATTCTCGCTTGGTTTGTGTATGGGTTTTGCGGCAAGTTCGCTACACGCCGCCGACTGGTCTCGTTTTCGAGGCGAAAATGGAAGTGGTGTCGCTCTCCAGGCAACCAATTTGCCATCCGAATGGTCCCCTACCAAAAACTTGGCTTGGAAGTGCGAGTTGCCAGGACCTGGATCATCGAGCCCCATCATCGTTGGCGATCGCGTCTTCGTGACTTGTTGGAGCGGCTACGATGGTGAAAGTGGTTCTCTTGAAACGCTCAAACGCCACTTGCTTTGCATCGATCGCAAGTCGGGCAAAACCTTGTGGAATCGCGAAGTCAAAGCAACGCTTCCAGAAGACAACTATGGAGGCATGTTTGCCGAACATGGTTACGCATCCCATTCTCCCGTGACGGACGGCAAGATGGTATACGTCTTCTTTGGAAAGTCGGGGGTTCATGCATACGACTTCGAAGGAAATGAAAAATGGAATGCCATGGTCGGCGATGGACTCGATTCACGACGATGGGGTTCTGCGTGTAGCCCAATCCTTTACGAAGATAAACTGATCGTTCTCGCATCGGCCGAGAGCCACACTCTCTATGCCTTTGATAAGACGACTGGAAAAGAACTGTGGAAGTCGCCAGCCGATAACTTTACAAGCACCTGGGGAACTCCTGTCCTCGTCAAGACCGCGCAAGGCACCACCGAACTTGTGATCGGTGTTCCCGGAGAAATTTGGGGCTTCAATCCAAACGATGGAAAGTTCCTGTGGTATTGCCCTTCCAATGGTGACGATTCATTCTGTTCGAGCGTGACCGTAAGTGGAGATGTCGTGTATTCCATCGAAGGACGAAGCGGTGGTGGAATTGCCGTTCGCGCAGGTGGAAAAGACGATGTCTCGATGACCCATGTCGTCTGGAAGAACAACGAACGCAACCGAATTGGCTCGCCTTTGGTAATCGATGACAAGATCTATTTCTTTATCGGTCGGGTTGCAAACTGCATCGATGCCAAGACCGGCAAGAGCATTTATCAAGGCCGACTACCTGCAGGTAAAGGAGCCTCCGCGGAAGCCGCGGAGACTCCCGCTCGCGATAATGCCCCAGGAGGACCAGGGGGACCTGGCGGCCCCGGGGGACGTGGTAACGGACGAGGTGGCGCTGGAGGGCCTGGTGGACCTGGTGGAGGCGGTGGAGGTCGACGTGGTGGTGGAGGCCAAGACTATTCGTCTCCCGTCGCTGGCGATGGAAAGATCTTCTATATCACTCGCAACGGAGACATGCACGTGATCGCCATCGGACCGGAATTCAAGTCGCTCGGTGTCAATCGCATCACCGATCGAGCTGAGGACTTTAGCAGCACACCGGCTATTGCCGATAACCAACTATTTGTTCGTTCAAGCCACGCACTCTACTGCATCCAAGCTCAATAGAGCCATCGTAGTTAGCAAGTGTGGCTCCTTAGAAACGTCTCGAGGCAAGTGTTTTGAAAACACTTGCCTCGTTTCTTTTGAACATGCTGTATAAGCGAAAAGAAAAGATAAAACTTCGTTCATTCGTAATAACGTGAGATCATGACGTATACAATTGGCCCAGTCACGCTCACGTAAAACCAAATCGGCCAACTCCATCGAGCCAACTTGCGATGCGCAGCGAACTCGGCCGTCAGGCCTCGATAGGCTGTGAAGAGAATGATGGGCAATACGATTGCAGCTAAAACGATATGGGTTAGCAAAAGCACGAGGTAAACCCATCGCATGCCTCCAATCGCCACCTTCTCGGCTTCGTCGAGTATATGATTGTGATCGACGTCTCCGAACATCGTGCTTCCACTCAGCAAATGGTGGATAATGTAGGACACGAGAAAGAGTACGGACAAGACCATGGCCGTTAGCATGAGGTTTCGGTGCATCGCGAACTGACGTTTCTTGATCATCACAAGAGCTGCGACGAGCAAGATCGCAACCAACGAATTGATGATGGCATTGGCGGTTGCAAACCAATGTACGTTGAATCCAAGGTCGACCTGGAGTTCTACTTTTCCAAGAACGACGACCGCGATGAAAACGATCGCTGAAACGACCCCAATGAGAATCGTTGCCAATCGGTCATTCTTCGTAATGGCTGCAGAAAGCATATCGAACATCCCATGCAATCAAGAAAACATCGGCCTCGAACCAACGGTCTTAACGTTCTTCAAACATTTGCTTGACGTCGGCTTCCAAGAGGGCCACCTCATCGGGATCATGCCAATCGTATTCAGCGATGAGCTTTCCTTCGGCATCCATCAACAAGAATTTTTCAATATGCTCTTTAGGAGCATGCAGACCGTTGAAGAATATTTCCGAAGAGACACGGCGGAGATAATTCCAGTCGCCGGTGAAAAACAACCACTTGTCGCGATCGGCCCCAACCCGCTCTGCGTAGGCGGCCAACTTATCGGGTGAATCATTCTCGGGGTCACAAGTGATGCTCACCAAACGAATCGGGTACTTGCGAAACTTTTCCTGTAGCAATTTCACTTGATCGTTTTGGCGAACGCAGACGACTGGGCATGTGGAGAAAAAGAAACTAGCAATGTATGGTTGCCCTTTCAGTTCCTCGCTTCCCATTTCCATTCCGGTGCGTTCAATCAATCGCCAACTCGTCAACCATTTGCCTGGCTCGAGCTTCGCAACGCTCTCCTGCATCTGAGCAAGGCTCTTTTTCCGATTCGCGATGCGAACTGCCGGAGTATCGACAACAGCAGACCCCGCGTCCCCTTCGGTCTGCATTTGTGTGGATGGCGTTTTGCCGCGAGGCAATGTGATCAGCGCTGCAATACAGCCGGCCAAGGCCGCCACCGCAATGAAGAATACTCGTTGCGTCATAATGCACCTCGATAGGGTCGTCGAATGATCCAAGTTGCAAGCAAGCAGGTCGCGACAGCGAATCCAATGGTCACCGACCAAACCAGAAGAGCGGATGGGTTCCACATGTCCGGCGAGGGAGGACCTTCTGACATCATGGTACGCATGCCGGCAATGGTATAGCTCACCGGGTTACTGCACATTATCCAATGCATCACTTTTTGTCCGATCGGTGCATTAGGGCTGAGCATTGGAATGGGAAAGAAAGCCCCGCTCAACAACCAAAGTGGCATCAGAATCAAATTCATGATGGCGTGAAACCCTTGCGTTGACTCCATCGGCCAAGCAAAACAAACGCCCAAGCCAGTCAGTCCCATGGCAGCGATGGCCATCATGATTACAAGCGGCAAGAGCTGCACGGTGACTGGCATCGTCCCCGTCGCAATCGCTAATAAAAGGAACAAGCATGCTTGCACCCAAGCGATCGCAGCTCCTCCGAATATTTTCCCAAGGGCAATCGTCCAGCGCGGCACGGGGGCCACGAGCACGTTTTGCAAGAATCCTTCGCGTCGATCTTCAATGATCGAAATCGTGGCAAAGATCGCCGTGAACAACAGGATCAACGCGACCGTACCAGGCAAGAAGTAAGTCATAAAACTACTTCCATCGCCTGCTCGAAAGGCCCCATGCATCCCAGTACCGAATAGCAGCCAAAACAAAATCGGCTGCCCAAGCCCGCCGATCACTCGATTGCGCTGACGAAAAAATCGGGTCCACTCGCGACCGGCCAACATCGCAATCACCGACCCCGCTGAGGGGCGAACCGAACTGGATGGCAACTCACTCATGACTTGCATCGCTTTCCCAAAAAGTATGACCTGTCTTGGCGATGAAGACATCTTCGAGGCTAGGGCGTCCTACCGATATGGAGTCGATCTCATCACCGAGAAACTCCGAAATGGGCTGCACCCATCGCATCGCGTCGGGAATCGCCAATCGCAATTGTTGGTGCAGGATCTGTGGCTTCCATGTAAACTTGGATTCCAATCGGCTAGCAACCGATTCGACATTGCGAGCTGTCAACATCAAGACCGCATCTCCCGTCTCTTTTCGCAAACCATCGGGAGTCCCGCAGGCCACCAATTTGCCCTGATGAAGGATTCCGATACGATCGCACTTTTCAGCCTCTTCCAAAAGATGCGTTGTGAGCACCACCGTACTTTGATGACGCTTTTGAAGGTCCACCGTCGCATGCCAAAAATCGATGCGAGCCGATGGATCCAATCCAGTACTTGGTTCATCCATCAAGAAGACGCGGGGATGATGCAACATCCCTTTAGCCAACTCAACGCGCCGCTTGAGCCCTCCCGATAACTTTTCGCAACGATCCTGTCGACGATCGCTCAACCCCATCGCTTGAAGCACCTCATCGATGCGACTCTCCCCTGCCCTGCCTCGCAATCCATACAAAGCGCTTTGGCATCGCAGGTTTTCCTCAACGCTGAGCTTGCCGTCGAGACTGGGAGACTGAAACACGATCCCGATGAGCGACCGAACTTGATCCCGATGCGTTCGTACCGACTCACCTTCGACTCGGATGTCGCCCTTTTGAAGCGGGGTCAAAGTCGATATCAGACGAAACAGAGTTGACTTGCCGCTTCCATTTGGGCCTAGCAATCCAAAGATCTCGCCTTGCTCAATCACAAGACTCAATGCATCCAGCGCGCGACGTTCACCATAGTGGTGCGAAACTTGATCGATCGAAAGAGCACTCACTCAAGTATCCTCATCGGTTCTTTAGCGTTCGTACACGATCTTGCGAAAGAGTCCGAATAGGATCCTCTACAGATACGATCGCACGACGACTAACACGAGAATCGCAGGTAGGAAGATCAGGGAACTCCGCAACAATTTGCGAGCGGTTTGTCGATTGCGATCGCGCATGAATGCGAACGACGCCACAATCTGCCCCATACATGTGATCACTCCAAGAATGACCAAGAACCAATCGTAGGTAGAGACTGGCCTAAGAACAAATAGGATGTTGGGTATCAACAATAGCGAGGGAATGATGGCATGCCATGCTGCCAAACGTCCCGTCGGTTCGACGTTGGTAAGCATCTGATAGCCGGCTTGTGCGTATTGATCGCGATAGAGCCAAGCGATGGACATAAAGTGGGGAAACTGCCAAAGGACAACGATCAAGGTTAACAACCAGCCACCCCATTCATCCAAACGTCCACCAGCAGCTGTCCATCCCATGAGCACCGGTAAGGCACCTGGCAGCGTTCCCACTGCAGTGTTCCACCATGAGTATTGCTTCATAGGAGTGTAGACCCAAACATAAAGCGTCCACGTGATGGCACCAATGATGGCGGTGAGTAGTGTGGTCAACACAGCGAGGTAGAGTGTTCCTGCGAGGAACAAGGCCCATCCCAAAACAGCGGCTTCCAATGATGTAAGCCTTCCATCGGGCAAGGGGCGCTTGGCGGTTCGCGGCATTAGGGCGTCAGGCCCGCGTTCCATCCATTGATTCATCACGCTGGCGCTTGCTGCAACAAACCCCGTTCCAATCATGGCATGCAAGAAGACCCAAAAACTTGCCACCGTGTTGGGCACTGCCACCACCGCAACTCCCACAGTCAACAAAACCATGATGAGGATGCGCGGCTTGGTAAGCTGAATATAATCGGACAACATGCGCGACCAACTTAGCGATGCAGTCAACGGCTCCTGCAATGGCGGAGATGAAGGGACTTCGATTCCTCGAGATGTATCAAGCGCCATCAAACGCCAAACCTATTTCGAATTCCGATTGAGCCGTGCAACTGAGCAGTAAAGGACTGTAGCCAACGCAATGATGAGCGAACCGGTAGCTTGATGCCCCGTGACGATCAACGATTCCGCGAACCCTTTCGCTTGAATCGTATACTGAGCAAGCCATTGGGTTAAGTTTGGCCAAGGGAGAGCATAATTGCTGATCCAAGTCCCAATTCCAAGGCCTAATTGGACCAAGACTAACAGGACTAGCAAGCCCGCAGGCCGCGAGATTCCCAAGGTTTCTCCCTCAAATCGGCCCGAAACCTTGAATGCGACCCAGCCAATCCCCAAAGTTACAATGGCTGCAAAGGTTAGATGCAGGTGCACAAACATGAGGAAATGCCGAGGCTCGGCCCAGGGCTGTATGTGTCGCAGCTGAGCTCCAATGATCAACTGACAAATTGCCGCAGCCAACAATCCCATGGCTGTCGACGTTCGAATCGGAGCTCTCCCCAAGGTCGGACTGACCTCCCGCCACCACCGTGACGTCATGACCGACGTTGCCGTTGCCATGGCGAAAAAGAGCGGGCCGGTACAACCATGGATCATCGCCAATGTTCTAGCATCTAACACAACCCGTAGCCCCCCCAACGCTCCTTGCAAAATCACGGCGATCAACACCGCAAAGGACCATTGAATCGCCCACCGGCGTGGCTCCGATCGATACGAAGCGATACAGAATCCAATCGACAGGAACCCAACAACCGTTCCATTCAAGCGATGGCCATGCTCTACAAAGAGATCGAAGGGACCAAAAATCCAGGTCGTCCAAGGGTACAACCAAAGATTGTATCCATACGTGCCAGGCCAATCAGGAACTGCCATTCCAGCATCGTAGGTCGTTACCAATCCGCCCAACCAAATCAAAGGAAAGGTCGCGATCATCACCGCAATCGCCCAACGGTGAAGGTTGCGCAACGCCTTGGGATACACTTTTGCATCACTCATGGCTGCACCTCCTTGGCGGGTGAGGCACCCACTGGCGATGAGCTATCAGAGGATGCAGCAAGGATCCCATCCACTTCTTCATAAGGGAGCGATTGGACAAACCGCACAAGATCCCAAAGATCGTTTTCAGCCATCCCTGTTGGATGCTCGCGCTTTGTCGGAATGGGAGGCATGGGAGATCCTTCGATCCCGCCGACGATGCGCCGATAGATCGACTCGGCATCGCTTCCACCACGATACACTCCCAATCTCAAGTTCCGTGGAAAATCGCGCACAGGCGACAAGGCACCATAAGGCTTCATCGCTTTCCAAGCCTTTCGATCTTTGGGATCGATGCCAGCGCGGATCGTCCAGTCTTTCGTCCACTCATCGAAATCAGGTATGGCTCCATCGCCTTCCCCGTTCTTTCCATGACATTGAAAGCAAGCGGCCGTGGGACTTCGAAACAATGCCTTGCCTCGTTCGATCGATGCGATGAGCGATTCGCGTTTTTCGTCATGAAAATCCTGAGGAAATCGATATTTTTCGGCTTCGACCGAATCTACCGCAATGATCTTCTTGGGGGCATCTAACCAACTTCGTGCCACGTCTTTGCAAACTTGGATCAGCCACTCTGTTTGTTGCTGAAAAGCCTGAGCATCCGTATCTTTTAACCGCGTATCCCAAAGTCGCTCTCCCTTTTCCAAATCGAGTTGACTGGGGGCCTTCAAGATAATTCGTCGCTCAGCCTCACCTCGAATGGCCAAATAGCGAACGTAGTGTACAAGTATCGCTACTTCATCATCGGTGGCCGAGGCTCCAGGTTCCGCATGGCCTGCATGCAGCGAGCGAAACGACGGCATCGCAGTACCCACAATGCCACGATCCAGCGTCTGAACGAGATCATCCCATGTTGGCTTCGCAGCAAAGGAAGTCGACTTGAATTTGAAGGTCCCTCGACGAAAATCTCGCGGATACGGGTTTTGAAAATAGGCGGTTGGGCCGGCACCATCTCCATTGAGTGCATGGCAATGGGCACAGTGCTTTCGATAAAGACCGCGTTCAATCTTATCGTGAGCACGCCCGACTGGCCCCGCAGCTCGCTCCAACCATTCGGGGTGATTCAGCGATTCAAACTCCCCTTCGGCCAAGAAAGAGGGCCAGCGCGGTACATCGGGTGTTCCGAAGGTCTCTTCGAGAAATACTGCGAGATCCCTTTCCACTCCCTGCATCGAAGTCTCGGATTCCAACTCGACTCGCTTCAACATCAACCGGTTGGAGCCGAACGGAGGCGTAGGACCGCATCCCAGCAAGATCATGCTCGCCGCGAGACACGATAGAAGAACGAATCGACGTGAAGGCATGGGTGGATGCGTTTGTGGAGATTCCATGGTTTTTTTGAGCTCGCGATATCTTTGCAGGATTCATTCGATCGGCAAGGCGCAATCCACCTCTCTTCCCGTGGGCGCGACAATTTATCAACTCCCCAACGCACCAACCCACCCAAAAGAAGTGCCGCACATCCAATAGGTGCCATCCACCTATTGTTGAAATCGGGGGTGTGAAAATCGGCTACAATGGTGCGAAAAAAGGTGGGGCAATCATGAATCGATGGAAGGTTTTGTCTGTTTGGGTGCTTGGATTTTGCGAAGTTGCGTGCCTCGCCACGCCGGCGAAGGCTCAAGATGCTTCGCTACCCAAAATGGAAGCCCGAGAGATTCGGACAGTCTTTCGCAATCAGGAGCATAATGCGTTTACCGATTTGGCCAGATTTCAGGGACGGTACTACCTTGCTTTCCGAAGCTGTCCGGACGGGCATATGGTCCATCCCACTTCGTCGATTCGCATTCTGTCGAGTGTCGACCTTCAGCATTGGGATGAAGTCCATCGATTCTCGGTACCTCTGCGTGATACCCGTGATCCCCACTTTCTCGTCTTTCAGGAAAAGCTCTTCGTCTACACTGGAACGTGGTACAGCGGAAAAACGACGTTGCCTCGTGATCAATACGAGCTCAACCAACATCTTGGATATGCCGCTTGGACTGGCAACGGTACCGACTGGAATAGTCCCATTCTTCTGGAAGGGACCTTTGGCCATTACATTTGGCGCGCGACAGCTCATGACGGCAAAGCCTATCTTTGCGGACGCCGTAAGCACGCGTTTCAAGTGGGCCCACGCGGCGAAACCAGCATTGTCGAATCTGCAATGCTCGAAAGTGACGATGGTTTAACGTGGCATACGCGGGCTTTATTCCAAGAAACAGATGGCGACGAAACCGCGTTTCAAATGGATGCCGATGGTTCCATTCTCGCAATAGGTCGGCGCGGCAACCAAATGGCGCAGCTGATTCGTTCGAGACCACCTTACACATCCTGGGACAGAAAAGATCTGAATCGATATGTAGGTGGTCCGCTCCTGGTTCGATGGAACGATCGATGGTTGGTGGGTGGTCGAAAGATGATCGATCGGAACCATCCCACGACCTGCCTGTATTGGCTTGACTCCGATCAACTTGTAGAAGCCTTGGAACTGCCAAGTGGTGGAGACAATTCCTACCCCGGATTTCTGCAGCTTAGCCCAACCGAAGCGGTGGTCTCTTGGTACTCGTCGCATGAGAAGGACGAAAATGGAAAGACGATCACTGCAATCTATATGGCCAATCTAGTCATCGACCATCCCTAGCGCGGAATTCCATTGCCATCAAACCCCTCACCTGATCCAAACCGCTTCTCGCATTAGGATGCCTGATGGGATTGTGGCTCGAGCGAAAAAAGCCTTCGGAAACCAGCAAAACACAGGCAATTCGAGACCGATGTCTCTTCAAAATCGCTGCAATTTAATGGGATTTCACCCCATGATCGACCATTGCTATTAGAATGTGGACGCGTTTGTTTTGATATCCATGAGTCTACGAACATGTGGAGACGCCGTATGCGTTTTCGATTCCCTCTCCCCTTCCCTGCCTCGCGCCAAATCCTTTTGGGTTTCGGCGTTTCGATGAGCGCTGTCCTATCATCTTCATCGGTTCAGGCCGAACCACCCACCAATGAACTCACTCGCCCGGAGCAGCTCAGTGGTTGGAAGCTGCTGTTTGATGGCAAGTCGACCCAAGGATGGCGCAACTACAAGAAAGACAAAGTTTCAGATGGATGGAAGGTCCAAGATGGCACTTTGGTTCGTCAAGACAAAGGTGCTGGCGACATCGTTACCGAAAAGAAGTACAAGTACTTTGAACTAACGCTTGAGTACAAGATTTCGGAAGCTGGTAACAGTGGTTTGATGTTCCACGTTACCGAAGACAATCCAGCACCGTGGCAAAGCGGTCCAGAGATTCAGATCCAAGACAACGTCAAAGGGCACGATCCTCAAAAAGCAGGTTGGCTTTATCAACTCTACAATCCGGTTCCACCGAGCTGGGTGAAGGAGACTGGTGTACTCGACGCTACCCGTCCTGCAGGTGAATGGAATCAACTATTCGTCCGCATTGCACCCAACCAATGCGAAGTATCGATGAATGGTCAACTCTACTATCGATTTAAGGTTGGGGACAAAGATTGGAATCAGCGAGTCGAAAAGAGCAAGTTCAAGGAGTTTGCTGGTTTCGGTAAGGCTGGCTCGGGCTTTATTTGCCTTCAAGATCACAACGACGTCGTTGCGTTTCGCAACGTCAAGATTCGCGAACTTAGCGAGGATGGTTCTGCTCCACAACCGATCGATGGAAAGCTCGGCCTCAAAGGTACCCTTGCATTTCCGAACTTGAAATGGGAAGGCTGGGAACAGCTCGACGAGAACGGTAATGTCAACAAGCCGATTCGCATCCTCGAATTGACGCATGCCAAAGGTGACTCGAAACGATTGTTTGCAATCGATCAACGAGGAACCGTTTATTCGTTCGAAAACAAACCCGACGTCGACAAAGCATCGATCTTCCTCGACATCCAAAGCAAAGTATCGCGTTGGTTCGATCCAGGTGCGAACGAACAAGGCTTGCTCGGACTGGCGATGCATCCTCAGTTCATGAAGAACGGGCAGTTCTTCGTATCCTATACCCAAAGAGGAACGCACCGTTCGATCGTATCTCGGTTTACCGTCTCCAAGAGCGATCCAAACAAAGCAGATCCCGCTTCGGAAGAGGTGTTGCTCGACATTGAACAACCATTCCAGAACCACAATGGAGGTTCCATGGAATTTGGTCCCGACGGATATCTTTACGTTGCTTATGGCGACGGAGGGGCTCGCAATGATCCGAAGGCAGCCGGCCAGGATCGCAGCCAACTGTTGGCCTCGATCCTGCGAATCGACGTTGACTCCAAGTCTCAAGGGCTCGCCTATGGCATTCCTAAGGACAATCCATTCGTCAATGCTCAAGGCATTCGCCCCGAGATCTTTGCTCATGGACTACGCAATCCTTGGCGAATCGCTTTCGATGCGAAGAGTGGAAGACTTTGGTGTGGTGACGTTGGCCAAGAGCTTTGGGAAGAAGTCAATGTGATCACCAAAGGTGGCAACTATGGTTGGAGTGCTCGCGAAGGAAGCTATCCCTTTGGCAATCGACCTGCGGTTGCTGGAGTTTCTTCGCCGATCGATCCGGTTTGGGAATATGACCACACGACTGGTAAGTCGATCACTGGTGGACGCGTCTACAATTCAGATCGCATGCCAGAACTCAAAGGCAAGTATCTCTATGCCGACTATGTGAGCGGCAGTATTTGGGCTTTGTCCTATGATGAAAAATCTGGCAAAGCAACCAAGAATGAGCAGGTGATGGAGAAAGGTATTCCCGTGTTGGCTTTCGGTGAAGATGCCAATGGGGAAGTTTACTATTCCATCGAAAACGCAAAGGGTCAGGGTATTTATCGCTTTGATCGCTAGGTTCTTGTAAAAAGCTCTCCATGAGAAAGGGATCGCATTCGCGATCCCTTTTTTTATGACCTAGCCTGTTGTTTTTCCACATTCGACCTGACCTTGTGAAAGATCGGGGCCAAAACTACCGTACCGAAACGGCCGGTGTTTCGTTAAACTTGGACCGTTCTTCACGTTACGGTCATAGGATGCATCAATGGTTCTATGATGAATCGGGCTCCTCAACGAAAGGAATTGGCATGCCATTGAGCGACTTGGTTCGCCCCTTCATATCAAGTCGCACGTTGGTTCATGTGGGCTCCTTAGCGCTCCTCATCGGCGTATATAGCTTGATTCCAACTCTCAAAGAGATATCGAGCTACAAAGACATCGGTGATATGCCATCTCAAGTGCACACCGCGCTTTCGCTTGTGCTCGGATGCTTACTCGTCTTTCGGACCAACACGGCCTATGGTCGATGGTGGGAAGCGAGAACACTCTGGGGTGCCCTGGTCAATGCGACGCGAAACTTAGCGATCAAGATCCGCTGCTTAGCTCCTCTTACATCGGAGGAAACAGCGTCGCTTCGCCAGCAGCTCATCCTCTTTCCCAAAGTTCTAGTGGAACATTTGCGACATGTACCCGCACACGTCGGTTCACCGCGCGAAGACGGTGGTTCATCCGATTGGGATCACCGCCCCGCTGAAGCCGTACACAAGATCTACCAGTGGTTGGCCAAAGCGAAGACCGATGGCAGAATCGATGGTGATGAGTTGCGAGTCATCGACATGGAACTAGCAAAATTGCTCGATGTATGCGGGGGATGTGAACGTGTTGCGAGAACGCCTATCGTTCGAAGCTATCGAATCTTTGCGCGGCAATGTACCGTGTTATTCTTGTTGACGTTTCCTTGGGGAATCGCCAACGATTTTGGGTGGTGGACGATTCCCATGACGACCATCTCTGCCTATTTCATGCTGGGAATGGAAATCGTTGCGGAAGATGTAGAAGACCCGTTTGGGCTCGACGAGGACGACCTAGATTTGGAAGGGCTATGCGTCACTATCGAACGATCTGTCAACGAAATCCTTGGTGCGACGTCTTGACGCCTTGCATGCTATTCGAGCATCTTTCATGATGCGTTGATGTCAGCAACGGCGGCCCTGGAAGCGGTCGAAACTGTCATTGTTAGAACGAAATCACGCCGGCTTCCAAGTGCCCTATGGCGATGGAACAGCGTGATGGAAAAGATTGAGCACGATATCGTTGCTGTGGGATGGCGGACCTGGAATGGATCTGGAAAAAGTAAAGCAGTTTTATCGCGAAACTTGGTGGCTTTGGACGCTCTACGCGATTGGCATCGTCATCAGCATCCTCTATGTCCATTGGATCTTCATCATGGCTGTCCCCATGATTCTTATCATCAGCGTCTACTTTGCTGTGGTTCGAGGACCAAGCCAAACCAGTGAGGCCGAGTCTGAATCACCCGAGATGACAACCGATTCCGAGAATACACCTCCATCCAATAATGCCGTCTAATGCAACGCTTTGCTTGGCATTGGGTGAACAACTCGCTTTGAATTCTTGCTAGGACTGAAACACCAACCAATAGGCCAATAGAAAGATGGCTGCATCGACCCACATATGGCTTAACCAAGGACCAAGCAAAGTTCGGTACCGCACATACAGCGTCCCCCAAAGCCCACCTCCAACCGCCACACTCAGCGAAAAAAGATAGGTCCACGGCGACGCTAGTCCAAAGAATCGTTGCAAGACGATGACATGGTGAGCCATGAAGCCGATGCTACTCAGCCCGATTGCAATGGGAGCACTCCACCGCTTCAAAGCCAATCGAAGAACAAACCATCGCCAATAGTACTCTTCCAAACCGGAGTGAATGATGGAGTAAAAAACGGCGACTCCGATGAATACTGGGAGAGAGGATAATCCGGTTTCTGAAAGCTTGTCCGTAGCTTGGATGCGTGGTCCTTCCATCACACCCCATGGCTCCAGTGCAAAACAATAAAGGGCTAACATCGCGCCTGCGATGGCGAGCCCCAATACCACGCCCATCCCAGCGCTTTTTCCAAAATCAGGTGCTTGATGGGTACGTGGGCGGAACCAAACATAGGCGAGAATCGGCAACGCAAACTGGAGCCCTTTTCCTACCGCATACGCGGTTTGCTGAACGACAGGATGCGATTCCCGAAGCAAGGAAAAATAAACCAACGTCACTGCCGTAGGAAGGATAAGACCAACGAGCACGAGAGCCGTCATCCACCCATGGGATTCTTCTCCCCCGTCCTGCTTCGTTGAAATCACGGGTAGCCCTTTGTTTTCGGAGGGGTTCGGCATCGGCGAATCAAGGTCAATCGACGCATTTCACCCCATGGAAGGGACGAATCGGTTGAAATAGCTGGAGATCTGAGGGTTTTCTACCCTAGGGAAGATTGGCCTTGGTAGCTAAAATGCTTCCCTTTGGCATCGTACCTCGAAAGTGTTGTGTTATGAAAGTCCTCGTTGTTGGAAATGGCGGTCGCGA
The DNA here is from genome assembly GCA_046349875.1 of Pirellulales bacterium. Classification (GTDB taxonomy): domain Bacteria; phylum Planctomycetota; class Planctomycetia; order Pirellulales; family Pirellulaceae; genus JAXMBN01. The sequence goes on from JAXMBN010000011.1 coordinate 104,642, forward strand.
ACATGCTCTGGCATGGAAGATCGCGAAAAGCTCGCGTGTCCAAGAAGTCTTCGTTGCGCCTGGCAATGCTGGGACCGCACTCGACGCCACCAATGTTCCCATTGCAGCCACCGACATCGCAGGTCTCCTCAAGTTTGCCAAGACCGAGAAGATTGGCCTGACCGTTGTGGGCCCAGAGGCTCCGTTGGCTCTCGGGATCGTCGATGTTTTCCAAGATGAAGGTCTTCGCGTCTTTGGTCCCTCCAAAGCCGCGGCGCAACTCGAGAGTAGCAAAGTCTTCTGCAAAAATCTGTTGCGTCAGGCCGACGTACCGACGGCCGACTATCAGAGCTTTCGCGATGCCGATAGCGCGATGCGTTATGTCAAAGCTCGTTATCCGAACGAAAACGATCGCGCTCCCGTGGTGGTCAAGGCCGACGGGCTCGCGTCAGGCAAAGGGGTCATCGTTTGTTCGCGTCGCCAGGATGCTCTCGATGCCATCGATCGTATCGGCCGCAAGAATGAATTCGGCAAAGCCGGCAGTCAGATGGTGATTGAAGAACGCCTCTCCGGTCAAGAAGCGAGTGTCTTGGCGATTACCGATGGCAAAACAATTCTGACGTTGCCACCTTGCCAAGACCACAAACCAGCGTTCGATGGGGACACAGGTCCCAATACGGGAGGTATGGGAGCCTACTGCCCCACGCCGATGGTGGACGAAGACATGATCGAACTCATCGAAGAGCAGATCTTGGTTCAAACGGTTCACACCATGAAACGAAATCGAAAACCGTTTCGCGGTGTTCTCTATGCGGGCTTGATGCTTACCCAAGCCGGCCCCAAGACGCTCGAGTTCAACGTTCGCTTTGGCGATCCCGAGTGTCAACCGTTGATCATGCGATTGCAGAGCGACATCATGGACATTCTCGAAGCCACCGTCGATGGTTGCTTGGATTCCATCACCGATCCGGTGTGGGATCCGCGTCCTGCAATTTGCGTGGTCATCGCGAGCCAAGGATATCCCGGCGAGTATGAGAAGGGGAAAGAGATCACTGGTCTCGATGCAGCAGATACACTGGAAGGTGTCAAAGTCTTCCATGCAGGCACGAAGTTAGTCGAAGGAAAAGTGCTCACCGATGGTGGCCGCGTGTTGGGCGTCACAGCTTTGGGCTCGAGTATTTCGGCGGCGAAACTGCAGGCCTACACGGCTGTTCAGAAGGTTCGATGGCCTGGTGCGTGGTGCCGCATGGACATTAGCGATAAGGCTCTCAACTACAAAGTAACTGCCAGCGAATAGCATTTCCGTCCTGGGTAAGCGGTTTGCGAAAACCGAATAGAGCTCGCAAATCCTTTGCATGCCAACCAAGCCATTTGCTAACTCAAGAAAGCCTTCCAAGGGACTGGATGTCCTTGCTTTAGCCACGGTTTCTTCGGCAGATCATTGTTCATCCCCATCAAATCCAAATTTTTCGAGCCAAGCTTGGGTATCGGTTGGTTGTACAGGACCTCTCGGATCTTCGTCGTGATTGGAAGCGGGACGGTGTGGATGGCTTACTGGTCGTTCCCAACGGTCAAGCCAAATGTCTCCATCGAGAGCTTGGGCATCGCGCCGACGAGCTGCCTTTTGAACGCGGTGATCTGCAGAAACGACCACCAATGAACGAGGATGGCTGTGCTTGGAGATCAAGTGCTCCAATAGGTCGTCCGCTTCGTCATGTCCTTGCGCAAACAAAACCTCGATGGAATGAAACTGTTCGCGATCTTGAAGCCCATGCGATTCCTTCGAATCAAAGACGATCGTGATAGCTTGCGGAGGAGTGGTTTGGTGCGATTGAAGGAAAACGAGGAGCCTTGTACGGGCGCGAGCGAGCCAACCGGGCCCTCGATCGGTCGTAAGAAACGGAGATTGGTGGAGGAGGTTGTAACCATCTATTAGAATATCCACGCGATCCTATTCCTTTTGCGAGCGTGAACCATGACACAATTTATCATCATCGTACTCGTCATTGCTTTCTTGATCTTGATGGCATTGTATGCCAACTATCGAGAAAACAAACGCCGCGAGAAAATTCGGTTGCTAGCCGAAAGCCTTGGCTTGGAATATGCGGAAGTCCTTCCGATTCGCGATCAGGAGCGATTCACTCAACTGCCAATCGCCCAACGTGGAAACAACGCCAAGAATTCAAGCGTGATCATTGCCGAGTCTGAAGACCAACGGATGCTCGTCTTCAATTATGAATACACAACGGGTTCCGGGAAGAACCGTACAACACATCACTATTCGATATTGATGTGCATCAGCGAGCGATTGAAACTCCCTGCGATGACGCTACAACCCGAAGGATGGCAACATAAGATCGCGACCTTCTTCGGTGGGCAAGACATTCAATTTGAAGACGATGCCCAATTCAATACGACCTACATAGTACAGGGACCTAAAGCCGATGCGATCCGTGCCTTTTGGACACCGCCCCGCCGCCAAAAGATGCTCGAACGCCCCAAGGAAATGTTTGAAGCGTCGAACGATACCTTTATCGTCTATCGAGCACGCAAACAACTTCAAGCAGAGCAGGTTCATCAGTTGATGCAAGATGGACTGGCCATGTGGGAAATCCTCCGAGCATAAAAACGTTGATTCCGAAATCTCCTGTCATCGTGGCTGTTTGCTTGGGAATGCCCCTCATCGAGTCTCGGAATAATCGACATATCCCGCACAGTCGGTGTCGAAAGGGAGTGAAAGGTCCCTCAAAAAACTGAGGCCATTCGTTTTGGTTTGCGGCTTTCGTAAAGCTATCCAAGAGTTGGGTGCTTATTTCACCCATCCTTGGAGTTAGGCCCCATGCAACTTGGGCGTGAATCAATCCTTAGGCTATATCGTTTCTTGACGCAACCGATGCGCAATCGGTTGAAACGCCAATTGACCTCCAGTGCAACATGGCCGGCTGGTGTCCTCTTTTATCATCGTGTTGCTGACACGGATGTGAATGCATGGGCCATCAGTCGTCACGACTTTGCGCGACATTTGGAATGGTTGTCGGCCAATGCAAAGGTGGTTTCCCTGGCATCGATTCAGTCCAGTCAACAAGAGAAGTCTCGGAAAGAACTTCATGTTGCATTGACGTTTGACGACGGATACTCGGAATCGGTTCAAAATGCACTGCCTCTCATCGTCGATCGAGGATGGCCGTGTACTTTTTTTGTATCGAGCCACTTCTTGGAAACAGGGCTCCCCTTCCCTCACGATATCTCTCGCGGCTACGCCCACGCACCAAATTCGATCGATCAAGTGAAGTGGATGGCGGCCCGAGGCATCGAGATCGGATGCCATACGCATACGCATGCGAATTTGGGGTATGGGCTTTCTAAAGCGACCCTTCGTCGAGAAATTGTCGACTCACGGAAGAAACTTCAAGATCTCTCCGGACAACCTGTCCGTTACTTTGCATTCCCCTATGGCATGCCGGAAAACATGAGCGCCGATGCCATCGACACGGTATACGAGGCCGGCTTCGATGGTTTTGCTTCAGCCTACGGCGATTGGAACTTTGTGGGAGACGATTCGTACCACATTCGACGCATCCATGGAAATCAAGGTCTACAATCGATTGCGAATTGGTTGTCCTTGGATCCTCGCAAGTTTCGTCGCAAGTTGCACATGGCCTATCTTCCCAAGAATCTAAAAGGCCAGAAACAGCAACCCTTTGCGGTCTTTCCTGCCATGGACGTCTCGGTCCAGCCTGAAACAACACAGCGCGTCGGCTAAAGAAAAATGGTTGTCGCAGAATCGACAACCATTCTCAAGTACTCGCATCGTGTCCTAAACAACCAATAAAAAACCGCTGGTGACCAACCAGCGGTTTTTTATTTTTTCGGATCGATCGAGAGCCGGCTCTATTCGATTAGGTACCGAACTCAGGCCGTCGACGTCCCAGTTGCTCTTGCAAACGTTGTACGATGCTTGTGTGCATCTGGCTTACGCGGCTTTCCGAGAGATCGAGAGTTGCCCCGATCTCCTTCATCGTCAACTCTTCATAATAGTAGAGAATGATGATGAGCCGTTCGTTGCGATTGAGACCTTTGGTAACCAAACGCATCAAATCACTTTTCTGGATTCGACGAGTCGGGTCTTCACCCTTTTTGTCTTCGAGAATGTCGATCTCGCGAACATCTTTATAGCTGTCTGTTTCGTACCACTTCTTATTCAGTGATACCAAATTGACTGCGCTTGCATCAGTCTTGAGTTTATCGAGATCAGGAACCGAAATTCCCATGTACTCGGACAGCTCATTATCTGTTGGGTAACGACCATACTTGGTTTCGAGTTGCTTGGTAGCCTCGGCAAGTTTGCTGGCTTTGCTGCGAACCAAACGAGGAACCCAGTCCATCGTTCGAAGTTCATCAAGCATCGCACCTCGAATTCGAGGTACACAGTACGTTTCAAACTTGACGCCGCGATCCATATCGAAAGCATCGATCGCATCCATCAGTCCGAATATGCCAGCACTGATTAGGTCATCTAGTTCCACACCTTCTGGCAACCGCGAACGAATACGTTCACCGTTATATCGAACCAGTGGCATGTACTTTTCAACAAGTTTGTTTCGAAGGTCAACGTTGTTGAGATCCTTCTTATATTCTTTCCAAACTTCTTGGATATCGACTTCAGGTTCAGTCGTCGTTGCCATCCAAACCTCCATGAAGTGCTATGGCAATGGCGCAGCATTCAGTAATTGTTTTCCGCAAGGGAATTGTGCTCGGACTTTAGCGATATCCAGTAACCGTGCCTATGCCATTATGCAAAACACGGTCCATTACGTCGCTAAAATCACTCGGAAGATTGCTTTTCCTCAGCTTTCTTCACAGCGCGACGGAAGTTCGCCTCAACCGATTGCCGAACTAATCCTTCAGCGATCCATCCTAGGAAGAATCCTAGCGGTGTGAATGCTAGCAACATCCCCAAAGCACGCATGAGCGTCGCATCGGGGGCATTGCCCATCACGATTCCGCGTATGATGCAGATAACTAAAGCAAGTAGTCCAAGGCAAGCAGCATAAGAGCGAGCCATACCCGTCTCCTCCAATCCCTCGGAGTGAGCTCCAACGTTGCGCACTATGTCTACACACAGGGTTGTCTAGACTAGACAGTGTCTCCGTGTGCAAACACTCGTTCGAGCCGAGATTAGGGATCGGCAGATTCTCGAGCCCCAATCCACTTCGATTGCGAAGATTTCTAAAAATATTGGGGCTGGCTTCGATACGATCGTTAGAGTCTTCCTGTTTTCAAACGCTTGTGGGCCTCGAAGAATTCTGCTTCCAACGAAAGTAGAGATAGAGTGGAATGCCAAGCGACATGAGGACCAAACCCGTCACGGACTCCACTGGTTTGCTGATCAGGGTATTGATGATCAACCAAATGGCAACCAAAACAAAAACCAGTGGAACCCAAGGATAACCCATGGTGCGGTAGGGCCGTGTTTCATTTGGGTATTTCCACCGCATGACAAAGACTGAAAAGGTCACGAGCGCATAGAAGATCCACGAAGCGAACAAAAGGCAATCAGTCAATTGATCGAAGGTGCCTGATAAAGCTAGCAATGAGGCCCATACAGCCTGGAGCAATAGACAGAGGACGGGGACACGCGTTGTGGAATGGAGTTTGGCGAGTTGTGGAAAGAAGAGTCGATCGCGAGCCATCGCGAAGGGAACACGAGCATTGGACAGGATCGATCCGTTGAGTGCTCCGAAGGCGCTGATGAGAAACACGATGGAAATGATGCGGCTGCCATAATCCCCTAAGAAAGTTTGCGAGGCCTTGGCAGCAACAGGCAAAGCGTCGCGATATTGCGTCGAGTTGGAGGTTACGACTTCATTGAATGGCAGAGCATAGAAGTATGTGAAGTTCAATGAACAATAGATCGCCATGACCACGATCATGCCCAGGATGAGAGCACGGGGAATATTGCGACCAGGGTCCCGAACTTCTCCTGCTGCCATCGGCATATTATTCCATCCATCGTAACCCCAAAGCGCTGCCAGCATGGCTGTTCCAAAGGCGGAGATTCCCATCCACTTGGAATCGGCAGGTGTTGCCAAATGATTCCAAGTCGCACCCTTCGAGAAAAAGAGGATCCCCAAAACCACAAAGGCGATTCCTCCAATTTTGAGCAAGGTCAAGAAGAGGTGGATTCGTCCGCCAAATGTAATCGTGAGACAGTTCACGATGGTCAACAGGAAGATGACGCTGACCGCGACAACTTGCTGGATACCAAACTGCCAGTGAATGTCTTGTTGCAATAGACGAAAGTCCGCCTGAAGCCACACTTGTTCCAGTGGAAGGACGGCACTGAGAAAGATCGAGAACCCTACTCCAAGACTGGCGATCGAGGCACTCCCTGCAACGATGAACCGCTGCCAGCCGAACAAGAATGCCCAGGTATCCCCAAAGGCACGCCTCAAGAAAACATACTCGCCACCCGCCTCAGGCATCATGGCGCTCAGTTCCGCATAGGTAAGCGCTCCAGCCAACGATAGCAATCCCGCAGCCACCCATGCCAGCAAGACCCATAGGGGTGACCCAACTTCTTGAGACATCTTGGCTGCTTTGAGGAACACTCCCGTTCCAATGACCGTTCCAATTACCAGCGCAGTGGTGTCCAGCATCGACAATCCACGCTTCAGCTCATGCCGCTGATCCATAGAACCGGTTCCTTAAACTGATTGCTTGCAAAAGCCTCAGCATACCCGCCCCCTCACCTCCCAACACTAGCCCAAACACACAAGGTGCCATCCACCTATCGTTGGCGCCGCCAACGATAGGTGGATGGCACCTTGTGTGAGGTGGGGACTGTCCCCGCTAATCGGAAAAACCGGCAGGGATGGCACTGGGAACGAGAAGATCGAGGGAATGTGCCTAACTTGTTTTTTAGGGAATCTTTGAGGGCGGGTAACATCTAAACAGAGGCTCTGAAGATGTCTGACATCGCTTAGCTCAAATTTCGAGGCCTATGTGGCGCTCGATGTCAGGTTTCGTCCTGGATAGAAATGATAGCAGCCAGCCACTCTTTCGAGCGGGCCCTGCTCTGACAAATGTGACAAGGGTTTGATTGAAACGTGTGGCACCTTAGGCGAAAAGTGAACACCGCAAAGCGTCGTTCGATCTTTCGATCGAAACCGACTCGAAAACCCAAGGTGGAATCGCTTGAGGTCCGCAACCTGATGGCATCGCTTCCTTTTGGGGCGACAGCCGACGACACGGGGGAGTTTTTTCTGGGTTCGGTAGCGGTAACGCCTGTGCTTTTGGAAAGCAATGGAACGGTCGACGCGAACACGGAAAACTGGAATACAACCCACAAATCGCAAGTGCTCGCCAATCTAAATACCGGATTGAATTGGTGGACCAGTCTTCTAGCCACCAAGACTTCGGTGCACTCGCTTAGCTTTCAAGTTGATACGACCTACGTCGACACTCCGTCGCCTACGGTTTACGAGCCCATCAACCGCGTGTCGAACGACTACGTGCTTTGGGTTTCCGAGTTTCTCAATCGAACCGGTTTCAATCAATCGACCGATCTCGAAGCGAACATCCGCAAGTTCAACGATGCCCAGCGAACCAAGCACAATACCGATTGGGCATTCACGGTATTTATCGTGAATTCGCAGGTCGAAGGTGATGGAACATTTGCTGCGGGTGGGAGCTTCACTCGAGCTTTTGCATTTGCTGGCGGTCTATTCTATGTCGTACCATCGACTCGCCCAGCTTCCACCTATGCTCACGAAACGGGTCATATGTTTTGGGCCCGCGATGAGTACTCGGGTGGAGGCAACTACCTTCAGCGCCGCGGCTATTACAACACGCAAAACCTCAATGCGATCGATCTAAATCCAACCACTAACTTTCTGCAAGCAAATAGCATCATGTCGGCAGGCGTGGTGCTCCAGAATGCTTACGATCAATTGGTTAGCCCAGCAAGCACGCTCGCTATGGTTGGATGGCAAGATAGCGATTCTGATGGCGTCTTCGATGTCCTCGATGTTCCTATGGTTTTGGATGGCATCGGCCGATTTGACGAAGTCAATAGTGCGTATCGATTCAAAGGTTCGGCAAAGACGAAGTCCCTTGCCAATCTCAATAGCTCGGGATTGCAAAACGATATCACGCTCAATCAGATCAGCCGCATTGAGTATCGCATCGATAATGGGCCTTGGACGACATTGCTCTCGCCCAACAAGTATGAAGTCGATCTTGATTTTTCGATACCTGTCAGTCCCGGCGGCAACACGATACAGATCCGTGCCATCGATGCTGAAACGTCGATCACTAGCAACCTGTTTCAAGGTAATTTCGGCCCACAAATCGATTCCACGTCCACTCAGGGCATCACCGGTTTTGTTTGGTCAGACCGCGATTCCGATGGCAATTGGGATGCGAATGAGGAAGCCCGAACCGGCATCACCGTGAAACTCGTCGATGCCAACGGCCAAGAGCTCACTCTTCAAAAGACCATTGAACCCGACAACTTAGGGCTGGGCGAACTACCCAACAGCGTCTTCTCGGGCGCGACATTGACGGCGGTTGGACTCGACACCGATGGCAGTGTGGGTGTCTTTGTCGATACGAGAGCCGTTACGGGTTCCAAGGTTCTTCGGCCTTTTTCCCTTGCTTCCCAAGATTTTGTGTCGGCTTGGCGAGGAACGCGCCAACAATTGCGAGTCGATTTTCAATCGACCACAAGCTATGTTGCGGTCGATGTGGCTGCAGCAGAAGTGGTGGAAGCATGGACGGCTTGAAGCCTATACGGCCAATGGCACATTGCTTGACCGGGTCACGTCCGCACCATTGAATTTGGGGCAATCGACCAAGCTGGTTCTATCGCGAGCCACCGCAGACATTGCCTATGTGATGGTGAAAGGGCACAACAATACTTCGATCGTGATCGATGCGATCCAACATGGAACTCCAACCAATACTCGCACCGATGCCTATGGCCGTTATGCGTTCACCGGAGTCGTGCCGGGCACATATCGCGTTCAAGTCGTGGCTCCAACCGCTGGATATACTTCAACGGCGCCGGCCAGCGGCGTCCAATCAACGACGGTAGTCCAGTCCCAAGCCTCGACACATGTGGACTTTGGAATGCACTATGCGGGGAGCCCCTGGCACAACGAAGTGCTTCCGCAGGATACCAACCAAGACGGACAAGTAACACCGCTCGACGCCCTTCTCGTCATCAACCGACTCAATCTTACGGGCTCGCAGGCACTGGATGGATCCAACATTCCGACGAATCCTTTCATCGATGTTTCCAACGATCGATCGGTAACACCGCTCGACGCACTTTTAGTCATCAACTACCTCAACCTCAATGGGATCGGTGGCGAAGGAAATCAGGGAGATCAAAGCGGAACAGGGTTTACTGGATCCGGTTCGTCCGAGTCAGGCTCGCAGGGTTCGCAAGGTTCTGCGGAAGGAGAGACTGAAATATCGGTTGTGTGGGATCGCTATGGCGACGAAGTCGGACCGCTAATGGCCTCCAATGAATTCCACGAACGCTTGACCATGCCTCGGTGGAAAGAACCCATTCCCTGCCATTGCCCCTACTGCATGGCCCTCGACGATCTTGGGTAACCGCCCCTTCTAAGGGCTATCTCTCTTCTGCCAGCGTGTATTCTGAGCTTCCGGTTCGTCCTGGTTTTAGGGATCGGCTTTTCGGCAACAATCGCGGGAACCTTTAGGAATTCTTCGGCTCTAAGGCTAATAACTTCCTTTTCGATCAGTTGTAACGGATAGAATGGGAGGCTTGCGTCGTTCTGGCAAAAAGGGGCGGTTGGGAAGACCGTTCCATTGAAAAGCGACGCTAGACCAAGTAACCTCAAGGCAAGGAGTTTGCTTCTGGCGGTATTTGCCGGTTGGCTGTGGCTAGCGCAATCCACAGTTGGAGGGGTTTCCCCTTCGAAGTGATCTCCGACTCCTCACGTGCACGCTTTTTCAGTTTTGCCACGGAAGTGGTGGTTCTCATCTCAACGGTGGATTGATCGATGAGTGGATCGAAGGCTCGACGTAGTTTTTCGTTTCTCGGTTCGTTTGGAAAGAATTCCAGCAAAGCGACTAAGAGAAATCGGGTAGCGAAAGCTCTCCGATTGGAAGCGCTTGAACGGAGAAACCTGATGGCGGGTGACTTGGATCCCCATCACAACAACGTTTTTCCGGTGGACGTCAATCACGACTACGAACTGACACCGCTTGATGCGTTGTTGGTCATCAATGATCTCAATCTCAATGGATCGCGCCAGCTTCCATCGGACTTTGATCCTTCTTTCGGTGGCGCATTGCTCGACGTTAGCAATGATGGCGGAATATCGCCTCTCGACGCTTTGATGGTTCTCAATTCGCTCAATCTGGGTGAAGGTGTTGGGGAAGTCGTTGAATTCAAGTACGAGTTCTTTGACGTCAACGGCAATTCGCTCGATCCGAATCCCTCGGATTCTATCACTGAATATGTAGCCAGCGTTGGGCAAAAGGTTGTATTGCGAGCATCGGTGCGCGATCTTCGCGCAACTCCTCAGCATGCCTTCACGTCGTATAACGATATCGTTTTGACGAACCAAGACGGATTGAATTCCGAAATCTTGGCGTACCAATATGGTGAGTACAACTTGCTTCGAATTGGCCAAGACGTGCGTAGCGGTAGCTTTACGCTTCGCTATGGAACCGAAATCACATCGCCCATCAATGCCGTATTCACAACTTCGGGTGGTTTGAATCGCGATGCCACTGCCGTAGCAATCGCCAATGCCATCGGTGCTCTGCCTTCGATTGGCGGTACAGCGAATGTGAAGGTGGAGTCGCTGCGCAAGTTGGACCAAGCCGATCCATTCTTCCACTTCGGCATTGGCTTTACCAATGCTCGAGCTCGTCAGAACATTGCAGACCCAACGATTGAAACGACTTCGCTTGCCAACGCGGCGTCGGCACCTTCGACCATCGACATTCGGGGCAAAGCAACCATTGACCCTGCCACCGATGCTCAGGTCACCTTGGTCGGTGCAAACTTCTTGATGAACACCTCGACCGGTGCCGTTCAAATCCCACGCTATGATCAAGTGACCGATGGTTTTTATGTGAATCCAGCCACCGGACAGTATTCGTTGGATGAAATCGGTGGAACGTCGAACCAGACGAGCACTGCGTTGATCGATGATCCGGGAGCGTTCTTCAAGATTTTTGAAGCTTCCTTCGTGGCCATGCGAGCTGGTACGGTTTCGGTTTCGGGCAATCCGGCCGACAGTCGCGACGTTTTGTTGCTTGGTGAAAACACCAAGGTTGCTCCTTCCGGAATGCTCTTTCCAACCGCATTCAACCTTCGAGTTGTTCAAGATATCCTCGCCGTAGACGACACCTTCACCGTGTTGGAAGACAGCGCTTCGACAAGCTTCAATGTCGGTGCCAATGACGTTCTTTCCGTTGGCTCTTCCTTCGGCATCACCGCAGTGACGCAGCCGACCAATGGCGGCGGAACGGTATCGTTTACTTCGAGTGCCACTCAGAAAAACGTTTCGTTTACACCAACGGCGAATTTCTTCGGGCAAACCACCTTTACTTACACGGTAACAACCAATCTTGGAGCGACCAGTACTGCAACGGTGACGGTGAATGTTACCGGCGTGAACGATGCTCCAACATTGATTGGCTCCAGTTTCGCAGTCGATGAAGATCCATCGGCTCCATTGACCATTCCAGCCTCATCGATGTTCAACGGTGGTCCGAATGAAGGATCGCAAACCGTGACTGTCGTGAGTGCTGCAACCATCGCTGGCCAAACGAATGGTACGGTAAGTGTTTCGGGTGGAAACGTTCTTTACACCCCGAATGCGAACTTCTTCGGTACGGCTCGCTTCACCGTTGTCGTGGCGGATGATGGATCTCCATCGGCACAGTCGACTGCGACGATTACCGTCACGGTCAATCCAATCAATGACGCTCCTGTTCCTTTCACTGGTTCGCTCACCGTTGCTGAAGACACTTCGCTGATTTTGATCGGCGCAGGGGCCCCAACGAATCTCTTGACCGCAAGCAATCCTGGACCATTGGAAAGCGGCCAAACCCTATCATTGGTTTCCATCAGCAATCCAACGGCGGCAGGTGGAACGATTACCACGGTGAGTGGCGTAACCACCTACACACCACCCGCAAACTTCTTCGGCTCCGATAGTTTTGTCTACACCATTCAAGACAATGGTTCGCCTTCGCTCCAAGCAACGGCAACTGTCACCATCAACGTGACTCCAGTGAACGATGCTCCTGATGCAGTCGACGATTCCGGTGCCGCAAGATTCACCGCCGTTGGTCTCATCAATCTCACGACGTCGCTCGATCCACGTCGCAATGACTCCGCTGGCCCTCTCGAGACAACGGATACCATTCGCATCGTTGCGGTCGGAACACCGAGCCGCGGTGGCCAGGTAACCATTGGTCCCAATGGAACCAGTGTTCTTTACACGCCACCGAACAGTTTGGTTACCGTCGAAGAAACGTTTACCTACACCATCGAAGATAGTGGTGGACTTCGCGATGTGGCCACAGCGACCGTTTTCATCGCTCCTCCCATCCTTCCCTATGCCATCGACGATTTGACCACCATCGATGAAGACGCGGCTCCCGTAACCATCGATGTCTTGGCAAATGACTTGTTCAATACCGGAACTAGCAAACAACTTCAGAGCTTTACGCAACCATCAGCGGGTGGAGTGGTTTCGCTGAATGACAATAGCACTCCAACCAATCTTACCGACGACAAACTGGTCTTCACTGCGACTGCGGACTTCTTTGGCCAAGTAACGTTCACCTATACCATGGACGACACGTCAACCGGAAGTACGCCTGCAACGGCAACCGTGGTCGTCAATGTGCGTGAAGTGAACGACACGCCAGTTGCCGTGGATCGAAACGGACTTGGAATCGAAGATCTCGCCCAAACCATTCAGGGATCGACTATTACCGACGGCCTTTCCAAAGGCCCCTTGGAAAATGCTCAAACGCTGGTCGTTTACAACGTCTCTGCCCTAACTCCAGCGGGAGGAACGGTGGCATTGGTATCGGGAAATGTGCTGTATACCCCTGCTCAAGACTTCGTGGGCGACTTCAAGTTTGCGTATACTGTTCAAGATAACGGTACGACCAACGGTGTATTGGATCCAAAGTCATCGACGGCTACCTTTACTATTTCGGTTGTAGCCGTAAATGACGCACCTGTTCCATCGAATGACACCGCTTCAACCAATGAAGACACGTCAGCCACGATCGCAATTTCGACCCTTCTAAGCAATGATCGTCCAGGTCCTGCGACCGCGTTGGATGAAGTCAACCAAGTTGTTTCCTTCGTTCCCTATAGCACGACTTCGATCACCACATCTGCAGGCGGCACGGTTTCCGTATCGCAAGATGGGTTGAGTTTGATCTATACGCCTGCGGCCAACTACTTTGGTAGCGATACGTTCCCTTACACCGTGTCGGATGGATCACTCAATTCAACCGCCACCGTCACTATCAACGTCGCTGCGGTGAATGACGCTCCGCTTCCAGGAACGTTGAACCTAGTAGCCTACAAGAACCTCAATCGCACGTTCGACTTGAGCACACAAATTGCCGCGATCGCTCCAGGACCAGCGAACGAATCCAATCAAACCGTTCGATTGGTTCGTGTCTTCAGCAATGGATCGACCCGTGGCACGGTTTCACTGCAGTCGAATGGAACGGTACTTTATACGCCAGCTACGGACTTCACGGGAGCCGATAGCTTTACGTATGAAGTGAGCGACAATGGTTCTCCCGAACTGACCGCCACCGGAACAATCAACGTGGATGTTCGCCCGTTTGTTCCAAGTGATGTGCGAGGCAAGGTTTGGATCGATGACAATCGCGATGGCCAAATTGGAACTTACGAACTTCCAGTTGGTGGCGTAACCGTTACGTTATCTGGCCGTTCGATTGGCGAGACTGCGGACATCACTCCGATCCAGTACATTACACTCGCCGATGGTTCCTACCACTTCGATGATTTGCCACCAGGCACCTACACGGTCACCTACGCCGCAGCTGCTGCTACCAACTTGATCGATGGTCCAGACTATGCTGGCAACTTGGGTGATTCGAACGCGGCTGAGAATGTTGCAACGTTTACCATCGAAGCCCCTGGTGGTGTCGATGCCGTAAACTACAACTTTGCCGTCCTCGGAGTTGAAGCTCGCTACGCTAACTTGCTTGAAAACTTGGCATCGAGCTTCTATGGTCGTTATCCCGGTATCCAGCAAAAAGGCTTCTATGCTGCGGTGAGCAAGTCGGGGGCACCTTTGTGGTCGCTCAAGAGAGACGGATTCGATGACACAGCCTATGGTGAAGTCGTGATGAGCGACGACGGAACCCAGCTATTCATCAATCGCATCGATTCCAGCCACCGAGTGTTTACGTCCGTGGTTCCCAAGAACCGATTCGTAAAGGTGACTGATGCGGCTGGCAATTACTTGATTCGCGTTCTCGCAGGTGCTTCCGATTTGACGTGGACGCAAATCTCGCGTACCACTGCAACACGACGCTCAACCCATGATCTGGATAGCATCGATCAAGTCTTTGCTCAAGAAGGTTGGTAACCCCAATCATTTGAGTCGCAAAGTCCACCTGAGCTCGTCCCGGAATGGGACGGGCTCTTTTTTTTGCGGCTCATTGCCCTATGTTTGTTGTCTTAACATCCTTGCAAGATTCTCATCAGTCAGAATTGCCCTTTGCCATTGGGCACCTCCTGCATATCGCGTATCGGCTCGACATGAGGCTGGATCAGGTGATTGAATTGCAATCGCTAGGATTGCTATAGTGATTCGAATTCGCCCCCCTTCCCTCCTCCATGATTGCGACCCCTTCCATGAGACATTCACTCCAAGTCTTTCTTTGCCTGTTCATTGTGGTCAGCTTGAATCCCCTTTCGATCCAAGGGCAAGAAGGGGAGAAGAAAACAAAGAACGTGCTCGTCGTAAGTGCAACCACGGGATTCCGGCATGCATCGATCCCCAACGGTGAGAAGATGCTTGTACAACTTGCCGAGAAATCACAGGGTGAGTTTCGAATGACCCTGATGTCGGCCGATCCGGCGTATCCTAATTACTCTCTTGCGAATTCCAAGGATCCTAATCAACAAGAACGGTTTCAAAAAGACCTCGCGGCCGTCTTTGAAAAATACATGAGCCCTTCGAAACTTGCGGACTATCAAGGAGTCTTCTTCGTTAGCACCACAGGTAAACCTCCCATTCCGAACATGGACGCATTTCTTGATTGGGTTCGCGAAGGACATGCCGTGATGGGATTGCATGCCGCGACCGACCATCAACTATCCGAACCCTTTGCGGAAATGCTCGGAGGTGGAGCGCGATTTGAAAGTCATCCGGGTGGAGGCAACATTGCGAGGCGGATTGTTCAAGTCGATAAGGATCATCCAGTTTCGAAAGATTGGATGAATGGCCTGCCTGTTGTAGATGAGTTCTATCGATTCAAGAATTTTGATCGCAATAAAGTTCACTCACTGCTCGACCTGCAGTGGGAAGAAAAAGGGAAGATCGATCTCTATCCCGTTTCATGGATCAAGGGTCATGGCAACGGGCGAATCTTCTACACATCTATGGGGCACCGAGACGATGTGATGCTGCCGGATCTACCGAGTATCGACTATGGCAGCAAAAAAGAAAACGGGAATGAAGTATCGGCAGCTTATCAACATCATGTCACCCAAGGGATCCGATGGGCGCTTCGCCTCATCCCTTAATGAAGCCTGTCTGTGGATTCATACATAAAGCAAGCGAGTCGGACTGTTCCCAGACCGACTCGCTTCATTCCCCTTCAAACACTTGCTTTGGTTATTCGAAGCCGACGATATTCAGCACTACCACTTCGAGCCCCAGATCGATGAGTTCATCCACGCCGTCGCCACCATCGAGTTCGGCTAAGCTATCGACGAACGATGTTTCGAGCTTGAGTTGATCATCGCCACCTTGCAATTCCACAAAGAGATCATTCACTTCGCAATCGATCACCTCGACAATGTCATCGTCGGCCCCCGATACGATCTCGAGTATGCCACCCGTCAGTCCGGAAGTCACTTCTTGTGCAACCACATGGTCATCCCCTGTGCCTGAATCTATCGTCACAAGCAATGCCGTCACTAGCCCAGCAAAGATCTCATCGGCGCCTCCTTGCGATTGGATATCAACAGTATCTGCATCGACGATCGCAAGAATTTGATCGTTGCCGTTGTCGGTCTTCACGGTCACGTCGCCAAAGACATCGATGAAATCCAAGAAGACGATATCATCACCGCCACCTCCCGTGGTCACATCGACATCGCCGCTGACGTTAGCCGAAACCAGGGCATCGTCGGTTCCGGTTCCCATGTTGATCTTGAGTGAACTAGGAAACGCATCAAACTCGCCTTGAAAAACGCGTAGCTTATCGTTCCCACCATTCAAGTTGATTACGGTTCCATTGGTTGGCTTTGCAAATGTCGCGAAAGCTTTGCCGTTGATCGTTGTTCCTTCAAGTCCCGAAACTTTGATTCCGAGAATCGGTACATTCAACTGAAAGGCTCCCACGCGTTGCAATCTCGCAATCAAGATTGGCTCGATGTCCATGACGTTGCCAGCTCCATCGCCGGTGATTTGAAGGACACCGTTATTGAGAACTGCATTGATGTTGCCATTGGCCTGTGCGGCCGACCCCATCCACAGGGATGCAGAAAGTGCTAAAGCTTGAGAGAGTCGGGTGAAGAGTGTCGTTTTCATGAGAAGCTCCATTTCGATTAGATGAGAAGGTTGATTACCCTGACATCTATCGAAGCGGAGTTTTCATGGGACTGTTACACGTTTCCGCGTGAAAACAGGTAAGGCCAACAACGAGGTCTAACGGACCTCGCGTTTTGCAAAATCGTCATAGAGATCGAGATTTCGCCGTTTTCCCAAGAGCGCAAAAAGATCGCGGATTTGAAGGTGCATCTCGGCCAAAGTACCAATCTCTTCGGCGCGGCCCCAATACTTGGATCCCATCAAATAATAGTGCGGTTCCTCGGTTGTAAGCCTCCAACCTTCCCAACCATCAGACTCTTCATCCAATACGCTCGCATGACGAAGGGGAGTCCAAGTCGTAGATAGTCGTTGTAGAAAGGATAGCTCTCTCGTCGGTTCAGGGAGACTCAGTAGGTGATCCCCTTGCACGTCGACGCTCGTCTCGTCCGGCAAGGCGACCGAAACTTGAAATCGATCCGCGTCTAAACTCTGGATGGATTCGATCCCCAAACAAGGAACGAATGCAAAATGCTGCAACTGCATTTCGGCGATACGTCGAATCTCTAGCACGTTCTCCGAATCGGCCGCCGTTTCCTCGACAAACCAAGTCACACGCACATCGGTAAAACTGGATGCGAGTCGTTTGAGAAACTCAAAGGCTAAACCGCCTGAGCCCCAAAGGAGATAATGCTGACCGCGGCGAATTTGACTTGACCTCGGTAGCGTCCGCTGGACTCGATCGCGGACCGATCGCTCGCCAATGGCGAATCCACCTCCCGGCCCCAATCCCCGCTCGGCTCCGGTCCACCCACTACAATCCAATAAGACATCCACCAAGGCACTCCACTCTCCTCGGTTTTGTGACTCGACCATCAAGCGAAACTGATCGTTGGCTCGCTCCTGAGGAACGACGCATACATTGCCTCCTGTGCGAAGTCGACTCACCGAATGCACCTTGCTATGTGCATGGACGCTATCGTAGATGAGGTCCGTTCGTGCGAGCGGAAGGAGGTAGTGCTCTACCCATTGACGATAGGTGCAAGCGTCGTCCAATGACAACTCACCCAAGGTGCTACCTTGCGCCTCCAATGCGGCGCGTCCAAGCGATGATGTTGCTTCTCGAAGGATGATTGGCATGCGTTGATCTTCCAGCGAACTGGGAAGACCTGCTACGCGATCCGCTTCAAAAAGCTCGACGTAATATCCCAAAAAACGTGCGTAGAGGGCAGCCTCTATCGCAATCGGTCCACCGCCAAGAATTCCCACTGTCGCGGGCGATTCCACTTCGGGATCCCAATATCCTCGAATCGATTCCATTACGATTTTCGCCCCAACAACAACCACAGTGAAGCCATACGAATGGCGATTCCATTGGTAACTTGTTTTAAGATGACCGAATGGGGTCCATCCGCAACTTCCGGGGTCAATTCCACTCCGCGATTGATCGGCCCAGGAGCCATAATCAAGATATCTTTCTTGCTCTTCGCCATCCGTTCTTTCGTCATTGCATAGAGCAAAGCATACTCGTGAACCGAAGGGAACGGTCGCGTTGCTTGACGTTCGAATTGGATGCGAAGCAAATTCAAAACGTCACATCGCGGCAGTATGGCATCCAGACTATGAGATACCTCCACCCCTAACGATTCCCATTGTCGACTGACGAGCGTCGCTGGCCCACACAAGATGACGTGAGCCCCCAACTTCTTGAGGCCCCAAACATTGGAGCGAGCCGTTCGGCTATGCGCGATGTCACCGACGAGGGCTACCGTAAGACCTTCCAACGATCCTCGCTGTTGCCGAATGGTAAGAATATCGAGCAAACCTTGAGTAGGATGCTCGTGCGGTCCGTCTCCAGCATTCAATACCGAGCATTGCAAGTGTCGCGCTAAGAGTTGCGGCGTTCCAGGAGTCGAATGCCGCACCACCACAGCATCCACACCCATGGCTTCAATGGTTTTCGCTGTATCGATAAAGGTCTCGCCCTTGGCGGTGCTCGAAGTTCCAGGTGAGAACTCCACCGTATCCGCCCCAAGCCGTTTCGCTGCCAACGAAAAGCTATTGCGCGTTCGAGTACTATTCTCAAAAAACAAATTGGCCATCGTTCGGCCGCGCAAAAGATCCAACCTGTTTTTCCCCCCATGCGTTGCGGCATGAAGAGTCTCGGCCGTATCCAGAATGAGCTCAATTTCTTCGCGAGTCAGGGACTCAAGTCCCAAAAGATGATGGTGGTTCCATCGTGTTGGTGCGGACTGCAAATCAGAATCCGTTGCAAGCATTTCTCAACTCCTCATCGAAAAGCGAATCCATTGTAGACCGTTGCTAGCAAATCGACGAGACGAAGATCGGCAAAGCAGGGGTTTCGCGCAAAGTTTGCGGATTAAATGAACTTTTCCTTTAAGTTTTGTGATCGAGGCTCCGATGAAAAGGATATCCCTAATTCACAAGCCCGTGTTTGGAACAGCCCCATGCTTCGAGTTCAATCCGCCTTCCGCATGTCCTCAATTCGATTGGCTCACTCGGTTGCATTTGCCGCCTTGGCCCTGAGCCTCACTGGCTGCTCGACCTTCTTTGGGGATAAGCCCAAAGGGGCCATGGGAAACCTAGACTTACGACCGTTGGAAGCCGCAGGATATAGCGTTGGCGCCAATGGACTTCAGGTCCCTGTGCAACTTCCAGAAGATGGCCGTCCCAGCGTTGTTCTTGAAGTTCAAGACGGCAAACGACATATGGAACGCATTCCTCTCAACCCTGAGAAGCCTACATTCATCGATGATATCGTAAAAGATGCCAAACTCGTCGAACGCGTTGGGCGAATTGATGTCACCATCCTTCGACCCAATGGTCCAAACCAACCTCCGGTGCGAATGGATGTTGATTTCGATTCCAAAGGGAAGCAAGTCATGGTCGATCAGAACTACTCGCTTCGCGCAGGTGACCACATCCTTGTTCGTCGTAACTCAGAGAGCTTCTTGGACCGCATGGTCATGAAATCAGCTCCATGGATGAAACGCTAAACTATCCTTGAGGCGCCGATGGCAACTCGTCGCGCATACGATAAAAGAGAGCCAGTGGCAGGACCAGCAACATCATCATCCAGAAGACGGACGAGATAGGCCATTGAAGAAGCTGAGCGACCGCCTCAAATAGCTGATAGAGCGGTCCCGAGATCAAGATCCCAACAAAGTTGGCTTGATTCATAGTCGCAATCATTCGCCCTTTGATGGCCGCAGGTGGCTTCTTTTGCAGAAAGACTTGGAGTGGAATCGCATAGATCGCTGCTGCCATTCCCATGATGAAAAGCACAACAAAGCTGCCTTGATATCCGAGCATCGATAGCTTCGACTGCGGTTCAGCTGGATTGCTCTTCCAAAAACCAAGAAATACCAAAGCAACGACGATCCCCCAAAGGCCCATCTTGACTTGCTTGGCGGGGCGCATCTTCTTGAGAAATAGACCTGCGATCACGGACCCCAGTACGATTCCAAACGCGATCGCAGCAACTAACAAGCTTGTCTTGGTCTTGTCCACATGCAGGAGATCTTTCCCCAACCGATTAACCGTTGGTACCGCAATCCCCGAAACCATCCAAAATACACAACTCACAAGAAGTGCGGCGAGTAGCGGTCGATCAATCCAAAGGAGATGGCGAATGTCTTTGGACACGCCGAGATCCTCTGCCGTTAGCTTCGCATGTGGCTGGGCTGGAGGTGTTGGCCGAATGAACCAAGCTGCTGCAGTCCCGACGCATGCAAGACCAACACCGACCATCGATCCGATCCAGAGGGGCTGGGCATTCAATGGCTTTCCTTCTTCGGCCACTAATAGCCAATCGCCCATCGCGCCTGCGGCCACCGTTCCAAAAATGATGGCCAAAAAGGTCGACATCAAGATAATGCCATTGGCTCGTGCGAGATCCTTCTCTTTGAAAAGCTCAGGCAGAATCCCATACTTTCCCGGTCCGAAAAAGGTGGAGTGTGTTCCCATCAAAAAAAGAACACTCCAAGTCCCGAGAGCACCGAACCAATCGTACGAAAGGAAGGCCACAACGCCCAACGTCATGATTCCGATTTCGGCGATCTTGGCAAGGAAAATAACCCTGCTCTTACTAAAGCGGTCCGACAGAAAGCCTGCCAGACCGCTCAGCAATACGAACGGCAAGGAGAAAACGGTGGTCGCCCATCCTTGCACATCCGTTCCCGCAACCGCCAGAAGCAATATCAACTGCTTGAACAAGTTGTCGTTGAATGCACCCAAAAATTGAGTGACGGTCATTCCCCAAAACGACTTGTCCTCAAACAGCTCGATCTGCTTCTCGGCAACGGGCGATTCCGACATAGTCAGCCTAGCTCTTCAATACTTCAAGTTGCTTCTTGTCTGCCATCTTGCGGATATCTTCGGTAATTCGCATCGAGCAATACTTAGGACCGCACATGCTGCAGAAGTGAGCGCTCTTGAAGGTATCCTGAGGAAGCGTTTCATCGTGATAGGCTTTGGCCGTTTCAGGATCCAACGAAAGTCGGAATTGTTCGTTCCAGTCAAAAGCGAATCTTGCCTTGGAAAGAGCGTCATCGCGATCGCGCGATCCTGGACGATGGCGAGCCACATCTGCCGAGTGCGCTGCAATCTTGTAGGCGATCACGCCTTGCTTCACATCTTCACGATTGGGCAATCCAAGGTGTTCTTTGGGGGTCACATAGCAAAGCATGGCAGCGCCTGCCCAACCTGCTAATGCGGCTCCGATGGCGCTGGTGATGTGGTCATAACCAGGAGCAATATCCGTCACCAAAGGACCAAGCACATAGAAGGGTGCACCATGGCAAACTTCAATTTGCTTTTGAACATTCATTGCGATTTGGTCCATAGGAACGTGCCCCGGTCCTTCGACCATGACCTGCGTCCCTTTCTCCCAACTTCGCTTCACACATCGCCCCAACACTTCGAGTTCCGCGAACTGCGCGGCATCGCTGGCATCGGCCAAGCAACCGGGACGCAATCCGTCGCCGAGACTCCAAGTGACATCGTATTGCTTCATGATGTCGCACAGGTCTTCGAAGTGTTCGTAAAGAGGATTCTGCTTTTGGTGAGCCATCATCCATTTGGCGATGAGCGATCCACCCCGACTGACAATGCCTGTAACGCGTTGCACGGTAAGGTGCAAATGCTCTAACAAAACACCGCAGTGAATCGTCATGTAGTCGACCCCCTGCTTCGCTTGATGCTCGACCATATCCAAGAAATGCTGGGCACGCATATCTTCAATATTGCCACCCAACTCTTCGAGCATTTGATAGATCGGTACGGTACCGATGGGTACCGTGGATTTGGCGATAATCTCTTTGCGGATCTGATCGATCGATTTTCCAGTCGAAAGATCCATGACCGTATCGGCACCGTAGTGAACGGCCGTATGAAGCTTGTCCAACTCTTCATCGATGTTACTGGTAACAGCCGAGTTACCGATATTGGCATTGATCTTGCATTTCGCCGCAATGCCAATGGCCATCGGCTCGAGTCTGCCTTGCAAGTGAACCTTGTTGGCTGGAATGACCATGCGTCCCTCAGCCACTTCAACGCGCACCGTCTCGGGAGCCAGATTCTCTCGTTGGGCCACGAACTCCATTTCGGGGGTGATTTGTCCCGACCTTGCGGCGAGAATTTGAGTCGTCATGCAGATACGCTCCTCTACGTGTATGCGTCAAACGCTAATTTTTTGCCTAGATGGGCCTATTCCCATTGCAGGCCCCTAGTGTACCAATTCCCTTCTCATGACAGAAGCGACCCACTAGGGCTCTAGGGGTGTTTCCCACCTTTCGATGGTGACGTAGTTCGATGTGAGAATTGAGAAATCGAGTGCAAGTCGATTTTTCTGGTGATTGCAACACAATCCACGCCGATGATGTTGTCATTTATCGCACCGAATGCGAGTGGGAGGCCGGGTGCCAAATCGTCCTTGGATTAAGATAGTAGAGATCGAAGCACGTTGTTCAGTTCTTTGATGGCCGCATGATAGACCGATCCCCCATACAACCAAGAAGCCTTCGTCGTGCCTGGGTGATGGCCTACCTTGGTACGACGTGTTTGGTTGTGATTGCGACAACGCTCGCCGGTTGGTGGTATGCGAATCGTCAATCTCAATCGATTGTCGAAGAACGATTGCGAGCCATCATCCAGGTCGTCGCCACTCCATCCTATCCACTCAACGGTCCGGTCCTGCGATCGATTGCAGGCCTCTCCAATGCGGAGATCGTACTTCTCGATCGGCAAGGAAAGTGGGTCGATGGTACCCAGAATGGCATCCCCAAAGGAACCTCTTACAAATCACCACCTCCCAACGCCAGCAATCACATTCAATTCGACCACCGATTTTTTGCCCCTGACCAACAAATCTATCATGCCGCTTGGAGGCATTTTGAACCTACAAGTGGCATGGCATCCAATCCCGATGCGTTTTGGATTGGGGTGCTCGTCTCGCAAGAGGACGTGCAGAGACAACGATGGCAGATTTTGGTGCTTCCGGCGATCACAGGAATCGCTCTTGCCATATCGCTTGCAACGATTGCCTTCTGGCTAACCGATCGTGTGGTTCGACGGATTCAGAAGATGCAGCGCAAGGTCGAACAAATTGCGGAGGGCGATTACACTCCCATCGAACAATTCGGCCCTCACGATGAACTCCATGGATTGACGGAGAGCATTAATCGGATGTCGAACGATCTTCGGAGTTTGGCCAACCGAGTTCAATCTGCAGAGCGAGAACGACTCATTCATGCCTTGGCATCGGGACTTTCCCACGATTTAAGAAACACGTTGACGGGCGCTCGATTGGCACTGCAACTCCATCAAAAGACTTGCCATTCCGATCCCGAAAGCCAAGATGTCGCTGTTCGGCAACTTCAACTGGCCGAAGAACAATTGGTCCGTTGGATGACGCTTTCGGGTGAAAAAGAATCGGGGGCAGCGCAAAGCGTTCAAGCCATACTCGATCGCATTCGACAGCTTGTTTCACCAACGGCCGACCACCACCATTGCCAGTTTACATTGGATTGCGATGGCCCGACCTCTCAAGTCTCTTTGCCCCATGGGGAACTCGTTACCTCCGCCGTTCTCAATCTCGTCCACAATGCCATTCAAGCGGCTGGGGTTCAGGGCTGGGTTCGGCTACGCGTTGAATTGCCCGACAATGCGTCGATTCGATTTGAAATCATCGACAATGGTCCAGGTCCCTCAGCTGAAATGGTCGACCGCATGTTTGATCCGTTGGTCACTTCCAAACGCGAAGGTGTTGGACTAGGACTGACGCTGGTACGGCGCGTCGCTCATCAACTTCGAGGACGAATCGAATGGTTTCGACGCGAAGATTGTACCCATTTCCTTTTCGAGCTTCCTCGGTCCCGTACCGATGCGGCATAGGCTCATCAAGCCTGCTTGAACTGAACGAACCAAACATTACGCAGTATTGCGGAACGCGAAATCGAAAATGACTATGCCACACCTTCTCATTGCCGATGATGAACAGGCTATCTCTTGGAGCCTCAAAAAACACTTTCAGGCAGAAGGATATACGGTCGACGCTGTCTCGTCAGCGGAAGCGGCGATCGAGTGCGCCTCCAAAGTTGCGCCCGATGCCATCATTCTCGACGTTCGCTTGCCAGGCATTTCCGGTCTCGAAGCCATCCCCAAACTCAAGTCGATCGCACCTTCGGCCCCCATAGTTTTGATCACAGCGTTTGGCGACCTTTCAACGGCCATCGAGGCCTATCGACTTCAAGTCTCGGAATATTTGACCAAGCCGTTCGATTTGGATCGCGCTTCGGAGATCATTCGCAATCTACTTTCCAGCTCGCATCAATCGGCAGCGGAAGAATCCGCTTCCGCGACGGTGGATACGATAAGCGAGCCTTCGTTGATCGGATGTTCGCCGGTCATGCAAGAGGTATTTAAGAAGATTGCGCTTGCGGCCAATAGCGATGTCCCTGTTCTGATCACCGGTGAAAGCGGCACGGGAAAGGAACTTACGGCAGCAGCGATTCATCGCAATAGTGGACGTCGAAACCACCCTTACATCCCAGTGGCCCTCCCTGCCCTTCCACCTTCGCTCATTGAATCAGAACTATTCGGCCATGTGAAAGGAGCATTCACAGGGGCCAACGAGAACCGCGAAGGCCTCTTTGCTCTCGCTTCAGGCGGAACGGTGCTGCTTGATGAAATCGGCGACCTACCACTGCCTCAACAGGTCAAATTACTGCGAGTCCTGGAGCAGGGACACTATACTCCCGTAGGAGACATACGCCCACGACGATGCGATGTTCGTATCATTGCTGCAACCCACCAGGATCTGCCCAGTCGCATCGCTGAAGGTGAATTTCGACAGGACCTCTTCTTTCGATTGGCGGTCTTTGAAATTCGTTTGCCGCCACTTCGAGAACGTCGGGAAGATATCCCATTGCTGTGCCATTCGATCTTGAGCCGGCTTCGCTATTCGCATCCTCAAACTTCGATCGATACCACCGCGATGACGGAACTGCAACAACGTCGCTGGATTGGCAATGTGCGTGAATTGCGAAACACACTGGAACATGCCGCCTTGATGGCGCGTGGCGGCCCTATCTCCCTTTACCATCTCCCTGCCCCACAAACCATGAACCCAACTTCGAATAGTCTTTCGGGTTCACTGTCCGAAGTCGTCGAGTCATGGGCAAGACAACGACTTTCGGATCAACCAGATTCACAGACGAACTTGTTCGAACAGTTTTTGGACGAAACGGAACCCTCTTTATTGCGAGTTTGCCTGGAAGCCACCAAAGGCAACAAAGCCAACGCGGCGACTCTGTTGGGCATTCATCGCGCTACGCTGCGAGAAAAGCTCCGACGCCATGGTATGGCCGACTCCGACGGCTGAACCTCCCAGCCCTCCCAGAATGCCGACCCCACGACCGATTTCTTGTAACCAAGCCCGTTCTTGAGGATCTGCCCTCTTACGGGCCGAAAAGCGGTTACTCCATAATGCGACGATCGGTCCAACGCGAACGGTCGGACATGTTCGCGCCGGGTCCGCTACTTCGAAAGAAATGGCAAATGCAAATGAAATCTGGGTTGAATCGTTTGAGCGAAATCGGGGCGCAGGGAGTGAAAGTTCTGGCGATCCTTGTTGGAGTTGTAGGTGTTTCACTGCTGCTGGTTTATCTGGCTGGAACATTTCACGCAAAAGTGCCGACTAGCGTGGAAAAGAAATCGCGGTCGATTCCCTCGGGTGAAACCAAAGCACAAGTTCAGCGCCTTCGTCAGCCTCGCTATGAGACGGCCGTGGGTTCGATCCAGCCGATCCATGAATCGACCATCTCCTCCAAAATTTTGGCCAAGGTCCAGGAGATCAACATTCAAGCCGGACAACGCGTGGAAGCCGGCCAAGTTCTGATACGACTCAATGCCGAGGATCTTCAGGCTAGACAAAAGCAAGCGGAAGCCGAATTGGAATCGGTCCGTGCGACCTTGCAGCTGGCTGAACGCGAATTGAGTCGCGCCAAACAACTCCTACCGACACGATCCATTTCTCAATCGGAGTTTGAATCGGCTCAAACGAATCAGCTTACAGCCAAAGCTCAGTTGGATCGGGTAAGCCGAAGCCTTGAAGAAGCCAAAGTCTTTGTAGGATACGCAACGATATCAGCGCCGTTTTCCGGAATCGTCGTCGATCGTTTTGTAGAACAAGGGGATACGGTCGGACCTGGGCAGAAGTTGATTTCAATCTACGATCCGCAACAAATGCAATTGGTTGCCAATGTTCGCGAGTCTCTCGCTTCACGACTTCAAGTTGGGCAGAACCTGCCTGCCAGCATTGAGTCGCTCAATCTTCATTGCGAAGCCATGGTACGCGAAGTCGTTCCTCAATCGGATAGGGCCTCGCGCACCTTTTTGGTCAAGGTTTCAGGACCCTGCCCACAAGGAGTTTACAGTGGGATGTTTGGAAGACTTCACATACCGCTCGAAGACGAAGAATGGATCGTCGTTCCCACGGAAGCAATTCGTCGCGTAGGACAAATCACATTCGTTCATGTTGTCCATGGAGAAGAGTGGGAACGCCGCGCGGTACAACTCGGACGATCGATGGAGGGACGTACTGAAGTGCTCTCGGGGCTTTCGGCCGGTGAGGAAGTTTTGATTCCGAGTCGGGCGACACAAGGAGGTGACCGATGAACCATCCAAGCAATAAAGAAGCGGTGCCGACCGATGCAATCTCTCGGTTAGTGCATGCGTTTCTCCATTCGAACCTATCGATCATTCTCATTCTTTTTTCGTTGTTGATTGGTCTCGCGGCCTTGTTCGTAACGCCACGCGAAGAAGACCCACAGATCGTGGTACCGCTAGCGGATATCCATGTAGAATTCCCGGGCCATTCCGCTTCCGAAGTGGAACAGTTAGTCGCTACGCCACTGGAACGCATGCTCTATCAGATCGATGGCGTCGAATACGTCTATAGCATGTCCCGCGATGATCAAGCGATCATCACCGTTCGATTTTATGTTGGCCAAGATCGCGAGCGAAGCCTTGTCAAGCTCTTCAAGAAGCTGCAAGAGAATGCGGATGCGGTTACTCCTGGTGTTCGAAGCTGGGTGATGAAACCAATCGAGATCGATGACGTTCCCATCGTTTCGTTCGCGGTTAATAAGCGCAGAGGGAGATAGCCACGCTTTACGACGCGTCTCCGAAGAACTCGTCGAACGACTCTCGACGATACCGCAAGTGAGTCGTGCTTATGTCGTTGGAGGTGAACCAAGAACCATGTCGGTTTGGCTCGACATCGAACGAATGCAGGCCTATCAAACCTCGATCGATGAAGTCTTGTCGGCACTGGCAAAAGCCAACCAATCCAGCCCGACATCCATTGCTGTCCGAGACAACAGTCAATTCCAAATTAGCATTCGACCTAAACTGTACCAAACTTCGGATTTGGAAAACACGGTGATTGGGATGGTCGAGGGACGCCCTTATTTCCTTAAGGACGTAGCAACGATTACCGATGTCTAGAGGAAGTGACCACGTATGTACGCCATGGCTGGGGTCCATCTTCCGATTTTGTGGTTCACGAACATGGCACTTGGGCATGTTCAGAGCGAACCTCATGCATCGACTTCGTCACACGCTGATCCTAGCTCATCATCGTCGCAGCCCGCGGTAACGATTGCCATTTCCAAACAAAAAGGGGCCAATGCGGTCCGCGTTGCAGAAAATGTGATTCGTGAGGCAGAGCGATTGCAAGGCGAAGTTCTTCCAGACAACATGCAACCTGTTGTGACTCGTAACAGTGGTTCTCATTGCTAACGAAAAAGTCAATGAACTGGTGGAGCGCTTGGTGTCGCCATCATCATCGTGATTCTCCTATTGACGATTGGACTCGGATGGCGTGAGGCCTTGATTGTATCGGTCGCGGTTCCGGTGGTATTCGGATTGACCTTGGCCATCAATTGGATGTTTGGCTACTCAATCAATCGCGTGACGCTTTTCGCTCTTATTCTTGCCCTGGGTCTTCTCGTCGATGATCCCATCGTGGATGTCGAGAATATCGCTCGCCACTTTGAAGAAAAGAAGAAGGCTACGCGTAAGATCGTGCTGGCAGCAGTGGCCGAGATTCGGCCTCCTTTGATCAGCGCAACCTTGGCGGTCATCGTCAGTTTTTTGCCGATGTTCTTCATCACAGGGATGATGGGCCCCTACATGTCGCCGATGGCGCTCAATGTCCCTGTCGCTATGCTGATGTCGATGATAGTCGCTTTTACCATCACGCCTTGGTTGAGCTATCAAGTACTCAAACGCAATTTCCCCAACGATGAAACCGGGGTACACGATGACGAAGCAGACGAATCCGCTTCAGGTCATGGGCATGCCAACTATGATCCGCAAACCGTGCAAAAGACATGGCTCTATCGCCTCTTCCGTCCCATGATGACGGTCTTGCTCAAGTCTCCACAACGAGGATTGTTGTTCCTGGCTGGCATGGCGCTGTTAACGGGTTTAGCGGCGGGACTCGGTGCTATGCGCATGGTCCCGCTCAAGATGCTCTCTTTGATAACACAAGAACGAACTTTTGATTTTGCTGGATATGCCTGAACGCGATTCGCTTGAACGAACCGGATATGGCGATACGACGATTGGAAGAAGCGCTGCTTCTACAACCAGAAGTGGTCAACTTCACCTCCACCGTTGGAACGGCGGGGCCAATCGATTTCAGCCGGAATGGTTCGACACTACTATCGAGCGCGCGACGCACCAATGGGAGATTCTGCTCTGTTCGTTCCCAAAAAGAACCGAAAGCAACATAGTCACGCTATCGCACTGAGGGGATTCGAGACCAACTTGGAGGTCGCCAAACAAGTGGGCGGTACGCTCCATATTGTCGAACTACCACCGGGTCCTCCAGTGCTTGCTTCGTTAGTAGCCGAGGTCACGGGTAAGCTTGAAGACCCCATTAGATCATCTTCTTGCTTCTGCAGAAATGGTTGGAAAACGGATGGCGAAAGAGCCAGATGGCTTGTGCGCCGCCGATGCCTGCCCTCGCGAAAACCCTCCTTCCGACACGTTTTCGTTCCCGATCAGAGAAGGCTGCTCTGGCTGGCATCACCATCGATCAAACCGATTCCGCATCCACGCCCCGCACGGAGATCGCCCTCCCAGCGCCGAGTCGAAGGCGAGCGTCATCCGGGGCTCTCCCGGTCACGCTTCGTCTTCCTCGTTCACAACGCTCCGATTGATCGACCTAGCTCGGCCGAGCGTCGGCAAGAATCGAGCGGCAATCAGGTCCCCATCTCGGAACTTCCGGAGAATGGAAAATGGTGGAAGGGAGTCAAAACCATCATCATGGGCAAAATCTTCACCAAACTGCCAAGAAGGCTTTGTCGAAGGCCAGGTCGTGCACCAGCCGAATGCGTGATCGATATCCTTATGGATCAGAAGAACAAGGGATCGCCCGGTCGAAGACAAAGCGGCCACACCCATCGCCACGCGAACGTTTCTTCACAACGGAAGCCAGACCGATGGAGCGTTCCCGAAGGTACCGGAGGTAACACTTAAAAGGCGAGAGAATGAAGATCACCCAGATGTTTCGTGATTTGGGGCTGGCCTTCGGTGCCGCCATGCTAATGATCTATATCATTCTCGTAGCCCAAACTGGATCGTTTCTTGTACCTGTCATCGTGATGTTGGCCATTCCGTTAACGGCCTTGGGGTTATGCCTGGTTTCTACTTGAATCTGCTTTGGAGCCAAGAAGTCGGCGGTTATGCCGATCCAGCTTCCATTCTCCACCGCGACGGCGATGATTGGGATGATCGCTCTTTCGGGAATCGTCACCAGAGACTCGATCATCCTCGTCGATTTTATGCAACAAGCGGTACAGATGGGACGTCCACTATTCGATGCCATCTTGGAAAGCCGAGTCGTTCGATTGCGACCGATTCTGCTTACGGGCAGGGGCTGCGATGCTTTCGGCCCTCCCCATCACGCTCGACCCCATCTTTTTCAGGATTGGGGTGGTCCTTGATTTTTCGGATTGATCGTCCCACTCGTCTTCACACTGTTCGTCATTCCTGTCACCTACCGGTTGCTTTATCGCCATACACAGGCCCGAGCCCAGTAGAGGCGTGAATTCAACAAGAAACGTGCGACTCAAGAGATACGATCGCGTTACAATCTCACCATCCAGTTGCAGCAGCATCAATCAAGGTTTTGAGCGAGAAAGCGCGCTGCGATGATCATCGATTTGGATATGGATGCTTTTTATGCATCCATCGAAGTTCGCGACAATCCTTCGCTCGCAGCTCTTCCAGTGGTTGTGGGAGGTTCAGCTGAAGGAAGAGGCGTTGTTCTCACCTGGCTAACCATGTGGCTCGACACCCGGGGCATCCGCTAAGCGCTATGCCGGCATCTCAAGGAAGGATTGTGCCCACAGGCTGTCTTCATCAAGCCGCGTACGCAGCATTACGTGGCCGTCTCAAAACAAATCCGCGATATCTTTTCACCGATTCACCGATCGCGTTGAACTCTATCGTTGGATGAAGCATTCATCGATACCCATGGATGCGAAGCACTCTTCGGAACGGCAGAAACCATCGCACAGAAAATCAAGCAGGCCATACGCGAAGAGATAGGCCTCACTGCATCGGCCGGAATCGCCCCCAATGCGCTTCTGGCAAAGGTAGCATGATCTCCAAAAGCCTGATGGCTTTGTGGTTGTGAAGGCCGAGAACATTCAATCGTTCTTGGATCCCTTGCCCATTACAAGAATATGGGGCATCGGACCTCAAACGAAAAAGAAACTAGACCGTTTTCAGATCGCGACCATCGGCCAATTTCCTTTCGAGCCATCACCAAAGATTTGCTATTCGAACTCTTCGGGGATCATGGGGATCATTTTTGAATCTGGCCCATGGTATCGACGCCGCACGGTAACGCCCGATCGCGAAGCCAAATCGATTTCTTCGCGAACGACATTCCCCGTCGATCTTCATGATTACGAACTATTGAAAGGCTATCTCCTCGAACTCACCGATCAGGTTGCAATGCGATTGCGAAGAGCCAACCTCGTTGGAAAATCGCTTCATCTCAAACTGCGTTTTTCGAACTTCGAAACGATCACGAGGAGTCGCACGTTAACGACCCCAACCCATAGCTCGGAACCGCTGGCTCAATCCATTGTCGCGTTACTGGATGCAGAGCGAAGCAAATTGCATCGAGGCATTCGATTGATTGGAATGGGGGTCTCACAATTGAAAGCCGATCACCCCATTCAGCTTACCCTGTTCGACCAACCTCAACGCGAGCGCGACCAACGCATGGATCAAACGGCCGATGCCATCCGCCTCAAGTTTGGCAAGAGTTCGCTGGCCCGTGGAACGACCTTTGAACGCCCCAAGAAAAAGGAGAATTCCTCGTCTCCGCCTTCACCGCCGCCGAACTCTTAGCAGAACATCTGATAATCCCCAACGGCTTCAAATGCGTTTTCAAAGTGCCTTAATTGGAATGGCTCCAGCGTGATTTCGATCACATCCATTCGAGCGCGATGGTTGAGTAACCGATGCTTCTTGAGATAGACGAGCGCAGCCTTGGTGAGACGCTGTTGCTTATCGTGATCGACCGCATCGGAAGGCCCACCCTCCCCTGCCCTGCTCCAGGTCTTCACCTCAACAAAGACAATGGTCTTCTTTCCATAGGCGATGAGATCGATCTCACTCAAAGCGGTTCGATAACCTCGCGCAAGAATTCGATAGCCTGCCTTTTCTAGGTGTTGGGCAGCAGCGTTTTCTCCGCGTTGCCCAATGGTCTGGTTTGCAATCGGTCTACGAAAAAAGCCACCGAGCTTTCGCAGGTGGCTTTGTATGCTTTGAATCCAAGGCTGTATTGGACGAGCCATGATGGTTAGACGCGGCGTTCTCGCAATCGTACCGACTTACCACTGCGTTCACGCAAGAAGTAAAGCTTCGCACGACGAACCACGCTCTTTCGCTTCACTTCGATCTTGTCGATCTTTGGTGAGTGAAGCGGAAACTTGCGTTCGACACCTTCGCCAGCCACAATTCGACGAACGACAAACATTTCGCGGGTACCGCTTCCGCTTCGAGCGATAACGGTGCCACTGAAAACCTGAATGCGTTCCTTGTTGCCTTCCAAAATCTTCGTATGCACGTCAACCAAATCACCCACTTCGAAAGCATCAACGTTGGCTTTCATGGAGGACTTTTCGACGAGGTTTAGAATTTGCTGACTCATGACAAAACCGCAAATGGAAAAAAGTTGCTATAGGTTCTAGGGGAACCCAAGATCATGACCGATTCTGGCCACTTTGAAAAGGGCAAAATCAAAGTAAATCGGAACGACGCTCCCGGGTCCGCTGCTGGCTTTGTTCCGAACGCCACTGAGCTATTTTTTGATGGTCGCCGCTGAGCAAAACCTCGGGAACTTGGAGGCCGCGAAATTCACGAGGACGGGTGTATTGCGGAAATTCCAGGATTCGATTTCCCCTTGAAAATGAATCTTCCCAACTACTCTGCTCATCACCAAGCACCCCTGGAATCATGCGGATACAGGAGTCGACCACCACCATCGCCGCAACCTCCCCGCCATTGAGCACATAATCGCCAATGCTAAGTTCCATGGGTTGGAGGAGATCAAAGACTCGTTGGTCAAACCCTTCATACCGCCCGCATAAAAGGATGAGTCGAGTCTCCACGCCAAGATCTTCCACTAGCGGTTGTGTCAGGCGGGTCCCTTGGGGCGTTAATAAGACGACCTTCCCAGGCACCCTATCCATCGCCTGAACCGCTTCGATGCATGCGATGACAGGCTCGACTTGAATGAGCATCCCGGGCCCACCACCATATGGTCGATCATCGACCTTATGATGTTTGAGGTCGGTGGACCATTCGCGCAGATTGTGCACGTGGATACTCACCAACCCATTCTCGATGGCCTTATGAAGTAGGCTTTGCGTCAAATACCCTGAAAAGATCTCGGGAAATAGGGTGACGACATCGATGCGCATGGGGTCAACCATAAAAACCAAGCACGACCTCGAAAGGCCGTGCTTTACAGGGGACGGAAATTCCAGTCCGTTGCCAATGCCAATGTTTCCGAGAACCGTTCGCAAACATGCGAACAAGTCGACCTCGACGAAACTAGCCTTGCTTTGGAAGGCGACCCAGCTTTTCCAACGCAGCTTTTTGTTGGCCCAGGTGGGTTCCGTTGGAGCCATACTTCTTGATCAAGACTGCGGCGCGCTCGCTTGGTTGAGCGCCAACGCTAAGCCAATAATCGATACGATCGGCCTTGAGGATGGCGCGAGCGTCCGTTTCCTTGACCATGGGATCGTAATGTCCGAGCTCTTCCAAGACGGGACCATCACGTCGAGTACGAATATCCAAAGCGCAAAGACGATAAAACGGACGACCTTTCCGCCCAAGACGCTTCATACGAATGCGAACAGCCACGAGTCAAACTCTCCAATTAACAAACCAAAACGAGTGAATGCGATAACTTCTTTGGATTCAACCCCATAAGGTACACAAGGATTAGTAATCCGCTATGCCTATTTTCCTTTTCGTTTCATTTGGCGTAGCTTGCGATCCCTTTCCTTCTGCAAGCGATCCCTCTCTTTAGGGGAAAGCCGCTTTCCGGTGCTCTGTTTGATCTTTACATTCCCCAGACCACCCATGGGATCCTGGCCGAGAGCTCCTTGCAATTGCTGGAGCGCTTTAAGCTTATCGCCAATTTTACCACCGGCCATCATCTGCATGATGGGAGCCATGGCATTGAATTGCTTGATCAAATCATTGACCTGACTGGCCGCGACGCCGCATCCATTTGCGATACGAAGACGGCGACTGTTGTCGATGATCTTTGGATTCTTCCGCTCGGCCGGTGTCATGGCATCGACAATACCGGTCAATCGACGCATCTCGCGATCGCTGTCAGTATTGGCCAAAACCTGATTGATGGCTCCCATACCAGGCATCAAACCAAGCATCGTTTGCATCAATCCCGGCTTGCGGAATTTGTGCATGAGGTCGCGGAAGTCTTCGAGCGAAAACTGGCCAGACGACATGCGAGCTTCGATCGCTTCCCGCTCGCGTTCATCGATCAGTCGGTGAGCTTCGCGGGCCACTTCCAATATGTCGCCCATCTGCAGGATTCTGCTGGCCATCCCTTCCGGTCGGAAAGGTTCCAACGCATCCATGTGTTCGCCGGTACCGATGAACTTGATCGGCACGTTTGTCACGGCCTTGACGCTCAAGAGCGCCCCACCCCGCGCGTCACCGTCGAGTTTGGTCAGAATGACGCCGTCGAGGTCCAAGGCCTTATTGAACGCTGAGGCGCTATTGACCGCGTCTTGTCCGGTCATGCCGTCCACAACCAAAAAGACCTGGTCAGGACCGATGGCGGAATCGATCTGGCGAAGTTGATTCATCAACTCCTCGTCGATTGCCAACCGACCGGCAGTATCGAGAATGACTACATTGGATCCGGCTTTTCTTGCCTGCGCGATCCCCTCGCGGCAAACGGCGACAGGATCCTGCGACCCCAACTGGCTGAAAACCGGAACATCCAACTGCTGGCCGAGCACATGCAATTGCTCGATAGCCGCAGGACGCTGAAGGTCAGCTGCCACCAAAAAAGGCTTGGCTTTTTGTTCTTTGAGCAACTTGGCCAGCTTGCCGCAGGTGGTGGTTTTTCCAGAACCCTGCAAGCCGCACATCATGATCACCGCTACATCTTTTTTGACGGCGATGGTGTTGTCGACCGGCCCTAAGGTATCCACCAACTCGTCATAGACGATCTTTACCAGCTCGTCTTGGGGGCGTAACGAGAGCAGAACCCGTCGCCCGACTGCTCGCTCGGTAACGCGGTCCATGAAGTTTCGGACGACATCATAACTGACGTCGGCTTCGAGCAGTGAGGTTTCAACCAGCTGCAAGCCTTCGCGCATATTGGCTTCGGTCAGCTTGCCTTTGCCTTGGAGGCTCTTAAACGCTGATTGCAAACCTTCTTGGAGCGACTCAAACATAGCCATTCGGGTGGTTTTTAGGGTCGATTGATCAGGACCCCAAAGTGTAACGAATGGAATTCAGTTTTGTAAATGGAAATCGGTGGAGATTTTGGGGCTTAAACCGGTTTGCGGGATTGTGGCGCCTTTGGGGGAACTTTCGCTGACTTTTCTGTCTCCAAAAAGCCGCTAGCCCTGTGAAGTGCAGTGAAAGCGAGGCCTGAATCCCCTAAAGAGAGCCATTCTCGATTTGCGGTTTTCAGCGGTTGGAAAGACGGTATCGGTTGTCCGATTCCACTTGAAGCAAGTCGAATCGTGCCAGTGACTTCCGTTTTTTCACCAGCCGCTCGGGTCCTTGGTTTTACGTTGCAATCACAGGGTACCCAATTACAATCCAAAAGATGATGCCGCTCCATTTTGCCTAGATTACCCACGTCGCCTGGTCGTCGATTTTGGGTAGCCGTTAGGTGAATAAAGCAGAATCTGACTCGTCTAAGTTTCGATAGTTGGCCCGACGGGGCTGACGTAATCTCAATCGACCCTCGTGAGGTTGGTTCATGACCCTTGCTGGTTCTGGCAAAAAAGTCGTTTCGGTACGTGAGCAACAAAAGCGTTTGAAGGAGCTCAAGCGAGAACAATCTCGCAAGATGCTTCTCGAGTCGTTGGAAGGGCGTCAATTGATGGCTGTTGGGCCTCAATTGATTGGCGTCCAGCCCAATGAAGGAACGCTACTCCAAAATGGAACCGTGCTCCACGTTTCTCCCAAAGAGCTCGTCTTCCGCTTCGATGACTCGGCAGCCATCGATGCTTCGACTCTTTCGGGCATTCAACTGACGCGAGCCGGCGCGGATGGCATCTTCGAGCGAGCCTACATCAGTACCGACCTTGGTACTGGAGGCCAAGTGGTGCTCGATTTTGCTGCAGCCACACCGGGACTCAGTGGCAATGGCATCGAACTCAAATTCACCAAGGTTTCGCGCACAGATTCGAGCTTGCCCGTACTGACCGTTGAAGGTCAGCGGATCAACATCGAAGTCAATACGAACCCGCTGTTTAAGACGAGTGCAGCGGACCTTTTGACTGCCTTCTCGAATAGCGGTCCGGCTTCGTCGCTGGTACTTGCAACGCGATTGCGAGGATCGCAATTCACCTCGATTGCAGACACGGTTCCCACGACTCAAGTCCTTACCTTGAGCGGCGCTAATGCTGCGAAAGCATCTACCAATCTCAACGCTGGAACCAACCTTCAAGTCGAATTTGTCGCTCAAGCAGCAGGTCCAAGCGGACGCAATATTCAAATCGTGGTGACCAGCCGCGATCGTGGTGGTCCTGCATCGCCTGTCGTTACGGTTAGTGGCACCACCATCTCGGTCGAGATGAATAGCAATTCACGCAATGCCACAACAGCTCAAGAATTGGTTGATGCGATCAATAACGATAGCGCCGCATCTGCCTTGGTTTTGGCTCGCTTCGTAAGCGGCACTCCAGCAACGCGCGTTGGTGGCTTGGTAATCACCTACTCTCCAATCGTGTTGACCGGTGCGAACGACATCCCTGTCGTTCCGGCCTATGTAGGCCTCGGCGATACCAATCGTGAAGTCATCTTCCGCTTTGCTGAAGATCTTCCAGACGATGTATACCGCATCGACATTCTTGGACGTGGCAACACCGCACTGCGCAATGCTGATGGTCTTCGCTTCAATGGTGGCGTAGATCGTAGCTTGCAGTTCGAATTGGATCTTGGTGCCAAGATTCAGTCGATCGTCCCACAACCGATCGTTCGTTTGGCCAACGGAACGCTCGATCAGAAGCGAAATGAGATTCACGTCTACTTCAACGATGACGACCTCAACGTCGCTTCTGCCCAGAACCCTGCTTTCTATCAATTGCGTTATACTCGTGACACGATTTCCAGCAACGACGATGTGATCATCAATCCATCGCGGGTCGAGTACGATGCGAAATTGGATCGTGCGATTCTGACGTTCAATCGCAACCTTGACCAACTGGTGGACTCATCCAACAATCCACTTCCTATCGGTGCTCTTCGATTGCGAATTGGAACCAACGAAGGTCAACTTCCAGCGCCTACTTCGTTGAACGTGGCTGTCGATCCAGGTAGTCGGTTTGCTTCGGCAAGCGATATCAGCGGAAGCTTCAATCCTTCTGCAGGACAACCTAAGTCGATCATTCTCTCGTCCGAGATTTTGAATTCGACTCCTTACTTGCTCGACTTCCCTGGAGCGAACGACGAGATCGGCAATCGGGACAATCGCTACCAAAGCCACGTCACTCGCGTGGATGCCGATGGTATCCAAGTCATTGAATACAACTTCCAAGGTCAACTCGGACAAGCCAACGGCAGCGTTCAATTGAATGCGATCACCGATGTGCAAAAGAACTTGGTCCGACAGATCATGTCGCTTTACTCCAACTACCTCGGCGTTCGCTTTGTCGAAACCGATTCACGAGGCTTGACCGTCGCTGTGGGTGACATGCAAGCAGTGGCTGGTGGAACGAGCAATCAGCCAGGTGGACTCAAGCTTGCCGCTGGTTCGTTGGTCAGCAATGGTCAATCAGCCGTTGTGATCGACATTCAAGATTTCAACTCGGCAACTCAAAACGAATTTGGGACCGACCTCTTCCGAAGCTTCATGCAAGGGATCGGTTTGCTTCTCGGTTTGGGAACCGCCGAAGAGCTTCCTAACCTTACCGTTCAAAACAACCAACCGATTTCGTCCAACACGGAATTGGTGTTCCCCGGCAATCAAGACATCGTTCACGGTCAGTTCGTCTTGCGTCCTGAAGGAAAAGACATCGACCTTTATCGCTTCACGTTGCCAGAAGCTGGCGAATTGAAGCTCGAAACTTTTGCTGAACGCCTTTCGGACTCGAGCTTGCTCGATTCCGTGATTCGCTTGTATCAACTTCAGGCCGACGGAAGCTACAAAGAGATCGCATCCAACGACGACTACTACAGCGAAGATTCTCTGGTACGCGTTCATGTACCTGCTGGCTCCTATGTCGTTGGTGTATCGGCTAAGGGCAATGACTCCTATGATCCCAACGTTGAAGACTCTGGATTGGGTGGTCGTTCCGAAGGCCGCTACCAATTGCGGATCGACTTCCGTCCACCCGAATCATCCTTCATGGTCGATTCGAATGCTGATGGTGATTTGAGCGACGTTCGAATCGATGGTGATGGAGATGGTCGACCAGGTGGCACCTACGATTTCTGGTTCGTGCCAACGGGCCCCAATAATACCATCTTCGTCGACAAAGCATCGACAGCCGCAACCGCCAATGGTTCGTTGGCAACTCCTTACAAGAACATCAAAGATGCGTTGCTCGTCGCCACTTCGGGCAAGGTTGTTCGCATCGTTGGCAATGGCGGTACCGACGGCAAGTTGGATACCACCAATGACAACTTGGCCTATGAAATCGGTTTCAATCGATTGGGCCAAGCTCAAGCAGACGGTACCACCTTCGATGTGCCTCGCGATGTAACGGTGATGATCGATGCTGGCGCCATCCTGAAGTTGAGCCGTGCTCGCATCAGCGTTGGAAGCTCGTCCGTCAGTGTGAACCGAAGCGGTGGAGCCCTTCAATCGCTGGGCATTCCTCGTTTGATCGATTCATCCGGCAATGTGATTTACGATCTCAATGGCGATGCTATTCCAGGTTCGGTCTTCTTTACGTCGCTGAACGATACGATCGGAAAGGGAAGCAACCTCGATCGAACACCTCCCGCTGCCGCTCCTGGCGATTGGGGTGGAATTGATTTCCGCAATCAGATCGACGGCAACGACGAAAGCCGCAAAGATCTCGAGCGATCAGGTTTGTTCCTCAACTCGATCGTTCACTCGAACATCAAGTACGGTGGTGGCCAAGTTGTTGTCGATGGCGTTTCCCAAGTCATCACTCCGATCCACATGCTCGATTCCCGACCAACCATTAGCTACAACACGATTTCGTTGAGTGCTGATGCTGCGATGGCTGCGACTCCCAATAGCTTCCGTGAATCCAATTTCCAGGATCCACGATCGCAAGCAACGGGTTCATTCATTGCAGACTTTGAACGAGTCGGTCCGTCGATTCATGGCAACCTCGTCGTTGGTAACTCGATCAATGGATTGTTCGTCAAAGTGCGAACGGCGGCTAGCAGCAACGCTGAAGTCATGTCGGTACCTGGTCGCTTTGATGATACGGACATCGTTCACGTCATCAGCGAAAACCTGGTCATCTCTGGCACGCCAGGCGGAAGCCTTCAAGATTCGGTTTCCCCTCCAACTTCGATCGTTACATTGTCTACGCTCGCTGTGGGAAGTTTGGCAGCCGGTAGCTACAACTACAAATTGGTTTATGTCGATGCCGCAGGCAATGAGAGCATCGCCTCGGAAGCCACTGCATCCATCACCGTTGCAGCCAACGGTTCGATTGTTCTCAACAATCTTCCACCGGCTCGCAGCGATCTTCAGTTCGTTTCGCGTCGCATCTATCGAAGTGCGGTTGGCGGTACTGGTCCTTATTCCTTCGTCGCTCAGATCGATGGAGTCTCCTCCACCTTCACCGACAATGGTAGCGTCACGGGAGCTCCACTCGTCGAATCCGCTGGTCGTTTGCGACCACGCCTCAATGGCAGCTTGACCATTGATCCAGGCACCATTGTTAAACTCCAAGGCTCGCGCATCGAAGTACAGTTTGGCGCTCAGTTGCTCGCTGAAGGCACCGATGGTTTGCCAGTCGTGATGACCAGTGCCGATGATAAACGATTCGGTGCTGGCGGATCTTTTGATACGGTGAAGCGTCCTCAAGCTCGCACACCTGTCGCTGGAGACTGGGGCGGCATCTACGTTGGTCATACGTCCTCCTTGTCGATGGACTATGCCAAGGTAGCCTTCGGTGGTGGAACCACGCGAATCGATGGTGGCTTTGCTTCATTCAATACCATCGAAATTCATCAAGCCGAAGCACGCATCGCTCATTCGCGATTTGAAAACAATGCTGACGGTTCGACCTCTACAACCGACGGTCGCGCTGGTCGTGGCTCCAACGGGGATGGTGTGATCTTCGTCCGTGGTGCTCAGCCAGTTATCCTGGATAACCGCATCACCGATAATGCAGCAGCCCCCATCAACATCGACGTCAATTCGTTGAATTGGGAGATCGTTACCGATCATGGTCGATCCACCGGTCGTCTTGGTGCCACATCCGCTTCCATCGATAACCAAGGTCCACTGGTTGAAGGCAATCGCCTTGCTCGCAACGGACTGAACGGAATGTTGGTTCGTGGCCAAACGCTCACAACTCAAAGCGTTTGGGACGATACCGACATGGTCCACATTGTTCTCGATACGATCACCGTATCGGACTTCCATACCTATGGCGGCCTGCGATTGGAAAGCAAGCCAGCATCAAGTTTGGTCGTCAAGTTCCAAGGACAAAGCAATGTCGCTGGCCTCAACGCCACCGGAACACCACTCGATAATGCCAATCGCATTGGTGGTGCGATCCAAATCATCGGACAACCTGGTTTCCCTGTGATCATGACCAGCTTGACCGACGACACGGTAGGC
This sequence comes from Pirellulales bacterium, assembly GCA_046349875.1. GTDB lineage: Bacteria > Planctomycetota > Planctomycetia > Pirellulales > Pirellulaceae > JAXMBN01. Next base: position 145,541 of record JAXMBN010000011.1, read on the forward strand.
GCTGGCTTTACACCAGAAGGATTGCCTAATCTCGATTCGGATAACGTAAGTGCAAGTGGTGTCACTCGATTGCCAACCGGCCCTGAACAGAACAATGGCACGTTGATCGATAACGACGTGGCAGTCGGCATTCCAGGTCAGTTTGCGTTCCAGGTTCTGCCTGGTGGTGAGAGTGGTTTTGGTGGTGGTATCACCGCCCAAGGCAACACCCAGTTGCTCTCGAATATCGACGTTGTGTTCGACTTCATCAATTACGTCGACATCGGATCGAATGGTGGTGGTATCAATCTGGGTGCGTCCACAATCACTCAGCCACCGACGTTGGTATCTCCCGACTTGGTCATCAGCCGCGGTACCTTCCAAGGAGCCAACGGTTTGGTTCGCTGGACAGTGGAATCCCGATTCGATAACGGTATCGCAAAGTTGATCAATACGGTTCGCTTCGATAGCGATACCGCTCTTGGAAACCTTCAGTTTATTAACTACCTAGACGAAGATGTTCAGGGCGTGAGCGATGACCTCCTGTATCTTACCGGTACACCTGGTCAACCTAACTTCCGAGCCTACACCCTGGATGGTCCTGAACGTATCGGCTTCAACCAAGGTGGTGAATACATTGCGAGCTCAGACTTGGTCAATGCGACCTACACCGGCTGGGCAGCCGACCGATTTGCCGACCTGCGTTCGGCGATTACGGGCAACGGTACGCAGTACACGGTCCCAGGCAACATCGATACAGCCGACCTCGTCCCCTTCAATGATCCCTCGTTGGGTCAAGTCTACGGTCTCGCTGACGTGACAACGGCGTTCGCATGGAACGTGGACCCTGCTGCGAACTCGGCCGTGATTACAACCTTCCTTGAGTTGGTCCCAACCAACCCTGCAACCAAGGCGGTTTCAGGTGATTGGAATGGCGTGACTTTGCAAACCTACAGCAATGATCGCAACGTTTCGACCACCACCGAGCGTGAAGCAAGTGGCACCGAATCGATCGGCACCAACGATATCCCTAGCTCGTCGCAGTTCCTTGGAACGCTCGCGAGCTCGGCAAATTCTGGCGATGAAAATTCGCGTCTTGGTTTCGACTTCACGGCACGATCAGCAAGCCATCCGATGTGGATGTCTATAGCTTTGTCGCCAAGGGTGGAACCGAGATTTGGATCGATATCGACCGAACAGCTAACAGCTTGGATACGGTTGTCGAACTTGTCGATGCCAATGGTCGCATCTTGGCTTTGTCGGATAACTCTGGATCTGAAGAGACGCTTGGCTCGATCACCTATCGCGATACCGACCTGAGTGCTGATTCGGTTCATCCGATGCGAAAGTCTGCCGCTCAACTTTATCCAACGGATTCTCGTGGCAACCCTCGCGACCTGTATTCGACCAATCCTAAAGATGCAGGCTTCCGCGTTGTGCTTCCTGGTCAGTCGAATATTTCGACTCTGTACCACGTTCGGGTTCGAAGCAGCAACATCGGTCCTGGCGATGCCGTAAGCAAGCTGAGCGATCCGGCTGAAGTACGTTCGGGCAAGTCCTCTGGCGTTTATCAAATGCAGATTCGACTGGGTGAAACCGATGAGATCCCCGGTTCGAGCTTCAACTATGCCGACGTGCGTTATGCAGTGAACGGCCTGACTTTGTCGGGTGTTCCTCGCCACTCGCCGCTCGTAGGTGAAACTTCGGAACAAGAATCGCGTGACACGAATGCCGATGGTACCGTCGACGTTCCGAACAACGATGCCTTTGCTCGAGCCCAAGAACTTGGAAACATCCTTGCAACCGATCGCGCCACGATTTCCGTTGCAGGAAGCTTGTCTTCGCCAACCGATGTCGATTGGTATTCCTTCACCATCGATTATCAACTGTTGCTGACACCTTTGGCCGAGTACTTGTCGACCGTATTTGATATCGACTATGCCGATGGTATTGGTCGTCCAGATACATCGATGTACTTGTTCGATTCCAATGGACGCCTTGTTTCGTTGGGTCTCAACAGCAACATCCTCGATGACCGAGCTGGACCACTTCGCGGTGCCGACAATGGCGACCTAAGCCGTGGATCCTCGGGAACATTGGATGCTTACCTTGGTAGTATTGAATTGCCTGCTGGCCGTTACTTCTTGGCGGTTACCAACAGCGGCAACGTTCCCGCGGCATTGGCTGGATTCACCAGCGCTGGCGCTACCAACCCATTGGTTCGATTGCAACCTGCAAGCAACACACAGCTGATCGTGGAAGATCACGTCGGTAGCGATGGTGGTTCCACCGCAACAGCACCGATCGTTCCACAATTCGTCGATAGCAATTCGGTGGTTCAATGGACCTTGGGTGACATTCCCCTTTATGTCAGCCGCGATACAGGTCTTAACTCGACCGACGTTTATATCGTCAATCCATTCACGGGACAGGTTTCGAACAACGTAACCGTTGGTGGTCGTATCGGTCTTGATATCCGTGACATCGCTTTCCGCGCTAACGGCACACTCCAAGCCTTCGATACTTCGCTTGAAACATTGATCACAGGTGATCGCGATCCGCTGTCGCGCTACATCTCGATCGATTACGGTACTGGCGCTACCACCATCGTTGGTAACTCTGGTATTGAGACTTACCATCCAGGTGCAACCGCCGGTACAACCGTCGACAGCAATTCTGGGATGACCATCGAAGCTCTCACGATCGCTACGTTGAACAATGCAGAAGTTGGCTTCTTCGTCGCAAATCGCGATCTTGGCCCTCAAGCGACCGACTACAACGACAATATCGTTTATCGATTCAATACGGCGACCGGTACTGCCGTTTCCGTGAACACTGACCGTGTTGTGGTCAACAACTTCGATCAGAAGCTATTGGGTGCAGGAACGCAAATTACCGAAGTGGGTCGCATCAGCACCTCAACTCCTGCGGGAGTTTCGCGACGATTGGTTGTTACTGAAGCCACTTTGGTAAATGGTTCATCGACCAACCGATTGTTGCTCGATGGTGCACGTTTCACCATTCGCGATTCAGCTAACTTCCCTGCGACGTTTGAATTCAACTCTGGCCCAGAACTGTTGCTCAACTACAACCAGTACACTGGCCGCATCATGCGTGATGGTGATGTCTTTACGATCGACGGTGTGAACTACGAATTCGACACCGGAGGAACTCTGGTTATCTCTGCAGCCACGGGTGCAGGCATTGCCGATGGATCGACGGTGAGCATCACCGATATTCTCGGCGTCACCAAGACCTTTGAATTTGACTCCAACAATTCCTTGGTCAATCCAGCGAACATCCCTGTTGCTTACACGGCTGCGTCGACGCAAGCACAACTCACCTCGGCTTTGGTGAGTGCGATCAACTCGGCTGGATTTGCTTCGGTAGCCAGTGTCAACCCTGGAAGCAATCGAATCAGCGTTGCCAACAAGAGCACTTCCGTGAACATGACGGTGACGGGATTGGGCTTGCTGATCGATGGAACGCGCGGAGTCGCTGTCGGTAACCAACGCATAGCGATTACCGAGACCATGACCCAAGCTCAGTTCGTGGATGCGATTCGCTCGGCGATGCCTTCCACGATCATCGTGGGACATGATGGATCACGCGTCAACTTCAGCGGTGCAATGACGGGTAGCTTTGCTTCCTTCGCTGCTCGCGGCGTCGGAACCGACCTTGGTACCTCCGGTGGTGTGACGGCAGGAAATCTCCCCATCAACTTCTTGGCCGAAGATACTCAAGAAACGATTGCCATTCGCGTTGCAGCTGCCATCAATGGCGCTGCGATCGCTGGTGTCTCCGCCGTTGCCAATGGTCGCGACGTCAACCTTTCGAATGCAACCATCGACACCACGCCAGCTCGCGCTCCGAGCTCGCCAATGAAGGTCGGCGATATTGCTCCTGGCGGTCGTATCACCGGTGT
>JAXMBN010000012.1:0-148406 GCA_046349875.1 Pirellulales bacterium
AGGTACACCTTTCAAAAAAGAAGAAGTGGATTGGCTAGAGGCTTGGATCGCGAATGGTCTTCCAGCCCCCGAGGATGAAGTTGCGCTTTCGGGCCCGAAAGACCATTGGGCATTTCGCCCCATTCCCAAACTCAATGTACCGATTCAGCTCGACGCCCTTTTAGCGAAGCATCACGAGTCCTTGGGAATTGTTCCCTTGCCTGAGTCCGATCGCGCCACGCTTCTACGACGTGTCACCTTTGATTTAACTGGGTTACCACCAACGCCCGACGAACTCTCCTCCTTTCTTTCTGATACGGATCCACAAGCTTACGAAAAACGTGTCGATCAACTTTTGGAGCGATTTGCGTATGCCGAACGTTGGGGACGACATTGGATGGATGTTTGGAGGTATAGCGATTGGGATGGCTACAAAGAAGAACTCCGTGGAAGCCAACGAAACATCTGGCATTGGCGAGATTGGATTATGGAATCTCTCCAGCAAAACAAACCTTACGATCGCATGATTGTCGAAATGCTGGCCGGAGACGAAATCGCACCTACCGATACGGCAACACTTCGCGCCACCGGTTTCTTGGCGCGAAACTTTCACAAGAGCAATCGCAACATCTGGCTCGACTCCACCATCGAGCATACATCCAAAGCTTTCCTCGGATTGACATTGAATTGTTCGAAGTGCCATGATCACAAATACGATCCGATTCCGCAGGTCGACTATTATCGGTTTCGCGCTCTATTCGAACCGCACCAAGTGCGAACCGATGAGGTCATTGTCGCTCCCTACGATCGACCAGGAATCCCACGAGCCTACGATGCCGATCTCGAAGCAGCTACGTTTCTTTTTCGTCGTGGCGACGACAAGCTCGTCGATAAAGAATCTCCGATTTCGCCCAACATTCCTCTGGGTCTCCCGTTCGAAATTCCGTTTGATGTGGATGGCGTATCATTGCCATTGGATAGTTATGCCCCTGGAATGACACCTGCCGCCAAACAGCGATCTCGCGAAAAACAATGGAAGTCTTTAGAGGAAGCCAATCAAGCCGTTCAAAAATGGTTTGCCGAAAACACAAACCCAAAAAATGACGATGCAACCCATGGGAGTGTCCATCCTGCACTATCGATGGCAATCTTACGACTGCATGAACGCGAAGCTTCGTTGGCTTCCTGGGACGCTCGTTGGTCTGCCGATGAAGCTAAGTGCAACAACCGCGACACCAAAGAAATCGAGTCGCTTTCACAGATAGCGATTGAACGTGAGAAGGCCTGGAAGTCGCTCGAACTTGAACTGCGAGTCGCTCAAGCGGAAGTCGCGTTGCGTTCCGCTGAAACCGAAGCCGGGAAAGATTCGAAAAAGAAATCTAATCTCGACAAGCTTCGCAAAGATATTGAGACAGCCAAACAAGCTCTTCAAAAGTGGAACGATCAAGGGCATCGCGAGTTCAAAAGCTATACAGCTATTGCTCCGATCTATCCCAAGCAAAGCACGGGACGTCGAACGGCTCTTGCGAAATGGATCATCGATCCTCGAAATCCGCTGACAGCTCGCGTGGCCGTGAATCATGTGTGGGCAAGGCATTTCGGGACGCCTCTAGTCGAAAACGTTTTTGACTTTGGAATGAAAGCCCCCAAGCCCGAACTCTTGGATGTGCTCGACTACCTAGCTGCCGATTTTCAAACGCATGGTTGGGACCTCAAACGCCTTCACCGCCAAATGGTTACCTCTCAAGCCTATCGACGTGCTTCGTCAGGTGACGCGGCTTCGCTCCAAGCCAATACACTTCGCGACCGCGATAACCGCACCTATTGGCGAGCCAACGTTCGGCGGCTCGATGCCGAAGAAGTGCGTGATGCGGTCATGGCTACCAGTGGAATTCTCGACCGATCGGTCGGAGGCCCCGACCTGGATGAAGACAAAGGGGATACGCTCTATCGTCGAAGTGTTTATTTCCGTCACGCCTACGAAAAACAGATGACCATGATGGTCTTGTTCGATGCGGCTAGCCCTGCAGAATGCTACCGGCGTCGACCGAGCATCATTCCTCAACAAGCTCTGGTGCTGGCCAACAGCCCATTGACTCGCCATGCTTCGCAACAACTCGGCGCAGAATTATGGGAAGAAGCGATGCACGATCAAGAAGTTTTTATCCAACGCCTCTTTCTGACGACGCTCGGAAGACCAGCCACTTCGGAAGAGACGATCGCGAGCAAGGAATTTCTGCGGCAACACATCGACCGCGCCCGAACAGCATCCAACGCCCGTTCCGAAGTGGATGCCAAAGACTGGGAGAAAGCTTGTCAAAGCTTGTCTCACGTCCTCATGAATCACAACGATTTTGTCAGTGTACGCTAACTGGAGTAAGGAATTGTTCATGCATCGTCCCTTCCTTTCTCGGCGTCAAATGCTCCTTGAGTCTGGCATGGGTTTTGGAAGCCTCGCCCTATCCACTATGCTGGCCCGTGATGGACTTGCTTCGGCCCCCACTCCAACATGGAGCAACGAACTAAAGCATATTGCTCCCAAAGCCAAGTCAGTCATTTGGCTCTTTATGATCGGAGGTACCAGCCACATGGAATCCTTCGATCCCAAACCTGCCTTGAATCGCTACGCAGGCAAAACGTTTACGGAAACACCTTATGGAGATGTCCTAAAGTCGCCATTCTTGGCCAATGAGCGTGTCGTAGCCTTTGATCCCAATAATGGTTTTGTTCGAACGGAAGTCTATCCATTGCAAGTGGGTTATCAGGCTTGGGGACAAAGTGGTTTAGAGATCAGCCATTGGTGGCCGCATCTGGGCCAATGCGCCGATGACCTCTGCTTGATTCGTTCAATGTGGACCGAAGATAGTAATCACGGAGCGCAGCTTCAGTTTCATACGGGACGACATCGAGTCGATGGCTTCTTCCCGACCATCGGATCCTGGGTCCACTATGGACTCGGTTCACTCAACGAAGATCTCCCTCAGTTCGTTGTCTTGGGCACGCCCGTTGCCGATTGTTGCGGCGGGGTCGAAACGCATCGCGCCAATTATCTCGGTCCGCAGTACGATGGCATTCCCTTAAAGCTCGACCCGCTCGATCCTCTACCGTATGCCAAACCTCCCAAGGGAGTTACTTCGGAAGAGCAAGCCAGTGAATTTGCCTTCCTACGAAAGCTCAATCAGTGGACGGCGGAAGCTTATCCTGAAGACGATGCGATTCGCGCTCGAATGAAGTCTTATGAGCTTGCCTATCGCATGCAGATGGCGGTACCTGAAGTTGTATCATTGCAGAATGAATCAGCGTCGACATTGAATGCCTATGGCTTGAATCATGAGGACACCAAGACTTTCGGGCAACAAATGCTGACAGCTCGAAGACTCGTCGAACGAGGCGTACGATTCGTGCAAGTCTATCATGGTAGCAATGGTGGGGCAGGGAGTTGGGACGCGCATTCCAATCTCCAATCGGGACATGCAAAGTTGTGCAAACAAGTCGATCAGCCCATCGCAGCCTTGCTCAAAGATCTTAAACAACGAGGCATGCTCGACGAAACACTTGTCGTTTGGGCAACCGAATTTGGACGGACCCCTGGTTCGCAAAATTCCAATGGTCGTGATCACCATCCTTATGGTTTTTCAGTATGGATGGCCGGTGGCGGCGTACGAGGCGGAATGGCTCACGGGAAAACGGACGAACTTGGATTCCACGCGGTGGAAGATCGTCATTACGTGACCGACATTCATGCAACCATCTTGCACCAGCTTGGCGTCGATCCACGATCGATGCAAGTTCCTGGCCGGAAACGCCTGGAACGCGATTTCGGTACACCCATCCATGCAATTCTGAGCTAAACCGTAGATTGGGAACGAACCCCAATTCGATCGCGGGCCCTGTTGACTCGGGAGGGCCTTGCTAAAATAGCTTGGCGATTGAGGGATCTACAAAAGCCTCCTCAAGTTACGCATTCCTTCCTGAGTCGTCTCCATCCGAAGTATTGGCCCATTGATGTCTGCCATTCCCATCGCTCCGATCGTTCCCTTTCATCCCAAATCGTTGGATGAATTGGAACAATGGTTGAAGCAATCGGATACGGCTTCAAGAATCATTCCGGTTGGATCTCGTTCCAAGCCCTGGACTCGGCGGTGGTGCCAAGAAGCAACACCCATCGTCATGGATGCCGTTCAAGGAGTGATCGACTATCAACCTTCTGACTTTACGATCACGGTAGCGGCTGGTACAAAACTGGCCGAATTGGTAAGGGAGCTCGAACGATGTGGCCAGTTCTTTCCGTTCGACCCGATCGGAGTCGAAAAAGGAACAACCATCGGAGGTTGTGTTGCATCGGGAATCAACGGATCTTGCAAACAGTTATGGGGAGGCCTCCGCGATTTCATCTTGGCCATCGAGTTCCTTGATAGCCGTGGCACGCGACTACGCGCTGGAGCCAAAGTCGTTAAGAACACGGCTGGCTTCGACCTACCGAAATTCTTCGTTGGATCGTTTGGCCAGTTTGGCATTTTATCCGAGATCACACTCAAAGTATTTCCGCGTCCACTCGGATGGGAAACGGTTCGCATAGACTTATCGAGCCTATCGCACTGTCTCGAACTTCTCCATCGCATCGGTCGTCAACCGCTTGATATTGCGGCGATCGATTTTGATGCGGGTGCCTCGAAGACCATTCCTCTTTGGATTCGATTGGTGGGAAGCGAATCCATGCGTCAAGGAACACTGCAGTGGTTGCGAGACACATTGGCACATCTCGATCGCACGGTTGCGATGGATCGTCTCGAAGATGCGGAAGACCAGTTGTTTTGGGCCACCCGAAATGCTCAACCTTGGTCCGAAGAGACCCAATATCCCATCGTTTACCGCATCGTTTGTTCGCCAAGTCAAATCCCAGGGTTAGAGAAGGTGCTATCCTCTTCGAATGGATATCGACGCTATGTCCACGCAGGCAATTCTTGCTGGATTCATCTACCTTCGATCGAACAACTCACCAAACTCGAATCGTATTGCAATGACAACGCGATCGATGGAATGGCGATTGTGGCACCACACCAAGCTCCCATTCGCATCGGGCCGGATCATTCCAAGGCCTATCGAATACGCATTCAATCGGCGCTGGATCCTTCGCAACGGTACCTCCCTACATAAGGCAACACTATGAGGCTCTTCATTGCTTGCTCCTGTATCTTCGTTGCACTGACATTTTCTGCCACGTTGTCGGCTCAAACTCCCGAATCGCAGCCGAATATCGTCTTCTTCCTAGTGGATGACCTGGGACGGTCCGATGTTGGTTTCATGGGATGCAAGGACATTCAAACTCCGAACATCGATCGATTGGCGAAATCGGGCTCGATTCTCGATGCACACTACGTCCAACCAGTATGTTCGCCAACGCGAGCCGCTCTTATGACGGGACGTTATGCAACGCGAACAGGTGTCTATACCGTCGTGCGTCCCAATGCCAAATGGGGACTACCGCTCGATGAACGAACGCTGCCGCAAGCACTTCACGAAGCTGGATACCAAACGGCTATTTGCGGCAAATGGCATCTCGGAGAATTTCAAGATGCATTCAAGCCTACGCGGCGTGGATTTGATTTGCAGTATGGACACTACTTCGGTGCTCTCGACTACTTCACACACTTTCGCGATGGACAAAAGGATTGGTATCGCAACGATCAGACTGTTGAAGAAGAAGGCTATTCGACCCATTTACTCGCTCGCGAAGCTTCCAAGATCATTCGCGAACGAAACCCCAAAAAACCGCTTTTCCTTTATGTTCCCTTTAACGGTGTCCATGCACCCCTGCAAGTTCCCAACCGTTACACACAACCCTACGCAAACATCGAAGGAAATCGACGCACGTATGCGGGCATGCTAGCGGCGGTAGATGAAGCCATCGGACAAATTGTTCAGACGCTTGAAGACGCTAAGATGCGAGAGAATACGTTGATTATTTTTTCGAGCGATAATGGTGGCCCCAATCCAGGTAAGTTGACGAGCAATATTCCATTGCGGGCTGGAAAGGGAACGATCTACGAAGGTGGCATTCGAGTCTGCGCCTTTGCCTCCTATCCCGGAAAGATTCCTTCTGGCGAAACGATTCGCGAACCGATGCACGCCATCGACTGGTTTCCGACTCTGGTTCAACTTGCAGGGGGAAAACTCGAACAAAAACTTCCAATCGACGGGAAAGATGTTTGGCCAATGCTCACCCAACATGCCAAGACCCCTCACGAGTCCCTTCTGCTCGTTCAGACTCCAGAGCGAGCTGCCGTACGGCAAGGGGATTGGAAGCTCATGCAACTTGGGGCAACTCTGAATGATGACGGTGAATACGATGAAGCAACGTCACCTCGAGCCAAGAATTCCGCCAAGAGCGATGCCAAGTTCGAGCTTTACAATTTGGCCAACGATGTCAGTGAATCGACCAACTTGATCGAAAAAGAATCGGCCCGCGCGGAAGCCATGAAGAAGGTTCTTCAAGAATACCTTCGCGATGCAGTCGAACCAGGATCACGCAAAGGTCGACGTTAACGCAGACCGTTTTCCAACGCAATTTTCCGTTTCCGCTAGTACTCAAACGGTGCCGGTATGGATAGACTTGCTCCGTTAGAGTGATTGATGAGAAAAGAGGATAGTAACGGAGCTCGATCATGCGCTGGGAAGGCCGCGAAGAAAGTCAAAACGTCGAAGACCGCCGGAGAATGCCGCGCGGTGGTGGAATGGCCATCGGCGGGGGTGTGGGCGGAATCATCTTCGTCATCCTATTTTTGCTACTAGGCGGTGATCCGCGTGCATTGCTCGATCCGCAACAGAATCCCAATGTGGCTCAACAGTTTGATGAGGCCGATCGCGGGAATGATTCGGAAGTCGATCCCAATGATCCACTTGCTAAATTCTCAAGTGTGGTTTTGAAAGACACGGAAGATGTTTGGCATCAAATGGCTCCCCAGCTCAACCAAGTTGCCAAAGAATACGGACTTCGAAGAATTCAATACACCGATCCCACCATGGTGCTCTATCGGGACGGAACTCGGACTGCATGCGGTTCCGCCAATTCGGCCGTAGGCCCCTTCTATTGCCCCGGCGATTCGAAGCTGTATCTGGATCTATCGTTCTTCCAGGAACTTCAAGAACGCTTTCGGGCTCCTGGAGATTTTGCTATGGCCTATGTGATTGCGCACGAAGTCGGGCATCACGTTCAGCACCAATTAGGTCTTTCGGAGATGGTTCAGCGGAAACAGCAAGAGTTGCCGCGAGCCGAAGGGAACGAGTGGAGTGTCCGGCTTGAACTCCAAGCCGATTATTTGGCCGGCGTGTGGGCTCATCAGGCTCAGCGGATGAAAAACATTCTGGAGCGAGGCGATCTCGAAGAAGCACTCAATGCCGCCTCGCGCATCGGTGATGACGTTCTTCAAAAAGAAGCAACCGAACGCGTTCGCCCGGATGCATTTACCCATGGATCGGCCAAACAGCGGGTTCGATGGCTGCGAGCCGGGATGACTTCGGGCGATCTATCGAAGATGATGGCACCTATGGAATTGCCCTACGAAGATCTCTAAATCGCGAAGGGATCATTGCATCGCGAAGGGATAGCGAATCCTGGTAACTTTCCGAGACAAGCGAATTGCTAGCGATGCCCGCTGTGATCGCTTTTTTTAGATTGATAGGAAAAACCCGCAAGTTCTTCCTACCTTCCCATCGATATACATCTCCAGACGCGGTGAATCCAACGCGAGGCTATGGAATTTCCATAGGATTCCTCGGGGATCGCTCCGTGATGGTACTGGAATGCCGTTGAAACGGCTGGTCCTCGATCGCTTGACGGTGGTCGACGGGTTACCTTCAACAAGGATGCTGAGGTATAGATCGATGTCGCGTAAGCTGACCACCAAGATCGCTGGCGCTTTACTGCTTGCCGGCTCCGTCACACAAGTCGGTTGTATCGGGTTGACCGCAGGTTATAACCTCGGCCCCTTTGGCTTGCCGATTCCCGTCAGCCCTTATTTCCAAGACGATGAGGAACGTCAGTTCCACATTCGCGAACGCTATTCTCGCGTGCCCATTTTGGATCCAATCGTCACCACCGGCAACACGATCGCCTTGGACCCACCAAGCGATGACGAAGTGATGCAGGCTCTGGAAAACGCTCGTCCAGTACGCGGCGGTGTCCCCTTGCTAACGGAAAAGCAACGCAACAACGTTCGCATTGTCAAAGAGAAGATCGCCGACTACATCGATGATCCTCGCTTCATCCCTGCGATCGGATTTGCTCAACTTCACCACGCACACTACAAGTGCACGATTTACTTTGAAGAGCGAACCATCAACGGTTGGCCAGTGCCTTACACACTCAACGACAATGAATCGATGGAAGTGATCTACATCGACCACAACCACTTCCACCGTGTAGCCGATCAGGCTTGCGGGCCTCAAGCAGGCGTCTACTAAGACACCTTGCTATTCGCGAAAACAACAAGAAGCCGGCTGCATTGCAGTCGGCTTTTTTTGTTGGCGTTCAAACCTTATGGTGCGGTATGTGGAAACACTTCCAGTGCCATTCCGCCCCAAGGAAAAGAACTTAATCGTTCGCTTTCTCCACGACTGATTTTTCGACGATCGACACCATCTCGTCTTCCCCTACCGCACGCACGGATCCATCCACAAGGAGCAAATGAGCAACCATTGCTCGATGGATCTGCTTCTTCGCGTTGTTGGTCATCACTCCGCAGTGTGTCGCCCAGTCGGGATCATGAGGATTCATCCAGACAACAACGTGATCTCTTGTCAACTCCAGAACCATCACGTTTTCACGTACGGCAATCGAATCAACTAATGGAGATTTGCCTACTTCTTCCTTTTGAGTCCATGCATTTGAATCGAGAATAGCTTGATAGGCCGTGTACCCTTCACGCAATCGAAGTTCAGGGCATCGGAAAACGGGCGGACATTGAGCATGGAGAGCCCGATTGACTGGTGCATCCCACGGCTGGTTTAGATCGATTTGATCGTAGAGCGATTTGTGTTCGAGATAGGGAAGAAGAAGGACACGCCAACTGTGCAGAGGACTTCCATCTTCGGCCTTGGTAATGATCGGCGGAAAGCTACCAAATTCACTACGGTAGTTATGAAGTGCCAAGCCGATCTGCTTGAGGTTGTTGGAACACTGCATGCGTCGCGCTGCTGGCCTCGCTCGTCGACTGGAAGGTATCAACAGCGCTATCAAGATTCCAGCCGTCGCGACAATGGCAAAGAAGGTTGCGAATCGGCCTCCGATGCTGGACTTTTTGGCCACCGTCGTTACCAGAGGTCCGTTGGGTTCGAGTAGGGGTTTTCTAAATCTTTCAATCGTTCGTCTTTCTCATCGATGATTGCGACCCACAATATCTTCCGCTTGGCCTCGCGAACCGGAGTCAGCGGCAAATCACTCGTTTACATCCTTCATCCAGGCAGCCTGATCCTCTTCTGATAGGTAATCTACCGACCCATCAGATCGCAAGACTTGAGCGATGACGCCTAGATGGATCTGTTTCTTCGTAGATGTTGAAATTGCGCGCTGATGGGCCTTCCAATCAGGGTCCTTGGGATCCATCCAACGGATCGTTTGATCTTGATACGATTCCATGACCATCACACTTTCACGGGAGTCAAACTTATCATTCTTTTTATGCGAGCTAGACTCGTACTTTTGACTCCAAGCTTTCGAATCGAGAATGGCTTGATAAGTTGTGTGACCTTCTAAAAGTGGAGACTTAGTACATCGATAGACCTCTGGGCATTGAGCATGAAGAGGCTGATTGATCGGTGCATCCCAAGGCTGGCTCAAATCGATGCGATCGTAAAGTGCTTTTTCTTCAAGATACGGAAGAATCAGGACGCGCCAACTATGAAGCGGCCTTCCCTCGGCATCCTTGGTGACGATCGGAGGAAACGAACCATGGTCCGATCGATACTGATGCAATGCCAATCCAATTTGACTAAGATTGTGACGACAAATATTTGTACGAATCCGGTGCGTTGGAACGCTCCGTCCGCCACTTATCGTTATTGCGATTAATACGAGTCCCACTGCAGTGAATATCAAGACGTTGATGACAGATCGAAGAAACGAAGATTTCTTGGAAGCCTCGATCACCAAAGGCGAGACTGGTTCTTCATAAGGATTACTCGTTTCCGCGTTCATCTACTCTCTACTCTCTACTCTCTACTCTCTACTCTAGCCTCTAGCCTCTAGCCTCTAGCCTCTAGCCTCTAGCCTCTCCTCAAAGCCTCTGCGTTGGATAGGCGATTTCAAATAATTCATTAAATTCGGAACGCAACATCTGCAACTGATCAGAACTCCAACTTTGACCGACGCGACTCATCAGATACAAAAGTCCAATACCGCCGATGGCCATTGGCGGAACCATAAACCACCAAGTGAATTGACCAATCATCCAAAGAGCGATGCAGTACATCAAAGCAAAGAATGCTGAAAAGGCTAATGCCAAATACACTAAGCAGACCAGGGTCCAAATCTCTTGTCTTGGACCGAAGCGTCCTAATATGCGAGTCGTCCGTTCATCTCCTTCGAAATAGAGCGACAAATGGGGAGACCAACATCGCGTTTCTTGAGGTGGCACATGCAGCTCGGCATAGTTGCCAAACGTTAGACTTGTCGATTGCCAAGTCGAATTCTTTAAAGCCCCCTGAAATCGATCAAGCACCGTTGGCAACCCGACCGGCACTTCTAATTCAAATGTAGGACGCATTACCGACATGACGAGATTCCCATGGAGAGAAAGAAGGGCTTCGTAAAGCAGCCCAAGGGAACGTACGACTTCGCCCTTTATTCTAAACGAAGCGCGGACCTGCAACCAACAGGCGGGTCTCCATTTGCACTCGCAAAACCCATTTTCTGAAACACCCACTTCGCTCGTCGAACAAGCAACGCAATCGTTGTCGTTTCAATCCGTGCCTCTTCATGTGGCCAGCGTTTCATGGACCAGCTTCGGGAAACCTCGCAAGATCGGGCTCTTTCGGATCTAAATCGGTTGGCAAGTACGAATAGAGCTGTGCATTCCTCAGCCAAAATCGGATCTTGACGTCGCTCTCCATTGCCTTCTTGGGCAGCTCCTTCTTGGTCCACGTCAAGGTATGACGAACAGCATCGCCTTCAAAGGCATGGCAGTCTTCCTTGCTGAATCCTTCGATCACACGATTCTTTCGATCGAGTAACTCGGCGACAACACTACCACCTGGGGCCGTCTTGGCATTGATCCAAATCGATGGTGATCTCATCACTTCCCTGCGAGTTCGCAACCAGCCTTCTTTTTCGGTTTCCATGGAGCAGAATCCATCGAGACGAAGCTTGGCGAGTCCGATGCCCGCTTGGGCTCGCTTGTCATCATGAACTTCATCAGCCCCACCGTAGTAGAAATAGAGCTGATCCCCCATGACGATCGGTGCCTTGGCCGTAACGATCATGCCATCGTCCCATGCGTCTTTGGGACCCAACGGAAGGAACTCATCCCGTTGTTTGGGGCGAGTCCAATTCACCATATCCCACGACCAGGCAAGCTGCACCTCCATCTTGCGCGAGGAATCGGCTTGCGCTTCATGAAGCTTCGGGATCGAGTATTCTCCGTGCCGGAAATAGCGAGCTCGATACATCCACGGCAGACCAATATACATACCCTGATAGGCAAACACCGGCATGCCATAGATCTGCGTATCATCTGGGTCGAGATCATCGGCCACAAAGATCGGACCATCGTAAAGCTTGTGCCATGACTCCCCATCCTGCGAGAGAGCCAAACCTACAGCGCGGCCGCGGCGATTTCTCGTTTTCCAAGTGCAATAGTAACGCTGAGCGTAAGGATCCCAACCAAAGTTGACCACATCCGAACTCGAAAACAAACCTTTCGATTCGGCATATCGCCAATGGAGTCCATCGGCCGAGTAAGCAACTCGTGGTTGACTCACGCTTCCATCGTACCCATAGAGAACATATCTTCGACGAGGATCAACCTGCGTTCCTCGGTCGATCACGCTTGGATTGTGGCAATGTCCGCCGGTCCGATTCGCATCCAAGTCCGAAACCACAAAGTTGGTCGCTTGGCCTTCATAAGAGATCACATTCTGTACCACTTTTGTCCATTGGATGCCGTCTTGCGATTCGGCATACCCAACGTGATTTCCTTCGTGCAGGACTTGGTACCACATCCGCAAAAGGTTTCCTTCACGAAGAATCGAACCGTAAACATAGGGTCCGGTGATTGCCGCTTTCCCTTCCCAGGGTCGGTCCGCTTTGAGGATGGGATTTCCTTCGAACTTCTGAGCTGAATGAAAGACCTTGCGAAGGCCCATCTGCTCTTCGATCACTGCCCCATCCAAAAACAGACGACGCCAAGGCCCCTTGCTCGATCCAGATAGCGACTGCCAATCAAGATCCATCTTCGTTTCAGAATTTAGCTCATCGACTCCCCAAGCCACTCGACCGGAAGCCCATCCCAATAGCCCAAATCCGAGCGAGCATTTCACAAAATGACGGCGATACGCGAATGAGGTTGAATGCATGGGAGTGGCACGAGGCGAGTAACTAGTGGCGGGCGAAGGACAGAGGTAAGGGTATCATACCATGCTTCGCCAAGCCACCGAAATCATCGCCACGATCTCTAGTCTCTAGTCTCTAGTCTCTAGCCCCTAGCCCCTAGTCCCTAGTCCCTAGCCTCTAGCCTCTAGCCTCTAGCCTCTAGCCTCTCTACGCCAACAACTTTTTAATCGCTTCCCCGCCGCCGCCAATCTTGAAAGGTCGACCGTTTGGAGCATGAAACTCGCGGTCGGTTGGAATACCAGCGGCCTGAGCGATGGTGGTGTTGAAATCGGCAATCGAGACACCATCGCTTGCAACGGTACGAGCATCTTGATCGGAAGCACCATAGACTTGTCCTCCACGAATTCCCGCGCCCGCCAAAACACAGGAGAAGACGGCAGGGTGGTGATCGCGCCCGGCATTTTCGTTGATAGTGGGAGTACGACCAAACTCGGTCGCCAAGACCACCATCGTCGATTGCAACAAACCTGATGCTTTCAGATCTTTGAGAAGATTGCTGAGCCCCTTATCGAGTTCCTTGGCTTTGTTGGGAAGGTCATTAAAGATTTGTTGATGCATATCCCAACCACCGAGTTCCACTTCGACGAATCGGACGCCTCCTTCGACCAAACGTCGTGCGAGCAAACAAGCTTGACCGAATCGCGTCGTACCATAAGCCTCGCGTACTTTCTCGGGTTCTTCGGCGATATTGAAGGCTTTGAGTTCTTTACTGCCAATCAACCGCACCGCCTCGCGATACATTTGCGTATACGTGTCCACTTCCGTACCCGCAAACTTCGATCGGAAGTCATCGTCGATTCTTCCGGCAAGAATCAAACGGCGTTTGAAGTTCGCCTCCGAGAGATAGCTAGGCGACTTGATATTCTCGAGTCCCTTTGCGGGATCGGCGATGGGGACCGGAGTGACCGACGGATCCAAAAATCCATTTCCGGGATGGTCGTTGGCATTGCCGATCAGTACATTTCCGGGAAGATCCTTACTGATCTTTCCCATGGCATGCAACGCCCAGGCTCCCAACGCCGGATGTCGAATGCTGTTGATCTCTTTGTAGCTCGTCCGCATCAAGTACATACCTTGTTCGTGAGCCCCTGTCTCGGTGTTGACCGATCGGATCACGGCGAGATCCTCTGATAGATCGGCCAATTGAGCTAACGATTCGCCAAATTGCACACCTGGAGTTTTCGTGGCGATGGCTTTGGTATTCCCTTGGACTTCCCGTCCTGGCTTGGGATCAAACGTATCGAGGTGACTCATCGCACCTTGCATGGTCAGGAAGATGATGTGTTTGGCTTTGCCTGCAGCTTTACTTTGATTGGCAGCTAACAACGATTCAGCAAAACCCGGAATGACGGTAACGCCGAGCAGTCCCGCCGACATCCGCCCCATCCATTCGCGTCGAGCCATGGATGCATCGAGCCATACTTGGGATGATTTTGTTGCCATAGCCTGCTGACTTTCCTTAAGGATGTAATAACAAATGGCTGAGTCGACTGTAAGACACGTTGTGAAACGAGACTTTATTGAATAAAGATAAACTCACGAGTATTGAGCAAAGCCCAAATAACATTGCCATAGCCTGCTTCAGGCCTTTCAGCATTTTTGATTTCGGTCTGCGCTAATTCACGGTCGGTCGAGTTGGGGCGATGCGACAGGATGGTGACGAAGATCACATCCACTGCCTTGGATGGGCCAGCCATCACCACGTTGTCGTAGATGACCGAACCTTTCTCCAAAAGAATGTGTGTGATGGGACCGTTGAACATGGTTAGGATTTGTGGAATCGTGGCCGCAGTGCTGCTCGCCTCGATAGCCTGCCGATCACTCTGCCCAAACTGGCGCAAGAAATGACCCAAAGGCACAGGCGTAGGAATCTCGCTGGCTCTCACCAACAACTGTCCTTTGAATCCACAAAGCTTTTGGATATTGGCGTTGTATTTGCCAGGAAAATAGGTCTCAGAATACTCAGCGTGAACTTTTTCTACCTCATCGAGCTTGGCGTTGGCCAGATCGATATTGACCGTCTTGGCAATCTCTTGGGCCGAAGGCCGCTGGTAACTCCAAGGGTTGTAAGCGACGAGCGTTAACAGCGAATCCCATAGCTGTTCGGCAGTCATACGTCGCAAGGTTGGCGAGGGAAATCGATAGGGCTTTCCTTCCGATGCATCGTAGACAGTGGCTTGCTTCTGATACGCTTTGGTATAGGCGATGACTCGAACCAATTCGCGAACATCATAGTTCAAACGAATGACTTCATCCGTTAAATGTTCAAGCAGCTCAGGGTTCGTTGGTGGATTGTTCTTTCGAAAATCGTCTACTGGTTCAACGATGCCTACTCCCATCATCTTTTGCCACATTCGGTTGGCGATATTCCGCGCGAACTGACGATTGGAACGCCCGGCAATCCAAGCAGCAAATTGTTCACGAGGCGCAGCTTTCTCGGCCGTAGCGGGGATCTCTCCCCACAACACTTTGGCTTTGACGACTTGATTCGGCTTGGCATCCGAATACGCATAATCATGAGGCAACTTCAAGTCGCGTTTGGCATAACGAACGGCGAACTGATTCGCCCGAATCATTTGTTGAAGCGATCCGCTAACCTTTCCATCCGGTGTTTTTGCCTGAGCGTCTTTGATCAATTGATTAATTGGATTGCCACCTTTGAATTCGGGATCACCACCACCTAATCGTGTCCTGGTTCCTGAAGTGTAGGCAGCGAGTTCGTAAAACTGCTTTTGGGTCCAAATGTCAAAAGGGTGATCGTGACATTGAGCACAACCGATTTGCGTTCCCAAAAAAACGCGGACGGTGTTGTCGATGTAAGGCAAGGGCATCCCATCGTCGCGAATCTGAAACCCTACGGCTGGGTTTTCCCAGATTTTACCTTCAGCCGTAAGCATCTCATGCACCCATTTGTCGTAGGGCTTGTTCTCGCGGATGCAATCTTTGACGTAGGTCAAATAGGGATCCATAATCACGTTGGGCTGGGGTCGTTCACACAGTCTTAAGATGTCGGCCCAATAGTTATAAAAATGGCTAACGTAATCGGGGCTCTCCAACATGGAATCGATGAGTTCGGGTCGCTTCTCTTTGGTCTTGGAACCGATGAAATTCATCGCTTCAAAATAGGTTGGAATGCGTCCACCCAACTCCAAATAAATACGCCTCAGGAATTGTTCGTCCTTGAGATTGGGACTCGCAGGAACTTCGTACTTGGCCCAACTCGCCTCCAGCAACGCATCGATCTTGGCCGCAGCTTCCTCGACTTGGCTCCGTTTGCCTCGATCCACAGGAGCGACCTTCATAACCTTTTCGGTCGGAGTCTTGAGCACCGCAGGGGGAAGCTTGATGGGCTCATTCTTAGGTGGTGCCGGTTTCTTGTTCGATCCTTTCGATTGCCCCCATGCCGTTGCGCCTTGGCATGCGAGCCCCAGTCCCAATGAACAAACCAATATGAGACGGATGTTCATCCTTTTTCTCCGGTTGGATTCGAGAAACCTACCCATCGAAACCAGTCCATGTTGACTCGTTGGATCGGCAAAGAAGAGCATTAGACGAGAATAGTACGGCGCTTTAAAAGAGAATGGCCTACCCATTCATTGTACTCAAAAAAACAGTCGATTCCCCCTCCCTAGCGAAGGGAATCCGAGCGACCCACCAAGCCGTGCGTTACAATGCACCTTTCCCTCCTGATCCATCCTCCCACCCACCGGAGACATACGATGTTCGCGACATTGTCTCGTATCGCCATCGGCTTCAAACGTCGGTCCCGCATCTTCACCGCAACGCTCCTTGGTCTGGGTCTTCTCGGGATTGGCCACCAACCCCTTCGAGCCCAAGATCAACCTTCGATTCCAGCCACGCACAACCAAATCGCTTACGTCCCCAATGGCCATGAGCGTCAAGTTCTCGATATCTACGTTCCACCCAACGCTAAGAATGCACCTGTCGTTTTTTGGATACATGGAGGCGGCTGGCAAGCTGGTGACAAGACCAGTGTCCAGCTCAAACCCAAGCTCTTCACCGACCTCGGCATGGTCTTTGTTTCCACGAACTATCGACTCCTTCCTCAAGTGGAAATGGAGAGCATCATCGAAGATATCGCCAAGTCGCTCGCCTGGACCCATTCCTACATTGGTCCGTACGGAGGTGACCCGAAACGCATTTTCGTCATGGGCCATTCGGCCGGTGCACAACTGGCGGCCCTCATTTGCACTGACCATCGCTATTTAGCCAAAGAGGGCATGACCTTGGAACACTTGATCGGATGCGTTCCGGTCGATGGAGATACGTATGATGTCCCAGCCATCATCGAGACCGCAGAGACGAGAAGGCGAGTCCATGGTCAGCCGCAAGCCAAGGTAGGCCATCGTGAAAAGTTTGGGAATGATCCTGCCAAGCACAAGAATTTTTCCGCAGTGAATCACATCACTTCTGGAAAGAACATCCCTCCCTTCCTCGTTCTCTATGTCGCCGATCATCCTGACAATTCGGCTCAAGCTCAGCGCTTGGGAATGGCTCTTAAAGATGCCAATATTCAATACAAACTAATCGGTGGTAAAGAAACCAATCACACCCGCATCAATGCGGAACTTGGCAAGCAAGGAGATCCCGTCACCCAGGAGCTGCTTGCATTTGTCGAAACCTGTCTCAAAAAGTAAGGATCATATCGATACGATTTCGCATCGATGTATTCAACACCCAATACTTCGTCGCTTCCTTCCTGAAACTCGCCCTTCCATTTTACGATTCACAGAGAACCCTCGATGAGAATTTGGATTTTCGTTGCTTGCTTGTTCGCCACGGTTTCCTCGCCGCTCGCGGCGCAAAACAATCCACCGGAACGTTGGTGGAAAGGAAACCTCCACACCCATTCCCTATGGAGTGACGGTGATGATTTTCCCGAAATGATCGCTTCCTGGTACGCCGATCAAGGATACAACTTCTTGGCTTTATCGGATCACAACGTTCTCAGCCAAGGCATGCGTTGGATGAAGTATGACAGTATCAAGGCTCGCGGCGGGGATGAGATCTTCGAAAAGTATCTCAAACGATTCGGACCAAGCTGGGTCGAAACCCGGGGAGAGCAGGGGACACCAAAGTTCGAAGTGAGACTTAAACCACTCGATGAATTCCGAGGACTCGTCGAGCAGCGAGGACAATTCTTGATGATTCAAGGAGAAGAGGTCTCCGACAAGTTCGAAAAGAAACCGGTCCATATCAATGCGACCAATCTCGCCGAATTGATTCAACCACTCGGTGGCAATTCTGTTCGCGAGGTGATGCAAAACAATCTTCGCTCCATTCTTGAACAAGAGAAGCGGTTGGGACGAGAGATGCTCCCACACCTCAATCACCCAAACTTTCAATGGGGCATCACCTACGAAGACATGGCTGCGGTTGTGTCTGAGCGATTCTTCGAAGTCTACAACGGTCACCCTTCGATCAATCACCTGGGAGACAAAGAACACCCGAGCATTGAAGCGATGTGGGATCTGGCGAATGCCATTCGACTCACCGTGCTGGAAGCGCCCTTTGCTTGGCATCGGAACCGATGATAGCCATGAATATCACGGCAAGCCTGGCGCAAGACCTGGCAGAGGATGGACCATGGTTCGCTCCAAGTTCTTGACACCGGAACATTTGATTCGCGCGATGAAAGCTGGCGAGTGCTATGCATCCAGTGGCGTCAGCTTGGAAGACGTTCGCTTTGATGCCGAAAAACGAACATTGACCGTCGCGGTTCTTCCCGAGAAAGATGCGACCTATCGCATCGATTTCATCGCCACACTCAAAAACACAAACGAAAAAGAACTGCCCACGAAGGAAAATACAGGCAAGGTCGTTGCAAGCGTAGAAGGAACCCGAGGAGTTTACGCCATGAAAGGAAATGAACTCTACGTTCGAGCCTTGGTGACAAGCAGTCTTCCACCGAAGGATCCCGTTTGGGATGAACAAAAACAACAAGCCTGGACTCAGCCCGTCGGTTATCCCGACTTCAAGAATTGATCAGGTGAAGGTCAGCAAAGGACAGTCTTCATAACAACCCGATGCGTCAGCAAGGGACGGTCTTCATCACAACCCGATGCGTCAGCAAGGAACGGTCTTCATCACAACCCGATGCGTCAGCAAGGGACAACTCGAAGAAGCCAAAAACACTGCAAAAGTCCGTCCCTTGCTGACGCTTCGGGTTGTGATAATACTCAATCGCGCAACGTCAAAACCGACGCATCGGGCTGTGAAACGACATGAAAGCACTCTCAACTTTCGGGAATGGAACAATCAATTTGTTGAAAAATAGAAAAGTTCCCACGTGCATTCACCCTGAACCCGTTGGGAAAGAATGCCTCTTTCTCTAAACTAGTCGCAACGATGCCTGCGGCGCTTGTTTCTGATTTCGAAATGCAACCCCGCAAGGTCTCGCGACAAAGATTTCACGAATTGCATTTCGCCCTTTGAATGGCCTAGATGGTTAGGAAACCGTGTCGGATACACCCAAGAAGTCACAAGACAAAAAGAATATCACGGAAGGAACGGCTTCGGAGCTGACCGGCCATTGCCCAATCGATAACTGCCCTAATCTCTCGCGAGCCCATGGGCGATGGACGATTGAAGGTTACTCCCGCGCGGCGGTTCAGACCTATTGGCGAATTCCCGAGATGAAGATCGGATTCGATCTTGGGGCACAGCCTTGGGATTACATGGGTATACCCAACTATTTCATTACGCATACCCACCTCGATCACATCGCGGCTCTTCCATCGTACGTGGCTCGTCGACGCATGATGAAAATGGACCGTCCCACCATCTATCTTCCGCAGTATGGTGTGGCTGGTGTGGAAGCGATCCTCAAGGCCTTTTCGCGACTCGATCGCGGCCGATTACCTTGTGAGCTAGTGCCGTTGGAAGCGGACCAAGAAATTAACTTGACTCGCGAGCTAACGGTCACGACTCATGCGACGAAACATTCGATTCCAAGTTTGGGTTACATCGTCTGGGAGAAACGACGAAAACTTCGGGCCGAATACCAAGGCTTGACCGGCGACCAGATTCGCGACATTCGCCTCAGTGGTGTCGAAGTCACTTCCGAAACTCGCATCCCAATCGTCGCGTATGCTGGCGATACGACTGCAGAAGGACTCGATGCGAATCCAGCGATGTATGAAGCAGAAATCTTGATTACCGAAATGACCTTCGTGGCTCCTGGGCACCGTAAAGAAAAGATCCACAAGCATGGCCATACGCACCTCGATGATATTGTCCAACGCCGTGATCGGTTCCAGAACCGCTTGATTCTCTGCGGACACTTCAGCACGCGTTACAACGATGCTCAGATTCGCCGATGGGTTCGCAAATCCCTTCCCGATATGCTCGATGGTCGATTGCATCTGTGGCTATGAGTGCTTCTTCAAGGTGGATCGAATCCTGCCGAGCCTCTTGGGGCTGGCATTCCGCTTCGAGCCTTATCCCGCGAGCCGCATATCTTCACGTCCCGTTTTGCCATCATCGCTGCGGTTACTGCAACTTCACTTTGATTGCAGGCAGGCCCGAGCTGATTGAACGCTATCTCCATGCTCTTGAACGAGAACTGAGCGTACTTGGCCATCCCTTTCCAATGGATTCCCTTTTCGTTGGAGGTGGAACACCAAGCATGCTTACGGTCGAGCAATGGGGCGAACTCGCAAGCTCCATCCATCGTTGGCTCCCTCCAACAGTAGACTGCGAATGGTCGATCGAAGCCAATCCTTGTGATGTAACCATCGATCGCTGCCTCGCCTGGCGCGACTCTGGCGTCAATCGAATCAGCATCGGCGGACAGTCCTTTCAAGATCGCAAACTCCAGGCGTTAGATCGGTCGCATACTTCGCAACAACTCCATGTCGCGATCGACACCGCGCTCCGTTACTTTTCCAACGTGAGTATCGACCTGATTTTTGCGGCCCCACTGGAAACCGTCGAGGAATGGCATCGCGATCTAGACCAAGCCATCCAATCGGGAATCCATCATGTGTCGACCTATGGCCTTACCTATGAGAAGGGCACGCGTTTTTGGACGCAACAATCCAAAGGACTCGGCGAACCTATGCCCCAAGAGCAAGAGCTTCGCTTGTACCAAACAGCGATCGATCGTCTCATCCATGCTAACTTCGAGCACTACGAGGTTTCCAATTTCGCTCGGTCATCCAAACGATGCCGACACAATGAAACCTATTGGTTAGGCAACCGTTGGTTTGCCTTTGGGCCAGGCGCAGCCCGATTCGTCGAGAACACACGATCGGTCAATCATCGCAGCACCACCCAATATCTAAAACGAATGGAACAAGAACAAACACCGGTCGACGAAGCAGATGAACTCAATGATTGCGACCTTGCCATCGATCAACTCGTCTTCGGTCTGAGGCGAATGGAAGGCATCTCCTGGGCTGCTCTTCAATCCTCAACACCGACAGAGCTGCGCACTCCCTTGCTGCAAGTTCTCGAGCAATACTGCAACCAAGGTTGGCTCGTCCTGCAAGACGATCGATTGCGTCTAACACGCCAAGGCCTATGGATCAGCGATTCCCTATGGCCTCGACTCTACGCTTTACTCGATCCGTGATGCGTCCTTCCATGCAAACGCATCGATCCCTTCGATTGCTCAATCGACAGAGTCCGAACCTTTCGATGGCATCTCCGTTGGTTGAATCGCTTCGAATGTCTGTTCGCTAACAAACTCCGATACATCGGCGTTGGGTAGGTCAATGGTGGCGTGCAGAATCTTAAGTTGAATATTGATCTTCAAGCCGTTGCATCGTTCATGGATGATATCCGCGATGCGATTATAGATGAGCGATGTGTTCTCCTGGGTGTAATATCCGGTGATCACTGCAATCAAACCTAACAGGTCACTACAAACGCTGAGATACGCAACGTGATGTGCTTTCAGTTCTGGACTTCCGATCAGGACGTCCTTTGAACTTTGATGCATACTAATCAGACTGACGAGCGAATTTAGTTCATGAAATCGTTTGCGATAGGCCATGAGATCCAAACCCATGAGCCCGAGGAACGCTACGCCGAGATACACAACGATTCCCAATGTTGCCTCCAAACCCTGAACCACTTCACTGGCAGTGTTCAATGTTGGTTCCATCCCGCGAGGAAACCCTTTTTGAGGATGAAGCATCGACTCTGCCGCAGCCAATTGCTGCGCATTCAAACGAGGACTACCAACGAGATATGCAGCCACTCGATAGGTGACAACGGATTGCGATGGAATGCGCCGTGAAGTGCTGAGATAATGCGCGGACAATTCCTTCGACTTGAGATAAGGGTACCGCAATTCCAACGATCCGATATCGGGCGATACCAATCGAAAACCTGCGGCCTCTAAACGCTCAAACGCTGGCTCGAGATCCTCGGCCAGCGGATCCTTGACGACAAAGACAGCATCGATCGCATCGTCGATACGGTAGCTTGGGTCATCGGTCAATGTCCGCCAATCATGAAGAAACGTCACTTGATTGTCGACTCGCCAGATCTTAGTAAAGAGCTGCGCCATGCGATGACTGCCTTGCCCTTCACTGGAAGTGAGAATCGTTCGGATCTGACTTGGCGATGCTATCGACGATCTCTGAAAGAATAGAACGAGTTCAGAATCATCCAATTCAACGCATGGATACTCCTTTGGAAAATCGATTCCTCCTTGCACAAAGGCCAAATCGACTTGGTCTCGCTTCAAGAGTTCAACCGCTTCCGCTGATCCAATCGCTTCCCGAACCACCATACGAAATCGTCCATTCAACGACGTGCGTAGATTGATGGCATCGCGCTCAGGGATGGCGATGCGAAGCTTCTCAACATGCACGAACTGCCAATAGCTCCACACGGCCAGGAGGCAAAGAGCCAAAACGACAAACCAAATGGGAAGCCGATGAAGTCCCCAAGGTTTCTTGAGTTTTAGCGATACATCGCGAGCATCCCGAGCCGTTTTGGCAACGCAACGTGAAACTCGGGCTAATCCAGGATGGTTGGGTAACTCTCGTTCAACCAACTCAGCTAATGCGTCTGCCCTGGCAATCACTGGATCGATTTCCAATTTCAGCGAAAGGGGCTTGGCTCGATTGGTCTCTTCGTCCGTCACTCTAGAATGCAGCCTTTCTCAAGACACTTACTATTTTTCGATGGAGCATCACCTTGCCCATAAGGCCTCAGCTTAAGATCGCTTGAATCACATCCCCATGGACGTTGGTCAATCGACGTTGGATCCCATTGTGATAGTAGGTTAAACGCGTGTGATCGATACCCAGCAAATGAAGAACCGTCGCATGAAAATCATGCCAGTTCACAGGGTTTTCGACGGCTTTCCATCAATATCATCGGTGGCCCCAAAGGTCATCCCGGGTCGTAACCCAGCACCCGCTAACCAAACGGAGAACCCATATTGATTATGATCGCGTCCCGTCCCTAGTTCGTCCGAACCAGATTGCGTGAACGGAGTACGACCAAACTCGGAGGTCATCATAACGAGCGTATCGTCCATCATCCCTCTCTGTCGAAGATCGCGAAGAAGGGCAGCCACGGGCTGATCGATGCGTAACGCCTCCTGAGCGTGATTGGATTGCGTATTCTCATGGCCATCCCAGTTCACTCGTGGCGAACCGAAGGCCGCTCCCGAATACAACTGTACGAATCGCACTCCTGATTCCAAGAGACGACGAGCCAGCAAACAGTTGCGACCGAAATCGCGTGTCGCTTCCTCGTCCAAACCGTAAGCGGTCTTGGTGGACGACGATTCTTGCGACATATTGATGACCGAGGGTACCGCCAATTGCATTTTGGCAGCGAGCTCATACGCTCGCATGCGGCCGATCAAATCATCGTCCGCTTCCCGCCCGCGAAGGTCAATTTGATTCAAACTCTTATGAAATGCTCGACTCAACTTCTCGACTTCGTCCGAAATCGGCTTGGCAGGGAACAGATCGCGAATAGGCCTTCCCTTGGATTCAAACATGACCCCTTGATGCTGCGAGGGTAAGAACCCGTTTGTCCAATTGCTCGTTCCGCTAGCAGGAAGGCCTCGCACATCCGGCAACACCACAAACGCAGGAAGCTCGTCCGTCTCGCAACCAAGCCCGTACGAAAGCCAGCTTCCTAACGTCGGAAAACCATTGAGTCGAAACCCGGAATTCTCCTGCAATGTCGCGGGTGTATGACTTGATGATTCGGCGACCATCGAACGAATGATGGTGAGCTGATCGGCTTCTTTGGCCAAATGCGGAAAGAGCTCAGAGATCCATAGACCACTTTGCCCTCGCTGCTGAAAGGCAAAATCATTTTTGCGAAGCAAACCTACTTTGCCGAAAAACACATCCGGCTTCTCGGAAGACGGAAGTGGCTTTCCGTGAAATTGCTCCAGTGCTGGTTTGTAATCAAACGAATCCAAATGAGACAACCCACCACACAAACAAAGATGGATTACCCGCTTTGCCTTTGGCTTCCAATGGGGAGGCGGATCAGATGCACTCGATGGTATTCGATCTGCCCCAAAACTACATTGGGCAAGACTGGCTAGCGCTGCCGTCAACAACCCACTCGCCGAGAATTCGAGAAAGGGCCGTCGAGGTATGCGAGCCTCACGTGCTTCTTCAATTCTAATCGACATAGAGAAACCCATTCGAATTGAGAAGGACTCGGCAAAAGGCCGGCATCCCTGCTTGTTTGACAAATGCTTCCGATCGCCGCTGCTCTTCTTGCGTTGGAGGATGTCCTGTCGTTAACAAAAAGGCGCGTTCAATCTGCTTGGTTTGATTGGCAGGCAGTTCCTTTTCTAGCCGCTCGCTCATGTGCTGACTCATCCGAAGCATGAACGAATTGTTGAGCATAGCGAGGGCCTGCAAAGGTGTGGTAGTGCTCCCACGACTTGGTGTCGAGGTCGAGGGATCAGGACAGTCAAGGGTATCCAGTAATGGCGACTTTCCACCGCGAGCCCACATGCGATAGATACTGCGACGATGAACGTTTACAGCTTCCAAATCCAACGGTTCATAGTATTGCGAATTGTGATTCATGAATGGGCGAAAGTCCTGAAAGCTTGGACCGCCCATTTCCAGATTGAGCACTCCAGCAATGGAGAGCATGGAATCTCGTACCGACTCGGCATCCAAACGGTGAGGAGAAAATCGCCAGAGCCACCGATTGCCACGATCCTTAGCGATCGCTTCGTCCCGCGGCAGCGAACTTTGGCGATACGTTTTCGAATACAAAATCATGCGATGCAATGTCTTCAAGCTCCAGCCATGCAGCTGAAATTGACTCGACAGATAATCAAGTACTTCGGGATGACTAGGATAACCACCGTTTTTCCCTAGGTCGCTTGGAGTTTCTATAATTCCCTTCCCAAAATGATAGTGCCAGACGCGATTGACCATCGTTCGCGCAAAGAGAGGATTCTCGTGATGAACGATCCACTGCGCTAACTTTACGCGTCGCTCAGCTTCTGGCGCATCTGCATCGAGCCCGAACTCATGGGGTAAGGGAGACACGCTTTGAAGTCCACCAGGTTTGACGACATGTCCCGGTTGAAGCGGATTGCCTCGCAAGAGAACATGCGTCGGTTTCTCAGGCTGTACAGGCTTCACGGTATAAATCGTGCGGTGGGTCATCTGTCTCCATGCTATCTCGAGGCGTCCTAGCTCTTTCTCTTCGGAATCCAAATGTCCACGTTCGGTCTCTGACAGCATCGCCAATCGTTGCGATCGCGATCCGATTTGTGGCGACGCATGCAGAGAACGGACCTCATCGGGGGTCAATGCGCGGTCATACAATGCCGCGCGATCGATCGTTCCTTTCCAATGTCGATTTCCTCCATCAGGTGCATGCCGCAAACCAAAGAGAACGTGATACGTCCCTGATTCAAACGCAACCGGCCCTTGGGATAAATACGGAGTACCGTACGCTACACCATTGCGATAGCCTCGTATGCGTCCGGTTTCTTCGTAGACCAAGACGATTTGTACCGGTTCGTTTGCATCGGATTCTTCTGGTCCACGAAAAGACTGCGTTCGCTGAAAAGAATTGCTGCCAGCCATCCATTGTTTCGGTTCACGCTCGCCATACACGATGGCATCGAATAAGGATCCATCTTGCTTCTGAAGTGATAGTGGCGCTCCGCCACGTTGTTCCAAGTCCTTTAGAGTAGCCCATACCTCCAAGGTCTTCGCCTTTAATCCATGGGGGATGGGCGCCGTTTCCAAATAGCTTTGATCTCCCAACAACTGCAATTTTCCATTCTCGATCTTTGCTCCACCCTGTAGTTTTCCTAGGATCTGACCAGAATCATCATGGGCATCGCGATCAAAATCCCAGGCTACAATCGGCACGATGGCAGGCTGCTTGGCATCGCTATTTTGAAGCCGCTTGGTCGCTTCATCCAAGCGATTCTGAATCGATGATTTCAATTCGACGATTCGTTTCGCAATTCCTTTTTCTTCCGGTTCGACTTCCATTGTTCGGTCGCCGCGCCGCACCCCTGCCAATGCAGAAGCGATGCGATAGTAATCCTCTATCCGAATGGGATCGAATTTGTGATCGTGGCAACGGGCACAATGAATGGTAAGCCCTAAGAAAGTCTGTCCGACCGTTCCTACGATGTCCTCGAGTTCATCTTGCCGCATGATCTGCTTCATCACCTCACCCGCCGGCAAGAGACCATCGTGCGCGCCGTGGATCAAGAAGCCCGATGCGATCGTGGCCTCCACTGAGCTGGGTGTCAAAACATCCCCAGCAATTTGCCACGTCGCAAATTGATCGTAAGGCATGTCGCTATTGAATGCTTGAATGACCCAATCGCGATAAGGCCAAGCGTTGGGACGCATACGATCGTATTCAAAACCATCGCTTTCACCAAATCGAGCAAGATCAAGCCAATGACGAGCCCAGCGCTCTCCATACCGGGGAGACGCAAGATAATACTCCACCATCTCGCGATATGATTCGTCAGAGGTGCTCCTTCCAAATCGCATGATTTCATCATAGGTTGGGACTAGCCCTGTAAGGTCCAAGGCGACACGTCGCACCAACGTCAAACGATCCGTTTCAGGAGAGCTGGTCAGCTGTTGCTCCTTGCGTTTCTCATCCACCCATCGATCAACACGTTGACTGGCGGTTAGTATATCATCGCGACCTTCGTGGACCGGCCTCAATGGTTGCAAGGCCCACCAGTCATAGCCTGCACGGTGTTCCGTTGTGAATCGATGCGGATCGATGGGATCGCTACCCCACTTTGCACCATCGAGAATCCAATTCCGAATAATGTCTTTCTCGCGATTAGTCATTTTGGACTTGGGAGGCATCTCCCCCGATGCAATGCGTTCCCACATTAAAGATTGGCTGAGATCGTGCGGAACGATCGCTTTCCCCGATTCGCCGCCTCGCCACGCAGACTCTTTGCGATCGAGAGCCAACTGGCCTTTGGGCTCCGCGTTTCCATGACAATCTAGACAATAGGTGGCCAACAAGGGTGCAATGTCGCGGTCGAAATCAGAACCGATCGCGACCGATGGAATCGTATCCATGGCGAGCCCAAGAATGATGAGCCCAAACAACCGAAGCATGTTCGTCGCGAATGGCCATGCCATGGAAGAAATCTCGATGCATGCAAGTAGGAAAGTAATCGAGTGTCCATTGCGGCGTTCAATCATTCATCGAACGAACAACAACGTGATGCACTCTGACTCGTCGCAGGTGGGAGAAAACTAGTATACGCTAAAGCTGATTTTCGGTGGAAAACCGAGAAGGGGAAAAACCACACTTCGTAAACTTGCGAGGACTTACCACGCGGACCTTTCCTAACTGACCTGCGTGAAATCGGTCAAATGGGTCATCCGTCCGAAGAATGTGCAAACGAAGCAGAGCTCGCGGCCTCGCAAGCCCTTCGATAGGCAGCGGGAAGGGGAGTTTTCAGAAGATCCCCTTCTTGTAGATACGAATAGATTTCACCGTAGTGTCGCACTTCCGTCTGCGAAATGCGACTCATGATGTGCCAGGGCCGCAGATCCGATGGCTTGGCTAGTCCGATTGCCCCAAGCATCTCGCAAAGACTCTCCACGGTTTCTCGATGAAAGTTCGCCACGCGAACCGATTTTTGACGCGGAACAAGCCCAGCCATCAATGCAGGGTTTTGCGTGGCAACACCCACAGGACATTCGTTGCTATTGCATTTAAGAGCTTGGATGCATCCTAAAGCGAGCATCATGCCGCGAGCGGAATAGCATGCGTCGGCCCCTAGCGCAAGACGCTTCACCATGCCGAATCCTGAGGTTACCTTACCACTTGCCAGGATCTTGATCTTCTTCCGCAATGCAAATCCCATCAGGGCATTGTGCACAAAGATCAGTCCATCAAAGAGCGGCGCACCTATATGGTTAGAGAACTCAAGCGGAGCGGCACCGGTCCCGCCTTCGCCACCATCCACTGCGATATAGTCGGGCGTTATCCCTGTCTCAACCATCGCCTTGCAAACCGCTAAGAACTCGCGGCGTTTGCCAACGCAGAGTTTGAATCCCACAGGCTTTCCACCACTCAGTTCACGCAACTTATCCAAGAACTGGAGCAGCTCGATCGGAGTCGAAAAGGCGGAATGCCCTGGTGGCGATAACACGTCGCGTCCAAGTGGTACCTTTCGAATCTCTGCAATCTCTTTGGTCAACTTGGCTGCAGGAAGGATACCACCGTGTCCCGGTTTGGCACCTTGCGAGAGCTTGAGCTCGATCATCTTGATCTGATCATCGGTGGCCATTTCACGGAACAAGCTCGCGCAAAAAGTTCCATCGGCATTCCGACAACCAAAATAGCCCGTTCCGATTTGCCATATCAAATCGCCTCCACCTTCCCGATGGTAACGACTGATTCCGCCTTCTCCCGTGTTGTGTGCGAAGTTTCCCATCTTGGCCCCTTGGCTCAGCGCCAAGATGGCATTCTGGCTAAGCGATCCAAAACTCATGGCAGAAATGTTGAGCAAACTTGCCGAGTAAGGCCTCGAACAATGCTCGCCTCCAATGATCACTCGCATATCTTCCGGCGCATGATGAACTGGAACCA
Organism: Pirellulales bacterium; assembly: GCA_046349875.1. Lineage (GTDB taxonomy): Bacteria > Planctomycetota > Planctomycetia > Pirellulales > Pirellulaceae > JAXMBN01. The sequence goes on from JAXMBN010000012.1 coordinate 28,664, forward strand.
TCGAATGGTTCACCCATTCATACCCAGGTTCGTAGAGATCTTTTTTGGTCCCAAACGGAATGGTATCTCGTTCGCCCTTAGCGCGTTGATACACCAAGGATCGTTGATCGCGATCGAACGGGACTCCGCTCGTATCGCTTTCGATGAAATACTGATAGATCTCTGGCCGGATAAACTCGAACAGATATCGCAAATGGCCGATCACTGGAAAATTTCGAGGGATCGATCGTTTCTCTTGGAAGTAGTCGTGAAGTCCAATGGCAATCACTGGCCCCAGTACCAACCAAGCCCAAAGTGCTTTGGGATAGATCGGCCCAATAAAGGCACTAAGCACGACGACGATAGCAACGAACACGAGAAAAGCATTGCGCATAGCGAATCCTGATTCGGGCGAACGGCGATAGCAAGGCCACTAATATAACGCCTCAAACGACGAGCAGGCGTTCTTCATCCGCAATCGGGAAGGCTCTCCTGCATGATATTGGCAGTACATGACGATTCACTTCGCTCGCGCTTCCCAAGAATGGATTCTATCATGCTGCCGGACGAGACTCGGCTAGGACCTCTGAAGAAGCCGGATTACCCATCCCCTACAATCCGCAAAGTCACTCCCGTCTCATTCAAGATTTAGGGCGATCCTCCAAATGTCGTCGAGCGTCTGGATTTCTCACCTAAGCAGTCGAGCTCACTTTTCAATCGTTGCCACTTCGTTCATGCATTCCGTTGACTAGGTAATCCCAACGTGATGGTGTACGCATTCACTCGCGTCCGATCCCTATGGGGATCATCGCAGTGGCAAGTCTTTGGCTTCTTGAGCATTGGACTGGCCATGTGCTGGGCCATGTATCAAGACACCCGTCCAAGCTAAAAAGGCTTGAGCGCTTTTACCACCTTCCCCAGCTCCGATCAGCTTTCGCGGATGTCAGAACGGAGTACGCTTATTCTGTTTCTGCACCCGCCGTGCCCGTATGCAGCCCCGCGCAGCGTAGCGTTCGCGAACTTGATCGCATATTGGCATCGGAATCACAACGCATCTTCACAACCGTTGTGTTTACGTGCCCACCAGGTTCCACCGGTTCCTGCATAACGTCTCGCCGCCTCCAACCGCCAGATGCGGATGATACTCTATAATGGTGATCTCGTTCGATTCAAGGAGATCACCATGCGACCGCGTTCTATCGGGCTATTGAATCCAATCATCGTTCACTGCTGGATGCTCGCTATAGCCGTCTCAGCAACTCAGTACCATCCAGATACAGCCACGGGGCAAGAATCTGGATCGATCTTGAATGCGTCAAAGCACCTACAGGACCAATCGTTTTGGGATAACCGAGACTTTGCCTGGTATGAAGAAAATATCCCGATCTTAGAATGCCCCGACCCCGACGTGACCACCACCTATTACTATCGCTGGGAGCTTCTCACCAAGCATCTCACTTACGGTTCAGCGAACAGCGGATACTCTTTCACGGAGTTCATCGATCGTCCATTTTGGTCGGGCGCTTTTGGAGCGATAAGTTGCCCGGCAGGACATCAACTGTATGAGGCTCGCTGGCTTCGGTCACCTCGCGTTGCAGAAGACTACACGCGTTATTGGTTTCGCACCCCGGGAGCTCAACCTCGAAATTACTCGACTTGGTTGGCAGACTCGGCTTGGGCCATCCATCAAGTCCATCCGAATCCGAAGCATTGCATCGATCTCCTTCCAGACCTCATCAAGAACTACGAACAGTGGGAACAGAAGCATTTTGTTCCTGAGGTCGGGCTGTTTTGGCAAACGGGACATGACGACGGGATGGAATACAATATCGCCAGCCGACAAACACAAGACATCCTTCGCGGTGCCCCCTCTTATCGCCCATCGTTCAACGCCTACATGTGGGCAGACGCCAAAGCCATCGCTCGCATTGCTCGCCTTGCAAACCAGCCGGAAGTGGCTTTACGCTTTGACGCCAAAGCCGACTCCCTTCACCAAAAAATGATTCAACATCTATGGGATGATCGTCGGCAGTTCTTCCTCATCGCTTTCAAGAATGCAGAAGAACGAGATGGTTATAAGATTGCTCCCCTAAATCGCATCTACGATTCCGGTCGCTATGTTGACGATCCACACGGTAGAGAACTGATTGGATACGTTCCTTGGGAATTCTCGATGCTCTCTCCGAATAGCCGATACGATGTTGCTTGGAAAAAGCTCGTGGACAAAGATGGATTCCAAGCAAGTTTTGGACCGACGACGGTCGAACGCAATGATCCGCAGTTTGTGCTTAAGAAAACATGCTGTTGGTGGAGTGGACAGTCGTGGCCCTATGCGACGACGCAAACACTAAAAGGTCTCGCCAACTATTTGCAACAAGGAGGCCAATCACTCAGCCAACAGGACTACTACCAACTCTTGCAAACCTATGCGCGATCACATCGGAAAGAGGGCCGACCTTATCTGGCCGAAGCTCTCCATCCTGACACGGGGTCTTTTGAAGGTCACGACGGCTACAATCATTCGGAACATTATTTCCACTCAGGCTATGTGGATCTCATCATCACGGGTCTTTTTGGTCTCGTTCCACGATCCGATCGAACGATCGAGTTGCGACCATTGCTACCAAGTGATTGGGAATACGCTGCCATAGACTCGATTCCCTACCATGGACATCGTTTATCGATCGTATGGGACCGCCATGGGAAACGCTATGCTCATGGGCCGGGACTGCATGTTTTGCTCGATGGGAATCGTATCGGAACATCCAAAGATTTGTCTCCGATGCTGCTCGATTCGATTCTTCCCGAATCAGAAACTCTGACAACTCCAACTCAAGAGGCGAAGGGAACGCTCACCAACTTTGCAGTCAACAATGAAGGGACGTATTATCCGCGTTTAAATGCTTCGTTTACGGCTTCAGGTACGGCCATCTCGAAGCTCCAAGATGGCAACTATTGGTACACCCAACATCCACCAAACCGATGGACAACCGAAGGGTCGCCCGACGATCGCGATTGGGTCGAGATCGATTTTGGAATGCCACGCGCGATTCATCTCATCAAGCTTTATATTCTCGATGATTCCGACATTTTAGGGTCATCAATACGCGCTCCACGGCCGCATCGATCTTGAAGCATGGATCGACGACGCTTTGGGTACACGATCGCCGCGACCCCAACGCAGGTCCCCAAAGGTCATCAACCATGGACGCTCGAAATGTCTCCGACAACGACCGGCAAGTTGCGAGCCACCTTGCACCACGCGCAAGGCTTTCGTTCGGGGCTCACCGAATTTGAGGCTTGGGGATGGGCTCGCCTACCACTACCGGATCTACCTCATCCCTCGGGAAATCTCGCCTATCGCAAACCTGGCCAAGACTATCCAAAGGCGACTGCGACGTATACCGATCGCTTCGGTGGTCGTCCCGATGCTGCCATCGATGGCATCACCAATTTCTTGCCCACTCCCATGAATCGCTGGACGTCCTACGAATCCCCCAACAGCTCGGACCACCTCCTCATCGATTTCGGCAAGGAAATTGAGTTTAGAAAAGTCGAGCTAGCCATCTACGACGACCGCGGAGGAGTTCAAGCTCCGTCGCGATATTCTCTCGAAATTGAGAAGGGGACCGAGTGGACTAAGATCGATAATGTTGCATTAACGCCATCCGCTCCAAGGCAATCGCTGGAACACAGCCTCCTTCTCTCCGGTTCGAAGTCCACGATTGCGGATTGTCTTCGAACATCAAGGGAAGGCGCGTAGCGGCGTGACAGAAGTGATGGTTTGGAACCAATGAAGACATTACTTGACTACCTGGCACCGTTTTGAAGTTGGCGGAAATACCGAATGGCATCTTGCTCTTCAAAACGCAAGGGCGTCTTGGGAATGCAAGAGAGATCAGCGATGCCAAGCAACTGTGCCGCAAGCGGTGAAGGGTCGGTAGGAATCGATCCAACCATGACACCAAGCGAAATACCCCAACAGCGTTTCAGGAAGAATTCCCGCTTCTCGAAGTGTCGCAGAGCCGCGTATCACCGTGCCGCTTGGCCAATCGCCGACCATCGGGACCTACGACCAAGGGAACGTGTACCATCGAAGGGATGCTGCCAACCCAAAGCTTCGTAAATTGCCAATTGCCGATAAGTGCTCGGTATTAGGTCGTCACCCCGTACGATCTCGGTAACATTCATATCATGATCGTCCACTACGACCGCCAGTTGATAGGCTGGTGCACCATTCATTCTCGCAATCACGAAATCGCCGAGTACTTGCTGGGGATTGCATTGTTGTTCGCCTGCAAATCCGTCTAACCAACGCACAATTCGATCTGGCATGCGATAACGCGCCACGCATATGGTCTTCCTTCCTTCGCAAAGGTAGCGGCATCCGCGACAACATGGTTCGAACATGTCCCTGGATAGCGCACTTCTCCTACCCAGGCTTCCGATGACAGCGACGCTCGTTCATGAGGTGCCGACTGAGCCTCTTCGATATCTTTTCGGGTACAGGTGCATGGATAGACCAACTCCTGCAAAAGAAGTTGCTGCATGACCTCTGTATATCGGGGCAAGCGATGGGATTGGACCTTTGGAATGCTCATTCTTTCAGCCGGTATGGCATCGGGCCCTTCATCCCAATCCAATCCAAGCCATCGCAGATCCTCCATGGCTTGTTGGTCGGCTCCGAACTTCGTCCGCGGCGTATCGAGATCTTCGATGCGAAGAAGCAGATGCCCCCGATGCTGACGAACCGATAGCCACGCGAAAAGAAAGGTTCTCGCATTCCCAAGATGCTGAGCTCCCGTCGGAGAGGGAGCCAATCGCCCAACTGTCAACGCTCCTTCGTGTCGCAGCAAGTAGGGAAAATCTCGCGTCATATCTATGCTTGTGCTCGCGAGCTACCGATCGCCGTGCAAAATCTCGTGGCGTTTGTCGATCCGTTGTTCCATTTGGCTTAAGAGAGATTCAACGACGACGATATCCATTCCATTCTTGCTCTTCATATCGATCGCTTGATGGAGTCGATCCACGAGACCAACCAATCCGGCATCGGTATCGGCGACACGTTTGAGCAACTCGTCATCGACAACACGCTGATCAAACCAGGACGCGTAACCTTCAACGGCCGAGTCTAATCGATTCTGAATATGATGAATCGACTTGCGGATCTTCTCACCCTCTGCCACACCTTGCAAAGGATTGACTTCTGCTAGGGCACGCAAGTTCCGATCAAGTGATGTCTTGCATTCGCGAAGCCTTCTCGAAAGAAACGCTCGCATCATGCGATCGTCCTCACGCCGTTTTTCCAACTGCAAGTGACCACTGTATCCCGGAATTAATTTGGCAAGCGATTCGAGCGGATTGGAAGGAGTCGACATGTCGAACCTCACAGAAAAACAGGAACGTGAAATTCAATGACGATTCCAAGCAAAGGTGCTTGTATCGTAGGCTGCCAAATGCAATGCACTTTGAAGCGTTCCGAATCGAGACTGAGTATCAAAACGGAGATTGGATCTCAGTACTCGAACGGTGAAAGCACCCATCGTTGCGTGCTTTCACCTGAAACCCTTTAAGCTTCGATTAGCTACGAAACATTTCAGGAGCAATGGCTCGGAGATGTTCCGCCGCTTTCTCTACAGCATAGAGAATTTGCTCGCGTGTATGCGTCGAATTGATAAAAAATCGAAGCCGAGCCGCAGACTCTTCAACCGCTGGATACAAGATCGGTTGAACGTTCACTCCGGACTCGAACATCCGTCGCGAGAGTTTGAGTGCCAACAACGAGTTCCCAGTGATCACAGGTACCACAGCCGTTTCGTTGCTATGACCGGTGTTAAGGCCTCGTTTTTTGGCTTCGCTGAGGAACAACGTCGAGTTTTCACGAAGTCGAGCGACGCGTTCAGGCTGACGTTCCATCAGCTCCAACGATTTGATTGCCGCTGCCGTGTTGGGGGGTGAAAGCCCCACGCTGAACACAAATCCGGGGGCCGTATACTTGAGGAGCTCGACGAGGGCTCGATCGCCTGCGATGTATCCACCGCACGATCCGAAGGACTTGCTGAGCGTGCCCATCCACAGATCGACGTCTCGAGGATTGACCCCGAAATGTTCGGCAATGCCGCGTCCGGTCTTCCCCATCGTTCCAATAGAGTGAGCCTCGTCGACCATCAACCAGCACTTGTGCTTCTTTTTCACCTCGATGAATTTTGCGAGGTCGGGATAGTCACCATCCATGCTGTAGACTTTCCACGATCACCAACACGCGGCGATGCTTCTGCGCAGTTGCGTCAAGGCTTCGTCCAATGCTTGCCAATCGTTGTGAGGAAGGGATGCTCGTCGAGCACCGCTTAGCAACAGCGCCTCAGACGATACTGTTGTGCGACAAAGCATCGTGAAGAATCAAATCACCAGGCTCGACCATATGGCCGATCACTGTTTCGTTCGTGGAATGTCCTCCCACAAAGACGATCGAATCCTCCACTCCAATCCATCGCGCGATACCTGATTCCAATTGTCGGTGAAGGTCTTTTTCACCACTCACCAAACGCGATGCCGATACGCTCGAACCATACTTGCGGACTGCGTCAGCGACTGCATTGGAAACTTCGGGATCACCACTCATTCCCAGATAATTGTAACTGGCAAAGCTGACCAACGTTTGACCGTTGATGATTGTGGTATCGCGAGTCAATCCTTGGTGGACGGTGAAATAAGGATTGGGCAGGCCCGTCATCTCAAATTGGGCCATCGTTTGTTTGAGTCGACGATACTCGGGAAGACGATCAAAGAGATAATCTTCTTCTTTGATTTCGCGAGCTTCGACTTCGTCGGAAGACCATCGAATGCCATATCGGCTCGCAACCGCCGTTTTTTCGCCGAAATGCGTTTGCAAAGCTTCCGCAACTTCGCGAATGGTCTCGATCTCTTGAGAACCTCTTCTGGAAAGCGACCTCCGAAGGCATTTTCCAAAGTAAAAAGCGCAATTTCCAGCGCTCGAGACTATCCAGACCGAGATCGAGCACGATGTTCGTATCGAGGTCGAGTTGTTTTCGCGCGTTTCCGCCACGTTTCACGGCTCTCTTGACGATCTCGACAATTTCCAAATCGATCGCGAGATTTCTTGCCAACCACTTGGCCGGCCGCGTTCCCTCGAAGCTGCCGCGTTCTTGGAACGAGGCAGCCGCGATCATCGGAGCTTGTTCTTCAAACCCTTGATCCCAACTTTCCCATTTGGCAATCACGCGAAGCGAACCTTCTAGGTAGTCGCGGAAGTTTTACGCATGTCGTTGAATCTTGCCGCTCGACGTCTTGGGCAATGATCCAGCTCGTACAAGGTAAACGGCATCGGGAGGCAGTTCGTGAACTTGAGTAATCACCCGTCGAATCGTTTGGATGACAGGTTCCCAATCGTCTTCAAGATTTTCGCCGTGACTCGACGGCGATGATCAGTTTCTCGCGAGTACCGGTGGTGTCAGCAAAGGTTGCCGCAGCCGATGATGGAACAGACTCATGGCACTCTTCCACCGTTTGCTCGATGTCTTGAGGATACCGATTCACACTGCGAACAATGATGAGGTCCTTCACTCGACCAGCGACAAACAATTGGTCTGCATCGAAGAAACCTAAGTCTCCGGTTCGCAAGAAAGGCCCCTGGCCATCTCGCGTCATTGACTTAAACGTATCCTGGGTCTCAACCGACTTTTCCCAATAACCGAGCTCTCCACACTCGGGCTCTGAATCCAGATTTCTCCGATCTTGCCTTCTTCGAGAATGGCATGCGATTGCGGATCGACAATCAAGATCTTTTCGTTGGGAAGAATTCCTTCCACATCCAACCAATTCACGCCCTCTCGGATGATTGGCCGAAAGTCGCTGAACCAATCGAGCATCCAAGGCAAGCGAGTCAAACGAATGAATGATCGGTGGCAGTTTGGCAGGTCCACCCGTGACGATCAGAGTGGTTTCCGCCATTCCATAACATGGCAAATGCGATTCATGTCGAAATCCGACCGATGCAAACTTGTTGGAAAATCCCTTGAGCGTGGAAGCAAGTGGACGGGCTCGGCCCCATTGAATGCAAACTGACCACGATGAAAGGTCCAATCCCTTCATTTCTTCTTCGGTGACTTTGTCGACGCAAAGTTGATAGGAGAAGTTGGGTCCGCCAGAAGTGGTTACGCGATACTTGCTAATGGTTTGCAGCCAACGTGAAGGGCGCTGCAAGAATGAAGACATTGGACTCATCAAGATTTGCGGACGCCCATAAACAGCGGCGTCAAAACTCTCCCACCAATCCCATATCATGGTAAGCGGAAGCCAACTACATCCGACCGCCGTGTAGTCCATCTCGAACGAGTAGATGATCACCTCACAATTGCGAATCGCCGGTGGAGTGACTCAAGATCACTCCTTTCGAATTCCCGTCGATCCCGAGGTGTATTGAAGAACGGCAGGCTTTTCGTTTTCAATTGAAGTGGATGAAACTGAAGTGCCGATTTCGCATGTACATTTTCAGATGCAATCAATCGCAAGCCAGCCAAATCGGACGGACCTTCTTTTTCCATCCGCATTTGCTTGACCACCGAATCCACGGTCAAGGCAAAGGCCATGACAATCGTCTGCGATTCCGGATAGGCGAGCCCCTTGTGATTGCGACGCGGTGGAAAGCGCAGGAACAGCCACACATCCAGCGTACAGACAACCAAAGAGTCCGATGACGAAATCAAGGCAAGGTGGATACAAAAGCAATCCACAATCGCCTGGCTTGGCCTGCTGCAGAATGGTTACTGCCACTGCCCGCGCAGCCTGATCCAATTCAGAAAAAGTTATCTTTAGGTCCGGACCGTTTTCCCCATCGGTAAAGTAATACGCGGGAGCATCCGGAGAAACGCGGGCCCAATATCTTAGAGTGTCCACCAAGTTCGTTCTTGGTGGATCATAGGGGCCAAAAACTCGGCTAAGATCCAGCACAAGGTCCCTCACGAAATCAGTTCCAACGATGCACGCACGTTCGATACGTGTTCACAAAGTTCTGCAAGTTAACAGAAAACAAGGCTCGGAAAAGCGGAAAAGAAGCCAATCAATATAGTTGATCGTCCTAATGCTGCCCAGAAGTGGTGTTTTTGCAGGAAAACTGAGCAACTCGACAAGATTTCAGCCCAATCCCCTCAACTCGGCCCATTCCAGCCCCTCTTCGACGCCCCCCCGATCTCGCCCCCAACGATGAGACCTTCGATCGACATCATAAACTGGGAAGACTTGAACGATCAGGACGAATAGTCATGCCCCGTAGAAGAATGTCGATCAACCTCCATGTTGAGGCTCTTCCAAATCACACCTTCTTTTTCACATCGCCGATAAAATCCAGAAGGGTTCATCAACCTCAAGACGAGCATCCTGCATGACAGCGAGCGATGGGGCCAACCTCGATTCTCTTCGATACGTCTCTTCGCTCTCAACAGTTCTGGTTTCTCACAGTACTGACAATCTCCTCGGCCACTCTCTTATCTCCCATATCGCCTTGAAAGAAGGAGTGCATCATGCGAAAGCGAGCCTTCACACTCGTCGAGCTTTTGGTGGTGATCGCGATCATCGGCATTCTTGTCGGATTACTCTTGCCTGCCGTGCAATCGGCTCGCGAAGCCGCCCGCAAGATCCAGTGCAAAAACAATCTCAAGCAAATCGGCTTGGCCTTACTCATGCATCATGATACCTACGGAAGTTTTCCGTCAGGATGGCGAGCCAATGTGGATGCGGGCATTCCCGGTTGGGCTTGGATGAGCCGTACCCTTCCATTCATCGAACAAAACAATCTTCACGCACAACTCGACTTTGGAAAACGAATCACCGACCCATCGCATTCGCAATTGCGTCTCCAAAGTCTCTCCTTCATGCTTTGCCCATCGGCCCCGTCCGGCAACGAAAAACTCGTTGAGCTGCCGCAAGGAAATTACCAAGATCCCTTTGGTCCCTTAACCTACCCCTTCAATATCGCTCGTAGCCACTATGTAGGTTGCCTCGGTAGTTTCGTCAGCAATGAACAGATGGAAGACGGGGAATATTGTCCGGTGGCAACCAATATCATGGGTTCGGCTGGACGATTAGATGGGCTCTTCTATCGCAATAGCCAAACCAAGCTTCGCGATGTGCTCGATGGTACGAGCAATACGATTGCGGTCGGTGAACGGAGCGGAAAGATCTTCGATTCCACTTGGGTCGGCGTCGTCCATGGTGCTGCGTACCCAGCTTGGCGCGTGCTGGGATGGACGGGCGAACCGCCCAACAATAAGCCAGGTAGCCAAGCCCACTTTCATGGTTATGCTCAGTTCAATAGTTCTCATCCTGAATCAGCTCAATTTCAATTTCTCGACGGGTCCATCCGCACCGTCACCAATTCGATCGAGGTTGAGATCTTTCGAGCCCTTGGAACGATCGGCAACGGAGAAGTCGCTCAATTGCCCGACTAATGGCACGCTATCGGTGTGCGGAAACGCGGGGAATCCCGTTTGCGATGACGGCCCCGACTCATCACGCGAGTCCTCAGGAGAATGGTCTTTCAAAATTGGAACTCCATTCTCCGCGCAACGCCTAGGCGAATCGTGCTTATTGGCGTCTGCGCGAGATCTTCCTGATTCGCCTCGTGATTTGCTTCGTGATTTGCCAAGAGCGATTTCTCTGATGGCAAGGGCTATGTTCGATGGCCTGTGATCGAACATGATCACAAAATGCATTGCCTCCCCCGACTTGCTCGATACGAATTACAATGGGACCACTCGGCCACTGTTCCAGCCGAGTCTCCTCATGATGCCTACTTTTTCTTTCGACATTCATGAGAATGATGACAACTCATCCCATGTTCCGGTACCCTTGGCATGTCCCTCGTCGCACCTATTCTCGTCACAGGCTCGTCTGGCTTTATTGGATCGCATGTGGTTCAGCGCATTCTGGATCAAGGTCTATCCGTGCGTGGATTCCAACGCTCACCACTTTCCTCCGATGATCCGATTGCCATTCATCCTCGATACGAATTCTGTGGAGGCGACATCCTCGATCAACATGCAGTCGATCAAGCCGTCGCAGGGTGTCGAAGCGTTATCCACTTAGCGGCCTATGCCAAGAACTGGTCTCGCGATCCCCAAGATTTTTTTCGATTCAATGTCGAAGGAACCCGACATGTCATGGAAGCAGCCAAGCGTCACGGAATCGAACGGATCGTCCACGCTTCCTCGATCGTCACCTTCGGTCCAACGATGCCTGGTATCGTTGGAAACGAAGAACTTCGCAGATGCACTCAATACTATTTCACGGAGTATGAAGAAACCAAAGCGATCGCTGAAGGGGAAGTGATTGCAATGGCCAATGATGGACTCCCCGCGGTGGTAGTCAATCCAACTCGCGTCTATGGTCCCGGAAAGCTCACCGAAGGCAATGCACTGACCAAGATGTTTTTGCAACACTCTCGCGGACAGCAACCGATCCTTCTCAATCATGGAATCAACGTTGGCAATTATGTGCATGTAGACGATTTGGCGGATGGAATCCTCGCAGCTTTGCAACGAGGCCGTATCGGTGAACGCTACATCCTAGGTGGTGAAAACGTTTCCTTGACCGAATTACTGCGCATCGTCGAAATGTTCTGCGATCAAAAGCATTTTCAGATCAATTTCTCGCCTCGAATCGCGCTAGCCTATGCTCAATTTCAAAAATGGATGGCCGAATGGCTGGGCATTTACCCCCAGATTACGCCTGGTTGGGTTCGGACGTTTCTGGTTAACTGGGTATTCGAATCTAAGAAGGCCGAACGAGAATTGGGTTACGTCAGTCGCCCCTTGAAGCAAGGCATTCAACAAACCATGGCCTGGCTCAAACATCACCCATAGCCTTCAATCATCGAAGACCAACCCACTCTATGGAACTCAATCTCACCCGATGGTCTCCTCCGGATCAGAGCACCATTTTTGTAGCACCGAATGCGACCATTCTCGGCAATGTCTCAATCGATGCTGGTAGCAGCGTTTGGTTTGGTGCAGTGATTCGCGGCGATACCGAACTTATTCGCATCGGAAAAGCTACCAATATTCAAGACCTTTGCTGCCTCCATGCCGACCCAGGATTTCCATGCACGCTGGGCAATCACGTGACTCTAGGGCATGGAGCCATCGTGCACGGTGCCACCATCGAAGACGATTGCCTCATTGGTATTCGCGCGGTCGTCCTCAATGGAGCCGTCATTGGTCGCGGCTCGATCGTCGGTGCAGGGGCCCTTGTGAAAGAAGGTCAGATCATCGAACCCAATAGCGTTGTCATGGGGATTCCAGCCCGTCGCATTCGAACGACAACCCCCGAAGATATAGAGCGAATTCAACATGCGGCTCAGCATTATGAAGCTGCTTCGAAGCAATATGCCCAGCGAAAGGACGCATGGCAATGAAAGAGCGTCCCAAGAAACATCATGTGAAGAACGATCCTGCTCCCGCTCTTCAGCCAGGTGATATCGAATATGAAATGGGAGTTCCCTTTCCAGGAGTGATCCTTCCTCCCGAGCAATGGGCCGCCACAGCATTACATCCATTGCCCGATGGATTGCTGGACCTCGATTCTCTTTTCGGTCGCAAAGCCCCACGAGTTTTGGAAATAGGCTGCGGGAATGGTCGCTTTATCGTGAGCTCTGCGGTGCGACGCCCCGAAGTAGATCACATCGGTATCGATAGCCTACCCGCTGTGATTCGCTATGCGACTCGTCGAGGAAAGCAACGTGGATTGCATAATACGCGGTTTGCTGTTTGCGATGGGATGGCATTTTTGAAGAAGCATTGCGCGGACACGTCCCTTTCAGAAATCCATGTCTACCACCCTCAACCTTTTCATGATTCACGCGATCACCAACGTCGTTTGCTCAAGCCCGAGTTCTTTTTGGAAGTGCATCGCGTTCTCGAGCCTCGAGGACTCTTCGTATTGCAAACCGACAGTCGCGCGTATTGGGAGTATGCTCAGCCAATCGCCCAATCCTTTTTCGATTGGACCGTTCAAGAGGGACCTTGGCCTGAAGATCCGCATGGTCGTTCGCGACGTGAAAAGTTCGCTGAAGATCGGAAACTTACCGTTTATCGCGGATTCGGAACGCGTCGCGAAGAGTTTGGCAATGACGAACTAATTGCTCTGGCAGCCACATTGCCACAGCCGGAATTTCAGTCAGAACGAGAACCAGCGCCCAAGCCTTACAAACGCCCGTATCGCCGAAGAAGAAATTAGAGCCTTCTCGTATTGCGAAGCGCAAAGCCTATTTTGAATTCTAGGAAGCATTCATTTCTGTACAACAACCTCGCAGTCGATTGGCAAGGTTTGCAAGTTGCTTGAGATTGTCGCAGTGCGCTGTGAAAGGGAGCTGCGGACGAATCGAATCATCCAAAGCTCGACCTCCAACGACCAAGGTGACATCGGTTGGTAGACCTTTGGCAAACGTGGCGTACTCGTCCAAGAACCGGTCGCGATTTTCAATATGCGAAACCGTAATCCAGACTAAACGAGGTCGGTGGTCACGAATCGCAGCCAGCAACGAGGGAAAAGGAAGATTGGTTCCCAAATTGGTTGCTCGCCACCCGCTTTCTCGCAATACCAATTCAATCAATTGGCCGGGCAACGAATAGCGGTCGTCCGTGGGAGAAGCCCCAAGAGCAATGGGAGCATCTCCGAATGGATCAGGAACGAGTGGACGAAGCTCATGAATCAGCTTCGAACATATCTCGCAACCGCGTCTCTCTTGATAGACTTCGACCTCATCGCACGCCCAACGATTTCCAATATGATGAAACGTTCTGGCGATGAGCTCATCGGCCATAGCTGCAAAGGAAGGTTCTGCGGTATACCATCGCATCAAAGCTCGACGCGAGTTTTCCTCATCTCCATCCACGATCGACTTTTCGAATGCTCGCTGAATAGCATCCTTGGAGTTCTGATCCGAGTCGACCTCTTCGCTTCTTCCTTCGGCCAACTGCTTGGAGAGCAATCCGATCGCTTGCGGATCAAACATGCGTCGATTCGATGACTCCAGGAACTGAACCAGGCCGTCGATCGGAATCCGTCGATGCCCACCCGCGGTCCGAACCGTCGGAATGGCACCCGAGTCACACCACCGTTTGACCGACGACTCGCTGACCTTCAGTGCGTCAGCGACTTGCCGCGTTGTGAGATGCTCGTGCATGAAAAACCCCTAAAAATCGCTCACCATGAACGTTTTACTCTACTGAATCATAGACGCAGATTCCGGCCCGAACACCCCAATCATCAGGATTTTTCGCAAATAGATTCGCCCCCTCGTGGCAGCGAGGCCGAAAAAACGTTCAAATAAATCGTTCATTTTGAACGATTTTACATTGCCCACGGCTCAGGGGCTCCGTAGAGTATGAACAGTGAATGCTGATTGACAGCCAGAAAGCGACGCGAAAGAGGCTGGGGCAACCCTCGTCCCCCATTTGCAGCGATCCGCTTCCACAAAAAAACCGAGCCCACAAGGAACGTGATATGACGATTGCGACGACTATCAAGCGAAATCGTAAGTCCACCGGTGGCACGCGAACTCCTGCTTCGAGTTCGCTCGCGAAGACCTTTTCGAATCCCCAACTCGAAAAGTCGTTCGTCAGTTACTGCCAACTCCAGTCTGCGAAAGGTTCCGACGCTGCTTCGTTGGAATCACGGATTCGAAAACGCCTGAAACAAGAAGTCGAATTCATTGCCAATCCAGCTTTCCAAGCGTCCGATTCCGAACTCATTCTGGGCGACAACTTGCTTGCCAAAGAGTTCTATGAAGGCGGAAAGAGTTCCAAGTCGGCCAATCTCCCTAATCTTCCTCCCCATCTAAAACGACTCTGCGAAACTAGACTCTTAACTCCGGACGAAGAACGTCTTTTGTTCGTTCGGATGAACTACCTGCGTCACAGAGCACATCTTCTGCGTGCACAATTGGATCCAGAGACTTCCACCGAATGGGATCTGGTCCGCATTCATGGCCTGCTTCAAGCAGCGAATTGGCACCGTGACCTCATCGTTCGTTCCAACATGCGACTGGTGATGTCGATCGTCAAAAAGTTCGTCAATTCCAACAATGCGTTCGATGACCTGCTTAGCGATGGAGCTATGTCGCTCATGCGAGCCATCGACAAGTTTGATTACGATCGAGGCTTTCGTTTTAGCACCTATGCAACGCAAGTCGTCCGACGTAATGCTTACCGTGCGGTAATGCAAAAACAAAACGACAAGCTCCGCACCGCAGTGAGCACCCACGAACCCGGCGTCGACGTGTGTGACGAAGGTAGAAAAGGAATCGATGAACATCGCTGGCAACAACTTCGATCGCGGTTGGCAGTTATGCTCGATCAACTAGATCGACGTGAGAAGCTCATTATTCGAGCTCGATTTTCTTTGGGAAGCCACCGTCGCGTTCAAACTCTTCAGCGTTTGGCAGATGTCTTGGGAGTCTCTAAAGAACGTGTCCGTCAGATTGAGAAGCGTGCGCTCGACAAGTTGCGAGGCTTCGTAGAAAAATGCCCTCCCATTGAATCCGATGCGCTCGCCGATGCCTAATGGAAAGTTGCCTCGTTTGAAGCTACTTCTTACTTCTTTTTTCATACTGTTGACATCTCCATCCCTTCACCTCTCACCACGTAGACGTTTCGAGGAAATCCATGCATCGAAGAAGATTTTCGGCTCTTATTGGTTTGGGGGTTACCGGTTGGATTGCTTCGAGCGCCACTTCCAATGATGCACTTTGGTCTGGATGGCGAGGCAATCGTCGCGATGGGATTGTCACCGATCCATCACTTCCTAAGTCGCTCGATGAAGCAACATTGAAACTTCTGTGGACGATTCCACTGGATGCGAGTTACTCAGGACCGATCGTAGACGAGCAGTCGGTATATGTGACCGAAACGCGAAAAGCAAAATCCGAAACGATCGTCGCGTTGGATCGAAAGACGGGTAGCAAACGATGGGAGCGAGAATGGGATGGAGCCATGGCAGTCCCTTTCTTCGCAAAGGCGAATGGAGACTGGATTCGCTCCACTCCATCGATGGATGATGATTGTATTTACATCGCAGGGATGCGTGATGTCCTTGTATGCGTTCAAAAGTCAGATGGCAAGGAGCGATGGAGGGTTGATTTCACGAAGCAATTCGGAACCCCTCTCCCCGATTTTGGATTTGTCTGCTCACCCTTGATCGATGACGATGCCTTGTTGGTTCAAGCGGGAGGCGGCCTCGTAAAACTCAACAAGCACTCGGGATCGGTGCTGTGGCGTTCCTTGGTCGATGGTGGCGGAATGAATGGCTCGGCCTTTTCTTCACCCATCAAAGCGCAGATCCATGGCCAAGACCAATATCTAGTTCAAACACGTACACAGCTGTGTGGTGTTGACACAGCAACCGGAAAACCCCTTTGGACCAAAGAGGTTGAAGCCTTTCGTGGCATGAACATTCTTACTCCAACCGTTTGGAAGAATCAGGTCTTTACAAGTAGTTATGGCGGGAAGAGTTGGCTCTTTGCCTTGAAGCCGAAAGAGAACGAGCCTTGGACGGTTGAAACCGTTTGGGAGCACAAGGCACAAGGATACATGTCTTCGCCAGTGGTCGTCCAGGATCATGCTTACCTTCATCTTCGCAACCAGCGATGCATCTGCCTCGATCTGGCCAATGGAAAAGAAACCTGGACATCGCGCCCCTTCGGTAAGTATTGGAGCATGGTGGCCAGCGACCAACGCATTTTGGCTCTCGACGAAACCGGTAATCTCCGATTGATTGAAGCCAATCCTACCGAGTTTCGTGTTCTTTCAGAACGCAAAGTTAGCGAAGAGGAATGTTGGGCCCATATCGCCCTATCTCAAAACCAACTCTTCGTCCGCCATCTCAAAGGACTGAGTGTGTTTGAGTGGTAACGTCGTTCGATTGTCATTGTCCCCATTGCAATCGTTCGAATATTACTTGATCAACCATCACGATCATTTCTATTTCGAGGTCAAGTACTTCATATCCAAGCTTTGATCGATGCAGAGAGGTGGTTTCTAGGAAACGATCGGGACGATCGTGCTACGTTTGTTTCTACGATCGGGACGATCGTTCGACCTTCATTTTTGCGATCGGGAGATCGTACGGCGCTTTACGCGCATTGTGCTAATGAAACGTGAGAGGCTGAGTCATCCAACGAGACCAAGACCATCCGGGTGGCTTGGTGAAAGGTAGGGCGGTCCACCAGGGCATATCGTCGATATCGTGGACTTGAGTGATCGGTACCTCTTGAGGTGTCTTGCGTTCAGGCTCTGGAAAGGTCCATCCTTCCGCAGGTGGTGGCAATGCAAAGGCCCGATGATACTCGCGTTGCTGGCGTTCGATCCAAACCATGCTCGGTTCATCGGGAACGATCGGGACCCAAAAGTCAGCATGTTTCATTCGGCTTCTGGCCAGGGCGAAGTCTTCATGCGCAGCTGCAGCCAACGCTAGATTGTGCCATGCTGCCTTGGAGCGCGGATGGAGCGAAGCCGCTTCTTGCCACTCCGCTTCTGCCAAATCCCAGCGGCCTTGTTTCGCATAGTAGTTGCCTTTTCGAATCGTGGTAGCGCCTGGCGTCACCCAAGCCGACGCCAGCTTGACTTCTTCGCTGGCGATACTGGGCGAAAGGGTCGCCCATGATTCGCGAGCCATCGCAGTGATGACTCGATTCGCTGGTGTCCCTCCCGTCCATTCCAAATCGGGATATCGCTTCTCGGCCACTTTGCGATCCATAATGATCGTCGTTTCTCCAACGCGTGTTCCAGATGCGACATCGATGACTTTCCAGTGCACTGCCAAGGATTCAGGCGGCACTTTCTTCTTCTTTTTGGTAACGGGACGTTCTTCGAGATCCGCTCGAACGATCTCACCTTCCAAAAGGTACTGCGAATCGGCTCGTTTGGCAGCGCTCAAGGCTCCAATATCGCTTCGCTCAATCTGATGAGAACTCAATTGAACTGCCGTCTGTTGCTCCAATTGAACGGGATCGAGCAACGCGATCGATTGCGATGCAGCAGTACGATTCCCCATCATCGCCTCTTGAAGAGGAATCGTGATTTCAGAATCGCCAAGAAGAGGAGCCATAGCCACACGCGATGGTCGCTGCGCTACAAGCTGAGGTGCTTTCCACACGCGCATTGGCGCCTTGGTGGTGCAGCCTACCAACGGAACGATGCACCACGCAACATGGATGGCCAGGAGCGAGGCTTTCCACGTGCTTCGCTCGCTTGAGCTCGCTTCCCAAAAGGTCTTCGGTAACATCGAGGATAACTTCATGGTGTCTCCGCTTTCGCTCGAACTCCATCCATCCTATTTGTCAGCGTAGACTTGAGTGCTTTCTTCTTTCACAACTGCCACAGGACGTTGCTGACTCTTCACGAACGCTCGAACCACTTGGGTCCCTTCCCGCGGCAATCGCACCGAAAAACGATAGGTCAACTGATCCTTCGCTCGCATCTCTTGAATGGGCTCAAAGGTCAATCCACCTTGAGCCGCTTGATGGGAAACAGGAGCTTGCACTTGAAGCACTTCCGATCCTTGAGGAAGCTCAACCATGACTTGTACATTGCGATCGCCTCGCGTTCCAATGTTGGTAACCTTCACCACATAGGTTGTGAAGCCATCGGTTTCGATTGGATCATTGTCGTCTTCGATCGAGAACGCCAATTCGCTTTGTCCTTCTACCTTCACCGGCTTCTCGATCGTTTCCGGACGCACATCCTTAGCTTGCCCCTGAACACGTACGACGAAGTCGCCTTCTTCGATCGGCATCACAACCAAATCGGTCGTGGCCGTCTCGCCTGGTCCTAACTCTTCGAGTCCCCAGACTACCATATGCTTGTTCGAGACATACTCGCCATCATTTCCGGCATTGTTGAACTGAAGACCGCGAGGCAGATTGGCAACAATATCGATATCGCGAGCTCACCGCAGTGCCTGGGTTCGTCAAGGTAATTTGATACGTTGCTTGGCGTTCCAAGTATCGTAACTTCGGTCCAGAGATCGATACTTGCAACTGAGGTGCCACCACTTGTACCGGAAGACTCGACTCAACCGGTGCTGCATTGGCCGACGTCGCTCGTACGATATTTTGGGTCATGCCTGGCTCAATCGCCAAGAGTTCCAAAGGAATCGTACGAGACTCACCTGGTTCCAAATGAAATGCCTCAAGCTCCATGCTCGGGCCCTTGGGATGCTTGAATCCGCTTGAAACTTCTTCCACGAGTATGATATCTCGGGCTACTCCCGTCCCAACGTTGGAGATCTGGATCCGAATGTCGAGCGAATTGCCGATCAATACCTTGGGATCCATTACCTGCGTCAATTCGAGCTTCGGCTGAGTACTCATCGTTCGCACAGAAGCTTGCGAGGCAAAGGAGACGCTGGCAACACTTCCAAGCTCGCCTTCCGTTTCAGGAATCAGTTCCATGACGATCGTCTGTTCGGCGCCCGCTGCCATTTCTCCTAATGACCAGGTTAGATTTCCTTGTGCATCGGGATCCGTCTGGGGAGTCGAGCGAGCGAATCGCGTCCCAACAGGAACACGATCGACGATCGTAACATCATGAGCAGATGCATTGCCGACATTGCGAACGATCAGTGTAAAGGTCGCTGGTTGCCCTACTTGAACTTCTTCAGGGGCTCGTTTTTGAAGTTGTAGGCTTGGGTTCTGTGCGCCATCGAGCTTGCGAAGGCCCGGTCGTTCAGCCACAAGCCCCGAACTCGCGGATGCAAGACGTGCACTGGGGCCACGCGAACCCTGAGCGCTCGATCCGTAATTGCGATTACTGTCGTTTTCATAGGAAGCATTGCCACGCGAGGCCGTTGCTTGCGGAGAATTCGAAAGCGGAGTGGATACTAAACTCGATGAACCATTTCCATTTGGTCGATCGCGCAAAGTCACCATAGGTGCTGCGTTTGCCTGACTCGAATTGGCCTGCATCGATGCTCGAGGATCGAGGCTGCGATCACTCGCTGGCTGACCCGAGGTTGGCATGGCAGGTGAATTGTTTGACAATGCCGATGGCTGGAAAGCAGGGGGAGCGCTAACAGGTCCTCCAAGTGACGACCCAGCGTTTCCACCTTGCGAAAGCGTACTCAGAGGCGCAGGCATGGAAGGCGAAGTCGCATTCAACGGGGCTGGAGCTTGAAAGCCTTGACTACCGAGACCTTGCGAACCCGAAGTTGGCGAAGGAGCATTCAGTGCATTCGGTAGCCCACTGCCGCTAGGTGAAGCACCCTGATCGTCCGACAACGAAGCCGTAGAACGCGAAGCGTTGAAAGCATTGGGCAACGTAGGGGAACGAGTGGCTGATGCCTCTGATCCAGAACCTCCGCCATCACCAAGCCTTGCAGTGGAAGAAAAGCTGGGTGGCATCATTGTTGGAGTTGTACCCGACCCTTGCAAGCTTGGGCTCGAACCAGCCGAAGCATTCGGATTGGCCGAAAACGCTGGCGCGCTCATCAAAGAGGAAGAGGCAGGTGGTTGGAATTGTGAATTTTGTCCATTGCCTGCAGGCGTTAAAGAGGGCGCCGACAACATGGGAGCTGGACTTCGAAGAGGATTCGATTGATCTGCCGCTTGATCGTTGGCTCGAATAACCGACTGTGAGGAAAGTGGTGGAGGAACGTCCAATGGAGGCACACCATGATCGCTTGCCATATGAACGTCGCTGTCCTGCGACAACCTGGCAGCGATCGGATCTGGCGATTGCTGAGAATAGGTTGGGCGAAGAACCGTCTCTTCAGAACGATTCCGAGCGTCGCGTTGAGCCAACGCAAGCGCGAGCAGCCCCAGCAAAAAGGTGGCGGTAGTAACGGTAACAGCCAGTGCTATTCTCTTCATTTTGCCTCGACATCCTTGTCCAGGTTCCAGTGCGGAGTACGGTTCAGGCGAGAATCGCCGAACAGAATTCGGTATGATTCGCCTGCGCGTACCTCTCCAAACGGCTTCATAGCAAAAGCTTCCCCGGTGTGGGAAGAGCAATCACCCCAGGAAATGCCCGTTCCTGCTATGCCGCCTGAGAAAAACAGTCTGGGAATCCGCCTGCATCGTTTCCGTCCGCCCCTACCATCCCAATGAATCTTCGCCCTAAAATAGGCTCTTCCGTATTTGCCATTCGCAGACCAAGATAATCATTCCTACTACTGCGGCGATTCCTTTGACATTGCTAGCTGAGACATGCCTTACCTGAACGCGCTGACCGGCCTTGCCTTTGGCAAACGCTACGACCTAACCAAACCCGAAACGATCATGGGACGACATCCCGATTGTGATATCGTTTTGGATGCTGGGGCTGTAAGCCGCCAACATGCAAAGGTCGTGCAACGTGATGGCGAGTATTTGCTTGAGGACCTCAAGAGTCGCAACGGTACCTTTCTCAATGGACGGTTGATTGGTCAAGCAACGCCTCTTCAAGATGGTGACTTGATTCGCATTTGCGATCTCGAACTCAGTTACCACGACGCTCCCGAAGTCGGATCGCTCGGTCGCTCCGATATGGGCGAAAGCAGTGTCAGCATTCTGATGATCGACGACCATGAAGCTTCGGCGCCCATGGTCACCAGTAAGCTGGATGTTCGCGGAAGCACCTACGGATCGCAGTTGATCGCTAGTAGCGAAGTCAAACTGACAGCGATCGTAGAAATCATGCACTCGCTGGGACGCACCGTCTCGCTCGATGACGTTCTTCCCAAAGTCTTGGACGGGCTTTTCAAGATCTTCGTGCAGGCCGATCGAGGCTTTATCGTTCTCAGAGAACCCGATGGGTCGCTTCAACCTCGCTGCGTGAAAGCACGCCGAGCCGATCAGGAGGAGACCGTACGCATTAGTCGTACGATCTTGCGCGAGATCATGAATCGCAAAGAGGCGATCATCTCTTTAGATGCAACGAGCGATGAACGATTTGAGATGAGCCAAAGCGTGGCTGACTTTCGCATTCGTTCCATGATTGTTGCTCCACTCCTCAATACCGAAGGAGATGCGATCGGAGCCATTCAAATCGATACTCTTCAGCAACGCAATCGATTCGAAGAAAAAGATCTCGAGGTTCTCGTAGCTGTAGCGAACCAAGCCGCGATCACGATCGAAAATGCTCAATTGCACGAACAGGTGGTGATGCAGAAACTCGTTGAACAGGATCTGCTCCTAGCGAAACAAGTGCAGCAGGCCTTTTTACCTAAGAATCCACCCGACGCTCCTGGATATCACTACTACCAGTTTTATCAGGCAGCCAATCAAATCGGCGGAGACTACTTCGACTACATTCCACTTTCCAACGATCGTATCGCCATTGCGGTCGCAGACGTTGTGGGGCATGGTGTCGCGGCCGCCATGTTCATGGCCAAGCTTTCGGCCGAAACCCGATTTGCCTTTGCCCGATCCGAAGATCCTGCTAAAGCCATGGCCATGCTCAACAACCGCCTAACGGCCTTAGGCATCGAAAAAATGGTTACGATGTGCGTCGTGATCCTGAATCCCTCTTCAGGACAAGCCACGATCGTCAATGCGGGCCATATGCCTCCCGTGCTTCGCGATGCGAGTGGCAAGCTTCAAGAGCCTAGCCAAGAAGAAGCTGGCTTGCCCTTGGGGATCATGGAGGGTATCGAATACGATGCGGTTCAAATCACCATTCAACCGGGCGATACCTTCGTGATGTACACCGACGGAATCTTTGAAGCCCCCAATGCCGACGGCGATCAATTTTCGATCAATCGCGTTCGCCAACTGACGACACAAAGCCAAGGCGAGGTTACGACGACAGGGAAGAGCATCGTCGATGCCGTACTCAAACACATCGAAGGCACGTCTCAAGAAGATGATATGTGCTTGGTGGTCGTCGGCCGAAGCTCCTAACCATCGTTGATAAGCATTAGAGTTCGTCATCAACGAAAACGCATGCTGGAACGCGATGTGGACACAACCAAAGGCAAAGCCCCAAGTATCGATCAAGCGAACATCGCGTTATCCAAGCGCCCCTCCATCCTTGTGAACGAAAAGGACAGTCCATGCCCTCCGATAAATCGGTCGAATCTGCCTATCGCCTTGCCGTGGAACGATTCGCCGAATGGGATCGGGATGTGGAATCAGCTCTCCAACAATTGAAGTCGATTCCCATTTCACTTCATTGCTGGCAAGGGGACGATGTGGGTGGTTTTGAAGATCCAGGCCAGGAGCTCGGCGATGGACTCGCGGTCACGGGAAACTACCCCGGCAAAGCCACAACCCCGCAAGAACTGCGGCAAGATTTGGAAAAAGTCTATTCTCTCTTACCGGGCAAACATCGGCTTAATCTCCATGCGTTCTATGGAGAATTTGCAGGGCAGCGCTGCGAACGCAATGAAGTGGACGTGTCGCACTTCGAAGACTGGATGGCATGGGCGAGCACGCAAGGATTGGGGCTCGATTTTAATCCCACATTCTTCTCGCATCCGTTAGCCAAAGATGGTTTCACGCTCAGTCATTCGGATGAATCGATTCGGCGTTACTGGATTGAGCATGGCCAACAATGTCGAAAAATTGCGGCCGAGATCGGAAAACGATTAGGCTCAGTCTGCGTCAACAATTTCTGGATTCCCGATGGCTTCAAGGATACTCCCGTCGATCGCACCGGCCCGCGTCAACGACTCTTGGCGAGCTTGGACGAGATCTTTGCCGAATCCTATTTGCCACAATACACACTGGATGCAGTCGAAGCCAAGCTCTTTGGTATCGGAAGCGAAAGCTACACGACGGGAAGTCACGAGTTCTATCTGGCGTATGCTGTTTCGCGACAGAAAGTACTTTGCCTCGATGCGGGGCACTTCCATCCCACCGAACAAATCGCCGACAAGATCTCTTCGGTGTTACAGTTCGTACCAAGACTTTTATTGCATGTAAGCCGAGGCGTTCGATGGGATAGTGATCACGTCGTAACTCTCCATGATGACTTGCTCGCCATGATGCTCGAGCTGGCTCGCGGTGGCTATTGGGATCGCGTCCATATCGGTCTCGACTTCTTTGATGCGAGCATCAATCGTATTGCGGCTTGGGTGATTGGTGCACGAAATGTTCTGAAAGCGATCCTTATCGCGTTGCTCGACCCAACACCGCGGCTTATGGCAGCCGAGAACTCGCAGGACTACACATCGCGTTTGGCCATCATGGAAGAAGCGAAGACTATGCCCGTGGGTGCTGTCTGGGACTACTATTGTTTGCAAAATGATGTCGCGATTGGCGATGCATGGCTTTCCGATGTCAAAACCTATGAAGGCCGAATTCTCAGCCGGCGTGGCCTCGATTGATCGCGTTTTTCCATTCAAAAAACAAATACCAACGAACCACAAAAAGCACAAAACTCACGAAAGAAAACATAAACATCTCTTCGTGTTCTTCGCGATCTTCGTGGTTCACCGCATTTAGAATCGCCTAACGATCGGCACCGCGAAAAACGGATCTCTATTTCAGTTCGAGAGTAGCGCCAGTACATTGCGGTGCGACGATACGGATTCCATCGGCGGATTCGCTTCGCCATTGCGAGGCGATTCGTTTGGCAATCTCTTTATTTTCGACGATCCCAAAAAGGGTTGGTCCCCAACTGCTTTGTCCAGATGCAGGAACTCCTAACGAACGAAGTCGCAGCACACGTTCTTCGAGAGCTTGCGTACGAAATGGACCACCTTGAACTTGCCGAAAGATCTCGCCCGACATTCTCCCATAATCAAACAAGGCATCTCCCATGGCTGCGAGATCCCCTTGCATCGCACAAGGTAAGAGAGTGGTCTCTACAAGTTCGATCATCGATTGCCGATGAGGGTTGGGGGCATCCGCGCATCTCTGAAAAAAATCGGCTTCCCGCTGGCCACTAATCGTCTCTTTCTCCAACGGGTCGATCAATAGGATTCTCCATTCCGACGGAACCGATACCCGCCGAATACGTGTCTTGGCATCATCAGATATTCCCTCGTCCCATAACCATCCACCGCACAAGAATCCAGCCATCCCAATATGAGATCGCTCTCCACGTCCCGAAGCCAATTGCAAATCGCGATTTGCAACAGAGCATTCTCCATCGCTTGGAATGGAAGCCGGGTTCATCCATACGTTTCTGGCAGGTTGCGATCCCTTCTGAATGGGAACGTTCATTCGATCACTGTCGAAGTTCGCTTTGCCGAGAATTTTGTACGATTGCAAGATGGTCGCAACAGCACAGGCCAATTGCGTACCACTACCGAATCCGCAATGAGCTTCCGGGGCCCGAAGGATCTCCCATTGCAATCCAGGAAGCGTCTCCAAGCCATGTAGACTCTGCCAATGACGCGCTCCCTTGTCGATGCGATCGCTCCATGCACCACAGGCCGAAGTATTCCAGTTCGTGGCCGAGTGAACAGCAATTTCAAACGATGGCTCATCGATCATCATGCCCAAACCGCCATAGCGATGCGGTTCTTCCGAGCAGATTGCGACCAACCCAAAATGCAAGCGGGAGGGCGTTCGAAGCATCCACGACGCCATCATCGCCCCTCGTCCTTTGGATTCGATGCGATTTGTGGGCATTGGCTGCGAAGCAATGCAAATGCTTTGCGTTCGCGATCTCCGGCCGTTTTTTCAATGGCGATACTCAAACGCTCAAATTCTGCATCGAGCACATGGGGTTCGAGCAAATGCTTGCGGCTAATTAAGATCGCCGCCTCCAACACAGCATGCTTGGCTCGATTCCATCCCCAAAAGGCCCGATGTACTTGATGGGCTTTGATGACCCCTCGCACACTTGCCCGAGGCTGAGACAGATCCCAGTCCTCTAGACTTAACGCGTACCAATGGCACGCATCGTCCAGGACATATCCTACAGACGAATCGAATTGGCTTGGGCGATCATCTGCCAATCCCAACACCGCTTGCGCCAACAGCAACGCGTCATCCACCACATGAAAAATGCAACGACCACTTCGATGCATATTTGAAAATGACTCAGAAGTCTGAAACGGTTTCAACGTCCACGATTGCAAACTCTCGTCGACCCAAGGCCCCATCGGCGCCAGATGCATGGACCCATCGGAGCGTTCGGTGGTTACGATTCCTTCGAGGATCATTCGGCAACCTCCAAAATGGAAGGTACCTCTGCGATGCGGAGAAAGTTGGCGAGCAACCGGTAGCCCCATTGGGTCAAAATCGATTCAGGATGAAACTGCACACCGACCAGAGGACGTTCCGCATGCTCAACGGCCATCACCAACCCATCGTCGGTCGTTGCAGTGACCTTGAGTTCGTCGGGAATGGTCGCGCGGTCCAGAATCAAGGAATGATACCGACCTGCTTCAAAGGTTTCGGGAATCCCTTCAAAAAGCTTGGAATGTGTGTGAGTTACCCTGGAGGCCAACCCATGCATGGGACGGGGTGCGCGAATCACGGTCGCCCCCAACGCTTGCCCGATCGCCTGATGACCAAGACAGACTCCCAAGATTGGAATACGATGCGATAAACGTCGCACCACTTCCATCGAACACCCAGCATCATCCGGAGTCTTCGGTCCAGGCGATATGATGATCGCCGAACAATCCAATTTGACGATCGACTCCATCGTCATCGCATCGCTTCGGGCTACCAAGGTCTCCTGCCCAAGCTGGATCAAGTATCGTTCCAGGTTGTAGACAAAGCTGTCATAGTTATCGAGCAATAGAATCATGATTGCACCCAGGCGGATTCGACCCCATCATTACTCGCAAACCATGATTCTTACCAGTCCGTTCAACGATTCTCATTCGGAAGTCGAGCGAATGTCGGAATTCGTTTCTTCTTGATGATCATACAGGAGAACCACGCACGAGGGAGTCTCGATGCCGTTGCTTGTCAACTAGGCCATCGCATGCCCATTGGAAAGCTGTTCCGAAATGTCGAACGCGATTTCCATGGCTTGCTCGTAATTGAGTCTTGGATCCAGCTGCGTTTGGTATGCAACGCTCAAATCGTTTTCGGTAAGCCCGCGCGAACCTCCGACACACTCAGTAACATTTTCGCCAGTAAGCTCGAGATGCGCACCACCTAGCCGCGAACCTCGCTCGCGGTGAATCGCAAAGGAAGCCTTGAGCTCTCCCACGATATCGTCGAATCGACGTGTTTTTCGTCCATGCGCTGTCGAGATCGTGTTTCCGTGCATAGGATCACAGATCCACAACACGCGGCGTTCCGATCGGCGGACGGCATCAATCAACTCGGGCAACTTGCTTTGGATGTGTTTCATTCCCATACGATGGATCAAAGTCAACTTGCCAGGAGCATTGTCCGGATTGAGCCGTTCAATCATTTCGATCAACTCATCCGACGTCATGCTCGGACCAACTTTTACCGCGATGGGATTGCGAATCCCACGACAATACTCAATGTGCGAACCATTCAACGCGCGCGTTCGCTCACCGATCCATGGCATATGGGTTGCAAAGTTGTAGTACCCGACGCCGCGAACACTGGGACGCGTAAGAGCCGTTTCGTAGTCGAGCAACAACGCTTCGTGTGAAGTAAAGAAATCGACCCGACGCAACTCATTGGCCGGCATCTGCAGAACCGTCTCCATAAAGTTGATCGCTTGCCCTAAGGAAGCCAACAACTTCTGATACCGTGGGGCCTCTTCCGATTCTGCAACAAAGACGAGGTTCCAATTGTCGGGATGATGCAAGTCGGCAAAGCCACCTTCGCTCAAGTCGCGAACAAAATTGAGCGTCAATGCCGATCGCTCATACCCTCGCAACATCCGCCATGGATCCGCTCGTCGCGCTTCCTTGGTGAATTCGACGCTGTTGATAAGATCGCCGCGATAGCAGGGCAAGGTCTCTGTTCCTTGCGTTTCGAAATCGCTCGAACGAGGCTTGGCATACTGGCCAGCCATACGTCCCACTCGAATAATGCGGCAACGCGCCCCAAACAAGATCGCCAAACTCATCTGCAGCAAGACCTTCAGCTTGCTCGCAATCGGCTCGGCCTGGCAATCATCAAATGATTCTGCGCAATCACCACCCTGCAATAGCCAAGCGTTGCCTTCTTGCGCCATCGCGATTTGATCCTGCAATCGGTCCACTTCCCAACTGGTGACCAAGGGAGGCATCTTTCGCAACTGTTGCAAAACGTATTCCAGTTCCGAAGCATCCTCATAGGTCGGCTGCTGCACCAAGCTACAATTCTTCCATGAAGTTGGTGTCCAATTCGATTGCATGTAACGGTCCATTTATTCTTAAGAGGGCAGGGCCGCGTGGTCTGTCTCGCGAATCCATCGCAACACCCAATTAGCCCGACTAATACAGCCTATTCAATAGGACCGTAACATACCAGAATCCTTCACTTCCGGGAATTCCGCAAGCCTTTCCTCGGGCTTACCTTGGGCTTCCTTGCACCCAGACCTTGTTTACACGAGCCTGCAGTAGTTCTTCTGGTGCGCATTGCAGGAGGTCTCGGTCCCACCAAGCACAATCGGCGTCTTTCCCCACCTCCAAAGAGCCTCGGACTTTTTCTTGAAAAGAAGCCATGGCAGGCCAAAGCGTATAACTCCAAAGAGCTTCATTCCGAGTGAGACTTTGCTCAGGAAAAAAAGCAGGGCCATCTTTGAGCCGGCGACTCACACTGGCATACAAACTAGCGCGAGGATCCACTTTCTCCACCGGCGCATCGGTGCCGTTGGGTACGATCGAACCATGTTCAATAAGGGCTCGCCATCGATAGGCATTTTCCGAAGCGCGACGCTCGCCTAGTCGCTGCATCACGAATACAGCGTCGCTAGGACAATGAATGGCCTGCATCACAGGAATCACACCCAATTGATGAAAGCGAGGCTGATCGGCCGGATGAATATGCTGCGCATGTTCAATGCGCCAACGATGATCTCTTTGAGCATCCTCGCCTAACACTTCTGCAAAAGCATTGAGCGTCTCCCGGTTGGCCTTATCTCCGATAGCATGAACACACAACTGCCACTGATTGCGTTTGCACAATCCAGCTATCTTACGCAATTCATCCATAGCGACTGTATTGAGCCCGCTGGTGGTGGGTAGATCGTCATACGGCTCAAGCAACCAAGCACCATGTGGCCCCAAGGCTCCATCGGCCGAGACCTTCACACTTCGCACCGTTAAGAATCCGTCCCCGCGTTCAATCCAACGATAACGAGGCATCTTTTGCAGTAACTCGCCACTTCCTGCGCGAACCATGGCATAAACGCGAACACCCAATTTCTTTTGGTCTGCCAAGCTTGCTAGACGATCGCATTCCGCGAAACCGATTCCAGCATCGTGCACCGACGTGATTCCATACTTCAAACACTCCTGCGTTGCTCGCTCAATCGATCGTTCCCATTGGCCGTCGTCTTTTTTGAGCGTCCTTTGGCGAGCTCTTCCAACAAGCCCCTGAGCATTCTCACGCAACAATCCCGTTGGTTTGCCTTCACCATCGCGAACGATTTCGCCACCATCGGGATTTTCGGTTCGCTCATCGATCGCTG
The DNA here is from genome assembly GCA_046349875.1 of Pirellulales bacterium. Classification (GTDB taxonomy): domain Bacteria; phylum Planctomycetota; class Planctomycetia; order Pirellulales; family Pirellulaceae; genus JAXMBN01. Next base: position 58,141 of record JAXMBN010000012.1, read on the forward strand.
ACACTTGCATCGCTTTGGCGTTGATGAAACTGGCGTGTCCACTCGCGTGTACCAATACCACCGGATGATCGGGAACGCGAACGCTTAGATCATGATGCGTTGGATACCCCTCCCATACCTGCTTGGGAAGCTCGCGCCACTTGGCTTGGTGCCAGCCGCGCCCTTCAATCCATGTACCCGGAGGCACCTTTTTGGCCTCCGCTTCAATCAAACCAATGATCGCATCCCAGGATTTGGCTTCCCCGAGATCAATATTGACCAACGATTCTCCGAGCGCCGAAAAATGGAGATGGCTATCGCAAAAACCCGGTACGAGCGATCCGCCCTGAAGATCGATTCGGTGGGTATCGGGCCCGCCCCACTTCTTACTCTCCGCCGCACTTCCCACAAAAACGATCTTGCCACGATGAATCGCCATCGATTCGGCAATCGTCATCGATGCATCGCAAGTAATAATCTTGCCACCTTCAAACACATAGTCCGCTTGTCGCTCTTGCGTCCTAGCTGTTGTCGCGAAGCAGCCACACCATAAACCGATCCATGCGATGCACTTTACAAACTTCATGCTGTGCCTCTCGTGACCATCTTGAAGAATCCCACTACCAACTGAATCGACCACCCCACGACAAAGAGAATTGTCAACAAGGTGACCAATCCTCCTCCAATTAAACTGAACTTCCAATTCGCAACCAAGAACAATGACAGCTTGGGCTGATTTGGATCATGAATAAATCCATCCACTTTCTTTTTAACCGTTGCAATGCTCGCAGGAGACACGGGGATGTGAATGGCTCTTTCATCATCGTCAACGAGAATCAAAGTTCCTTCGCCTTCGATCGTACCGCGTCCCGTGCGCGTACGACGTCGTTCTTCCGCTGTTTTGGATCTGGCCGCAATCACGTGATCATTGACTTCTGCGATGCTATCTAGTTTTTGCGTCCGGAAAGGAACAATAAAAAACATGCATTGACGAGCCTCCGCGCGAATCGAACCACCTTCCTCTTGCGTCCTTTCCATCGTCAAATAGGAAACCGGAGCGATCGCGGTTACCAATCCGGGCACGACGACGCAGGCTACAAAACCAAGCAAGAATGTACCGAGCGTTGGCTTTACTTTAGGTGGGGAATCAGCCATCAATTCATCTACTTCGCCAGAATCAAAACCTAACCATCACTGCGTTCACTCTAAGCCACTCCATGACGATTTCGCAACCTCAGATCGGTTTTCTCGCAGAATTAGCTTGAGCATCGCTTCCTAGCGATCGAAGTCACCCCGCTCGTCTCCCAGCTTGGATGGATCTGGCGCTTCCGCGAACCAATCGTCGGGCCTCACGTCGAAATCCAATTGGGCTTTCAGCTTGGCGGAATCAACTGAGGGCAAGTAAACCTCATAGTCCACTTGGTGTTGCTCAAAGCGATACTCCAAGTACACACCTTCATCCGTCCCATAGTGGGCAATGGACATATGATTCGGAGGGGTATCTATTTGGGTGAAAACTCCAGATCTCTTGTATGAAAACTGAAATTTCCCTGACGCAGCATGATGCGACTGAATGGAAGCTCTGGCAAGGCAGAACCTCTTACGCTGTCGATAGGCATGGATGGATTCTTTGAATAACTGCATCGGGCTTTGAGCCTCGTCCGAGGCTTCGCAGAGAATCTGCGACCAAGCCATCGAAGTGTTTCCCACACCCTATCGACGAACAAGCCATTCGGTGAATTGAGTTAAGGGTGGATTGCCGATACGCCATCCCTGGTTAGAAATTGCGTACACATACCCCATGACGAATGCGTGAAGTTCATGAATCGTGGAAACGCCAAAATGACTTGGATGTTCGGCCACTTCAACGAGGACGTCATAAAGATCGAGTCGTTCCATGGCGTTGTCGAGTGACACGGCATTTGTACCCCAGCATTCGCTATTTCAAGACAAGAATGCCGTGAAGCCGGGCGAGCCACTCTTCATCGATACCTTCGATAAGAATTAGTGGGCTGGATCGATTACGGTGCAACTTTGCTATTGCACGACGAGATTGATGAGGTCTCCGATCTTCTTGTGAGACTCAATGGCGTGGCGGAGAGCCTTTCCTTTGTTGACTTCGTACTGGTTTTTGCGTCCGACTTTTTCGCGAGCGATATAACCACCTTCTTCGAGATCAAAGACGATCCGTTGCACGGCCCGTTCTGTAATTCCGACCAAACTTGCCATCTCGCGCAGCGACATCTCGGGGTGGCTATGAATCACGATCAGCACATGCGCATGGTTGGTCAAAAACGTCCATGGTTTTTCAGCGGATGCGGCGACGCGGTTAGCGGATGCTTTCTTCATGATTTCATTGTGCCAGCGAGGATGAAAGGGCAGAGAGAAAGATTGGATAGCGAGGATGAAGGACGATTCAAGCTTGCACATCACTGCTGACGAGCCCTGATCGCCTGTTGCATCATCGTTGAGAAGGCAATTTTCACATCGTAGCAACTGCCATGAAATAGCGAAATATTTGTCGCGACAATTTTCGCACCTATTTCTCAGCGGTTCTTTCGGGATTCTCTCAAAACTCGACGAATAAATATACGACAATCTATTGACGACATTTTTGTCGCGTATCATAATTCGCGAGTTCTTTGTCGTATAAGGAGAGATCACATGCCGTTTGAACCCTGGATTCTTGGGGCTATTCCTATCGCCTTGTGGGCGTTTGTCTTTCTTCCTAACCGATTCTGCAATCGCCATGCAACGTGGATCCGCTGGTTCATCACCTCGGTCTTGGGTCTGCAATGCTTGATTGCAAGCGTTGGTTTAGTGCAAATGGCCGTGTGGGGACGCCATCCCCTTTACGACAAGCACCCTATTTGGCTGTACGATGAGATCTCGGCATTGATGACGGCTTTGGTTTCCTTCATCGGTTGGAACATTGCTCGCTTTTCCTTGCGGTATCTCGACCGCACTCCGGATCAAGGCAAGTACTTCCGATGGGTCGGATTCACCCTCGGCTCCGTTCTTACCATGATTCAAGCCGGCAATCTCGGCCTCTTCCTGCTGGCCTGGATTCTCGCCAGTCTCGGATTGCATCAACTACTTCTGTTCTACCCGGATCGTCCAGCTGCTCAGCGAGCTGCGTGGACCAAGTTCATTATCAGTCGTATCGGCGACATCGCCATCCTGGGCGCAATCATCGTGTGCTACACCCAGGCAGGCACTCTTCACTTCGCTACGCTCTTCGATTCGGTTACCTCGCCATCCCAATGGGATCGCTCATCGCTCGCCTGGGCCAGTATCCTCTTTGCTGTAGGAGCGATCACGAAGTCGGCCCAGTTTCCATTTCATACCTGGCTTCCTTTGACTATGGAAACTCCAACTCCCGTCTCGGCTCTGATGCATGCGGGTGTCGTGAATGCGGGTGGTTATCTGATGATTCGCATGAACCCGATCATGTCTCTTTCGGAAGGAGCCAGCTTGCTTTTGGTAAGCATGGGGGGACTCACCGCTTTGCTCGGCGCTTCTATCATGCTGACCCAAACCAGTATCAAAAAGAAGCTTGCGTACTCCACCATGGCACAGATGGGATTCATGCTGTTGCAGTGTGGACTTGGAGCCTATACCGCAGCCATGCTCCACATCATGGCCCATTCGCTCTACAAAGCTCACGCCTTTCTCAGCAGTGGATCGGTTCTCGCGCAGAAGTCTTCGATGGCTTCCAACTTTTCGCGTCCCATGTCACCATCGTTCTTTCCCTTCGCTGCCAGCGTCTTGATACTGACCTCCTATACAGCGGGCCTGATGGCCTGGATGGGACATCCCGTGACGGAAGAGCCCGGTGGAGCCTTGCTCGGTCTACTGTTTTGCATGGGACTAGCGTGTTGGTGGACGATGATCTACTCCTGCGTCGACCGTACCTTGGCGATTTTGGCCGCCATCGTTGCATCGCTCCTTCCACCGGTCTACGTCGTGTTGTTCACAGGTATCGAACATTATCTATCGCCCAATCTTCATCCTGTTCCCTGGCATGATGCAACGCTCCCGGTTTGCTTGATGCTTGCACTGGGATTCTTCGGTTTGGCTTTGTTGCAGTTGCGATGGATTCCGATGTCGAATGCGCCATGGTTACGAACCATCTATGTCCATCTTCACAACGGACTCTACTGCGAAAACATTCTTCGTCGCTGGATCGGTTCTCTCGACCGATGCTGATCGCCCCCAAACGCTCTCAAACCATCACAAAGGAATAATCATGATCGCCGATCTTCAAAAAAGAAAATCTACTGCTCGGCATGCCGCCGATTCTGCCAGCGACCATTTGGACCATGTCCTTCAAGAAGTCTCTTCGGCCATCGCGCCCGTATGGCCGCTCAAGGACTATGTGGCCGTCAATCCTTTCAAAGGACAGAGCCATCGTCACTTCTTGGATGTGCATCAGCAATTTCATAACCTTGGTATCGATATCCTGATGCCTCTCGACTTCTATCGTCGACAATATCAGCTGGGCGGAATCACGATCGCCGATATCAAGACGGCACTCAAAGAAACAGCGTTGCCTCCAGCGTCGCGCCCTGTCACGCTGGCAACCCTTCTGTCGCTCGTCCAATCGAGTCCCAGTGCCAACCCTTCTCAGCCCAAACACAAGAACGTGGCTGGGCGCATTCGAACCGTTGCCGAGTTTCTCGGAACATCCGAAACGCAGAACTGGCCAGCGATCCTCATCGATGAGATCTCCAAACACTGCGCCGCGCACTTCGATGAAGGACAAGCCTCATGGCAAAGCCCTTGGAAGGACCTCCCTCTTTATCAAGCTTGGCGGGAAACGGCGAAACACGATTGGAACCTAGACGTTCTCGGCATATCGAACGCTCGCTCCCTTATTGCGAAACTCCCAGAGTCTCCACGGGAAGCGATTCCGTATCTCCTCCAGCGCCTTCGTGTTCCGCAAGCTCTCTGGACACCGTTTCTTCTCTGCCAAGCCTTTTCCATCCTGGGATGGTCCGCGTGGGCAAAGTATCAAGACGAATCGGCGGGAACGGGTTCGGAGAACTGGCTAGCGGTCTTGTCCATGCGTCTAGCCTACGATGTGTCGATCGCTGAAGCGTTTCATCTGAGCGTCCAGTGGGATTCGTACTTGGATACCCATCGCCGCGCATCGGTTAGCGATGGAAGCGATTCCGCGGAACTCATGGCGCGTTACCTCCTTCAATCCGCATTCGAAATCCATACCCGCGATCAAGTTCTCCATCAGATACAACAACCCAAGATTGATCGTCCTGCGCGTCGGTCCGAACGCCCGCAAGCTCAATTCGTGTTTTGCATCGACGTGCGTTCAGAGCGAATGCGACGACAACTCGAATGGCAATCGCTCGGCATCGAAACCTACGGCTTCGCGGGCTTCTTCGGCATGCCTTTGGAATATCAGCAATTCGATGGTGAACCAGCCCGCAATCAGTTGCCCGTCCTTCTTAAACCTCAGATCAGTGTGGTGGCTGGTAATCGACAAAGCGAAGAAGCGTTTCCATCGCGTGCACCTTCCAACCGAATGACCAAGCGGCTCTGGAAGAAAATGTGGAGGCTCTTCCAAACTTCGGCCGCCAGCAGCTTTGCGTGCATCGAATCGACCGGACTGTGGGGAGGCTGGAAACTCTTAACGCAAAATTGGAAAGCCTCTAAACTCTATCGAACCTCCTCCAACGATTCCTCGCGACAACAGTGGGGACCGATGCTTCCCGTCATCACGCCCGATTGGAATGCCATCCACGAAATCCAGTTGGCCGAAAACATGCTCCGCAATTTGGGATTGTCCGCACCTTATGCTCGATTGGTCGTTCTCTGCGGTCATGAATGCCAAACAGAAAACAATCCTCTAGCATCGGGTCTTGAATGTGGCGCTTGCGGTGGCCACTCAGGCGAACCCAACGCTCGTTTTGCAGCGATGTTGCTCAATCGTCCCGAAGTCCGACAGGGCCTTGAGGCTCGTGGCTATACCATTCCGCAGGATACGATTTTCCTCGCAGCGGTACACAACACCACCACCGATCGCCTTTCCTTTTACGATACGGCTTCTGTACCCGAATCACATCGTGAGGAATTGCAATCTTTGCAGCGAACCGTGGCGTTAGCATCGGATCAAACTCGACACGAACGACAAGAGACCGAGCCAGGTACCAAACCGATGGATCTCGATCGACGCGCTCGTGATTGGTCCGAAGTTCGACCCGAATGGGGACTAGCTGGCAACGCGCTGATGATCGTTGGGCCTCGCGAGTTAACGCAACACATCGATCTTGGATCGGAAGCCTTTCTTCATAGCTACAATCCTCATAGGGATCGCGATGGATCGGTACTCGAACTGATCATGACCGCTCCCATGATCGTGGCAAACTGGATCAATCTTCAATACTACGCATCCTCCGTGGACAACAACCGATTGGGGAGTGGCGATAAGACGATCCACAACGTGGTCGGACAATTCGGTATCCTCGCCGGAAATTCCGGCGACCTCAAAACAGGACTTCCATGGCAATCGCTCCACAATGGATCCGACCTGCAGCATCTACCGCGGCGTCTGACGGTGATGATCGCAGCATCGCGAACAGCCATCGATCGCATTCTTCAAAAGCATGCGCAAGTGACGAACCTAGCCACGCGAGGTTGGTTGCATCTTGTGGCTTTGGAAGATCAACAGGCTTATCGTCTCGATTCTCATCGCCAATGGCATGCCTGCCGCGAACGACTTCGAGTGCATCGGCCTCAAGGCGAGGCTTCTGACGCAATCTAGTTTTATCCTCCTGCCCGGAGCAGGTTGCTTCGAGCCAATGCGACCCAAGCACTCTTAATGAGGCCTTTGCGACAACCCGCAAAGGCCTCACTGCTTTTCCGTGGATAGCCACCCGAGGAGACAAAGGGATCATGGAAGGTTCCAATGGCTCCCTAACAAATCGTGGCAGCACGCAAGGCATTTCTAAAACGGCCCCTTCTCGCTGAAAAATCTCACGCTTTTTGGAGGAAACGATTATCCTCTTGCGATGAGTTTGGCTATCGTAACGGTCTCCTCTATTTCGAGTCTGCGACGATTGAACAAGGGACGATTGAGAATGAAGCGACACCTTCTGTTGGGTATCACCTTGGTTACATTGGCGATGCAATCACCAAGGTTGCTGGCTGAAGAGAATTCAGCAGCAGTCGCCATCATTGCTGCCGGTAAGAATGGTAATCAAGTGCAAGGCCATCTCGATCACCTCACCAATCGCATTGGCCCACGGCTCACGGGATCCGATGGACTTCAGCGAGCATGCGAATGGGCTCGTGAATCCTTCGAATCAATGGGATTGCAGAATGCGACGATGGAACCATGGGGCGAGTTTCCGGTAGGGTTCAATCGAGGCCCAGCCACAGGAAAGATGGTGTCTCCCAAGCCGCTCACGTTACAGTTCACAACCAACGCTTGGACCGCAGGTACCAAGGGAAGCGTGACAGGTCGAGCCATTCTTGCTCCCAAATCGATGCAACAATTGGAGTCGATGCGAAAGGACCTCGAAGGGGCGTATGTTTTCATGCCTCGATCGAATCGCGGTCGCACCCGCCGCGGTGGTGGCCCTGGAGACATTCCCAACGGCAATGGTCGTCGCTCGAATAGCCGCCCGCCTGCGGTCGAGCAACCTGTGGGATTGGAAGAAGCCATGGACCCCATCGATCCAACGAAGCTGCGTGAAGTATTGCTCGATGCCAAGGTTGCTGGCCTCATAAGTTCGTCCATGGATGAGCTTTTGCTCACAGGTGGTCTTCAGAACATCTCTTGGGAAAAGATCCCAACCGTGCCTTCGATCCAATTGCAGAAGAGTCAATACGACGAAATCACCGGCATGCTTGAGAAAGGGGAGTCAGTTGAACTCAACTTTGATATTCGAAACTTCTTCCGCAAAGGTCCCATTCCGCTCTACAACGTCATGGCCGATATTCCGGGAACCGAACGCCCCGAGGAAATGGTGATCGTGGGTGGCCATATCGATTCTTGGGATGGTGCAACGGGCGCCACCGACAATGGTGCAGGATGCGCCACGACGATGGAAGCGGCTCGAATCTTGATCGCATCCGGCGTTCGTCCCAAACGAACCATTCGATTCATGCTTTGGTCAGGTGAAGAACAAGGCCTCCTTGGTTCGATGGCCTACGTGAAAGCACATCCCGAGTTGATGCCAAAGATATCGGCAGTATTTGTCCATGACGGCGGAACCAACTATGTGGCCGGGATTGGCGGAACCGAATCGATGCTACCTCACTTTGAAAAGGTCTTCGCAGAGGCTAAAACGCTGGACGAGAAGGCGCCGTTTGAAATCCGCAAAGTGGACCAAATCCTTCCCCGCGGTGGAAGCGATCACGTTTCCTTCATCCAAGCTGGCGTTCCAGGATTCTTTTGGGACCAACGTGGTCGCGCTACCTATCGCAACACGCACCACACACAATACGATACATTCGATACGGTGGTTCCCGAATACCAAGAACATAGTTCCATCATCATTGCATTGGCGGCCCACGGTGTTGCCAATCTCGATACCCTTTTACCTCGTGAAGGCGTTCGCCAAGGAAGATAGTCGACGATGCAAACCTCGAACCAGGATCATTCAAGGAAAGAAACCTGGTACATCGCTCAGCGGTGGCAGGAGTTTGAAGCAGAATCAAGGATCTGTTTATTGCGGGTCTTGATGGTGTTTTTGTTTTATGCCGCGCAGCTGATCCACTACTCGCAGTGGGGGGAAGGCGAGGCCGATCGAATGTTCCACCGCCAAGCGACCGGCGTAGCCGCAGCGTGGCTGTTCGTGTCGATGGGGATCGCCATTGCACTCAATCGAGGTTTTTTCCCGAGCTGGCTCAAATATGCGGCCACGCTGGCCGACCTCGTTTTGTTGTCGGTTCTAGCGAGCCTTGGGCACGGGCCATCGAGCCCGGTGGTACTGATTTATTTCGTGGTGATCGCCATAACGAGCCTCCGATTCAATCTTCCCATTCTCTGGTGTTCCGTGGTGGGTTCGATCACTGGGTACATGCTGCTCGTCGGAAAGGCCGATACCTCATGGTTTGATGCATCGCATACAACACCTCCCATCCAACAAGCCATTACCGTACTATCGATGTTAGGTTGTGGACTCGCGTTGGATCAGGTGCTTCGATCGGTCCGCCGATTTACGCGAGAAGTCGAATCGCGAACCGAGAACATGAAGAACCAAGGAGGTCTCCATGTCTGATGCACCTGCCGTCCACGCGATTCGTTGCCCGCGTTGTGGAGCCGCCCTCCGCGATGCAGCAAAGCCTTGCTGGCTTTGCCACGCTCCATCGAACGCCTCAGCGACATCCCCTTATCAACCTCCCTCCATCATCATTTCTGAAGCTGTCGCCGATCGGTATACGACCTTCGATTACGTTTCGATGGCCATACTCTCATTGTGTGCCATCCTTGCCGTACTCATCGGTATCGGTATCACTCTCGATGACCAAGGAATGCTTGTCCCATTTCTCATCGTAGTGTCCCCCGCCTTCTTGGTCACACTTGGAAAAGGGCTACATTCGTGGTCGCAAACGGGCCGGCCCCAACCTGGCAAAATGCTCCTCACCCTCCTTACTGCCGGGGTCGTGACCATATCGGTCATCGCTTTGCTGATTGTCGCTGGGATCGTCATGCTGTTTGCGATTTGCCTATCTCAGATAGCACCTCGATAGCCACGGTAGACGAACGCTTCAAATCGGCCACAATAGAAGCAGGGGATTCATTTCCATCGTGAGCGGACGTGGAGAGGATTCACCACGCAATGCCGAACGATCGAAGGGGCGCATGAAGGATGGCGATGCAACAATCGGAAATCCCTGTCGTGGGTATGACGTGCGCCAACTGCGCCAAGTCGATCGAGACATCGGTTTCCAAATTGAAGGGTGTTCATTCGGCAACCGTTCAGTTTGCCACCAAGAAACTGATGGTCGATTTCGATCCTCAAGAAATCGCGCTCGAGCGAATCGTTGATACGGTCACGGGTCTTGGGTACGAGGTTCCATCGAAAACCACCGATGAATCCGAAGAAGATCGCTTGCGGCAAAAGCGATTTCGGTCCCAGTTGATTCTCTTAGTCATCGGCATTGTCTTCACGATCCCATTGTTCATGGTTAGCATGGCGAGGGACTTCACATTGTTGGGACCGTGGGCCGATGCGGCTTGGGTGAATTGGTTATTCTGCGCTCTTGCGACTCCGGTACAGTTCTTGGTCGGTCGTCCCTACTACGTCGCGGCTTATCGATCGCTTCGGCAAGGATCGACGGGTATGGATGTACTCGTCGCGATGGGATCGACCGCAGCGTATCTCTATAGTTGGTGGGTCTTGATTGCCCTAACGCAAGGTAGTCACGCGTATGGACATCACGTCTACTTTGAAACGTCAGCAACCATTCTCACATTGATTTTGTTGGGCCGAATTGTCGAATCCAAAGCCCAAGCTCGTACGAGCACTGCTATCAAGAAGCTTTTGGGGTTCCAAGTCCGGAAAGCTCGCGTTCGACAAGGCTTGCTCGAAAAAGAAATTCCGATCGAAGAAGTAAAGGTTGGCGATCGCATCGTTGTTCGTCCCGGAGAACAAATTCCGGTCGACGGCGTTGTGCATTCGGGAGATTCGGCGGTCGATGAAAGTATGATCACTGGAGAGAGCCTTCCCGTACAAAAGACGAAGGGCGTGCATGTCATCGGCGCGACGATCAACCGCGAAGGCTTGCTGGTAATCGAAGCGAAGCGGATTGGCAAAGATTCGATGTTGGCTCAGATCATTCAACAAGTTCAACGAGCTCAATCGACCAAGGCCCCGATTCAAGAACTCGCCGATCAAATATCGAATGTCTTCGTCCCCATCGTTTTAGCCGTTTCCTTGATCGCCTTTGTCGTTTGGTTTTTCTGGGTGGGCGATTCGACCCAAGCGGTATTGCGAGCAATCGCAGTGCTCATCATATCGTGCCCCTGCGCCATGGGACTGGCGACACCTCTTGCGGTGGTCGTCGGTATGGGACGGGGAGCCGAACGCGGAATCTTATTCAAGACAAGTACCTCGCTTCAGAAGATGGGTGCCATCCAGAAGATCTTCTTCGACAAGACGGGTACCGTTACACAGGGGAAGCTTTCGATCGCCAATAGGATGCTTTCAGAAGGAACCGAGGAAGCATGGATGTGGCGAGTTGCCTCTACCATCGCTTCTGGAAGTGAACATCCAATTGCAAAAGCCATTCTCGAACGAGAACCGATCGATGCGCGAATGGGATTGCGTCCTCAGAGCTTTCAAGCCATTCCGGGTAAAGGAATGCAAGGCACGTTCGACAACCAGACGATCTCCGTCGGCAATTGGAAGTGGATTGCAGAGAAGGCGAAGATGCCTGAAGCATTAGTGCAACGCGCTACCGAATGGGAAGCATCGGCCCAAACGGTCATCGCAGTCCTTCAAGAGAATCAGGTCTTGGGAATCATTGCCATTGCTGACACATTGAAAGCAGATGCTCGAGATGCCGTCATTCGGCTTCATCAACTCAACGTTGAGACGGCAATGATTACGGGGGACAATGCCACGACAGCGAAAGTGGTTGCCGGACGCGTCGGCATCGAAGAGGTCTATGCGGAATCGCTCCCCGCCGAAAAGCAGGCGATCTTGAGCCGCGCACAACAACAAGGCATACGAGTGGCGATGGTCGGTGATGGAATCAACGATGCGCCAGCCTTGGCGCTGGCTGACGTGGGAATCGCCATGGGAACAGGAACCGATATCGCCATGGAGTCTGCCGACGTGACGTTGTTGCGAGGTGACCTCCCAAGCGTCTCGGAAGCGATACTCTTGTCGCGAGCGACCGTTCGCATCATTCGCCAGAATCTCTTCTGGGCTTTTGCCTATAACGCTCTTTTGATCCCGATTGCCGCAGGGATTCTTGCCGGTATCCCCATGCTTCCGGTATTCTTGCGTGAGTTGCATCCGATCATGGCTGCCTTTGCCATGGTCTTTTCCGACTTAATCATCGTGCTCAATGCTCTTCGCTTGAAGACCGTTTCCCTCCGATAACAATCTCCCATCTCCTTGGGTTCCGCTCCTTACCTTCCCCCCACCCATGAGGTCGACGATGCGTTCATTTCACGCTTTTATTGGCATCGTATGGATGCTTGGAAACGTCGCAACTGCAAGTGCCCAGGAAGAAACGACGCTTTACACCAATGCCAAGATCGTCACCGTCGACGCATCGTTTTCCATGGCCGATTCGATGATCGTCAAGGGTTCGCGCATCCAATGGGTCGGGCAAGCTTCCAGATTACCAAATCCAATCGGAAGCGATGTCAAGCGAGTCGACCTTCAAGGAAAGATGGTCCTTCCAGGTTTAATCGACTCGCATGTCCACGCATTGGGTGCATCCACCTTCGAATGGGATCATCCTGTTCCAGACATGGAAACCATTCAAGATGTTTTGAACTACATAGGCAAGCGTGCACAAACCGTCCCGATGGGCGAGTGGATCTTCGTGAGCCAAGTTTTCATCACCCGACTTCAAGAGCAAAGGTTTCCAACCCGTCAAGAGTTGGATCGGGTTGCACCAAACCATCCCGTTTGTTTTCGTACTGGACCTGACGCTGCCTTCAATTCTCTGGGCCTTGCAAAGAATCAGATCGACAAGAACTATGTGGCGCACAAGATTTGAAAGTCAAAGTAGAGCGCGAGCCAAGCACTCAAGAACCGACCGGAATCATTCGAAATTACGCCAAGATTACCAAGGTCGATATCTCATCCCGTTCCCCATCGGTAGAAGAAAGTGCTCTGGCTTTGGAAAAGCTCCTACGGGATTACAATGCCGTAGGGATTACGAGCATCGCTGAGCGGAGTGTGACAGAGCAGGGCCTTCGCGTCTTTGAGGCCGTGCAAAATCATGGACGACTTACTTGCCGTGTGTTTCTCAATTGGAGCGTCGAACCCAATGCCTCTTGGGACCGCGTGGTCGATCAAGTGCAAACGGCAGCATCGCACCCACGACATGCTTATGATGAATGGCTGTGGCTTCGAGGAGTCAAAATTTTTCTTGACGGAGGAATGCTGACAGGAAGCGCCTACATGCGACAACCATGGGGCAAAAGCACGATCTATGCCATCGATGATCCCAACTATCGAGGATTGCTGTATGTCGAGCCTGAGAGGCTCTATCAACTTGCCAAGCTATGTCTTGAGAAAGACCTGCAGTTCACGGCACATTCAGTAGGAGATGGAGCGGTCCACGCTTTGCTGCAAGCATACGACGCGATCGACAAGGATTTTCCCGTTCGACCAACACGTCCCTGCATCACTCATTGTAATTTCATGAGCCGTGAAGCGATCGAGACGATGAAGCGACTGGGGGTAGTCGCTGATCTTCAACCGGATTGGCTTTGGCTGGATGGAAAGACCTTGCTTCAACAGTTTGGCGATGATCGCTTGGCATACTTTCAACCCTACCGAAGCATTATCGATTCGGGAGTGATCGTCGGTGGCGGCTCCGATCATATGCAAAAGGTAGGTAGCCTTCGATCGATCAATCCCTATAACCCTTTCCTTGGAATGTGGATTGCGGTCACACGCCAACCCCGGGGCATGAATCTACCTCTGCATGCAGAGCAACGCATCGATCGGCGTGAAGCCATACGCCTCTACACTATCAACAATGCCTTTCTGATTTTCGATGAAAAAAATCGTGGCTCGCTGGAACCTGGAAAGCTTGCCGACTTCATCGTCATCGATCGCGACCTTCTCGAATGTCCGGAATCGGATATCCGTTCCATCCAAGTCGAACAAACCTTTGTCGGTGGTCACCAAGTCCATTCTAAGCCATAAGTGCGATCCAGTTGGATGGCAGCGAGTGGGTTACGAGGGGAGGAGTTGGTGGGAAGGTGTCAAGAGATCTGGGGAAACATGAGCGCCGAATTGATCGCGATAGAAGTCCCACGTGATGCCCTTGCAAAGGGCATCGAAATTCCAGAACAAATCGCTGGCAGGTCGGTCTAGTGAGAACACACCGGGCTGATCCGCTTCTTTGGCTCGCGCAATTCGATTCGCGTCCGAAGGATGCGTCGAATACCAAGGAACATCCGGGTTTTGAAGGATCCGGGCGATCTCTTGCTCGAGTTCGTACGAGAGGTTGCTGCGGCAATATTGCAAGATAGGAATCATGTCATCTGCTAAATGTCCGTTCTTGAAATAATGGTACATCAATTCCAACGCCTGAGATTGCGCGACATTAACTCGCAAAAGCTCGCTACAAGTGGATTCAAAGGTCTTGGAACCAACCAATCCATATTCGTATCGATCGGCGTCGTACTCCCTTTGTCGAGTCAAACCGAAACTCAGTGCATAACTTAGCATCATGAAGCACCAGAGGATGGCGCGTGACGCAAGTACGCCAACCTTTCCCAATTGCAAAATCAATCCGATGCGATAGTCCGAGTCCTCGATCCAATCATCCAACATTCTGTCGAGGGAATCGCGTTCGTATACCACTCTTGTGAACCAGATACTGATCTTCATTACCAGTACATTTGCCCCCATTCCGATCCTCTGGGAGAAGTGACCAAACTCGTGTGCAAGTACCCCGGCAAGTTGCCGAGCCGAAAATGTTGCCGCTAGAGGCACGCCGATGACCAAAACAAATTGACCCGTCACGATGCCATATAAACCTTTTTCGGCATAGGCTGCAGCACTCGATTGATAGTCAACGTCCACTCGAACGGGTTTCGGTGCCCCAGTGCTGTCGCAGATTTGATCGATCAATGCAAAAAGGACTGGTTGGCCCTGGCGCGTCAAGGATCGGCGACGCGGTTCAAACTTCAAACGGGAAAAGAGTGGCTTGATCATAAAGAGAACCATAATGGTTCCAGCGACCACAGGAGCAATGATCGCGGCGTAGACGAAGATCGCGGCCCGACCGACGCGAACACTAGACATCATCGGACCGGCGATCGATGTCGCATAGTACCCAACGCCAAAGGCAAGGGTTGCAACAAGTGCTACATAAAGCATGGGCAAAAGAACCATGACACAGGTAACCATCATGAGATGGACACGGTACATCAAAGACACACCCCGCTTCGGAATCTTGCCTCGGATAACGCGTTCCATGTCCGTAGGCGACAGTTTATTTGCCATCACCTTTTTGGCATGGATCGAGGCCTCCGCGATTCCATCGGCCAGAGCATCTGCAAAGAGATCGGAGGTAGCGATTGCCTGAGCAATCACGGTGGCCGGCTGAGCGACCTTTCCTTTATTCTGCTGCGATTGTGCCGGGACTACGACCGCCTTTACCAGTTGCGGTTCATTTCCTTCGGAGCCTGCCTTTTGCAATGGAATCTTGTTCTTGGTCCCACAGTGTTTACATGCGCCAATCTTTCCGGCTGCAGCTATCGGTGCCTGCAATTTTTGATGACACTTGGAACAAGGGAAATGAATCGCGGTGGGTGTCGACATTATGGGTCCTCCTGAGGACCTCTTAATGTATTCACCCTCCAATTCAACTACAACCTTTGAGCGACACCGTTTTGGCGGCGTTTTTGGCGAACGTCAGCAGAACCATCGTCGCTAACAGCTCTCCGCATACATCGTGTCGACATTCGTCATAAACATGTTGGCGATGCTATTGCATCAGCCAATCTTCCCGAAACTTGGCGTGCTTCATGCTCTTACCGCCGTCGACAAAATAGCTATAGACCGCATGGATCTCACCCGACTTCGATTGAATGATGGCGGGGTAATGGTAGGACCCAGACTCTGCATTCTCCAGGTGCTTCGTATACTGCCACGTTTTCCCTTCGTCTGTGGAATACGAAACGGCTAAGCGATTGCGTCCTTGCTTGGCGTCATTGTAGATCAAGACCCAATGCCCATTGGCTAAAACCACTCCATCCAATCCCGACCCAGGATTGAGCAAGGTGCTTGAAGTCACATCACCCCAATGCAGCCCGCCATCTTTCGATTCACATACCCGCACGAAATCGGTCAAGCCATTCTCTCGCATGTACGCAACCAATGTTCCATCTTTTCGCTCCAGGACAGCTGGCTGGATATTGCCAAATCCGATGAGCGGTTGGCTTGCATACCATGTTTCCCCTTCATTGTCACTGATCGCCATGATCGAGATCGAGTAGGTATCGCTATAAAGCGGCAACAAGATCCGTCCCGATCGCAATCGCGTGGGTTTACAACGTGGCTGCCAACCCAATCGCTGATAGAGTTTATCTTTGAGCTTATCTCGAATCGCATCGATGGCCTTTTGTTTTTCGGGCGGAATCGTGATCGCTCCCGACTTGATGAGCGCATCGAGCTTTGATTCCACATCTTGGGAAAAATCATCGGGCTTGAGGAGAACAATACCTTCTTTTTCCCACCGTGGTGCTCCTGCTTCTTGGTAATGGGAAGCGACTTGATACCGCGTCAGTGCACTCTCCCAAGAGTTGGCGATAATCAGAGGCCAAAACAACCACAATCGTTGTTTGGTATCGATCCACATACAGGTGTTGCAGTCGGGAAAGGCCGGTGTGTCGGCCATCAGAAACTCTTTCGACCATGTTCGATCGCCTGCTTTTTGTCGCGCACCAAGTACCACCACATCATCGGCTTTCCGTTCACCGGATCCGCGATACCAAGATACTAAAAGGTCACCATTCGGGCACTCGACGATGCCAGGTGCATGATTGTGCTGAGAATTAAGAGGAAAAATCAGTTCGGATTGGACTCCCTCTGTATCGCTCCAGGTACAACAAGCCAAAAGAAGAGAGAGGAAGATCGAGTTCATGGAGGGTACCTTTTGTCGTATACTCGGAGGCGATAGATTTCGAGTTATGATTGTAATGCTTGCAACTGCCGCATTCATCCTCACCTCATTTTTTTGACGTCACCGTTGGACACCAAGTCCTCGATGAGGAAAATTCCCATGCGAATTCGCGTTTGGTTCCTATTTCTTTTCTGTTTATTGAATTGGATTTCCATGGATTCCCTTCAGGCCCAAACAGGGTATCGTCTCCCGCCCAAGGAAGTGGTCGACATCATCGATGCCAAACCCGAACCTTCTGTTTCCTTCAGCCCCGATGGAAAGTGGATGCTGTTCCTTCAGAACGATGCCATGCCTTCGATTGAGGATCTTGGACGCAAGATGCATCGACTCGCTGGAATGCGCATCGATCCACAAGCCGATGGCCCCTTTCAAACCGACTATGTGCGAGGACTGACACTTCGATCTCTCGACCGTTCCATGGATGTTCAAATTCCAACGCCCAATCCCTGCAAGATCAGTGGAGTCAGTTGGTCGCATCGCTCGCAAGCGTTCGTCTTCACCTTGGTTCGTGAAGAGGGAACCGAATTGTGGAGCGTCCATGTGCAAGATCCTCAACATCCCCAGAAGATTCTATCGAGGCTCTCAACCGTGCTCGATGGCTTCGACTGGATGCCCGATGGTGAGAGTCTCCTTTGTTGCGTGGTTCCTCCCAATCGTCCCGAGGAACCGAAGGCACCAACGGCACCGTTTGGTCCATCGATCCAAGAGTCCCTTGGAAATCAATCTCCTACCCGGACGTATCAAGACCTGCTGAGCAATGCTTACGACGAGCAATTGTTTGAATACTACACGACGACGCAATTGGTCCATGTCACGCTGAAAGGTATCCAACAAACCATTGGAAAGCCTGCCATGATCGATCGGGCCACACCTTCACCCGATGGCAAATTCTTGCTGATGGAAATTCTTCAGCGACCATTTTCCTATACGTTAACCGCTGCCTCGTTTCCTAAAAAAATTGCGGTATGGGATCTAAAAGGAAATGCATTGCGCGTGATCGCAGATGTACCGGTCGAAGAGAACATCCCCATCGAAGGCGTTCGATTGGGTCCAAGAAATGTGCAGTGGCGCGTTGGCGCACCCTCGGAACTCGTATGGACCGAAGCACTCGATGGCGGCGATCCTCGCAATAAAGTTCCGCATCGTGAAAAGCTCATGACACTGGCGAGCCCATATCAGAAAGAGGCTCAAGAGCTCCGCAAGATCCAACACCGCTACGGAGGCATCGCCTTCTTCCAAGATGCCGATGCATTCATGGTCACCGAAAGTGATCGGGATCGTCGCT
Organism: Pirellulales bacterium; assembly: GCA_046349875.1. Lineage (GTDB taxonomy): Bacteria > Planctomycetota > Planctomycetia > Pirellulales > Pirellulaceae > JAXMBN01. Next base: position 76,259 of record JAXMBN010000012.1, read on the forward strand.
GGACAACGAGCACGGTGTATTCCTGGAAGGATCCGCAAAAGCCAGGACGTGTTTTCATCGATCGCAGTGTTCGCGACCGCTATGGTGATCCTGGCAGGTTGGTCACCGTGCCCGACGCCACGGGATTTCCGGTCGCTCTGCAAAATGGAGATTGGCTATACCTTGTGGGACAGGGCGCATCGCCGCAAGGAAACCTTCCTTTCTTGGATCGACGATCCTGGTCCAACTTCAATACCGAACGTCTTTGGCGATGCGAGCAAGGTTGGGTTGAATCGATTGCCAAGGTCCTTATTTCACCTCAAGGCGATCTGAGCTATATCACTCGCAAAGAGTCCTCATCGATTGTCCCCAACTACCATCTCAAACGAACAGATGGAAAAGGCGACGTGATGCTCACTCAGTTCGAAGATCCTACTCCTCAAATCCGAGGGATCAAGAAGCAACTGGTCAAATACACGCGAGCCGACGGTGTTCCTCTTTCGGCCACGCTCTACTTGCCGGCCAACTATCAAGTAGGGCAACGCTTACCACTGTTGGTATGGGCCTATCCCTTGGAATTCAACGACGCGGATACGGCGGGACAAGTCTCGGCCACACCAAATCGCTTTACACGCATGACCAGCATCTCGCACCTCTCACTGCTCACCCAGGGGTACGCGATCATGGATGATGCCACGATGCCCATCGTAGGTGATCCCGAGACGATGAACGATACGTTCATCGAGCAAATCGTGGCGTCGGCCAAAGCAGCCATCGACCAAGCAGTGGAACTCGGTGTCGCCGATCGCGATCGCGTTGCGATTGGAGGCCATAGCTACGGGGCTTTCATGACAGCCAACCTCATGGCGCATTGCGACTTATTTCAGGCAGGGGTCGCGCGTAGCGGCGCCTATAACCGTACCCTCACTCCTTTTGGCTTTCAATCGGAACGTCGCCCCTTATGGGAAGCCAAAGACATCTACATTGGTATTTCACCATTCATGCACGCAGAAAAGATTAAGAAACCGTTGCTCTTGATCCATGGTGAAAACGACAACAATCCAGGAACGTTTCCCATTCAATCCCAACGCATGTACCAAGCCATCAAAGGCAACGGCGGACATGTTCGACTCGTCATGCTACCACTGGAAAGCCACGGATACCGAGCTCGCGAGTCCGTTCTTCATACGCATGCTGAGACGATCGAATGGCTCAATCGATATGTACGTGATCGAGCCCCTTGAGCTAGGAACCATCAAGGGTGAAGAATACGAACCGTCAAACCTTCTCGTAGCTTGTCGCTTGGATAAGCTACGAGTCGGTCGCCCTCTTTGCCACCCTCGAGGATTTCTGTCTCCAATCCGTTCGTGTGTCCAATTTTGAACGATTGCATCGTGGCTTGATTGCCGCGTAACACGAAAGCTGCCCAGCCATCTTCATGCCGAAAAAAGGCACCCGCGGGAGCTTTGAGAACCTTGGGCGAACTCCACACCACAGCAGCAGCTTCGACGCGATACCCATCGCCCAGTCTCTTTCGCTTTTCAATCGGATCGACGAACTCGGCGATGACATTGACACGTTGCTCTTCTATTCCCAGTGCAGAAACTTTCATGAAGCCCTGTGGCTCAACCATACGGACTCTGCCAATCAACCGTTCCGTTCCTCCCCAATGGTCGATGTACATCCGGCTTCCTGGCTGGATTCTAACCGCATCACTTGAGAGAAAATCAACCTCCAACTCCATGTCGCTTCGATCGCCCAATTCGAGCAATGGCGAGCCAGCCGCAATGCGACCCTCGCTTTCTCGATACACTTTGAGCACCTCTCCATCGATCGGAGATCGAATAGTAAAGGGGGTGTCTTTGGCGGTGCCTTGCCCATTCACTTGAATCAACGCTGCTTTCGCTTGTTCATGTTCAAACTCTGCAATGCGGATGGCAAAACGTGCAGCTTGTTCCTCATCCTCTGCCACTTGAAGCGCCAACGAAACCTCTTCATGAGCTTCCATAGCGATCGCTTTTTCCTGGCGGAGCTTTTCGGAACGTGCAAACTGTGCCTTTGCGAATTCCAGATTGGCCTGCGTTCGCTTCCACTGTGACTGTGCATGCAACTCACGCAGTTCAGCGGCTTGTGCCCTGGCTTCCAATTCCGTCTTGGCCCGTGCATCCAATAGAGATGGATCGGAAGGGGCCATGGTTGCAAGTACGGTTTCGCCAGCAGACACCCGATCGCCTGCTCGCCAAGCAATCCGCATCAACTCACCATCGATGGGCGTGGAAACGACATACCGTTCGCGCACTCGCGTTTTTCCATCCTCGCGGATCGTAACCTCCATCGGACCTTGAGTGATGGTTACGACTTCGACATCGATGGGGCTGGGCCAATAACTATAGATTCCAAGACCCACAAGGAGCGCAACAGCAACTACGTAGGGATAGTATTTCGAGATGCTCTTCATGATATCAATCCCGCGACTTGAGAACCCCAATCAGATCCAACTTATCCAACATGGCTCGCACGATCCAAGCCGATGCCAGCGCTGCCACCAGTGTCGAGCATGCCGCATACCCATAGGTCTGTCTTCGAATAATCAACGGTATGCGAAACAACTCCGTGTCGTAAGAATACCGAATCACAAAGGCCGACAAGACATACCCCATAAACAATCCTAATGGTATTGCGAAGGCCAGTATCACAATCAACTCGCCAAAGAGAATGGTTGCGACCTCATTGCGTGAAAACCCAATCACACGTAGCGTTGCTAAATCGCGACTCCTTTCCGATAAGGATATGCGAATGCTGTTGAACACGACACCGATCGTAATAATGGCAGCAAAGATTGCGACGAAGGACCGCATTTGAAGCAAGTTCTTTGCTACGGTATCGCGAAAGCTGCGAATCGCCGCCCCTTTCATGGTGACGCTTGCAACTCTGGGAGCCTCTTTCAGCGCGCGAAATAGAGGATCGGTCAATTCCTTGTCAGCCGAAAGGTAGGCTCCCGAGATAACATCGCCTTCTTTCAATAAGCGATTAAGATGGAGCCGATCGATGTATGCGGCTGTACCAGCAAAATCTGCAATGAGGCCTGTGACAGGAACATCCAAAATCGGACGTTCCCCCTCCATCACCTCCACCGTCACCGAATCTCCGACACCCACTTCGAGGATTTCGCCCAATTTCTTAGAAAGAACGATCCCGTAGCTAGGTATTGGGATGCTTTGCTGATCGATGTCGATCAATCGATGAAGGTGTGGATTTGCATCGAGACCGGTCACTCCCACCTTTCTCATTCGCGTTCCTTTTCGAATGCGAGCAGCGACGCCGCGGAATCCTTCGCAATGGGTTACCCCAGGTAGATGCCTTACATCCATCAACGCTTGGGATTCTCGACTCTCTTCGAACAAGATCGTGACATCTTCCCGCATGGCAACGGTGTATTGCGAGTCGATAGCATACTCCATCGCATCCACCATAAAAGTTCCCAAAATCATGACCGCCACCGCCGTACCGATCCCAATTCCCGTCAAGATCGTACGATGGGGATTGCGTTCTAAATTGCGAAGGATCATCACCAGTGGCAGCGACAACCATTGATGCATGCCCATGCTTTCCAAGAGGGAACGACGAAAGCGAGCTGGGGGCTCTGGGCGCATCGCTTCTGCAGGAGGCAACGAAAAGGTCCGACCAACACTCGCCCAAGCACCGATCATGGCCGCAGCGACCGATGTGGCCAATGCTTCCAACACCACTTGCCATTGGGGATAGAATCGAAAGATTGGAAAATGAAAAAACTCGACATAAAGTCGCGTCATCTGTTTTCCAAACCAAAACCCAGCAAACGTTCCGGGTAGAAATCCCAGGATCACAAACAATAGTACCAACTTACTGAAGTGCCAACCAATCTCCCAACGCGTGTAACCAAACGCTTTGAGCGCTGCAATTTGCTCGCGCTGCAAAAGCATCCACCTCGATATCACCATATTGAGCAAAAAAGCAGAGATGCTCAAGAAGATCCCGGGAACGACGACTGCCATGCCTCGTAGTTCCTTCAGTTCGTTATCGATAAAACGATGGGAACTTTGATCGGATCGCCCGATGCTCCCAACACAACCGTAGGGGCCCAAGATCTGATCAAAACTCTGCAAGATCGGTTCGACTTTGGCTTGCGGAGCAACTTTGGCGACGACATTATTCAACGCTTCTTTCAAGTCGAAGGCTGCAGCCAATGCTTGCTCATCCATCCACAAGACCGCATAGCGTCGATCATCGGGCAGGAGATCCCCTTCACGTATTTGAAACACATACTCGGGTGTCAACGCGATTCCAACGATCCTTAATGTCCTCAAGTGACCATTGATCACGGCCTGCAACTCATCCCCTGGATGCAGTCCATGCACTTTGGCAAATCCCTCGGAAATAAGTATCTCATCCGATCGATACGGTTCGATCATCCGCCCCATACGCAAATGAATCTTGTTGAGCTTTGGTTGCTCGCCCGCTGGCAAGGAAACGATTTTTGCGTTGGCTGGTTCTACAAGATCTGGCAAGTTCAGCTTTACGGGAACCACCACACGAGCTTCCACTTCTTGCACGCCGGGAACCGCTTCCAATTGGCTGAGAATCGAACGTGGGGCCCGTTTGAGCGAAGCAAACACATCCGCAAATCGATGGGATGTGTAATACGCTTCAAGTGTCCCATGCAGCGAGCCCATGGTACAACGAGCCATTACATAGGTCGCGGTTCCTGCGGCAATGACCAGCATGATGGCAAGTGCTTGTCCTCGCATTTGCCATAGCTCGCGTACCAACTTGCGATTGAGCGGATCCATGCCATCACCATGCCAAGTCTTGCGGACGCAAACGTACGGTGTTGACGCGAATACCTGCGATCAACCCATCTTTGAGCGATATGACGCGATCCGCCATGTCCGCAATGACCGCATTGTGCGTGATCACGACGGTCGTCGTCCCTAATTCTTTGTGGATATGCTCGATCGCCTCCAAGACTCGCACGCCCGTTTTTACATCGAGAGCTCCGGTGGGTTCATCACACAAGAGAACGTCGGGGCCTTTGGCGATAGCGCGAGCAATGGCAACGCGCTGTTGCTCACCACCCGATAATTGCGCCGGAAAATGATCCATTCGCCCTTCGAGTCCAACGAGTTCAAGCGCCCTCTCGGGAACCATGGGATGCTCAGCGATGCGGGTGATGAGTTCGACATTTTCGCGAGCGGTAAGACTGGGAATCAAATTGTAAAACTGAAATACAAACCCCACATGCTCTCGTCGATAACGCGTCAAATCTTCATCGGTAGCATGCGAGAGATCATGGTCGCGATAGTAAACGGTACCACTCGACGGAGTATCGAGACCGCCCAAGATATTGAGCAGCGTCGACTTTCCACTGCCCGAAGGCCCTAGCAACACCACAAACTCGCCAGCATAAAGATCGAGATCGATTCCGCGCAGAGCAAGTACTTCCACGTCGCCCAATCGATAGGTTCGCGTCACTTTCTCTGCGTGAAAAACGACCTCTCCTCGTTGCATGATCGAATTGGGCGTCATCGAATTGGGCGTCATCGAATTGGGCGTCATCGAATTGGGCGTCATCGAATTGGGCGTCATCGAATTGGGCGTCATCGAATTGGGCGTCATCGAATGAGATGGTGCCTTCCAGCTAATAGGATCGAATGGGAACTCTGCTTTCGCCCCGCGATCTTTATCCTACCATGATTGGATGGATCAGTTTGCCGTGGATATCGGTCAGACGATAATCGCGACCGGAATAACGATAGGTTAGCCGCGTGTGATCGAGGCCCAGCAAATGGAGCAACGTGGCGTGAAAATCGTGAACGTGCACCGGATCGCGTCCCACTTCGATTCCATGTTCGTCCGATTCGCCGTAGACCATCCCAGGTTTCACACCTGCCCCAGCGATCCACGAAGAAAAGACCCAATGATGATGCTCTCGCCCCTTGGCATCCTTCGCCGCATTGAAGGGCGTTCTTCCAAATTCTGTGGTCCAAACAACCAAAGTGTCTTCGAGCATGCCGCGTTGTTTCAAGTCTTGGAGCAGTGCCGCGATGGGCTGATCCACATTCTTCGCCAAAGGCGCATGCGTCAACATGTCACCGTGTGCATCCCAATTGTTCGAGGATCCCACATCGATGAGTTCAACAAAACGCACACCTCGTTCAACCAATCGTCTTGCCACCAAGCACTGCCAAGCAAAACCTTGATGACTGCCAGGTTCGAGCCCGTACATAGCCAAAGTCCTTCGATCCTCTTGCGCTAGATCGAATACTTCGGGCATCGCCGACTGCATCCCGAAAGCCGTTTCGAAGGACCGAATTCTCGCCATGAGCAAGGGATCGTCGGGACGTTCCGCCAGATGCCTTTGATTCAATCGATCCAATAATTCCAACTCGGTTTTCTGTAACTCTTCCGTAGCTGTCCGCGGACGCAGATTCGCCACCGGTTCTTGACCGGGAACGACCAATGTCCCTTGATGCGCCCCCGGAAGAAAATCACTAGCCCAAACCTGTCCGCCTGCATACGGTGTGTGAGGAGCGATCACCACAAACGAAGGTAGGTTGCGATTGACAGTACCTAAACCGTAACTGACCCACGATCCAAAACTGGGCCTAGCAAACGTAAACGAACCCGTATGAATTCCCAGCGTGGCCTCATAATGATTGGTATGGTCCGACTGCATCGAACGAATCACGCAAAGATCATCGACGCATCGCGCCATATGGGGAAAGAGCCCGCTCACTTCGGTTCCACATTGACCATGCGGGGAAAAACTCCATTGGGGTTGCTTGAGAAACATTTGGAAGTCTCCCTTGCGCCCCTGAAATTCGCGAACACTGATCGTCTTGCCATGGTCCGCAAATAACTTCGGCTTCGGATCCCACGACTCGACGTGAGAAACGCCTCCACTCATGAATAGGAAGATGACGTTCTTCGCTTTGGGCTCAAAATGAGGCATCTTCGGTGCAAGTGGATCGTCTGATTGCAAAGGGGCATCCTCAGCCAACAACTTCGCCAAGATGCCTTGCCCTAAAAGCGAGCTACCGGCCATCGACCTCAAAAAAGGGCGTCGCGCCATCGCAACTGGCTTCATTTCGGTTCCTTTTCTATCAATCGACATGACAAAACTCGTTGCTCGCAAGTAGGGAGCGGAGCAATGCCAGCCATGCCGCCCTCACGGGATCGCCTTCATTGGCTCGTGTTGCCTGAAGTTGAAGTTGCTGAAGCGAGGCCAAACAAAATGCGGACTCATCGTGAGAAGGCTCGCGAGCAAACGCTTGGAGGAATGCCGTCCTCAATCGATCGGAATCGGAAGGGGATTGGTTCTTAAGCCGATCGAACCACGCCGCAGCACTTTCATGCAACAGTGGATGATTCATGAAGAACAAGGCTTGCGTGGGCACCGTCGTGGTCAATCGTGTCGGCGTCGTCGCATTGGGATCTGCCCCATCAAAAAGAGCCAAAAACGGATGCCGTTTCAATCGCGACACCATCAAATAGACACTGCGTTGTCGATGATCGTACTGTGCCGAAAACGGTCCATGTTGAGTAAAGCCCCAATCGATGGGCGATGGAAAAGGATGGTCATGAGAGCTTGATGATTCGAGGCGTCCCGTGACCAAGAGAATGGCGTCGCGTATCTCTTCTGCCGTGAGTCGCCGCCGAGTAAACCCAACATAATGATCACGTTCCTCTATCGTCTGCGGTAGCCGTGACGCCTGCTGACGATAGGTTGCACTCAAGAGTATCTTGCGATGCAGATGATGCAACGACCATCCGTTTCGAATCAAATCGTCAGCGAGTGTATCAAGCAACTGAGGATGAGTAGGAGGCTCTCCACGCAATCCAAAATCGTTCGGGGTCTTCACCAGTCCTCGGCCGAAATGATGCTGCCAGACTCGATTGACAATCACGCGGGCTGTTAGCGGATGGTCAGGGCGTACGAGCCATTTAGCAAGCTCCAATCGCCCACTTCCCGTCGCTGTCTCAGGTAGCTTTTCGCCTCCTAACGAAGCGATCATCCCTCGCCGAACACGCTCGCCTAGCTGATCCGGTTCACCCCGTTTTTGCAACCAAGCATCGTGCGGCGTACCTTCCGCCATCGCATAGGCCATGGCAAACGGTCCATGCTCGGTCTTCTGCCTCCACAATCGCTGGTGCTTCTCCACCTGCTGCGACTGAGCCTCCCATTGTTTGCGCCAATGAGTCACCTGGATGCGCTGCGTTTGTTCGTCTTCGGAAAGGGTTCGAAGATATTTTAGGTCGGGTAATGGTTCGTCTCGAAGGCTAAAGTTGTCGACGAGAATCGATGGCCGAACACCACCGATATGTCCGTACGAATCAATGAACGTGTAGTCGATGGTTCCGTCCCATCCTTCAGCAAATTTTCCATCGAAGGCCATTTGATTCGATCCATCGACAAGCTCGCCATGATACGTTCGAGTCGCAACATCGAGCTCCAATCGCACTTGATACCACTTGCCAACCTCCACTTCGGCAACCTTGGGGCGATCGTTTCCCGATCGCGTCCAAAATTGAGTACCGTTGCGATAGAGTTCGATGGCGGCCGAATTCCCAGGACCATGTCCGAGATAGTAGCGCCACGATCCTTCCCCGCCTCTTGAAACATCATCGCAATTCCAATCGAATGCAACATAGAGCTTTTTGAGATTCGCGGCTTGCATAGGAGCCAGTTTGCAACCAAATCCGTCATACTCTCCTCGATTGGGCATGAAGACGCCAAGCTTGCCTTCGCCATGGAGGTTGCGAAATGGACTCTGGGCCGAAGCTTGAACACGTACAACGCTATTGGGACCGGCGTTCCATGGTACTTGAGGAGGCTGCCCATCGAGCTGTGTTTCGAACGCCCCATCCATGCCAGCCGTTCGTTCGATCCTCTCAAGCAACGAATCCCCTTTCGTTGGACTCTCTTCGCTTCCGTGCAATTTCGCTAAACCTTCGCCCCAATCGCAGGATAGGTTATCCAATTCCAGTTTAGGACGATCCCCTTCCTTGTTGTTGGTAACCTCCACATGATTCAAGCTCGCAAGCATGTTGCCTGGCAAGAGAACCTCATGCGTTGTGAGTACTTCCGTTGGTGATCGGAGTTCGATGCGAAGCGAATTCTTGGACGAAATCGATTCGATCGTCACGTGATACCATTCTTGAGGTTTCCATGGCCCCAAGTCGATCGTATTTCCGTTCGCTTCGATCCACATTCGATTGGCATCCACGATCCATCGCAAGAACGCTTCATGCTTTCGATCAGACCAAACCATCGCATGTTGCCCTGCAACTTCCGATGGCGAAGTGGACAATCGAAAATCCCATCCCAAATGGACGTCACGTTTTCGCTCTTGCTCATTCGCATGTATGGCTTGAAAGATGCGATAGGGGTTGGAACCTTCGATTGCGATCCCAACTTTCCCGCGTGGATAACGGGTGACGAAGGGGCTTTGGCTCGCGTTGGCCACTGCAATGTTTCCTTCGTAGTGCCAAGGGGAAACAAGAACGCCGCGGCTTCCACCCGATGCAGGTGCTTGGATTTCAAAGTCTCCATCGATTTCGTGCAACGATCGGATGGAAGCGGCTGGAAGCGAGCGTTGATTCTGCATCAACTCATCGCGCAAACCAGCAAGCTGCTGCTCATATTGCATCCACTCGCCTCGAGCAATATGGCGAGGCTGAAGCGGGACGAGCGATCGAATCTTCTGTTTTTGTTCCGATCCCGCAAAGGGATACGAGGTGCTATCGAGAATCCCATAAAGTCCATAGTAGTCATCCATCGATATCGGATCGAACTTATGATCGTGACATCGAGCACACCCCAAGCTCAGGCCGATCATGCTCTGCCCAAGCGTATCGATCGAATCTTGGATCGTCAGATGAAGGTAATTTTCAGAGTCGAACCCGAAACGTCGCGATATGGCCAAGAACCCCGTTGCCACCACGCTTTCGGCATAGCGGCTCTCCGGTTCCATTTCACCCAAAATGTCTCCTGCAACTTGCTCCATGAGGAATCGATCCCATGGCTTATCGTTCTGAAAGGCATCGATCACATAATCGCGGTATCGCCAAGCTAGCGGAGCAGGATAGTCAGCGGTTTCGCCAGCCGTATCTGCATATCGGACGACATCCAACCAATGCCTTCCCCATTTTTCACCGTAGGCACGGGAATGAAGAAGCCGATCGACTCGATCTGCATAGGCCTGTGGCCTTGAATCGGTTAAAAACGATTCGATCTCTTCCGGCGAAGGCGGAAGCCCCGTCAAATCGTAATGAATTCGGCGAAGCAAGATGCGTTTTTCAGCCTCGGGTGTTCGCTGCTGGCCGAGTTCTCTTTGGGAAGCAACGATCCAAGCGTCGATGTCGTTCACGATCGAATCGTTTGGCAGCTGCGTAGGAGCAGGCAAAACTTGCAAAGGTTGCCATGCCCAGCTACGGCGGCCAGATAGCGCGACGGCATGCTCTGGCCAATAGGCCCCCAAACCAATCCACGTTTCGAGATCCTTGACCTCTTGTGGAGACAATGCTTTGTCCGCTTCCGGAGGCATCGGGGATTCGTCCCCATCCCGCCGTACGGCACTCATCAAACGACTTTCCAGTGGCTTTCCGGGAACAAGAATCGCTCCACCTTCACCACCGCGAAGGATCGATTCACGGTCGACCAAACGCAAACCACCAGCGGACTTTCCATCGCCATGACAGCGAGAACATTTTTCGATGAGCAACGGTCGGATTCTATTTTCAAAGAACGCCTCGCGTTCTTCGCCTTGCCCAAAACTCGGCGAGCCCACGCACAAAGCAATGCCACAAGCAATCCCTATCCAAAGACTCTCGAAGTATCCTCGATCGCAATGCCTTCGCATGGCGTTTCGATTCGATAAAGCATTCATAGGCAGAGTCATTGGGAAGGAGTAGGGCAGGGGATTTCGCAGGCGAGTCTTTTATTCTATCGCAGATTCCCTCCAACCACACAACGTTTTCGCCTGAATCCAACATCCCTCAACGATTTCTACCAGCCTTTGGGGAGTCTCAGGGACGCCAACGAGCTATTTATAGAAAGAGGTGCCTATGGCGCCCAACATTGGCTAATGACTTGCGCATAGATTCGATGCCCAAAGTCGTTGGGATGATTGACTCCGTTTCCAGTCAAATCATGATCCGCTTTGAGATCCAGCATCCGCGTCCACACTCGCGTTACATCGGCAACTGCAACTCCCGTATCCGCTAATTCGATCAACGCTTGTTGATACTCGGGAAATCGCTCGTGCTTGAGTCGCGTCCAATCGCGATTGCCCAACATCGGTGCTACCAAAATGATTTCACATTCAGGCAATGCCTCCCGAACCGTTCGCATCATCTGGCGCGTCTTCTCCTGATAATCGTCTTTCGATCGTCCGGCGGAATCATTCATTCCAAAGGCGATGACAACCAAATGGGGACGCAACTTGATGACCTCCTCCATTTGACTCAAACCCCACGCCGTATCTTTGCCACTTATCGATAGATTGGTCAACTGAATTTGTCCCTTGAATGACTGTTCCAGTTGCATCTTGAGGAGTCCTGGATATGCAGGCTGAAAGGGTGGTTTGGAAAACATGCCTGAAGCGTTGTATCCAGCCGAGATACTATCTCCGAGAACAACCAAATGGATGCCTTCATCGTTCATCAACCGCTTGCGAGTCTTGGGCAGGCTACCACGCTTTCGTGGAAACCACTCTTGGGTTGCAGGCAATCGATGACGATAGGTAATGCAAATTTGCATGGCGGCATATTCAAGCTCGCCTCCAAAGAGGATCTCGCCATTGCCATCACGATGCGTTAGGGCATGCCGCTGCGAGTTGGCGGGGCGCCGCAGATCACTCGGCAAATAAGTGGGAAGAACCGATCCTTTGGGGACCACCAGTTCGCGAGCCCCCTGCTTCCATCGAATACTGTTCAACTCAAAACGTCGGCTTCCATCCGAGGAATGAATCGCCAAAATCTCTTCGACTGGAAACAGCAATTGCCCTTTCGCATCACCATTCTCGTCCTGGAGAAACAGAACCGTCTCTCCTTCGCATATTTCATTCTCCCATATCGGTTGGAACGAATGCTTGCTGGCTTTCCATGCCTGGTCAACCGCAGACGGATCGCGGTCCTGAGCTTCCGCTTGCATAATGGCGAGTAAAACGACCGTCACCACAAGCAGATTCGTCTTCAAGATTCTCAACATCTCTCCAATCTTTCCAAGAGTACCTTCCTGAAAGAGTACAGCATTGCTCTGCTGCATCTAGTCTTTCTTGAACGGTAACCTGCATCATGGTTGATTGGAATGGATCAAAGCATCGCCCGGTCCAATTTTTTCCATTTGGCGAATCGTTGGCGAGTACCACACCTTGGGCGGCAAATAGTCATAAGGTCTTGGGTTGGTGTTGGGGAAGTCCGTATTGGTTTGCGGACCATAATCTTCGTGGACACCCGACCAATACAAACATCCGTCGACATCGAAAGCCTCGAGATCGAAAAACAACTCCAAGCGATCCGTTATGTAATTCACATGCAAACGAGCAATCGAACTCAGTGCGTTCGTATAGGCCTGTTGAGCTTCCAGAAAATCACGAGCGGCAACATTCTGCACCGCAAGCTGCAATCGCAAACTGGTGCTAATCACGCGTTCATACGCCAGCGCCGCACTGGCAACCGCAATGGTGTATTGATTGCGATCCAGAGCCAACTGCCGCAGATCCTCCCGCACATCCAACTTGATCGTATCCTCTGCAGCCATGAGATTGCGAAGCCCAACATTGTAGCTGATCAATGCCAATCGGAAGTTATTGCGTTGTAACCGTCGATTCAATGGAGTATCCAATGCCATGCTCAAACGCGTATCGCTATCATCAAAACTAAAATCAAACGGATCATTGCCTGTGCTTCGTGTGCGTATCGATTGAGTCGCACGTAGGTCGACAATCGAACGAAGATCGTCACCAGCCAGCTTGATCTGCCGCCAAGCATCCGCCAGATCTCCTCGTTGATTCATCAAATCAAGTCTCTGGACCAAACCAGTGAGGAGTGCCTCGTTGTGATCGAGTTCGATCTCCTCCCACCCATCAGGACCTTTTTCAAGCAGGATATCGCTCAATTCGATCGTATCATCCACCACTTCTTGCACGCGAGCGCCTACCTGCCTCAGGTCTTCTGGCAAAATGCCTCGACAAGCATCGCGAGCTAACTCTTCGAGCTCTTTGACCAACTCCAATGCTTCATCTCGCCGCTGAGGAATCCGATTGAACTCCTCCATAATCTCGATGGCCCGGTCCGATCCCAGATTGGTTGAGATCCTTTCCAGGAAGTCAGAAAGATCATCCAGTTTCTGATTGGCAACGCGACGGCGACCCTCCAATGATTGTTTGAGCGTTCCCTGGTTTCGGACATGATTGCTCTCGATGGCAAGATCGACAACCTGAAGCTGAGCGGATCCAAATTCCAATGCACGGATGATGACGCGAAGAGGAGGAGCCGGCGTCTCCGAGCGTAGTTGGGTATTCAAATCCGAACGAAGAATTTCCACCTGCATGGTCACGCTCAAGATCGCCAGCAACTGTTGCAAGTCTTCGAGTTCTTCTTCCGCTTCCACTAGGGCTTGATGTGACAAACGATTCATCGCGGAACCATCCGTCCCATTGCTTGGACTCGAAGCTTCCATCCGTTGCTGAATGCGAAGAATCTTGGACATGCGATCCGCCAAAACCTCCGCAACATTCGACAGTGTCGTTGCATCGACGGAACTTGCATTACGTGCATTAACGAGCTCAGTACGTGCTCGATTGATCATCTGCCGCGCAACACTCAGCTCGTCTTTGAGTGAAATCGACTCGAGTTCCGCGAGATCCAAATGGATCACCATTTCGGTCGGCAACCCCAAGCGGAACTTGAGTTGATCCAAGGCTGCTTCTAAAGTGAAGCAATTGTTGACGAGATTGCTTCGCGTGCGCAATACGTTCTGCTCAAACTGATCGACCTGAATGCGAGGGATCTTTTCAGCTGTTCGATACTCCGCTTGGCTCTGTATGAAGCCTCGCGTGTTGGTGAAATAGTCTTGGGCATTGATTTCAATTCCACGATAATTCAGAAGCAAACTGTAATAAGCGCCCGAAACATCTCGGAACAGTTGCTTGCGAAATCGAATATAGTCTCGCATTGCGTAGAGCACATCACGCTCGGTTTGGGTGAGGTTTTCAAAGCGAACATCGCGTTGAAATAGTGTTTGCTGGAAGTCGAATATCATTTCGGATCCAACATCGGCCGCAAATCCGCTCGGTCCATTGAAGGTCAATACGACGCTATTGGCAAAGCGCGTCAAAAACTGCCCACCCGAGGCAAGGGTCTTTTGAACAGCGGTACCGCTTGGGACTCCCAGCGTATTTTCGGTCACACCGTTGTCGCGTGAATGACGAAAGTTGGCGGCCGTACCATTGCCAACGGGCGTCGGATTGAGTTCGTACTGATAACGCTGCCGAGTCAAAGCCAATGCTGTGCGATAGAGCAGTTCTTTGCGAGCTTGGTACTCGCGACTATTGATCGACGCTAGCTCCATCAAGTTAGCCAACGTCAATCGTCGCCTATCCTCTTTTTCCATCCGCGGAGTCTCTTTGAAGGTCTGGCCAAACTCCGAACGCAATGTTTCAAACTCGAGCATTCGATCGATGCAGGTCTTGGGTAGTACTTCCCATGACTGTCGCGGAATAGCAACTTTGTTCACCGACGTTCCGTTGGAACGAGCAGGGGTAGGCTGTTTGGTATCTCGCACATTCTGTGCTTCACTTGTACCATCCGGTTTTTGTTCTGCGACAACCAATACAGGGTCGTTTTTATAGCTTGCCGAAACGACGGATGGATCCACAGCTGGGGCGACGGACGAAGGTACTGGCGTTTGTGCGATCGATTCTGGTTCCGACATCGCCTTCCATGTATTCTCACTCCAAACCATTGCATCCGATGTTTTGCATGAGTCGCTCGCAAGATAGGGAAGTTCGTACCCATAGAGTATGGGACGCGGCGTGGGGAGCGACGGGCAATCGGGATTCGTAGGGTCGTAGAACCGCGATCGTATGTCTGGCCGTACATGAAACTGTGCCGGCATCGGCGCGTTTAAACAACTCGCTTTCTCTTGCAGAATCGAATAGGAATCGCGATCGGCAGCCGTTCGATAGCGAGTGCGCGTGCACCCGCATGACGACACGATGGCCACAACAACTAGTACGACGATGGAAGAACGATGCATGCTTAGGTGGGGTTCCGAAGATAACCATCTGCGGAAAAGAGAATGCACACTCAAAACTAGGTGGTAATTGTTCCTGCTCACGTTTCATACTCACTTTGGGCAAGAACAATTTCCGAATCCGAACAAGACGCTCGGACTCAATCTCTCCATCGGCAAAAACCTTGATGGATCTAAGGACTCTGCCGATTTTTCCGATAGATAGGGAGATCTCGTTCGCGTTAGGAAAGATAGGCCGACTGGGAAGATAAGGGGTGCTTCTACGCTAGGTCGACCGAACCATTTGCATCCCTATGCAATGCATGCAAAGAATGGTTTGCCAAAAGGGGCAAATGTGGCCTTATTGATGGCGGAGGGCTTCGATCGGATTCATGTGAGCAGCTTTGTAGGCTGGGTAGACGCCGAACACGACACCCGTGGCCACTGAAATACCAAATGCAATCACAATCGATGCCAGGCTTGTCGAAGTTGTGATTCCCAGTGCCATGGAAAAGAGAATGGGCAAGAGAACCCCAGCGACGACTCCCAAGATTCCGCCACTGGTACTCAATACCGTGGTCTCCATCAAGAATTGCATGATGATATGTCGTCGCTTGGCACCGATGGCTCGCCGAATTCCAATTTCGCGAGTTCGTTCGGTCACCGTTGCAAGCATGATATTCATGATCCCAATGCCACCAACCAAAAGGGAGATCCCAGCGATCGAGCCTAACACCAGATTCCATAGCCGCTTTTCTCGCTCAGCCTGTTTGAGCAGCTCGAGGGGAACTTGCACCTCATAGTCTTTCTTGTTGGCATGCTCATCAGCTAATAGCGAACGAACAATGGAAGCAAAGGGCCGCACCTGCTGTTGGTCTTGCAGTTCGATTGTGATTTCGCTCAGTTCCACGCGAACGTATTGACGCGATCCCGTTTCAACGATCCGCTGAACGATTCCCATACGGTTTTGCGCGGAAGTGATTGGGATATACAAATCGTTATTTTGGTCGGAGGTATCTTTGCTCAAAGCCTTGGCTGTACCGCTATCACGGCCTCCCACCACACCGATCACTCGGTAGGCATCATCTCCGACGAGGAGCGACTGTCCGATAGGATCTTCAAACTCGAACAATTCACGCGCGATGGTATGTCCGATGACGACCACGTTCGCTGATTGGTCGACATCTTCAGCACTGAAAAATCGTCCCCTCACATTCATCTCTTTCACTTCGGGAAGATCTTGAGTCGTGCCAACCACGCGAGCCCCCGTCATGTGGTTTTTCCCGTGTTGCAGATTCTTCTTATGAAACACCGATGGAACGATCGTACATTGTTTGATTTGCAGATCTTGGAGAGAACGCAAATCCGCATAAGAAAGTCCGTACGCCAAAACATTGGTGGTCGTGCTTGCCACGGGGGCGTCGTTGGTTGGCGGTGGCTTGACGCTTCGAATGATTACATTGGCCGCGCCGAGTCGTTTGATTTGTTCTAGCGCTTCTTGCTTGGAGCCCTCGCCAATCGAAAGCATGGCAATGACCGATGCTACGCCTAGAATGGTACCCAGCAGCGTGAGCACGCTCCGCATTTTGTGGAGCAATAGATTGCGAACGGCGAGGCGAAGGGTCGTAAGAATCACGGTTGAATCGACATGGTACCCGAGTTTTCGATCACCCTGCTGCACCATCCCAAGCCGAAGCGACTCAGGATGCTGGAATGGGAGCCCCTTCGTCAGTGAAGACCATATCCATTAGATCTTGAGCATTGATGGCGATCGAATCGCCTTCCGCCAAACCACTTTCAATGGAAACGCGGGTCTCGTTGGCTTTGCCCAGCTCGACTTGCCGAGGATGCAAGCGATTGCCATCATCCTTGACGACGACATACGTTTGCGCATCATGCTCAACCACCGCATGCAAGGGAACGGTCACCACATCGGGAACCGTATCGACCAAGATCTCGGAAACGGCCGTCATCCCAGGCTTAAGCCCTTCGACTTTATCATCGATGGTGATGATGGTTTGATAGACTTTTGTATCGTTACCCGACCAACTGTTTTGTTCGGGCAAGACGGCCACCGACTTGACAGTACCACGATACTTCGACTTCGTATTGTTTAATGCATCGACAGTGATGCGTACCGGTAATCCAGGATGGACTTGATCCAAGGCAGATTCGTGAATGCGAGTCTCTACTTGCATTTGATCGAGGTTGGGAATGGATAAGAGCTTTTGGCGGTAGATGACGGGAACCCCTTCCCGTACTTCCAGTTGCTTGTTATTTGGATAGGCGACCAAGCCGGCATGTGGAGCGTAGATCTTGCACTTCTTGAGCTGGGATTCATACCGAGCCAATCGCTCTTCTTCTTTCTTCCACGACTCTTCTTTGGCTCGCATCAAGGCTTGCATCTGAGCCAATTTAGCTTCGTTATTGCGAAGGACTTGCTCTAACCCACGCTTGGCAGTCGCGACCTTGCCTTCCAGAGCAAGCAGATCCTTGCGTTGTTCGTAAACCTGCATCTTCTTGAGCGTTGCCACTTCGGTCTGAAGCTGGTTAATCTTAGCAGCGAACTGGCCTTCTGCCTGGAGATACGTCAGTTCGATACGGCGAACTTCATTACGATTGGCGTAGCCTAAGTTGAATAGAGTCTGAACGCCCCGTTGTTCTTCTCGGCGAAGTTCCATAGTTGCCTGAGCCGCCAGAATCTCGTTGTTGACGTCATCGATCCTTCTTTTGTTGGCGTCCAAGGCCAACTTGTGGGTGCCATTTTCTTTGTCGGTGTACATTTCCAACTCGAGTTCAGCCAAGCGAATGAGGAGTTCCGCTTCCGCTTTTGCGGTGGCGTTCATAGTGAGTTGGTTTTTGAGATTTGCTTCCGCTTGAATCTTTTCTGCTAACGCATTTTCCGTGAAGAGGATTTGATCATCCAATGCTTCTTGCATCGGATTCGCATCGAGCTCCACAACCAGTTCACCTTCCTTTACCGATGCACCGTTGGGAATCATCCAAAGAATCGTTGTTCCATTGATGTTGTCTTTGCGTACGTCTTCGACTTCGCAAATGATCTCGATGTTGGATTGGCTTTCCAGATTGCCACGTTCGAGAACAACAACTTCCAAGTCGGATCGCTCCACTTCTTGCCAAACCGCTTGGCTGATGGCGGCATGACCTTGAGCACCTCGGCTCGACCAGTTCCAACCAGCCAACCCCAAGGCCACAACGAGCAGGAGGACGATCCAAAAACGTCCTTTGGCAGTGGAACGAGGCCACACCCATTTTGAAGGCAGGATGTCAGCGCGGTGAACGACCGTGGACATAATTTCCAGTTTCCATTTCAGTAAGGCTGGACCTTTCCATCGGTGGAAAGGCGGAGGGTGACCGCAGGAGGTCAGGTGGGTGCGAAAACGATCCAAACGGCACTAGGGCATTTTGGTCGCCTTCACTGATTATCGTTGCTTTCGATATCGAACTTTCAAGTCTATTTGATATTGCCCCCAAAATCAATCGATGGACGCCGCAGAATAACCACGCGTCAAAATCCACAAACCTTTACCCCAAAAGCACTTACAAACAAACGAAGCAAAGCTAATACTTCCTAACCTAGACAGCTTCCCCCGTCCTGAGCCTCGGAAAAGGCCTGTGATACAATCAGTTCGAAATTTGATTTTCCAAGGCCATTCGCCTCTTCCCCCTGCTCGGATTCCCTAACATGTCCATGTTGATCGTACGTGCACCGATTCTTGCTTTGCTTCATGGCACGGATCGAAATGATTCGCCCGAGGTCTTTCATTACCTGCACGGAATGTTTTCGGAAGACTCTTGCTTGGAAGAGGTAGACGAGGACCTGCTGGACCCGAGTATCCTAGGTGGAGGTCAGGTACGGTTGGTACATGATGAAGCAACCGGGCTTTGGGCAACGACCGCGTATCAGATGACGCAACGCCCCGATGCCACCCTCGTACAACAGCTGAAAGAACTCACCCTTCGCGCATGGCAAGGGGATGTCGGCCAAGGCCCCTTCATGAGCTTTCGAGGGCATGTCTTATCCAAATCGCTCTATCTTGAAGCTCAACAATTTTTCGATGAGGAATCCGATCTAGGTGAACTTTGCATCGAGATACCAGAAGAGCTCACGGTTGACGACTTGACGACAGAATGGTTCGAGAATGGTGAACCGATCGACTTGTTGATTCAAGATCTTGAGCAAGGGGTTGCGGAAGGAGATCCTGAGGCGCAGTTTGAGTTGGGACGGACTTACGATGAGGGAGATGGAGTAGAGATTGACCTAACCCGCGCGGCGGAACTCTATCGACAAGCAGCCGATCAGCATCACCCGCTCGCCGCGACCTTCCTCGGAATTGCCTATCAATCGGGACGAGGAGTGGAAACCGATTTGGAAAAGGCGGTTCCTTACTTTGACATTGGCATCGATGGCGAACATCCGTTGGCCTTGTATTGCAAAGCCGAATGCCTTCTCAACGGATGGGGAATCGCAGAAGATCCAAGTCAAGCAGTATCCTTGCTGCAACGTGGTGCGGACGTCGGGGACGCAATCTGCCTTTTTCGATTGGCTGAGTGCTATGAACTTGGACTAGGCGTCAACGCCGATTTGGATCGGGCCTTGTCCCTTTATATCGAGTGCCAAGAACTTGGGTATGAAGATCCAGATCGTGTCGAGCATGCTATCCAGCGATGCGAGTCGCAACTCGAATCTCCCTAAAGTGAAACCGCTTAACAAACGCGATTTCACGTTGTCGTTTTCATCGCAAGACGATTCGCATTCCCTACTTATGAAATGGCAACATCAATTCCTCTAAGTCGCTTGCGGATCGGCAGGTGGCGCTCGGCGAATTCCTTGCTCTTCCATCCGAATTTCTGGCGGCAGTTCCTGAAGGGCAGCCGGATTCTCAATCGCAGGTTGTTCATAGTAACGACCTGCGCGAATCGGACCTGGATCGATCCACGTTCCATCGCCATAAAGCTGCATCGTACCGAGATCCATATCTAGGTTACGTCGTTGCGCTTCGTAAAAGACCCAGACTCCGAGGAACGTGTTCTGTGCTTGAAGCAAATCGCTAAGTGCCGAAACCGAGTCACGAGCAGCCGTTGGGCCCGAGGCTTGGCTAAGTGCTTCATTGATTTGTCGAATATCTTCGTTCAACGTAATTTGAGATGCTGCGATCCGAACGGCATAGCGTTGCAACTCAAAGTTCAGCTGGTTCTGATGAAGAGCTCGCAGTTGGCTACGCAATGTTGTCCAAACGTTGTCTTCGTACTGATAGTAGGTACGTTTGGCTTGCTGATATTCGATCAAGGCTTGGCGATATCGGTTGCGTTCTTGCAATCGAGTAATCGGTGCATCCCATTGGAGTCCAGCGCGAAGCCGACCTGTGGTTCCTCGCAGTGACAACGGGTTGTCATTGATGTTGCCAATATCTCCGCTGAAAACAACATCCAGTGAACTTTCCAAATCGTCAGCGACCACTTCAATAGCTCGCCATGCGTCGACCAATCCGGCTCGTTGGTTCGCCCAGTCTACGCGCTGCGCCCTTGCAATTTCAACTGCCTCGCGAGGTGTAAGATCGACTTCGGGAAGCACGATCGATTCGGTGCGAGCTCGAGCCTGAACAACCTGCAAGGCTAAGATATCCTCTGCAAGTGAAGCAAGAATGGTTTGGCTCTTCAAAACTGCCTTATCGCGCAACACCGCAAAGGTTTCGCGCGGCGTTTGTTGACCATTGCTCTGAATCAACACTTGCAGATCATTTTGCAAGGTTTGAATCGGTTCTTGGTATCCCTGAAACTTGGTAGAGATACGTTCGATTTCCTGAGCCAAGACTTCGGGCAAGTTATCGAGTTCGCGGCTATCGAACAACGCTGGGTCAAGACTTCCCGCAGGAAGCAACGTGCAAATCATGTCCTTCTCTTGCATGTAACGTTGGTGCAAGAGCTGCAACTGTTGCTTGAGAGTGTTAGTGTTCTGTGCCAGTCGTAGCAAATCCTCTTCCACTTGCGGAATATCATGATCCATAATCAAACGACGGATGCGAGCCATTTCAGCCGAGCGAAGCTGAATGGCGGCCAAGACATCCTTGACTTCTTGCGTCATCGCTAACTCGCGATAGGCATCGCCAGATCGCTCATCCTTGCTTGCTTTGCTCATCGCTAGAAGCTTGGAGTTTTCTTTTCCAATAGAATCGCGAAGACTAGCGATCTCCGAACGTCGACCACGCAGATCATTGCTGATCAGGTCGAACTGCCCCAACAACGGATCCCGAATTTCTACGCAGATGTAAGGTGGAATGCCCAACAATTGCTTGAAGGTATCCAAGGTGACTTCATAGTTATTGCGAGTTTGAAGCAAGTTCGCTTGCGTTGCGATCAGCGATTGCCGTGTTTGCGCGACTTGCAACTGTTGACTTGGAATGGTGCTCTGCGTCGCCGGAACGGTGGTCAACAATTCACGAAGAGTGTCTTCAAACGCTAAGAGAATATCGCGTTGGCGAGCGATGTTTTCTTCGGCGTTGCGAATTTCCAATTGGCTTTGCAACAATCCAAGGAATCCACCGGCACGTGGAACGGCTTGGGCATTGGTGAACCCTTGCCCCGCGGCGGTTGTGTTGCCAACCCGTCCGAAGCCACCACCTAACCCTGTAAAGCCTTCAAGACCTGCACCACCGAACAAACCACCACGGCGTGTTGGACCGGCATCCGCGTTGCGACCGATCGAGACTTGGCAATAGAAGCCTCGTCGATATCGTTCGAACGCGCGAACGTTATAGAGCAACGTACGTTCCGCCAAGGTTAGTCGTTCCAAGACGACATCGCGCCCACCTTGACGCAACAACGGTTGAATGAACGAGAAGTCCAACAAGGTCGATGCCGATTGCGTGTCGGGACCACTCAATTGCCAGGTGATCGAGTTAGCCAACCCTACTACCATGTCGGCCCCGGTACTAAAACGTCGCTGCCACGACATCGGGCGACGGCCTTTGCTGAAGGGACCTACGCCCCAAGACGATCGACTTTGACCGCCGTTTCCTGCACGATCCCTACCGGAAACGGAGTACTCTGTGGTATAGCCACCAAAGAACTGGTTGTCGAAGAGGAATCGTTCGGAACTAACGTCGATGGCAGAGAGATAGAGCGTTTCGATTTCGCTTTGATAGGTCGGGTTGTGAAGAATGGCTAAACGAACCGCAGTATCGGCATCGAGTACCAAGACCCCATCCTCGTTGAGAGGAAGGTATTGCCACCATACCGGGTTTTCAGCCGTATTCGTCCGACCGTTCACGTCCCATAGCGGATAGTGCTTCTTCTTGTCGATGCATTCCATGTAGCGATGCGCATCAGGATCATCCTCTGGCATCGGCGGGCGATCGGGATTGAACGGATCGAACATGCGGGATCGTGAATCGACATTGATCCGAGGAATCGCTCCGTCTTGCGAATAACATGCTTTTTCGTCGATCAAAGCGTACGTCTCTTCGTCGGCTTTGAGTCGGTGATGCGTTCGAGTACATCCCGAAGTCGCGATCAGACCGATCATGGTCGAAAAAGCCACGCACTTAGCCCCCCCCAACAGGAGAGCGAACCGATTCCGTTTACGATTCTGATTGGTCGGACGATGCATAGGTTACGCCTTTACACGAATGTTCCATCTCATCCGCTTCTTCGGCTTTTTCCATCTTCACCATCTACACTTGAGGTAGCGACGTTGACGATTCCTCCTAGTCGGCACAAATTTCCGGGGAAATTGCAGAATACCTAGCCGTTATGAACGGAAGAGTCGGGCTATTTCTTGACACCCCAGAGTGCCCAACTTACTATCGAGACTGGACTTCTGAAAAAAGTCTTCCTGCGTGGTAGACTTTCCTCATCCGATCGTGGGTCCCCTTTTCCGTTCCGCTCAGCGAATTCCTTCACCACAGAGATCAACATGGGAATATTGGGCATCGTCTTTCTGCTTCTCGTGCTGATCGGTTTCGGCATTTTCATCTACCTGATCGTTAAAACCGCTCATGGTTGGGGAGCGTTGCAGACGACCACGTTGTTTTTCTTGCTGTTTTCAACGCTGGTTTATTTGTATTCGGCTGCCATCATCGCCAAGCGACGTGTCGGATGGGTTCGCGTTCACGACAAGATGCAAAAGACCTTGGAAGACCTTCAGAAAGAAGAAACCAAGCTGAAGTATGGAGATCTCACGAGCACAGCCCAAGATAACGATGCATTGATTCCTGCATTGGCTCACCTCACCCGTTTGATTTCCGACCGAGGACGCGTTTGGAAAAACACAACGCTCCAAAATTTCGACGCCAATACCGATGAGTACCTGATTCGATTGCCCAATCGGGCTGGGCAAGATCCAGCGGCTGCACCTGCTGCTCCCGCGAACAATGAAAAGTTGCTCGATGAACAACTCGTCGTCTACGCCTTCGCTGAGGCTCAGAATGCCTCGGGCGTTTTCGTCCCAAGTTTCTATTTGGGCGAATTCATCGTCGACAAAGCCTCTGGTTTGGACGCGAAGCTCAAACCAACTGCTCCGCTCTTGCCGATGCAAAAAGCTCAGATCACTTCTGGCGGTGCAACCCGTTGGAGTATTTTCGAGTTGATGCCTTTGGATGCTCACGAAGTATTTGCCGCCGAGGGATCGCAATCCTCGGAATCGGGATACTTCGGGCGAATGGATGAAACGCAAATTCGTCAAACGTTGGGTATTGCTGAGAACGCATCACCTCAAGCGGAAGCAATGTTGGCTCCCTATCTCAAAGATGGTACCGAAGCAGCTCAAAACCTGGACCCAGAGTATCTTTGGATTCTCGTCGAGTTCACCAAAGAGTATTCGATCGACGTGGACAGTAAAGAGAAGCGAGTTGCAACGGAAGGTGGCTTCTTCGATTCGATCGGACGTACGGTCGACGAACGACTGAAGCGCGGGGCAGAGCAAGTTGAAGTGAAGTTCACACCAGGTGATCAGCGCCTTCTTTGGAAGGGTGCTGCCGATGACTTGATTGCCAAAGATATCGCCAAACCCGTTCGTCGCGTTTACGTTCGTCCTCTCAACAATTACGCCAACAGTTTCCGTGATTTGCGTCAGACGATTTTGACCACTATTCAACGCATCGACTACTTCAAACGTGAAAACGGCATCGTTCAAGAAACGAATCAAATCGGCCTAGACCAAATCGCTTCCCTCCAAGCCATTTCTCAAAAACTTGAAGCAGACCTGGGGCAAGTCAAGAAAGAAGCGGAAGTGGCTCATTCTGAAGTCGATCGACTGGAACAAGAACTCGGTTCACTCAAATCGAAGTTGGTTGCTTCATTCCAACGAATACAAGACATGCATTCGCAGATCCTTGCCCAAACGGGTATCAAGGTTCCGGCCAGTCCAGCTCCTTGATCGGAACGATCGAGCAAACACTCCATCCATGTTCACTCGAAGCAGGTCGTTATCAAAAACGACCTGCTTCTTTTTTGGGAGTGCATGATTCCCGCTCGGTTCTCGATCGTAGCTAGAAACCAACGTAGCTAGAAACCAAGGTTCATTTGGCGGGTCGAGCTACCATCGCTCTTGGGAGTTGGCTTATCGTGCTTGCGATGCTCTTTCGAGGGGAGCGAACGTCGCATATCTGCGATCCGATCGCCACTCAATAGTACAAGTCCCATCTCGACATGAATGGGATCGATCCGAAACTGTTTGCAAAGCACGCGCTGATACATCTGCAACTGAGGCAAATGGTGCTCCATGCGTTCTCTTTCCCAAGCATCGATCGATACATTCGTATCCAACGCATCGGTCTTGTAGTCGAGAATCTCTGCACGAATGACCACGCCATTGCGGGCGCCAAGAACCAATCGATCGATGGTACCGCGCAGCAATTGTCCATCTAACAACTCGAGCAATCTCCGTTCATTGGATACGTCGAGTTGATTGACACCCTCTTTCTTCCAATGATCGTACCGTTTGCGTGAGAGTCCGTTTCGAACACTTGCGAGCTCGAGCGTTCGTTCCATATCGGTCAAAAGCGATTCCAGCGGAACGTGCGACATCTGCTCGGGCTTGAGTGTGGTCAAAGCCAATTCCCGCATGTGCTTACGGTCCCATCGAAAATCTTCGATCCATTGAATTTCCTCGAACCACCGATGGGTCAGGGTTCCGATAATCGCCCCAATCGATTCGTTTCGTTCCAGCGCCTTTTTCATGGAAGCGAGACGTTGTTCGCCAGCCGACGAGGGCCGCGACGTTATTCGATGGCGAGTTGCCTCGAGCATTTGCGTTGGATGGAGAGCAACCCGAATCCAAGCTGCTTGTTCACTGGAGACTTTGGAAACGTCCTTCGTTACGGAACTCGCTGAATCGTTGGCTGCTTGTCGCGTCGAATCGACGCTCTTGGAGTCCGGCATCGATGCTTCATACCAAACCGGATTCCCCGTCGAATACAACAAGCAGTTGGCCTGCCCCCGTTGTTTCTCATCATCCACAAGGATCGATTGCAACACGGAGCCCCAACGGTTGGCGGGCTTATCGTGCGCCGTCGTATAGAGGTAGAGCCCTTGGCGAGCACGCGTCAATGCGACATAGAATACGCAGAGTGCTTCCGTGAGCTGACTATTTGAAAGATCGTCGAAGACATCCTGCCATTCTTTTTCAATGAAGGGACGCAGATAACGATTGAAGTATCGAATCACTCCGATCGGAGCACTCATTCGATCCACCGAACGAGCCACAAATGTAGGCGTCATACCTCGAATCGACAAATCGAGATCGGGCAAAAAGACCGCGTCAAACTCAAGGCCTTTGGATTGATGGATCGTCATGACGCGAACTTGGCTCGGATTCGGCAATGCTACCCGTTCGGATCGCACAAAGGATACGAAATCGCGAATGCGATCCATCGCATTGGCTTCGTATTGATACGCTAGTTGAATCAGCTGTTCCAGCCGTTGCTGATCACGTTCGTTGCAATAGCAGGCCATTCGATCCGCATAGTATGCGACCGCAGCACCGTACCCAACATCGCCAATCTTCTTCCGTATCGATTCAGCCAAACGATCCATTGCCACAAGCGGATCGAATTCTAGGTGTTTCACCAAAGGAGAAGTAGCCACATGGAACGCTGCGATGCTATCCGCTGGATGATCTGCCAATTGCAACAAGCTCAGCATGCACTCGACAGCTGCCGAATCCGTCAGCGGATTACCACCTTCTTGACTTGCATCCACACCTTTCATCCGCAACAAGTGGATCATCTGAGCCACATCTTTGTTGCGACGCACCAGAACGCCAATGGAAATATGAGGTGCGGCTGCAGCCAGTTTCTCGAGATCGTCCGCCGCCCTTTTCATCAAGTTCTCATCGGCATCCTCATCGTCGAACTCTTCTGTTGGATCCTCGCGTTTCACACGGCCGTTGACCAATGGAATGTATCCTGGAAGATTCAACTTAGCCGTATCATGTTTGGGAAAAGTGTTTTCCCATTTCATGGCGGCCTCGGTGGCTTCACCAAAATTGGAATGCTTCTTCAAATTCCCAAACACTTGATTGACAAACTCGATGACGACAGGCGAACTTCGAAAGCTCGAGTTCAATGCACGCTGAGACACACCATCCAAGTTCTTCTGCACCGAATCAAAAATCTCGGCAACCCCACCGCGCCAACCATAGATCGCCTGCTTGGTGTCACCCACACAGAAGAAGCTACGGTCGCGCCTCATACCTTCCCGGGTAATCGTTTCTGCGAATGGCTTGATGATCTCCCACTGCGCCGGCGACGTGTCCTGAAACTCGTCCAGTAACAAGTGATCGATACGAGCGTCGAGTCGGAAGTCGATCGTAAACTTAGAGATGCGAGGTACCTTCGTCGAATCCGAACCAGCGACTTCATCCTGGTCATCCTCGTTTTGAAGTTGTTGCTTCACCAAAGCCTGAGCTTGAATCCAGTTCGCCAATCGATACGAAATGTCGTCAAACGAAATGGTACGGGCTTGATGTTTCACAATTTCTAACTGTTGGTGATAACTTTCCAACAATTGAAAGGAGGCTTCGGTTTGCGCCCGTCGCAATCCGAGTTCCTGTGCCGCAGCCGCTGCCCTTAGAATCACCAAGGCATCGACCAGATTCTTCTCGAGGGGAGCACGGCGGTATTTGGGCTCGTCATCAAATGTCGCTTGAACGATAGTTGCTTTTACAATCAAATCCCATTGTTTTGCATTGTATTGGTCGAGCAATTTTTTGCAGGCATCGTTGAAAGTGGGCTTCTTTTGATCTGCTTCGAGGACGCTCAAAGCCATTTCCATTTCCTGTTCGTTTGGCGAGGCAGGAATGGGGAACGCACTCCAGGCTTCCGCTTGAGTCGAACGGTAGTATCGATAGCCACTGTTGACCACTTCCCGTATCTGACTTTGAATGCTCTGGCCCGAATCTCCTTTAAATAACATGTTGAGCCAGGTTCGAAGTTGTCCGCGATCTTGCGATTCAAACATCCGCTGGATGGCTTCATCCCGCAGTTGTGTCTCTTCAAACTCGCTGGCTAAGTGCCAGCCAGGAGGCAACTGCAACTCGAGTGAAAAACTGCGAGCCAGTTGAGAATAGAACGAATCCAATGTGCTGACGCGAAATCGGTGAAGCTGCGAGCATAGTCGAGCCAACTGATATTCGCAGTGCTTGCGATCGATCTCCAATCCCTCAAGGTCCCTTCGCAACTCGTCGAGGGTCTTGGGCTCGCAGATTGCCGACGCCAGTTTCTTAAGGACACGATGGAGAATTTCTCCAGCTGCTTTGCGAGTGAAGGTCGTCGCAAGCACGTGATCCAAAGGTTGATCCGTAAACAGTAACCGCAACATTCGAACGGCTAGGTTGTAGGTCTTGCCCGTTCCCGCAGAGGCTCGAATCAACTCCGGGCTAAACCATGAAGGCGAAACTTCGCCTCCCGCGCGAATGGGTGTCAACTGAAGCGTTCGCGGTTCGATATCGACGACGCGTTTTCTCCAACGGTGCGCATCATACTTCGACCGATTCTGCTCGCATTTCCTGTTGGCGATATCCCTAGTGACTTGATCTGCATCCGCCAACTCAAGACCATGATCAGCCCCAGCAAGCGAGGCTTCTTCCGTTGCTTGCAGAGGCTCGCCTTTCCAATCTTGCGGTGCTACGAAAGGCCTTGCAACGTCGTTCTGGCAAATAGCAAAGAACGGATCCCAAAAGGGAACGTGCTCTATTTCGCGCGGCCAAAACTTTTTCTGCTGGATGTCATGATAGATGGCGGCCGCTTGCACGATCGCCTTGGGAAGTTCTCCGTCGTCGAAGTCCGCCACGTCGAACTTGCATTGCCCTGCATTTTTCGGAAGCTGAATATAGCCTACCGATACTTTTTGCTCGGGTTGCACCTCAGGCAAACTTCGAATCATGCGCTCATATAACGGCAACTGAAAATCGACCCAGCCACGCTCTTTACGAAAATGCGCATTCCGTGGATTCTTGGCGGTATCGGAGGTTTTGTAATCCCAAACGGACCAAGCGTTGTCTTTCTCGTGAAAGTCGATCCGGTCGATACGTCCATGTACAAAAAACTCTTTCCCACCTGCTTCGATGCGTACGGGCTGATCGCGATCAAAACTGTACTCGGTGGCATAAATCCTCCACCCTTCCTTGATCCACTCCGCTTGTTTGCCAGCAAAAACTGCCAATCGCTGCTTGGCTTGTTCGACCTGCAAAACCACCGCAGCTCGCAAATGGGTACCATGTCTCTCTGCTACGAGCGCATCGAATCGTTGTAGCAACCAATCCTTGATAGCTTCGGCATCGGTGCTTGTTTCAACAGGAGAACCTTTGAGCCCTGATAGGCAATCGTGTAGCAAATTACCAAACTGATTGGCCTGCAATTCCAAGACCGAATCATCGATGGATTCAAGTCGTTCAATGCGTCCAAGGTAATAACG
Source organism: Pirellulales bacterium (assembly GCA_046349875.1). Lineage (GTDB taxonomy): Bacteria > Planctomycetota > Planctomycetia > Pirellulales > Pirellulaceae > JAXMBN01. The sequence goes on from JAXMBN010000012.1 coordinate 105,450, forward strand.
ATAGCGACATTCCACATAAGAACGAAACTCGGTGACTGCGAGTGAACTCGGGGCCGCCTTGTCGCGAGGGTAGGGGACAGGCAGTAGGGATTGTCCCGAAAGTGGATGCCACTTCTTTCGAACCTGACGAAGCTGCGACGTATCAACGCGATCAAGCAAGTACATCACGCGTTCACCCAACTGAGCCGCAGGAATCGCCAGCAGCAATCGACTTGGTGTGAGTGGATCCCCTGCCAAGCTCATCTGGTGAACGACGATTGCAACATGCGAACGAGAATGCATGATCGCTTGAAGCGAATAACAATCGCGAGCATACCGCCGCGCATTGTCCATCAACCCAAGCTCTTTGCGAAGTTCATTGGGAAGAAACGCATCGCCATTCACCGATTCGGGGACCGTTGCATCGTGCAAGCCCGTCAAGATCAGAACTTGAGCGTCATCCAATGCCAGTTCCAACCAACCCAACAATTGAATGGATTCAGACTCTTGAGGAGGCGGAATACGTTCCTGATCCAAATATCGAATGACCCAAGCCAACGCCTCGGTAGCCGTCGTTTCGATCTGCAACGATGCGGGAATGTCGGCCAAACGCGTAACGCCATCCACAACCTTCTCGGCCGCAGACCACAACGCCGAATCGGCTGCTTGGTCCAGATCCAACTTCGTATCGGCGTAACAAGCTTGCAGAACTTCTAAGAATGGTTGCGACCATTCCGAAAGAGGCTGTTTGATCGAACGTAAGGGATGGACCCATCGATCAATCGCGGTAACCAACTTCTCAACATCTTCACGATAGTGGGACTCGGGCCAATGAGGAGTGGCCACGGATCGTAGTAGTGTGTCGCGGTAATAACGATCGACTCTTTGCAGATAATCGATGGGTAGGACTTTTTCCCGTCGCAACATGGATGCTACCGCTGGCAATCGCATGAGCTTCGCGAAGTTTTGGTACGAAGCATCTTCAAGATACTCGCAAACGGCATGCAACAACTGTACGGGTGGCAATCGATTTACGGGCACGCCCGGACCATAGCGAGCCTGTACATTCGATCGTTGCAATTGCTCCGTAATGATCGGAATCATCTCATCATCGGGAACTCCGATCGTGATCTGTTCCGTTGGTGTTTCCTCGGGAAGCGATCCCAGTTGTCGAACCACTTCGGTGGCAGCTTCCACAACGGATCCACGCACCACAAGCGTTTGAGGATCGACGGTGACTTGCAAATCCTGCCAAAAATCTTGAAGGAGAGCGCCGTGCGGGTCAAAACCTTTTTCCCATGATTCTGGAGCGCCGATCAAAATGGTGACGCGATCCTGAACCGCATCCAAAAATCGTCGCTGCGCCCGATTCATGTCGACGGCACCCAACACGATGATGTCTCGCTCCGTCTTGGGCTCGCCCTTGTTGATCGCTACCCGTCGCGCCGTATAAATGTCCCACAACTTATGACGATCAAGCTCATCGAGATACTTGCGCTGCAAACGAGCCAAGACGCGCCAACGCGCTTCCTCCGCCGTTCCGCGCAATCGCTCTGACACATCATCAAAGAGCATCAAGTCGGTCGCCAGCTCGCAATGCAAACTGGCCAACATACTCCCCAAATCGATCCACGGTTTGATTTGCTCCGATGTGGGAACATTGAGCAACAAAGGTTTGAGCTCTTCGGGAGGCGTTTCGCGAAGGACCTTTGCCCAGCAAAGGATTTGCACCGTATCACTAGCAAAGGGATTTTTGGCTTGATACAGTCGCTCCGGAAGCGATCCCACCGTCAAAATTTCGGGTGGGCGCAACAAAAAGCCGCTACGTTGAGCTTGTTCGGCCAGAATTTCGCCCAATCGTCTCCCTGCCAAAGAGCTTGGCAACACGATGAGCACGCGATCCATATCCCAGTTTTCATCGCGGAGATACTGTCGCTGCAAATATTGCGACGCCGAGTGTAGAATAGGGGTATCCCACCCCAAGAACACGCGTTTCATCGATGTTGTTCGCTCCATGGCTCCGCCGCTCCCTCCTTGCCCTCGAATTCTCATGATCATACCAAATTCCCTCTTTTTGCGATCGTGCCCTATGGTTCCTTCGATCTGCAATAATTCGATTTCGAGACCTACGTTCCCTTGGAACTAATGCAATCTCCTAGAATCGTGCCAGCATTTGACACGTTTGGTCACGAGCGAAGTTTTTTGCGCATGATCCTCCCCCGTTGACACGTCCTTCACTGCAAACCATTTCTGACAACAATCTTTCTCGCACTCGCGATCCATGGCCACTATGAGAAAACCAATGCTTGTCACCAAATCATCGCCTGCTGCCCTCACTCATCGCGTTTCGACTATCCTTTGGCGAACTTCACTTGGACTTTCTTGCTTGATGAGTTGGCTCATCATTCCGGCAACGGGACAAGATCCAGCTTCGACGCCAACCATGAAACGAGTTCCACCTTTGACGCTAGAGCAAGCGCAAGCGGCGATCGAAACCCTTCCTGGATTCGAGATCGAACTCGTTGCGTCCGAACCCTTGGTCGTCGATCCCGTGGCTATCGCATTCGATAGTCGTGGTCGATTGCTCGTGATCGAAATGATCGACTACAGCGAGCAAGACAAAGAGCACATGGGGCGCTTACGACGACTCGAAGATACAAACCAAGACGGCAAAATGGATCGCCTCGAAACGATGGCCGAAGGTCTTTCTTGGCCAACCGCACTCGCATTAACACATCAAGGTACCATCGTCGTTCATCCTCCCACGATGACGCTGGTAAAAGAAACTTCTCCTGGAGTTTTTTCATCGGAAGTCATCGCGGAAGGCTTTCATCGAAACAACGTGCAAGGAATGGCCAATTCCTTCCGATGGGGTCTCGACAATCGCTGGCATCTTTCGACCAGCAGCAATGGAGCAGCGATGAAAGGCAAAGGCTTCGAAGGAACGCTCGATGTCAAAGGCCGCGATATACATCTCGATCCTTTGTCGTGGCGTTGGGATAGCGAACCAGGGGGCGGTCAACACGGCATGGACTTCAATCGATGGGGTGACAAGTTTCTAAGCAGCAATAGCGATCACCTCCAGCAGATCGTTGCTTGGGATTACCCTTCGCTTTCCAATCAAAGCCATTCAGAGTCCTTTGCGTTGCGTCGTAGCATCGCTGTGGATGGACCGCAGGCGGACGTCTTTCGAGCCTCACCGATCGAAGAATGGCGAACCTTGCGAACTCAAATGCGAGTCTCTGGCAAATCCCCAGGACCGATTGAAGGTGGTGGCCGCGCTGCAGGATACTTTACAGGTGCGACGGGAGTCTTCATCTACGATGGCGATCAATGGGGTGACGAAGATCAAGAGACGGCCATCGTCGCGGATGTTGGTGGCAATCTCGTCCATCGCAAGAAGCTGACCGAGTCCGGTATTCAATGGTCCGGAAAACGAATGGATGAAGGGACCGAGTTCGTCCGCTCCAAAGACCTTTGGTTCCGTCCCATCCAATTTGGAGATGGCCCGGATGGTTGCCTCTACATCGTCGACATGTGTCGCGAAGTGATCGAACATCCCGCCAGTTTGCCCCCAGCGCTCAAGAGCCAATTGGACCTGACATCGGGCCGAGATAAAGGAAGGATCTGGCGGTTACGGAAAAAGGATCGCCCCATCCGACGGCAACTCCCCAACATGGACTCCGCCGATAGCCTTGCTCTTACGACATGGATCGATCATCCCAATGGATGGCATCGCGAAACGGCGGCGAGACTGCTCTACGAACGCCAAGACACTTCCGTTATCGATGCTTTGCAGAAGATTGCACTACAGAGCCCGCGTCCCGAGTGCCGGCTTCAAGCGTTGGCTTCCTTAAATGGTTTGCCACTTGGATTGTCTCAAGCATTTTTGCAGCAATGCATTGGCGATTCTCATCCTCGCGTTCGCGAATTCGCCATTCGGAACTTGGTACGAGTTGCGCCGATTGGACAAACCAATCCAACGCTGGCAAACTCGCAATTCCCTTCGCTTCATCAAGATCCATCGCTTCACGTCCGAATGGCGATGGCAGAAGTTGGCCCACCTTCGGGTTCGATCCCATCGGCACTGAAATGGTTACAAGCGTTACTCGAAGGACAATCGAGCCGTGAATTGCGAGCTGTAGCCGAGATCAGCTGTCGTGATCGTGCCGCAGATCTATTGCAAGCATGGGCAATCGCTTCGATGACACCGCAAGACGCCAAGATGATACAAGGGCTCTTGTATCAAGCCGTCGCGCGGCAGGGCATCGCGCAGGTCTTGCCTATCATTGAACAAGCTAAGCCAGACAATCAGGCTTTGCTGCTGACTGCGCTCAGCGAAACCGTCGATCAACATGCGACGTTGATCAAGGGTCAAGATTATGCCGTGATGCGTCCCTGGATTGAGAAGAATATCCTCCCGAAAGTCCAAGGGTGGATCAAAAACGCTTCCGAAGCCAATCCTCAAGAAGCCAATGCTCTTCGCCATGCGGGCATGCTCCCCGTCGAAGCTAGAGAATCCTTGTTGCAACAAGTATTGGAACAACCGAAAGCGATCCTTCATTTGGCAGCCTTGCGATCCTTGATTCGGCAAGACCGATCCTGCGCGACCATTGCGCTATCCGCAACCTCTAAGTTGGATCCGCAGGTTGTTCCCTCCATGATCCGTGAAGTCGCCAAACGCAAAGAGACCTCTCCACTCGTCGTGTCGGCCCTCGAAGCTCAATCGGTCGATCCCAAAGTCATTCCGATCGATGTCTGGACCATGCTCTTGCAACATGCACCAGCCGACAAGAAGAGCTTGATCGAAGAACTACCTGGCCCTATGACGACGGCTTCATGGGATCAACTGTCGAGCAAGTACCGTTCTGCATGGGAAAAGTCACCCAATCTCGATCAAGGTGCTGCACTCTTTAAGAAGCACTGTTCCGCCTGTCACAAAATTGGAGACATCGGGACCGAAATCGGACCAGGTCTTGCATCGATACTTTCCAAATCCAACGATCAACTGGGACTTGCTGTCGCCGAACCAAGTCGCGAAGTCGATCCGAAATACCAGGTCTATCAAGTGCTGACCCAGGACTCCGAGCTCCTTGTTGGAATCATGGAAGATTCTTCGGCAGATTCGGTCGTGCTTCGCGATTCGCGTGGCGAACGCAAAACCATTCCCGTAGCGATATCGACAAAATCACTGCCGTGGGCAAGTCTCTCATGCCTGATGGCCTTTTGGACCAAATCGATCCCGTGGCATTCAATGACCTGATTGGTTATTTACGTTCGAGTTTCTCCAAGACCAAATAAATTGGATTCACCATGATATCCAACGTGACCCGTTACCTTGTCCATCGCGTTCTTTGCGCCGCGTTGCGGTTCGATCGTTCGCCGGTTCGCTCGTTGTTTGGCTGAACCTTGCGATCACGATGCAAGCCGATGAGCCGATCGATTTCAATCGCCACATTCGGCCGATCCTCCGTCAACATTGCACGGCTTGCCATGGAGGCGTCAAAGCTGCCAGTGGAATCTCGTTCGTGTATCGCGGTCTGCTCTTGCAGAAGGGGAATCGGGTGCCCGCGCCATCGTCGCAGGAAAGCCTCAAGAATCTGAGTTGATTCGCCGCATCGAAGCCAACGATGATGAACGAATGCCCCCCGCGGACCATGGCCCAGCCCTATCCCCCGAAGAAAAATCGCTTCTCAAGAAGTGGATTGCATCGGGTGCGACATGGAGTGAGCTTTGGTCCTTACAAGCTGTTGCAAAGCCAACGCCACCAACATGCCAGAAAGTCGATTGGTGCGAATCTCCCTTGGATGCCTACGTGCTGCATGCGCTCGAACAACAGCACCTGCAACCTTCCCATGCTGCCGGGCCGGCGGAATGGCTGCGGCGGGTGAGCTTAGATCTTATCGGTCTTCCACCTTCTCTCGAACAGTACCAATCCTTCGCAGCCAACTTTCAAAGGGATCCTCTCCAAGCCAAAAGCGATGTGGTCGATTCCCTTTTAAAGTCGCCTCAATTCGGTGAACGATGGGCAACGATGTGGCTCGATCTCGCACGATACTCCGACACGTATGGATACGAGAAAGATCCAACGCGTACCATATGGCCCTGGCGTGACTGGGTCGTTCGCGCATTCAATGACGATATGCCCTACGATCAATTCACGCTCAAGCAAATCGCAGGCGACTTATTACCACAAGCGACTGCCGACGACCTTCTTGCCACCGCTTTTCACCGAAACACACAGAACAATTCCGAAGGAGGAACGGACGACGAAGAGTTTCGAACTGCAGCGGTTATCGATCGGGTCAATACCATTTGGACCACTTGGCATGCAACCACGTTCGGATGTGTTCGCTGTCACGCACATCCCTACGATCCTTATCCTCACCAAGACTATTATCGCTTTGCATCCTTCTTCAACAATGCCGAGGATTGTGATCAGAACGATGATTTCCCATGGCTCAAATTCGATGTCAGTCAACCGGAAGTAACATTCCAACTCCAAACAAAGATCCGAGAACTCAAATCGCAAATTCATCACGCTTCTCGAAAAGTCGTCGATGCGGTCGACGATTGGACAACGCTGCGAGGCTCATCGCCGAGTACGACAGGTGGATCGCTAACGTGCGATGAAACCGGCTTATTTCACGCGACGGGCACATTACCAACGGGTGTTCGCTATCAGTTTCAATTCGAAGCGGTCGAAGGGATTCAAGCCTTTCGGCTTCATCTACTTCCCGATTCGGATCTACCCAACCAACCTCCAGAACGCGGTCAGGTATTGTCGGAAATCAAGGCAAACCTCATCGATGCCGAAGGTAAGAAGAATCCAGTGACTTTCCAACGCGCCATTGCCGATTACGAGGCAGGGCCGTTCGAAGTGAGCGACTCTTTGGCCCCTGGGGGCCCTGGATTCGGCAGCTACCCTGTAATGCATAGTAGTCGATGGTGTGTTTTCGTTTTGGAGAAGCCGATTCCCGCCGAGACAAAAGCCATCGAGTTTCAACTGATTCAGTCGCAAGCATCGAATATCGGTTTTCAAGCGTGTACCTTGCGACGCTTTCGTTGGGAAGGATCGCGATCCACTCACTTCGATGCGATTCGAAAAGATTCAGAGATCGCAACTTGGTCACAAGACATCAAGACGCACCAAGAAGATCTTCAAAAGAGAAAGCCCTTGCAGGTTCCAGTGTTGATAGAACGGGCCTTACCTGCCACCCGCGATACCCACGTGCATCTTCGAGGCAATCGAACGACGCTGGGTGAACGCGTCACGCCCGGCATTCCAACTCCGTTGAGCCACATCGCGACGACCGAGATCACGGATCGTATCGCGCTCGCCAATTGGATGTGCCATGAAAAGCATCCACTCACCAGTCGAACGATGGTCAATCGGATCTGGTCGGAGTTTTTTGGAACGGGCATCGTGGAAACTTTGGAAGACATGGGGACGACCGGCGCCGACCCATCGCATCCAGAACTCCTCGATTATCTTGCATGGAAATTTATGAAAGACCATCGCTGGTCTCTCAAGGCTCTCATGCGCGAGATCGTCTTGTCCTCGACCTATGGTCAAACATCGAGAACCAACTACATCGTCGTTGCCGAGGATCCTTACAATCGTCGCTTAGGGCGCGGACCACGAACGCGAATGACGGCCGAGATGATTCGCGATCACGCACTGTTCCTTTCGGGACTATTGTCATCGAAGATTGGCGGCCCACCCGTCTATCCGCCTCAACCGGAAGGTATTTGGTCATCGGTTTACAGCGGCGAAAAATGGAAGACCTCGACTGGAGAAGATCGCTATCGCCGCGCTCTCTATACTTTTCAAAAACGAACGAGCGGTTATCCCGGACTCTTGGCATTCGATGCCCCCACTCGTGAATCTTGCTCCGCTCGGCGCATTCCCACCAACACTCCGTTGCAAGCGTTACTCACCTTGAACGATCCAGCCTTTGTGGAGATTGCTCAAGCCTTCGCCAAGAAAATGCAAGCGTCATCAAGTTCGGTGGCCGACCAAATTCGAATGGGATGCCAACAGATTACCTTGGAACCACCATCGGAACACGTGGTTCAACGACTTGTCCAACTGCATTCCGAAATTTGCAGCGAACTTCAAGAAACGTCGCCAACTGATTGGAAGCATCCGCTGGGTGCAAACCCCGATGAAGTGGCGATGGTCATGGTCGCGAATTCCATCTTCAATCTCGATGCATTCTTGGTGAGGTAACCGATGAACTCAGCGCAAAGCCTTCTCCAGGAACAGGCCCATTTGAGGACGCGACGACACTTTCTCAAAGACTGCCCTTTAGCATTGGGTGGCCTTTGGTTGGCTCAACATGCATTGGGCAACGATGGTCGCGATGGCATCGTATTTGATCCAAGCAATCCTATGGAGGTCCGCAAATCCCATTTTCCGGCCAAAGCAAAGCGCGTCATCTATTTGCATATGGCAGGTTCACCGAGCCAACTCGAATTATTCGATTACAAACCCGAATTAGCCAAGATCGATGGCAAAGATTGCCCCGCTTCTTTTTTAGAGGGAAAGCAGTTCGCTTTCATTCAAGGCATTCCCAAAATGTTGGGGCCTCAATACCCTTTTCGTCAATGCGGACAAAGTGGGCAATGGATGTCCGATCGTTGGGAACATTTTCATCAAGTGGCCGACAAACTCTGCATCATCAAATCGATGTACACCGACCAATTCAATCATGGTCCTGCGCAATTGATGATGCATACCGGAACCGCCAGTTCCGGTGCCGCAAGCGCTGGAGCCTGGGCAACCTACGGCCTGGGGTCGGAGAATGAAAACCTTCCCGGCTTTATTGCTCTTACCAGCGGCGGAAAAAATCCAGATGCAGGAAAATCGGTTTGGGGATCGGGCTACCTTCCGTCGGTCTTCCAAGGCGTTCAATGCCGATCGCAGGGCGATCCCGTCCTATTTCTTTCCAATCCCGATGGCGTTTCTTCCAAAATGCGGCGCAAAACACTGGATGCGATCGCCGACATCAACCGGCAAACGGTCGAGTCATTCGCTGATCCCGAAACCGCTACGCGGATCGCGCAGTACGAACTAGCATTTCGTATGCAAACACATGCGGCCGAAGCCTTCGATATCCGCCGAGAAACCGAAGCCACGCTCGCCATGTATGGAGCCGAACCAGGCAAGGAATCGTTTGCCAACAATTGCTTGCTTGCAAGGCGATTGGCTGAACAAGGCGTCCGTTTCATCACCTTGTTCGACTGGGGATGGGATAGTCATGGAGCTTCCGAATCGGAAGCGTTAAATCATGGATTCAAAGGAAAAGTGCAAAGCATCGATCGTCCGATGACAGCTTTGCTTCAAGATCTAGAGCAACGTGGTTTGCTCAAAGATACTCTCGTCATCTGGGGTGGCGAATTCGGTCGTACCTCCATGCGTGAAAATCGCAATGGTGCAGAAATGAAATTTATCGGTCGCGATCACAATCCGAACGCCTTCACCCTGTGGATGGCTGGAGGTGGCGTAAAACCGGGAATTTCCTACGGAGAAACCGATGATCTGGGATATCAGGCGGTCATCGATCGAGTTTCCGTTCACGATTTCCACGCAACCATGTTGCATCTACTGGGTTTCGATCACTTGCGATTAACCTACTTTACGCAGGGTGTTCATCAACGGCTTTCCAATGTGACCAAGCCAGGAAGTCGAGTCATTCGCGAGATCGTGGCATGATTTCCGTCTGGGAGCCTATAATGATTCCAACGCGATCTCGATGATCGTGTCGTTGCATGGTTGATCAAGCAACTCAAGCCTGTTGCGATGAATGCTTACCAGCCATCCATGCGTCAACGGGGTGCAATGCACGTACGATTTTCATCGTAGAATCGATCCTTGCATCCGAATTCGAGCTGGCAACCGATGGAGCGATTGCATGAAGATCGACCTGACGACACCTGCACTATTATTCTCTACGATTTCATTGCTCTTGCTTGCTTACACCAATCGATTTTTGGCGCTAGCCAATATCATCCGCAAGCTTCACGATGATCATATCGCGTCTCCCGATCCAAAATGGCTCGATCAAATACGAAACTTGCGTCAACGCATCTATTTAATCCGCGACATGCAGACACTGGGAGTCAGCAGTCTTCTCTCCTGTACCGTTTGCATGACCGTTCTCTTTGCAGGATGGGAAACAGCAGGGACATTTGCATTTGCGGTGAGCCTTGCTTTGATGGTCTGTTCGTTGACTCTTTCCATCATCGAAATTCGTATGTCGGTAGGGGCACTCGATCTGCATCTCAAGGATCTCGAAGTAGTCAATGGGAAAGAAACCAACGCACCCCTCCAGCCATCCCCAAAGAAACGATGGGGCATTCGTTTCTCGGTAGGATCCCTGTTTTGGTTGAGTCTTTTCACGGCGCTTTTGGTCGTATGGTTGCAAGACCGTTGGAAGAATCAACGGCAAGCTGAATTGAGTGGCTTTTATCGATCTCCCAATTGGTCGATCGATCAAGTTTTGGGTCCACCCAACACTTTTCAGTTTGGCGATATTACAACCGCATGGGCCTCGCAATCAGCAGATGGAGGGAACGAATGGGTCATCGCGGAGTTTCCCAATACCGTTTCCGCTCAAAGCGTGGATGTGTATGAAACCTGCGGACCGGGAGCCATCGTTCGCATCACTGCGGTTTCCGCAGCGGGAACGGAGTCCGAACTCTGGAAAGGTAACGATCCTTTGGCCAAGACGGGATTACCTGGAGGCGTAGCCAACTTTCGGTTTACATCTTCCACACAGACGCGTCGTATCAAACTGTATCTCGATTCAGGAAGCTATCCTGGCTACAACGAAATCGATGCCATCGGACTCATCGATGCCAAGGGAAACAAGCAATGGTGCCAACGCGCATGGGCAAGTAGTTCTTTTGGGCTCAATCGACAAGCCCCCGCATGGTATTGGCCTTAATCCACGTAAGATTTTGGCCCCTCATCGCGTCAAACGGAAGTCGGTGGTCATTCCGATTTGAGCAACATGGCGAAAGTCTTCGGTGCAATTCAATTCCTCGCATACCATCGAGCACCTATAGATTCCTTCAATCGAACGAGGCATAACATGCGGTTTCCATGGCCATTGCAACTTCTTCCCATCGCATTACTACTTGCATCGTCCGTCATTCCGGTTTGGGGCCAAGCCTTGGAGGGAACGCCTGCCGACTCAACCTTGGTGCCGCAAACCTTGCTGCCCCTATTTCATGCAGTCGAGGTCGTAAAGGAATTGCAGATCTCGGACGATGCCTACGAAGGTATCCTGCCACAACTTCAAGAGATCGATGGCCCGTGGTGGGCGAGCCGCAATCTACCGGCCGACAAGCATCGAAAGGTTATCCAAGAGCAAGAGAAGAAACTGGTTCAATTGGTCGAATCGAACTTTTCACCTTCCTCGCTCAAACGGCTTCGACAACTTGAGATTCAAGCCCAAGGGTATCGAGCACTGGTACGTCCCGATGTTGGCCGCTATCTCAAATTGACTGCTCCGCAGACCGAGACTCTCTCCAAGAAGTTTGAAACGATTGACACGCTGGCGTCGAAGATCTTTTCCAAGCCAGGTGTCGAAGATCCTGAAGCGAAGAAGGCATGGAATGAAGCGAAGTCCAAAGAACCTGAATGGGCTTCCCAGATACTTACGTCGCCACAGAAACAACGGCTCGCTGAGTTGATCGGGCCAAGCTTCGATACGCAACGACTCGAACGCATCTATCCACTCGCGCCCGAGTTCTCGCAATCGGAATCTTGGATTGGCAAATCCGTTCGACTACAAGATCTCAAAGGGAAAGTAGTGCTGGTTCATTTCTATGCCTTTCAATGCAGCAATTGCAAAGCGAACTTTCCCATTTATCGACGTTGGACCAAAGAGTTAGAATCCAAAGGTGTTGAGGTGATTGGAATCCAAACGCCTGAAACAAGCGCGGAATCCAAAATGGAAAATGTCCAAGAGGCGTATAACCGCGATGGCTTTGCATTTCCTGTCCTTCAAGATGGAGACCGCGTTCATTGGGATAAATGGGCTAACACCATGTGGCCAACCGTCTACGTTCTCGACAAAAAGGGATTTATTCGTTTCTGGTGGCAGGGTGAACTGCGATGGCAAGGTGCCACCGTTGACGAGAAAATTGAAAAGCTCGTGGCGAAACTGCTAACCGAAAATTAATCCCCCAACCTTGCGCTAATTATTTGAGCCGTTCGATTCTTACCAAGAAGGTTTGTTCCGAATTATCACCCCGAATTGCCTTCAACCGAAGAGAACTCGCCTTTTAATTTTTTACGCAAAGGCCCATGAGCCTTGGTGAACTCAATCGTGTCTCTTGTTCGCCCCTCCTTCCCAAGATGCTTTCTTCGTGGGAAAAGAGTAGGTGAAAGGAATTCACTTTTGAGATCTCAAGCGAATGCAATGCAGCCGTTGACCACAGCAGATTGGAAATTAGTCCTTCTGCTTGCGGCCATCAACTTCACCCATATTCTCGATTTCGTGATCGTGATGCCGTTGGGCGATCAATTGCGTCACGATCTATCGATCACACCACAGCAATTTGGATACGTCGTTTCCGCCTATGGACTGGCGGCGATGGTCGCCGGCGTGGCCACCTCGGCTTGGATGGATCGTTGGGAACGCAAGCGATCTATGTTGATCTCGTTTGCGGGTTTCGTGTTGATGACGTTCTATTGCGGCGTATCTCCGAATTTTCTTCATTTGGTAACCGCGCGAGCCTTAGCAGGATTGTTTGGAGGGACGGTGTCATCGGTCATCATGGCCTACATCGTCAATTCGATTGATGAGCAACGGCGTGGCCGCGCCATTGGAATCGTTACCTCATCCTTCGCCTTTGCCTCAACCATTGGTTTACCGATTGGACTGAGCTTGGCGGATTGGTTTGCCAATTATGGTGCGCCATTCATCGCCATCGCTGTGTTGGGTTGTGGTGTTTGGGTGCTTTCAGCGTGGCTCCTTCCGCGACTGCAAAAAGAACGTCTTGCTCATCCGCATCCGATCGCCAAACAATTCGTGGCTGTGCTCAGGCACCCCAATCACTTGTGGTCTTTTGCCTTTATGTTGGCGATGGTCTTCAGCACATTCATGATCGTGCCCTATATCGCTCCCTACTTTCAAGCGAACTGCGGTATGTCGCGAAGCCATTTGCCACTTGTCTATCTCGTGGGCGGTATTGGCTCTCTCTTTTCGATGAACGGGATCGGATGGTTAACCGATCGGTTTGGTCCACGGTCGGTGTTTATGATGGCAGCAAGCGGAGCGATCTTTCTTACGCTAATTATTACCCATCTCGCGCCCGTGGGATTGGTGCTATCCATTCTGATTGCAGCCCTCTTCATGTCGGTGGCTTCGAGTCGTATCGTCCCAGCTCAGGCCATGATGTTACGGTCGGCGGAACCGAGCATGCGTGGTGCTTTTACCAGCCTGAACACAGCCGTCTCTCATTTTGCAACCGGGACCGGCCCTTTGATCTCTGGATCCATCATTGGTGAGGCCTATCCGGGTGGACCACTGACGAACTACGGTATCGCCGGATGGCTCGCCGCATCCTTCGGTATTGTTGCCATCATCCTTTCATTCCAATTGCGGCCTTCGGAAACGATTCGACTGGAACATGCTCCTTCGGCAGAGTGAATCGATATCGGGCCGGAGGTTGACGTAAATGAAGACCGCCAGTCTCTTTAGTTCGGAAAGAGCAACAAAATATGAATTCGCCCCGTGCAAGCGACTAGTCGAAGAGCGGTTCATTTCTCAGAATAACCGTTCTCGATTTCGCCATGAATAGAACTCCTTTTGTACTAGGGCTTTTTGGCATGTCCACTTCGCACGCTCGTTTGATGGCCGGTATCCCGACTCTGAATGCTGGTTTGTATCGCCGCATTCGCTTTTTGGTCGGCGATCCCGTGGCGATCGTTGAGCTTCCCAATGGCGAGTCAACATTGATTCTGCGCGATATCGAAATGCAACGCGCCAAACAGAACGCTCGCGCAACGCATGTCGCATGCCCCCGCGATTTCGCTCCCGAATCTGGTTTGTCGGGCGATCGTGAAACCGCTACGGCTCAGTCGGCGGCCGAATTTTTTCGTCGCCATGGGATTCGCCAAGTGGTGGTCGATCGGTCTCTTCCCATGATCTTCGCTGAGATGGCGAAGCGAGCAGGGATCGAGGTATTGTGCGATACGGAATGGGGAATCATCGAACGTCGCCAGAAGGACGAGCAAGAACTCGCATGGATTCAAAAGGCTCAGTCGGTCACTGAAGAAGTGATGGAGTTGGCGTGTCGCATGGTGGCCCATGCGACAGCCAATGCAGAAGGCATCCTGCAGGTCGATGGGCAAATTCTCACAAGCGAGCGCATGATGCGCCAGATCGATCTCTGGCTTCTCGAACGCGGCTACTCCAATCCATGTTCGATCGTGGCAGGTGGCCCAGTGGGTGCCGACTGTCATGATCATGGACATGGACCACTCCGGACAGGTGAACCTGTTATCGTCGACATTTTCCCTCGCGATAAGACCACGCTCTACAATGGCGATTGCACGCGAACCGTAGTTCATGGAACTATTCCCGAAGCCGTTGCAAAGATGCACGCCGCCGTGGTCGCTGCCAAGGCAGCTGCAACCGCCGCGGTCAAACCTGGAGTTACCGGAGAAGCGGTGCATCAAGCGACAACGCAAGCGATTCTCGCGCATGGTTATCAAATGGGATTTGGTGGCCCCGATGCTTCGCCCCAGTTCACATCAATGACTCACGGAACGGGTCACGGATTGGGTTTGGAGGTTCACGAACCACCGTTGTTGGATAAAGGTGGACCCGCGCTTTTGGTAGGCGATGTCATTACCATCGAACCTGGACTTTATTGCCCTGCCATCGGTGGCGTTCGCGTCGAAGACATGGTCGTCGTCACCGCCGATGGCTGTCGGAATTTCAACCGGCTTCCCGAAGGACTCTGTTGGAAATAGGCCGATCGGTCCCGCTAGCGGATGAATCCCTATTTTTCATGTCAGGATTTCCAAACTGCGACGATTTAGGCCTCAGCGTCGCCTTTGACCCAAACCCGAAGCAGCGTGATATCCAGCACCACTAAAGAGCCACTAAGGCGAATACAGTGCCGTTATCGCGACGTCCAACATTGCTCGTGGGCCTTGGTTCCTCTATGGACGATCGGCTCATCCAATCGGATTGAGAACTTGCGATTGCACCTTGGGAGGTGGGCCGTTGCAGCTAGAATAGATCGATCCTACTAATTCAATCTATTCGGTGAGTTCACAATGGAATCGGCGTCTCCTCCAACCCCTTCGGCATCGAAATGGGTTCTTGGTCTCATTGCACCTATCTTCATCGTCAGCGTTGGTGTCTGGGCTATCTACGCAATGGGGGCCAGCAAAGCCAAACTTGCAGAGGATTCCGATCAGCAAAACGCGGGACTCGGCAGCTACTCGATCGTTTCGGTTGCCCCATCGTTGAAGTTTCATGAGAGCGTTTCGTTGGATGTAGAGGCCTCAGGAGTCGTCGTTCCTTTTCGCCAAATCACCGTAGCCGCCGAAGTCGCTGGTCGGATCAAGAACAAGAGCGACAATTGCCAACTTGGTCGATTTGTTCAAGCCGGCGAGGTTCTCTTCGAAATCGATCCCACCGATTTTCAATGGGAAGTGGAACGATTGACGGCTCTTCGCGAATCTGAATACGCTCAGCAAAATGAACTCGATCAAGAAGTTTCCAACGCGCAGCGGGCACTGAAATTAGCAGAACAAGAGGTCGCTCTTCAGCAACAGGAACTTTCGAGAATTGAAAACCTTCCCAAAGGCTTTGCCAGTGCCACGGAACTCGATCAAGCCAGACGCGCCCTTCTCAGCAGTACCAATCAACGCTTGACTATTCAAAATCAATTGGACCTTCTATCGACGCGTCGCACGCGGGTGGTCCTCGCGGAACGTTTGGCCTCCACACAGCTTTCGCAGGCCAAAACCAATTTGTCGCGAACCGTTATCAAGGCTCCCATCGCAGGTGTCATCGTGAGCGAATCCGTTGAAACCGATTCGTTTATTCAAAAAGGTGCAACTCTCTGTGCGATCGAAGATACCAAACGCGTGGAAGTTGCGTGTAGTTTGCGCCCCGATCAATTGACATGGATCTTGGATCAAGAAAACGTAACCCAAAACGGCGACCAGGCTTCGACCTATCAACTTCCGAAAACGCCCGTTACCGTTTCCTATCAAGTCGCAGGACGCGAAGAAATTCGCTTCGAGTGGGATGGGCATTTAAGCCGCTATGAAGGAATTGGACTCGACCCTCAAAGTCGAACCATTCCCGTTCGTATCACGGTCGAGAACCCGCAGGCATTTCGTAAAACGGGGCCAGGGTCGGACCGAGCTGCAGGAGCCTTGCATGCTCTCGTCCGTGGTATGTTTGTCAATTGCACGATCAAGACCAATCCCAAGCGCGAGTTTACACTCATTCCTAAACTGGCTTTGCAACCGGGCAATCAAGTTTGGTTCTTCGAACCCGAGGGATCGGGAGATGCAACCGTGGAAAGTGGTTCCGCCAAGGATGTGCATTGGAAACGCGGTCGCTTAAAAATTGTCAAAGGGATCAAAGCCGTTCGACTCTATCGCGATCCGCAAACTCCGGATCAAGAATACTGGATTGTGGAACAGCGCCCTGAGTTTGTTGCAAACACGCTTTGCGTTACCTCGCCACTCTCATCGATCATCGGTGATGGCTCCGACAAAATTCGATTCCAGGAAGGGAAGTAAGAATGAAGGAAGCCATTCGTTGGGCCGTCAAGAACGGCGCTGGTATCAATGTTGTCGTGGCGACGGTCCTCTTAGCGGGCCTGGGCTGCTTTTGGATTATGCGTCGCGAAACCTTTCCCGAGTTTCAACTCGAGATCATTCTCGTTTCGGTGCCCTATCCAGGTGCTACACCGGATGAAGTGGAAAGCGGCATTTGCCAAAAGATCGAGGAGGGAATCCAATCGATTTCTGGTATCAAGAAGGTCACCAGCGTATGTCGCGAAGGAAGCGGCTTTACACTCGCCGAACTCAACTCAAGCGTCAAAGATCCTCAGCGAGTCCTATCTGAAATTCGCTCAGCGGTCGACCGAATCTCCGTCTTCTTTCCCGAGCGGAGTGAAAAATCGACCGTCGAACAAATCACTTTTCGTAGTTCCGCCATTCAAGTTGCGGTGCTTGGTCCAGAACATCTTGCGGCACCTCACGATCGGCGCGAAGCCGAATTGCGGTTGCGGGATTATGCCGAATCCATTCGTGAACAATTGTTAGAACTTCCTTCGGTATCCCAAGTTCAAATTCAAAATGCCAAGCCCTATCAAATCGATGTCGAAGTCGATGAAAATGCTCTTCGCAAATATGGATTAACGTTGGCTCAGGTCGCACAAACGCTTCGACGCGAAAACATTGAATTGCCCAGCGGCCAGCTCAAGAGCGAAGGACAAGAAATCTTGCTGCGCGGCAAGAACAAACGCGAACTTGGCGAGGAAATCCAAAAGCTCCCCGTCATCACAAAATCCAACGGGGTCGTATTGCGTGTCGAGGACATTGGGAAGGTGCAGGATGGGTTCGATGATGTAACGGCGATCACCGAAGTCAATGGCCGCCCCGCCATCAATCTCACGGTACAACGGACGAGCGATGAGGATTTGATTCGCATCGCGGATGATGTAAAAAACTTTGTCGCTATGACGCGTCCCCCTGAAGGCTTTGGCTTGGAAACGTGGGGGGATGAAAGCGTCATCGTGCGCGATCGACTGGAGATGCTTCGGAAGAACGGTATTCAAGGAGCCATCATCGTCTTTCTTCTTTTGGCGATGTTCTTAAACTTGCGATTGGCCTTTTGGGTAGCGATGGGAATTCCCATCAGCTTGATGGGGGCTGGCATCGTTTTGCTGTACATGGATCAAACGCTGAACATGTTGACGATGTTTGCGTTCTTGATGGCAGTGGGAATCGTGGTCGACGACGGGATCGTTATTGGGGAAAATGTCTACGCCCATCGAAGCATGGGGAAGCCATTTCTAGATGCGGCCGTAGACGGCGTTTCGCAGGTTTTGCCAAGCGTTTTTTCTAGCATTGCCACCACCATCATTTGCTTCGTTCCACTCTTCTATGTTTCTGGAGTGATGGGCAAATTCATTTCGGCAATGCCCGCAGCCATTATTGCCATGCTCCTTTTTTCACTTGCAGAGGCGACCTTTGCCCTCCCTGGACATCTCTCGCACGAACCTCACAAACCCAAGTCCACTCTCCAAAAGCTTATCTTTGCATTCTCCATTGCATTGCTTCCCTTTGAACGGCTCTTCGATTGGATCTCGATTCGTGCCAATGCCGTCTTGGATCGAGTCGGTGAAGCAGTCTTCGGAAATCTTCTTCGATTGAGCCTTCGATTCCCTCTGCTCCCCATTTCAGCATTGGTTCTCATGGTCTGCCTCGGAGTCGCTGCGGTCCGTTCGGGAATGGTCCCTTTTGTATTCTTTCCCGAGCTCGATGGTACAACCATTATCGGCCAAGTCATCTATCCCGATGGAACACCCGTCGCCGTCACTAGCGAATCCGCTCGCCGCATGGAGGCCGCGGTGAGGCAACTGAGCGAAGAGATCTATTTGGAGGAATCGCAAAAGGGCACGAACAAATCTCCTCTTCCGCTCAATGCCAGTTCTCCGAAAGGCCCAGTGGTTCTAACGTCGCTCTCCGTCGGTTCAGCTGCCTCTGGGGCACCTGGGGCAGGGGACCGAATCTCCGGTTCGCATGTGGGGCAAATCGAAGTAGAACTTCACGATCCTTCACTTCGTAATGTAAGTAGCACGGAACTGATTCGTCGATGGCGCGAAGTAGCGGGCGTCTTTCCAGGTGCTGAACGCGTCACATTTAGTTCAGCCAACATGGGCCCCGGTGGCAAAGCACTCGAATTCAAAATCCTCGGTTCCCGCGAAGACTCCAAGGCTATCGAAGAAGCTGTTGAACTCGCCAAGGCCGAGCTAGCCTCTTACGCAGGCGTTCGCGACATACGCGATGATTCGAATCCAGGTAAGTTCGAGTTTCAGTTCAAGATCAAGGAACGAGCGGAAGCGCTCGGGATCTCTGTTTCCGATCTTTCTGAAACCATTCGAAACGCCTATTACGGCGCAGAGGTGATGCGATTGCAACGTGGTCGCCATGAAGTCAAGCTCATGGTTCGCTATCCTCAAGATCAACGACGCTCACTGGCCGACTTCCAAGAGATTAGGATCCGTGGTGCCGATAAGATCGAGCGCCCCATCACCGAACTCGCCGATATCACGATTACACGAGGGTACTCCGAAATCAATCGCCTCGATCAACTTCGATCCATCACCGTCACTGCCGACGTGGACGTCACTCAGGCCAATGCCGCATTAGTGGCCACCAAGCTGCGAGAATCATTCATCCCCAAACTTGCCGAGAAATATCCTTCGCTTCGAGTTCGCTGGGAAGGTCAACAGCAAGAAACGGCCGAATCCTTCATGAGCCTTGTGATCGGATTCGGGCTAGCCATGCTATCGATGTATGCCCTATTGGTCTTCGAGTTCGGTTCGTATCTTCAACCTTTCATTATTCTGATGATCATTCCCTTTTCGATTATCGGAGCGATCTTTGGTCATGCTTTCATGGGCTTGCCACTCACCCTCTTCAGCATGTTCGGAATGGTGACACTAGCGGGAGTGGTGGTCAATGACTCGATCGTTCTTGTCGATTTTATCAACCAATGCATTCGCGAAGGGATGACGGTCGATGAAGCTCTTGAAACCGCGGGCTCACGTCGCCTTCGCGCCATTTTCTTAACGAGCGTTACGACGATCGCAGGCTTGGCACCGATCCTTTCCGAAAAGTCACTCCAAGCCCAGGTCGTTATTCCGATGGCAACGAGCCTGGCATTCGGGCTGTTGACTTCTACATCGCTCGTTTTGATCGTGGTTCCCTTCTTCTACAAGATGTATGCCGTCATAGTATTTGCGGTCAAAGGCACGAAGGTACCTATCGAACGTCCGGCTCCTACTTCGCAATTGGCCCATGGCTAACAAAGATTGGCGATACCATCTTTGTTGAAGCCATGGGGATTTAATTGCCTCTGGGGCTCAAGTCCGAATAAAAAGGAAGTCGTTGCAATGTCGCAACAGCATCGACTGGTTAACTTTTGCGAACATCCTCCAACCATTGCATGAACAGTTCGGTGAACGCGGAATTGAATTCACCTCGCTGAAAGTTTTGCATACTCTGTTGTTCGGTCGCAAACCGATGGAAAAGATGGTCCGACTCAGGCAAAGTCATGCTCTTACCCCACCCCGGTTTGACGCTATTGATGATGTCTGCCACCAATTTATGATCGACATCATACGTAACAAAATCGCTGGCACCGCGGACAGCTAATACATGGGTGTTGCATTGCGACCAATAGGACGCCATGTTCGTGCTGGCTAATTGACGCCAAAAATCAAGCGTCTTGCCACTAAACATTCCTTGTGGAAGGAGCGCGTCGGTCATCGGTTCCAATTGCGGATGCTTGTTCTTGATCTCGTCCGCGGTCATGTTTTCAAACAGCGCCAATGACATGATGCGCATGCCTTGCCTTACCTTTTCATCGGCATTTTCGAGATTGTCACCGGCCACCAATCCTTGATACCGAAGCGTGTCGGCCAGATACTCAAACCAAGTTCTCGCTGCCACGCCGTAAACCGCAATCCCTTTGACGCGATTTTCCGAAGCTATCATCGGCCCAAAGGCTCCTCCCATACTGTGGCCAAATAGGAAGATCTGATTGCGATCGACCCCTTCGAGCCCCTTGAGCTGCTTCAGAGCTTGCCGGTAAATATCCAATTCGGTTGTGAAGTCGACTTCGGCGAAGGGACCACCTTCACTATCACCCACACCTGGTTTCTCAACGCGAAGTGTGACGTAACCCGCATTGGCAAGAGTCGAAAGGAGTGGCCCATCTATGGTTCCGACATCACCTTTGGATCCTTCCAAAGTAAAATCATAGGAGACAGGCGAGAATCCTTGAATGAACATCAGACCTGGATGCGCACCGGAGCTCTTGGGCTTTGTAATGATCGTCCGCATCCGCTTGCCATGGCTGACAACGTGGCTATAGATCACTTCATAGCGTTCGTTACCAGGATCGCGAGCTTTTTCCTGGAGACTCGCTTTGAGATCCATCGCCTTCCCTTGCCGATAAATTGAAAACGTGGTTGGCTCGCCCGAAGGAAGCTCGCGAACAATCGAGGCGACCGTGCCCATCGCAATCGGCTTGCCTTGGATAGATGCAATGATATCTCCTTCCTGTATCCCAGCTTTCTCACCCGTCAACCCAGCGATGGGTTTCATGGCGACCACTCCCTGGCCATTCTCCAAACCCAACTTGCTGGCAACCTCTGCTGGCACAGGAGTAAATGCAACACCAAGGACGCCGCGACGGGGTAGCTCTTGGGCCCCAACCGCAGCCATCGCCCCACAACTAAGCACCGCCATCCACACCATCGAACGAAGCATCGACACACCCTCCCTTGAAAGAAACTCAGATCTCTCTCGATGCGTTAGTGAATACTCCACGTCAACATCATCACCAACGCCAACACTCGTGAACCGCAACGCTGAACCCAATCGAAGTCGCCTAGAAAAATGCCGATAAGTATCAGAATGGCAACAGAGCATGCGACATTTCGCCTGCAAAAAAGAGCTTCGCGAGTCACCTTAGAGAACTCTTTGCGAAGTAACCTCGCATTTCCGATCTTCTGCTTGGCTTGCTTCAACGCCTCCTGAACGTCAAACCCTTGAAGCCGCAAGGTCTCCACTTCACATTGCAGATGATCTTCCAATTCCAAAGAACGCCGAGTCGAAAGTCCAAAGAACCCCCATTGCTCGCGACACCACTGCTTCACTTCACGATCTAGGTCGAACATGCAGGGCCTCCCTTCAATTTTCAACAAGACGCTGTACACATAACGCCAGTTGTCCATTAGCCTCGCCAATTCGGCTGTACCCGCCTTTCGAAGTCGATAGTATTTCCGCTTTCGACCGGTTTCGGATTTTCCCCAATACGATTCAATCCACTTCTGTTTTTCGAGTCGATGAAGAATGGGATAGAGCATGCCATCCACCCATTGCAGCTCGCCATCGGATTGCTCCCGCACGTGCTGGATAATGGCATACCCGTAACTATCCCCCTTGGACAATATTGCCAAGATGATGGGTGTCGCGGATGCCGCGATTAGGTCTTTAGAAAGTTCCCCCATCCAGTCACTCCCTGTTGTTGCTCCCTATTGGATGTTCTTGCAAGCGATCATACATAGCATTTCTATGTATGTCAAAGCGCAAGCCAATTTTTAGACGGAGTGAGGAGGAATTCCGGCCTGCAGCACTGGCCGCCGGAAGCGATGGATTACCCGATATCGCGAGGCACGTCCACTCGAGGACATTGAATATTCTGCGGCAAAGAATGGTGGATGCAGATCATGTTGTGCGAGGCGATTTCCCCAAATCGATTGACTGGATTCTGAAAATAATTCTGCGGATTGTAAAGACGCGGTTTATGCCAATACATGCTATATCCCATTCGATCCAGCGTCCGAACTAGCGACGTAGATTTATCCTGCCGATCATTCTCGACATACAGAATAGGCCGATACTTTTCAATCGTCTGCCTCGCCCCCAGCAATGCCGCCTCCTCCATACCTTCCACATCTGCTTTGATAAAATGACACGCTGGCAATTGCAAACTATCCAAAGTCACAACATCAACCGACTCGCCGGACTGATATTCCCCCAACGCCAAGCCTCCAAAATTATTTTCGCGATCGTAGTCCAAGTCGGGTATGAAGACTTTTGCGGGAGCTTCACCTACCGCTAGCTGATAGGCATACACGTTTTTTAGGTTGTTCAGGGCGACGTTGGCGCACAAGTTTTGAAAGATGATCCGTTGTGGCTCAAACGCCAAAACTCGCCCCTTAGGTCCCGTTAACTTGGAAAGGACCACTGTGTGGGCACCTAGGTTAGCCCCTAACTCAACGATCCACCAACCTGGCTGAATGATCTGACGGAAGACATCGACTTCTCCTTCACAATACTCACCGTAGTGAACGATGGCCTTTCCAATATAGATGTCATGACGATTCACCAACATCTTGCCATGACGGGCATCGATCAATTCATTCATGTCAGACACTTCCTAGAAGATGGTCGCTTCCGTCTGAAATCTCTCCCTGAGATCCCATTGGGATTGTGGTCAACCTGATCATAGTCGAACCGCGCACGCAGTCCTAGATATCCCTTATTCCTTACTCGGAATCTCGATACCAGCAAGGCATCACCCGCATGGTAGCAAGTAGATTAGTACACTTGGATCAAGAATCCTGGAGAGCTCGTTAACGTTGAAAGGTATCTCTATGGCAGTGCAATCGGTGACTCCCATTCTCCATGTTTCCAGTATTGAGCAATGCTTTGCTTGGTTTCGCGTGCTCGGCTGGCAACCAGGATTCGCTTGGAATGGAAGCGGCATGCTACCTCCCGGTGAATCATCGAACGCATTCGGCCCAGCTACCTTTGGAAGCGTTTGCTGCAATGAAGCTCAAATCTTCCTTTGTGTTGGTGCGCAAGGAGCCAAAGGAACGATGATGCCCAAGTTTCCAGGCGATGATGAAACCGACGGAGTTTGGATGTCCTGGTGGATGGATTCCGTGCAAGATGTCGATACAATGCATCAGATTGCAATGGATAACCAATTCATGGTGACCTATCCCCCAACGAATGAACCATGGGGAGTCCGCGAATTCCACCTACGCCATCCCGATGGCCACATGTTTCGCATCAGCGCCGGCTTTCACCACACAAACTAGCCAGCGCCGAACAGTGAATGCATCACTGTCCATTGGCAGGGTCGACTGGCGTTCCTCGATCGTGTCATTTCATAAATAACAGCGAATTCGTCGATCGCCATGAATCTATCGATCGCCGTTCTCGGCTGAGCGAGGACCGCCAAACATGTAGAACAAACAGGGAGTCACCAACTGGTCGAGAAGCGTCGAAAAGAACATGCCACCGAAGAGGACGATAGCCATCGGATGAAGAATCTCTTTCCCTGGGTCACCCGCTCCAAACAACAAGGGAATCAACCCGATAAAACTGGTCATCGCGGTCATCATCACTGGCGATAACCGTTCTAGACTTCCGCGTACAATCATCTCGATTCCAAAAGGCTCTCTCTCGACCTCCATGAGATGATGATAATGAGAAATCATCATGATGCCATTGCGACTGACAATGCCGATCAAAGTGATGAAACCTACCCAATGCGCAAGTGACAAGTGAGTCGCTTGAATCCAAACCATCGGCCACAGGTACCATGCTTGTTCCGCAAAGGCTTCCCAACTAGGACGATTGAGCATCAGTAGAATCAAGATCGCCCCAAAAGCTGCCAGCGGTACGTTGGCCATCACTTGGAATGCGGAACGCCATGATCCAACGGCTTGCTTCAAAACCATCATAACTCCCACAAGGCTCAGCAAGGCAAGAATCATCAGACGACGGCCAGCTTCCTGCTGCGCTTCGAACTGACCGCTATAGTCGATGAAATATTCGCCTGGCAAGGCCGTTAGATTGCTCTCGATATCCGCCAACGACTCACGAATGTCTCGAACCACACTCGACAAGTCCCTTCCCTGAACATTGCACATCACCACGATACGTCGTTGGACATTTTCGCGATTCAGTGCGTTAGGCCCTGTCGTATCGAGTACCTCAGCCACTTGGGACAATGCGACCTGCTGACCCGATGGAGTTTCGACGATCGTTTCTTGGAGGACTCGAGGATTTGCCCGCGATGCTTCGTCATACCAAACAACCAAATCGAAGTATTTGTCTTCCTCGATAACTTGAGATACGGTCTTTCCTTTAAAAGCCGTTTGCAACCATTCCGCTACATCGCCTGGCGCTAGACCATAACGCGCGGCCTCTTCTCGTTTAACGATCAAACGGATTTGCGAGATCTCCGTTTGTGGTTCAATCTGTAGGTCAACCACACCAGGAACGGCTTGCATCTTTGCCTGAACATCAAAAGCCGCCGTCCTGAGCTCGCGCAGATCAGGGCCAAAGATCTTCACCGCCACCTGAGCCCGAATCCCCGACATCATATGATCTAGCCGATGCGAAATCGGCTGGCCAACATTGACAGCAGCCCCAGGAATATTCGAGATCCGATCTCGCAAGTCTTCAAAAACCACAGCCTGTGGTCGCCCCTGATATTCGTAGCTCGCAAGATGAACGATCGGAATGGCCCTCATGACCGTTGCTCCCACACCTTCTTTGGCGATCTTGTGGGGTGCAAAACGAACTTCAAATTCTGTGTTATGAACCCCTTCTGCGTGCTCGTCCATCTCGGCTCGCCCCGTCCTTCTGGCGACGGAAAGTACTTCAGGAATCTCTAAGAGAATTCGCTCCACGCGGCTAGCGATGCGTTGACTTTCTAGTAGCGAAGTACCGGGCTCCAATCGCAGATTCACGGTAGCCGTTCCCTCATTGAATGGCGGAAGAAATTCGCCTCCCATCCACGGCAACGTCAAACAACTTCCAACCACCAACGCCGTTGATAGTCCTAATACAACTCGAGGATGATGCAAACTCCAACGCAATATTCGTTCATCGCCAAGTTTGAGCCATCGCAGCAACAACGGATCGCGCCCTTCACGAATCATTTTGGAATTTGGCAACAAGAAACTTGCGAGAACTGGCGTAAACGTTAACGAGACAATCAACGACGATCCCAAGGAGATGATATAAGCGATTCCAAGGGGTGCAAACAACCTTCCTTCAAGACCACTCAAAGCAAAGAGCGGTGTGACCACCAGCGTAACGATCAACGTGGCATAGACGATCGAATTTCGGACTTCACTGGAGGCCTGATAAATTACCTCCAACGCAGTCATCTGCTGCTCCTTGGGAAGCAGAGAATTCTCTCGCAATCTTCGATGGATATTTTCGATATCCACAATGGAATCGTCTACCAAGTCCCCGATCGCTACGGCAATCCCTCCCAGCGTCATCGTATTGATCGTAATCCCCCAGTAGTGGAAAACCAAAATCGTCAGAAGGATGGAAAGCGGCATCGACGTCAGCGAACTGATGCTTGTTCGAAAACTCCCCATCATCAAGAACAAGATGATCACCACCCATACCGCCCCATCCCGAACAGCCTCACTAACGTTCTCAACTGCCGCTTCGATAAAGTGCGATTGGCGAAAGATATCGGATTCGATGGTAATACCGTTCGGCAATTCCCGCTCGAGCGATTCCAAGACCTTGGCAATGCGTCGATCGAGTTCGACGGTATCTGCCTCGGGTTGTTTCTGGATGGTCAGGAGGACGGCCTTACCACCTCGAATCGATGATGCTGCGTGAAGATCATTCCGATCATCCTCTTCACCACTCGCCTTCAATAAACTGGAGGTGGCATACTCATCGGGGTGCTTCCATGCAAAATCGACATCGTTCTCGACTTTGATCAACGCGGCTCCGTCACCGCGCTTGATTGGTCCTCCCAACCGAACATCAGCGACATCACGTATTCGAATCGGTACGCCTTCCCGCCAAATCACGGGAGTAGCGGCAATTTCCTCTATCGTCAACGACTGCCCTTGGATTCGCAGTAAGGATTCGCGTTCACCACGCTCCATTACACCTCCACCCGCAATAACATTCGCCTTCGCAGCCGCTTCCGTCAGTTGCGCCAAGGTGACGTTGCGCGATGATAGTCTTGTTGGAGATGTAATCACTTGATACTGCTTCAAGGTGCCACCCATCACCGTCACTTGCGAAACACCTTCGACAGCCAACAATCGATTGCGAACGGTAAACTCTCCCAGCGTTCTTAGTTCCATCGCCAAAGCCTCGCGTGCATCCGCCGACTCTGGTACGGTGTCACTTCGAATGGCCAGCAACATGATCTCGCCCATAATCGACGAAATGGGTGCCATGGCTGGAATAGCACTCTCGGGTAACTTCGAACGAGCCAACTGAAGTTTTTCCGCAACGATCTGTCGATCAACAAAAATGTTGGTCCCCCAGTCAAACTCAACCCAAACGATCGATAGTCCAATGGCAGATGAAGAACGTACGCGTTTGACTCCTGTCGCGCCATTCATCAACAATTCGATGGGGCGTGTCACCAGCACTTCCACTTCTTCTGGTGCTAACCCCGCAGCCTCCGTCATGATCGTAACGGTC
This sequence comes from Pirellulales bacterium, assembly GCA_046349875.1. Taxonomy (GTDB): domain Bacteria; phylum Planctomycetota; class Planctomycetia; order Pirellulales; family Pirellulaceae; genus JAXMBN01. The sequence goes on from JAXMBN010000012.1 coordinate 132,709, forward strand.
GGCCGATTCAAATCGGGAAACACATCGATGGGCATCGATTGAAATAGCGTTGCACCATAGACCGCAACGACCAGCGATAGCACCAGGATCAATAAACGATGGAGCAAAGAAAAACGAATAATTGCGTTGAGCATCACATCACCTCAATGCCGAGAATGCCGATTGAAGTTTAGGAGCTCCCTGAATCACGATGGTTTCGCCTTCGTGCAGCCCCAACTGAACCTCGACGCGATCTGCATTCGCCTTTCCAATGCTTACCCGTCGCCGTTCAAATCGATCCGGATCCTTCTCCGCAAAGACAAACCAGTTCATACCATCGCGAACCAATGCCGTACGAGGAACGGTAAGCGTCCTGCGAGTTGCATCCATGGGTTGCAAAACGGTAACCATCATCCCTTGCCGCAATAGGACATCTTTGGGAGCCTTCAGAATTTCAAGCCAAAGAGTTCTCGTTCGCGTAGTCTCTTCGATGGTGGGGCTTCGCCGAACAATTCGGGTTGGAAAATGAATCTCAGGATTGGCCAACAGTTGCGTCGTTCCTTCAGCATCGAGCTCGATGCGGTCAACTTCATTGATCGGCACTTTGGCTTCAATCCATGTGGCTTCGAGATTCTGTATTTCAAGAAGCGTTTGGTTACCTGCCACCGTTTGCCCAAGTACGCAATTCAATCGTGCCACCGCTCCGTCGATTGGGGATCGAACAGTCAATGTCCTGGATAACTTCTTATCGTTAACAATCGTATCTATTTCGGATTCGCTCACGCCAAGAACTTGCAGCTGCTTCTTGGTAGAGTTCATGCGAGCCTCCGCCAGATCGGCAGCGCCTCGTTCTTCGATGAGCGTTCGCAAGGGAACGGTATCGCTCCCCGCTGATTCCAAGAGGCGAACACGCCCTCGAAGCAAATGAGCATTCAGCGCGTTTTGCAAAAGCTCCAGTTGCATCCCTTGCAATTCGCTACCAAATAACTCAAGTAGCACATCGCCTTGCCGTACCACAGTCCCCGGCAATACATGGATCGCCCGCACATTGGCTTTGATCTGCGCTGTTACCGTAGCTCGATTTTCAGGCGGCAAGCCAACCACACCAGGAATATTCCACGTTGGCTGAAATGCTTGGACTTCCACTTTGGCGAGCTCGATTCCGAGACTCTTTCGAGTTTGCGCACCAAGCTGCAAACTCTCTAGAAAAAATAGACTTGATAGTTCATGGCCGCCTTGGATAACAACGCGGTCGCCTGGAAAAACACTTCCAACAAGCACTTCGATTTCGTGGCTTCCCACAGCTGTACGATCACTCAAATAAACATTTCGTTTGCGATACTCCGCCCCCTCTTTCTTTGAGGCTTCTTCAACGAAAACATAGTTGTGAATCCCATCGCTATAGACCGATGACCGCGGAACCACCACTTTTCGAGCTTGTTTCCCAACTTGAATGATTGCACTGCCCGTTCGCCCGGGCATTAACGATGGGCTTGTAAACTTGGCCCAAGCCCATGCGTTCTTAGTGATAGGATCAAGATTTACATCAAGAAAATCGATTTGTGCATCAACGGAATTCCCTGATCCCAGCCAGTGAAAGGTCACCGGTTGCCCCACCTTCACTCGAAAGAGATCCTTTTCCAAGAGCTTGATCTTCGCCCATAGGATTCGGCTATCTGCGATTTCGAAAAGATGCTCATCCGCTTCAACATACTTTCCTTCCGCCAAGTCGTTATGGAGGACCGTGCCATCGATCGTCGCCATGACCTTATACACGGTGGGTAAATTGGCAGTCTCCAATTCTTCCAGCGGAACATCAATCATCGATGCACGGGCCCGAATCATGGTGAGCGATACCCGCGCTTGCTCGAGTGTATTCTCGAGATCCATAAGCCTTCGCACGGGAATACTACCCGTCGTGGCGGCTGGTCGCGTCGACTCGAGGATTTTCCTTGCAACCTGCTCTTCATTGCGTGCTTTTTCATACTCGTACTTGAGTAACTCAAGATCGCGACTCGAGAGTTCAGCCAATACCTGTCCCTTCCGAACAGCATCACCTGGCTTTACATGGAGTTTGACGATTCTTCCAGCCAATTGCGCCGATACAAAAGAATAGGCATCCCAGGGAAGTGTCGTTTCCGCATACGCTTCAATCGACTCTTCGACGCTTTTCGCCATTACTTCGGTAGCTCGAACTCCAATGGCCTGACGCGCCTGGTTCGAAAGAACAACTCGCCCCGCAGCAACATCCACTTGGACACCCTTGGTGGGCAATGGCTGATGCCCTTCGTGAGCGTAGGTTGCCTTGATCATCAACAACGCAACCCAAAGACCCAAACAGGAAATGAGCCAATCCAATTGGGTTCGCGCACATTGGTTTTGCATCATCGCAACCTACGCTTTCACGAATTCAGAGTCAGCCTTCCGCCATACCTGTCCAATGCGATCACTTCGCTTTGACGAAGGATTCGGGTGACGGCAGGGGATCACTCGAACCCTTTGCCATCTTCACAAACTCATCCACACAGGGCGGACAACAAAACTCATAGCTCTTGCCATCCACGATCCAAGTAAACTTGGGATTCGCTTTCGTTTCTGTAATAGGGCAGATCCGGTCGCCCGCTTTCGGATGCATATCATGCGACGACTTGATCCCTTTGAACTTGAGTGTGGCGGTCGTATTTCCATTGGCCTGTATATCGGCCTCGGTGTAACGCCCTCCTGGCTTTAGATAGAGATCGCGCTCGGCATCGTCAGCGAGTTTGGCTGGCATCGCGACACCACCATGATCCAATGCAGGAGTCTGAAATCCCAGTCGAAACCGTTCACCGTCGATGCGTACATTGGGAACAGTCACTTCCACCGACTTACCCACATACTCTGCAGGCAGCTTCCCAACAAACAGTGACGTTCGATTCGCTTGATCTCCATCTTGTGGTTGCGCCTCAAAGAGAATCTCATTCGATTCCGTATCGCCGATCGCCTTAATAAAGCCTTTCAGCGATTGACGTTCGATGTCGATGACTCGCGTCTCATCTTTCCCCAAGGTATACAATCGAACCGTACCATCTGCAGCAATCACGGCCTCGATGTGATAACTATCACGCCCGAGCGACACCATGATCCCGCCGTGTTCACCGGGCTTGTGCCCATGCTCTGCAACCGTTGAATCATTCCCCTCCTGCAACGGCGGTAACGGAGCATCACTCGTCTTGAGCGAAGTGCTTGCCTGCTGTCCTGCCGAAGGAGTGGAAACCCCCTTGGGGTCGCATCCCAACCCAACCATCATGCCCATCGCAAGTGGTAGGAATGCCCATGGATAGAATCGTTTCAATCGCATCTTGATCACTCCTTTACTTCTTGTTGAGAAATGCTTCGTACCGATCATCGAGCATACTGAGAAACTTCTCTGGATCTACCGCCATTTTCTTGATGCACGGTGGACAACAAACATATACCAGTTGCCCCTCCACGACCGAGTGCTTCGACTCTGCAGATACATCATTGTCCGTCATGACCAAACACGTTCCTTGAGCCTGCGCCAACCGAGCTCGGATCGTCGCTACGTGCTTTGCATCCACCTTGGATTTCAAACACGCTTCACAGCAAAGATAGAAAACCTCTTTGGTATCGGGATCGGTCATCTTGATGGGCTTTCCATGAGCCCCCAACTTCTCTCCAGTGACCGGACAAATCGCCTGCACCGCAATGCGCAATCGCTCGCGGCGTTCTTGCGGACTTTCCTTCTGGGGCTCTTGAGCAACTACTGAGTGCAAAAGACTTCCAAGGACAAACAACACGCTCCAAATTTCTTTCATGAGACCTATCTCCAAGTGCGAGTATTCATTTTCAAAATGAGGCCGATCATCACCAAAGACCTGCATCGATAGGATGAAAGGACCACTCAAAAAGTCAGTTTTAGGTGCCCCATCTCCATGATGCATGGCACGGAACGATGGATCGCTTCGTGATCCTTCGCTAGAGGTTGAACCGCGTCTTGAAACGTCGTTGCTCGAATCTTAAATCGATTCCAAGCATCTCGATCCAATCCTACGATTGGTTCATCAACGACGATCCAATAGATCGCTGGACGATTCGTAGGCCGCACGGATCAACAAGAAAGATTGTGGCCAACTCGTCACTCGCGACGAATGCAATACCACACTAGTAAAGAAGAGCCACCAAATGATTCCGGTCCCCGTGCTATCCCGAGAACAGCGGCAGAGCTCAATCGATGGTGAATGGACGGCAAACCATCGTGCCAATCGCAAGAAAGTTCAGCAACCTTCCCGCCTTTATTTTCAGGCCTTGCCGCCTGAACATGCTTTGCACAATGGCAACCAGGCAATTGCCAACTCGGATCTTGAACTGGCTTGGTTGTTCGCGAGCAGGCTACCGAATTTGAACTTTCGCGAGCTTTACATTTCGGACAATGCCCAACGGTCGCCCCACCTGCATCCTCCACCACCGATCGACTCACCCATTGAGTGACCGACCGAGTAAAACAGCAACAGGACACCCCACCCAATAGCTGCCCGAATGCTACGGTGAGCATCAACAAGGACTTTGCGGTGAGACTTATCATGATTGCATTCCGACTTGGTGATGACCTGCGGTCTTTCGAGCTGTCGATCCATCTCGAAATCGGCTCATCGAACTCTTGAATCATAGTTTTGAATCGACAAGGAAGCAACATCGTCTCGTGACGTTTGCCTCGAATCCATGGTCAGTTGATCCTAAATGGCCATCATGGTTAGGGACATGGCAATCATTGCGCCATTTTCCACAATCGTGACGACCGAAATCGGTAGGTTGAATACCGTACCTAAGCAGGCACATTGGATGGCTCGCTTTTGCCGAACCGCCGAAATCACTCCGATCAGCCCGGTAGACATGATCACAAAGGTAATCGCCTGCACGAAGAACAGCTCGCTTTGTGTTAGAAAGAGGATTCCGATGGCAAGTTCGATCCATGGATATGCCAAACCATACCATCGCGATCGCTTGGCAATCACATCGTAGGTACTGAAGGCATCAGCGAATTTACCAATGTCTAGAAGCTTAAAGAACGCAAATCCGGTGAAGAAGAAACCCATGAAGTGGTTCATCACACGCATCCAGTGCCATTCACTTTGAGCCGTCTCCCAAAGTAAGGATGCCCCTAGAACATAACTGATCACCAACAATAGAGGCTTGTACGTGGAAAGCTTCCATTTGGCTCCCGATTCCTCTTGGTTTTGAGCTCGGTTGCTGGAAGAGTAGGGGACCTTGGCAATGGGCGACGATCCTTCCATGATTTGTCCGTCATATCCCGCTTGCCTTAGTAAATCGATCACATGCTGGGGATTCCCTGGCTGCGAAGCCTCAACGGTCAGCAGTTTATCGGGATGATCCCAGTCGATGGACCAACGCTGAATCCACTTCACGGAATCCAGCTTGGGTTGCACCTTGGCTAGGCATCGCTTGCAGCTCAAGGTCGTTGAAAATTTCCAGGCCATTTCTTCATTCTCCTTGGTGTTTACAGGAAGTGGGTGACTCTGCAAGGGCTTCGATGATCGGACAGCCCGCAAGTGAACCTTTGCCCGAACAGCTGCGAACCAATTTCGACAACGTTGCCTCCATCCGAATCAGGTCCTGCAGTTTCTCGCGGATCATGACAAGCTTTTGTTGCGCTACCTCGCGCACTTCTTTGCGAGTTATGCCCGACTGCTCGGTCAATGCTAAAAGCTCAGCGATTTCTTCAAGCGTGAATCCCAACTCTTGAGCTCGCTTGATAAATCGCACTCGAGCAATGACCGATTCGGGATACTCACGAAACGCTGTCCTCATTGCCTTAGGCTGTTCGATCAACCCACGGCGTTCGTAATAGCGAATCGTCTCGACCCCCACTCCGGCCGCCGCAGCTATCTTACTGATCGTCCAACGCATCATCGTGAAGCCCTCCAAGGATATTATCGACTCCGTACTATGGTACGGAGTCAAGCAAGGTTTTGAAAATCTTTTCCAGCTGGGATTGGAGGGCCCAAAAAAGAAAAGCGATCACGTCGCCGCCAACCCATGCGCAACGTGATCGCCTGATACTGGAACGAGGGATGGCCGTCCACAAGCCCAGTGATTCGTCGTATGAAAGCCTTCGAAGCCTATTGGTAGATTGGCTTACTTGCTGATCACTTCACCACCGGTTGCGGTGAGAAAGGCACGCAACATCTTGAGATCAAAGGTCGAACTCAAGAATCGTACACTTCCGTCTGCAAACCCAAAATTCGCGCCATTGGGATCAAATCCACCCAAGGTTGAGAAGGATAACTTGTCGAGATCGAGTGCAATTTCCTCTGGCTTGGTCCAAGGAATGGTCGTCTTGGACTCGATCAGTGCAATCGTATTGGATGTGCCATCCGTGATGTCGGTCAACTTTCGGCCAACCATGTCATCCTTCTTGAAAAGAAGCTCACTACCGTAGGCGGCAGAAACACTCGTGAAGTTTGATCCCCCTTCGCTCCCAGACTGCTTATAGGGCAATGGGATCTGCTTCAAGACTTTCATGTTGGCTTCGCTGTCCCATGCTTCGTTCTTTCGATACTGCTGATACAGTTGCTCGTAGCCAAGCAACGGCAATATCTCCACTCTCCAACTTCGCAGCATACCGGACTGAGGATCTTTGATGATCGCCGGAGGAAAATGTTGGTACTGTTCATGATACAAATGCAACGCCAACATTATTTGCTTCATGTTGTTAGCATGAACTTGGCGTTGTGCTGCTTTGCGAGCCGCCATGACGGGTGCTACCATCGTTTTCAGAGTAGAAACCAACTCCGCTTCGGCCTGATAACGAACAACATTCCCTTCCTGAGCAGGTTTGACTTTCGAAAGGATGGGCAATACCGCGCTTGCAAGAACAGCATTCGGGCCTTGCTGGCTCTTCATGCCATCCAGCGAGTTGATCGCAAGGCTTGTCATAGCCTGAACTGTCGCCATGACTTTGCTTGCATCACTCTCATCTTTGCAGTGAGCACTGATCGATATCTGGACGTTATCCGCGACATTGGCCGAAAGGTAATACTCGCGGGCCGACTCCCACATGGGTGAAAACATTTTCGAAAATGCCACTGCTGGTGTTTCTTGCGGTGGTAAGAGCTTTTGAATCGACGAGGTTCGGGCCGCCGCTGCAATCTTAGCCACCGAGGCTTTCTTCCATGCATCCGAGAGCACCAGCGGCGATCCCGCCTTGCCGTTGGTTGCAATCATTTTCTTAACGACTACATCGTCTCCCCAAATCGTAGATCGATCATCAGGGTAATGGAGTTCACGTTCAGAGATCTTTCGTGAAAATGCGTCTCGAACTTCTTTCGAAACAAATGTGGCATACGCACCGAACTGCATTCGCTCGGAGTACCCAACGACTGTTACATCGACCATTCCCGACAGCTGTTTGAGCTCACCTAGCTCAGCCGGAATGATCCCCTGGGATTGAAGCTTCAGTCCTTGTTCGATCAGCGCATCAGCCTGTATGCATACAACCGAATCCGCATCGTCAGGCACATACTTAGGCACCAACGGCCGCGATCCTGACATACCCGCTTTGGTGACGCTCGCTTGAGGCTTTTCTTGTGCCGAAGCGATCGAGGAACGATCGAGTCGTGGCGAACGAATCCCCATCGCGACAATCGATATCGCGACAATGCACGATATCGTGACCCACCTCAAACCAAGTGGCCCGCCGCCCGCAAAAATCTTCAAATCACGAAGCATTTCCATTCTCCTTAGAAAGGTTCTTCGGGTCGGCAGAAAAGGATGGGCCGGCCAGCCCAAGGGTTCACGGGATTGAGCTAAAGCCAATCCACTGATGTTGCGTAGATACGACTGATGCCCTCCAACCAAAGATGCTGCCATCGCATCGGCCGCCATCTCTTGCTCCAATCGCAAACGCTGGATCAACCAATGAACCAGCGGATGATAGAAGTGAAAAAGAAGGACGACCTGAGCAAGCAATGTGGTGAGGTAATCACCTCGACGAATATGAGCGATTTCATGAGCCAACAAGCTCTGACGTTCCATCCGAGACCAACGCTTCCAGTGAGGCGATAGCAGGAGCACAGGCTTGCGCCATCCAACGGTTGCTGCTAGCCCAAGGCGTGTACACTCGCGTATCTCCAAGTCTTTGCCACATCCCAATTGCTTGGCGACTTGCTCTACTTCTTTGCGCAATGCCAAATCCATGATCGGCCGACTCGTACGCACCAAGTACGCTACGCTTCCTATCCCTCCCACGAATCTCAGCACGCCTATGCCGAATCCAACGATCAAAACGATACTCACCCAGGAAAAGAACTGCATCGCAAGTGAAGGCGATTCAGCGTGAGTGGTTGCAGGGGCTTCGCTCTCAAGAACAATCCAGTTTTCCAGTTTCGCAAGCTGCCCCCACAAATTTTCCGACGGAGCCAAAACCGGTGGGGTATCTGCGTTCATTTCTGGGAGTGGAGTGTCGCTCGCCTTTACAGGCGAATTCACTGCAGGCTCCATGCGCGCGGAAGATGGAGTAAACCAGCATGGCCAAGAATTGAACATGCATAACGTCAAGAGTCCGATTCCTAGAACCGATGCAACCAATGGCAACGCACCCGATGATCGAAAAAGACGACGATGAACAACACTTGCCCCAATCCCAACGATTGCGACCATCGAAATCTGAATCGCCAGAATGATCCACGTGGAATAGTTGAACATAGTAACCACCTACGGTTTCACAGAAGGAGCTTAGCGTTTCTTGGTACTTTTGTTGGATCGCGCATCGTTTGCAGTTTTCGGTTGGCTTCGATCAAGTATTTCGCGAAGCCTTTGCTCTTCTTGCGGTGACAGCTTTTGCTCTTCAAACAAACTCAACAACAATTCCGATCGCGAACCACCAAAGACTCGCTCCACCAAATCCCCAAGCATCGACCGCGATACCTCTTCATACGTCCGAGCCGCATGAAACTTGAAGGGGCGTTCCTGTGTCGTTTGCACTAGAAACTGCTTCTCGAACAAAATTCGGACCAGGGTAGCCACCGTGGTATAAGCCAGATCGCGACCAGCTTCAGCCAGAGCATCGCGTACATCTTGTGCAGTAAGCTCTCCTCGCTCCCAAAAGACCTGCATAACTTCTAGCTCGCGTTCCGTCAGCTCTTTTGCCTTGGGCCTCGCCATCATCGTTCCACCCTCCAATCCAGCTCGACTTCGCTAAATTTGGTTTTTTAGATTTGGTTTTATAGTATCGGTTATTTCGAACCAGTCAACGACATTTTTTTGCAAAAGCGTTTTTTTCAGGCTTAGAACCACTGCGAGCAAAAGCGGTTACTCAATTGGGTTCGCCTTCTTGCGACTTTTGACGATAATGGATGAGCGATTGGAAAAGCTCATCACCTTAGAATCTGATCAGGATCGAGAAAGAGAGCCCCCATCCATCCGACCAGCTTGAACCCGTTTTGGAAATGTTGATGAGCAAATCGAAGAAGTTCAGTGGCAATCACCAACGAAGTTGGCTTTGGGGATTCCACGCCGTCACCGAGACCTTGAAATCGGGAAGGTGGCCCGTCCTTGAGATCTATGTGGTTCAAGAATCCTTGGAGCACATCGCAGGGAAGCTCGAGCTCCACCAAGACCATTCGATTCCCGTCCATGTTGTGCTCCCCGAACGAATTGAACAATTGACGGGCAATGCAGACCATCAAGGCATGGCCATTCGACTCGGGCAATTTCCATACGTGTCCATGGACGAGATGGAATCATCTCTTCGGCAATCATTGCAATCCGTTAGATCGTCATCCGATACAAATCACTCCAGCGTTCCATTGGTCGTTATCTGTGATCGCATCCAAGATGCATTCAATTTAGGAGCCATCTTGAGATGTTGCGATGGAACCAATGTCTCGATGCTCATCGTTGGTGAGAAACACCAATCGGAAGTAACGCCTCACGTTGCCCGATCTTCAGCAGGGGCTGTCAATTACATTCCGATCGCTCGCTCCAGCGATTTGATGGCAGCCGCTAAACTCGTAAAATCTCTCGGCATGCAGCTCGTGGCAGCCGACTCTAACGGATCGCATAGCGTATGGGATGCTCCACTCACTGCGCCAACGGCGCTTATCATCGGCAGTGAAGCCTACGGCATCAGCCAATCGCTGCTTGACCTTTGCGACCTCAAAGTGACCATCCCCATGTATGGCCATGTCACCTCGCTCAACGCCGCCGTTGCTGCAGGCATCCTCCTCTACGAAATCCGCCGCCAACACAAGGTGCCATCCACCTATTGTTGACGCCCCACACAAGGTGTCAGCCACCTACTGTTGACTTTGGACGTTGCCGCGCTAGGATTCAACGGAGGTGTTGAATCATGGCGCGACCAAAGCGAGAATCGGTATTTGGGCAAGACGAAGTCGCCATCGCTCATTGCGTCCAGCGATGTGTGCGAAGAGCCTTTCTTGCAGGCAAAGATGAGGCGTCAGGAAAGGATTTCGAACACCGGCGTGGTTGGATTCGGCATAGGATGGAACTGCTAGCATCCGCCTTCGGCGTCGATGTGCTGAACTATGCGGTGATGTCGAACCACGTTCACTCGATCCTTCGAACCCGGCCAGACATCGTAAAACTGTGGTCGGATGAAGATGTCGCCACGCGTTGGTTGAGGCTTTTTCCTGGGAAAAGACTGGATGATTGCCTAGGTGAACCAACGCAACAGCAGATCGCGAAAGAGATGGCCGATGCCAAGCGAATGCTGGAACTTCGCAAGCGATTATCGAGTATTTCTTGGTTCATGCGAGCAGTCTCGGAACCGATTGCTCGCAAAGCCAACAATGAAGACAAGTGTACTGGCCGTTTCTGGGAAGGGCGCTTTAAAGCTCAGAAGATTGTCGATGAAGCGGGGCTCTTGGCATGCGCGATGTATGTCGATCTGAATCCCGTGCGAGCCGCCATGGCAAAGACTCCAGAGGCGTCTAGGTTTACCTCGGCCTATGATCGCATCAAGGCACAAAAAGGTTCCAAGAGAATCGCAGCAGCGATTGCCTTGGAACCTTCGAGGATCGATGAGAAGACGATTCTTCAGCAGATCAAGTTGGCCAAGCGGTGTCGCGACAAAGAAGAAGTTGCTCGATTACAAAAGTGTCTAAGCGACTTTCGTGCAGAAAACGAAAAAAGTTCGAAAGAAAAACAACGAGGCAAAAGCAAAGCCAACGCTTCACGCCTAAGGCCTGTGGATGCATGGCTTGCGCCGCTACAACTCAACGAACATGATGTCGTAGGTCCCAAACCACATCATGGAGGAACACGAGCCAGCGATAAGGGCTTCTTGTCGATGACGCTTGCCGAGTACTCGACGCTGCTCGATTGGACGGGTCGTCAAAAACGCCCAGACAAACGTGGCAAGATACCCGAAGACCTTCAACCGATTCTTGAGCGAATCGGCATTGAAGGTTCGATGTGGTGTGACTTGGTGTGGGATTTCTCCAAGTACTTTGGGAAGTGTTATGCTGCAGGCAAGCCAGTGAACCTGCAAAAGGAAGCCAAGAACCGCAACATCGCTTGGAGTCGCGGCCAACGATCCTGCCGCGCCTGCTTTACCGAGTAGTTTTTTCTACCACTACTCCATCTTCAAGCGATCTCAAACAGCACTCTGTCTAGCGGTCCGCGCATTCCTTCCCATCCAAAGGCATTTTCGCCTTCTTCTGGCATCAATCTCTGCCAAAAGCCGAACCGAATGAGCTCTCCAAGCTCATTTTCAGCCCCCAAAACCTGCAAACGAACCCAAATTCCATCATCAACAATAGGTGGCTGACACCTTGTTTCATCATAGATAGGTGGATGGCACGTTGTTTTTCCGTACTTTGTCATCCATGGAGGCGAGCTAGAAACTGGTCGATGTGGGCTTGCTGCGTATGCGGGTTCATAAAGACTGCTTTTTCGCCGGGAATGGGCATCCAATCTCCTTGCTCATCGTAGTCGGTATGCGTGACATACTGAATCCAGTTCGTGTAGAGCCCCACTTTCCCTCGCTTCAGAAAAACCTTTCTGTGGTAGGCTGAATTCTCAGCCAAGCGTTCTCTACTCTCAGGCGTACACGTTGCAGCCTTTTCTCTGGCGAGTTCTTCCACCGGTTCGGAGACTTTGGATGGATCGTAAACACGAAACCCTACCGATGGCCCGCAATTATCCGGCGCAACCACTACCGCACCCGGCAGTTCGACCAATCGGCGGCGCATGTAATCAGCATTCTGCAATCCATGCGCAATAAGAATCTGATACCCTCGCTTTCCAAGAGCGTTCAATGCAGCGTAAGCACCGAACAATCCAGCGGCTCCTCGAGAACACTCGATCGTCGACTGGAGATGCGTTTGTCCTTGCACATCCTTTTCGAAATACGAAAAGTTCTCGGGATCATGTTCGAGTGCCTTCATCGACTCGCGATCCTTCACCATCACCAAACTCGAGGTATAGGGAACGTAACCCCATTTTTGAAAATCGACGGTAAAGGAATCCGCATACTTCAATTCGCGAAACCGATCGGCATGGCGACGAATGCCTTCCAATGTTTGTGAAAGAATGCTCAGCGGATTGCGTTCAAAATCATAGTCCAGAAAGAATATCAGCGGCCATCCTACTGCAGAATCAACATGAATGTGCGGATTGGCAATCTTAAACTTCTTCGCTAAACGATCACATAGATCACGAACAGGCTTCACGGGATCGACCGCAAAAGTATCGGTTGTCCCCATCGTTAACATGATCGTCGGTACGAGGCACCCCAATTGAAAACATGCCGTCAGCTGATCCTCCAAATCTTTCAAATCAATATTGCTCGATTGAGTCAATTTGATGCGAATGGTCTTTTTCGCGATATTGACACCCAAAAGCGATAAGTTCGTGGTGTTGGAATAGTGTCCACCTTGCGAGTTGATCATCCGATAATCTTGACCATACTCGAGCCCGAGTCGCATCGATTCAGGCATCGACTTGCGAATGCCAAATAGGTACCCATATAAGTTGCAAAAGGTTCCACCTTGAGTAAAAACCCCAGTAGCCTGCGTTGGATCGTAACCGACAAGATTCGCCACCTGCCGGACTACAACCCGTTCTAACTCTTCCGCAACACCACAGTACTCGCTGTAAACAAGATTCGGATTAGCCAAAATTCCAAGCGCCGCTCCATGAATAGCCGCATCACACGATGACGTGATAACATTTTCAACGCTTGCAGGATCCTCCCAGCATTTCGAAAGCGCACCAGCAAACACCAACCGCCGATTGACTTCATCAATCGACCTTCCAACATCGGGAATCTCGTTTTCGTGAAGCAACTCTTCCAGTTCCACTGGACCGTTCGGATAGGCGTTCAAACGATCATTAGGTGGTAAATGGCTTCCGCGAAAATGGATGATGTCGGCAAGTGCCGGGTCCGCAAAAATGGGCCATCGGCGTGCATCACGCGAAAAGAACTCTTTACGAATACGAGCTATATGCGATGCAAAAGCAGAAGATTGACTAGACACGATGCACTTGAACCGTCTGAAAAGAAGAGGACATGGGGGACCAAGGTAAACACCTCTCGCCCAACCAAGTATTAGGACTGCAAATATAGAGGAGCATGTCCAAGATGAGAAGATGAATCCCTTGAAGTTGTCTTCAAGGGATTCCACTCTTCCTAGTGTGAGAATCGATGATAGTTTGAGCGGCAGTTACCAGCCAAACCGGCAATCGAATCGACGCCTGAAAGGTTATTCGGTTTGCGACTGCCCAGCCAAGAGATCCGCTAATACACCGCGGGACCTGGGGAGCAAGGTGAGTTTTGCTTTTCCTTCCAGCAGTTTTTGCGTCTCCAGCATGGTAAACATAGCATCGGCAGTCTCTGGATCTTGGCAAATTTTCTCCAGTGCACGCCCTACATACTCGGGACGTATCGCGGCAGCCTTTGCAAACTCAATCGCAGCCTTACGATCGGCTGTACTTGTGATGATACTCACCTGATTGGCACCATCCTGTTTGATAGCCGATGTCACTTGCCGCAAGCGATTGACCACTTTACTTTCGATCTGGCGAATCATTTCCTTGTCACGAAAATGTACTTTGCGAATGTAGACCGATCCCAATCGATATCCCCACTCATCCGAGGTTGGCGAGACCTCTTCGCGAACCGTGGCACTCATACCATGACGATTTCCCATCATGAGTGCCAATGGAAGATTGCTGAGGCAACGCACGGTGGAGTTCCCTACGTTGGCCGACAGCGATCCTCGCGGATCCATATTCTTGAATAGATAAGCGACAGGATCGCTGATAAACATTTCATACCAGATTCCGATTCCCATAGGCGCACCCTCTTCTGAATTGACAGGGGCACTGCGAAGGTAAACCTGATCGAGCCGCATATCAAGAACGTAGCACTTTCCAAGCCAGTTCACGACAAAGGCCTTCCAATCCATCAAAGGCCATAGGAAATGCAACCCCGGCTCATCGATGATTTCCACGACCTTGCCAAACAATACATAGACGTGACATCGTCGCTCCCGAACAATGGTGTAGACTCCGAACAATCGTCCGAACGACAATGCAATGGGAACCAGCATGGCCGACGCAACAAATGTAATGGCAAACGCAATGAGGCCGTTCATGAGTCCACCTCCACAAAAGCTTGTTCCGATCGTCCATACAGAGCCATTCGTACATTTCGAACGTAGGCTTGAAGAACTTCCGGACTCGCTTGTTTTAAGGTTTCAAGCTGAGCCGCCAAACGCTCAAGAGGTTCGATCTCAGCCTGAGCTTTCAACGTTTCGATTTCTACGGCGCGTTTCGATTGGACAATCTTTTGATCTGCTGCCGCTTGAGCCAAGCTAATATCCGACGAAACTTGATTGTGTGCCGTATTGATGGCCGCCAATGCAGACTCGACTTCGGGAGGCGGATCGATCCCCGTAATCAATGACGCATCGAGCACCATTCCATACCGAGCAGCAGACGATCGGCATTCCCGATCCATATGCTCATTCAGATCTCTCAAGTTCTTTCGCAAGTCATTGATCGAAACACCGAAATTGACTTCTTGCTCCGTCGCTATTTCGCCTTCATTGCCGAGCTGCTTGTTCGACGGTGCTTCAAAGTTTGCGATGCGTTCGCGAAGCACCGATACAAAGTAACCCATCACATGAGAAATCGGACTCTTCACACCAAAGAGATAGGCATAAAGATTTGATTCCGCAACACCGTAGCGAATCTGGCCATCGAGTCCGATATTCAATTGATCTTTGGTAACCGCTTCCAGGATCGTTCCACCCTGGTTGGCCAGAGGATCATCGGGATCATGTGCCATGTTCATGGTAGCCGTGGCAATCGATACGCGATGCACTTCCTGCCAGGGCCACTTCCAATAGAAACCCGGCTGTACCACGCGAACTTGCGGATAACAATAGCGATCGCGTTCATCACCACCCAGTGCATCCGCGATGGGTAACTCCACCGTTGTGGCGTTCCCAATACGTTCTGCACGTCCAAAGGTCGTGATGACTGCTCGCTGGTTCTGATCGATGATATAGAAACCAGCGATGAAATAGCGAAATAAAAACCATGCCACAAACCCTGCCAAGCAACCCCAAAGGATTTCCATACAATCCTCCTCGTCACATAGTCTCTGTCTTGATAGCACTTCAAATATTCAACATCCCTTTAGTGTAATTCGACCCGTCCAGGGCGCGGTA